>NZ_CP063458.1:5229012-5882638 GCF_015169395.1 Humisphaera borealis
CAACGTGATGTTCCCTGCCGTCATTAGCGAGTGTGAGTAAGGGTTCAGCTTGCTCGCGTGCGTCCACCAAAACGCGAGTGAAATCGGTTGTGAGATCCGACCGGACTGTCACGTGATACACTGAATCTCGGTATCGATAATGGACCTTGAAGGACGTCCACGAGTGTGGCATTTTCGGCACGACCTTGAGCCTGTCGCCTTCCAGCGTGATTCCCAGGAGCGATTCGGTGATCAGTCGATACATCCAGCCCGCCGAACCGGTGTACCACGTCCAGCCACCTCGCCCCACATGCGGGGCAACACCATAGACATCCGCTGCGATGACGTACGGCTCGACCTTATACCTCGCGATTCCCGCCTCGGTCGCACCATGATTGACCGGGTTAATGATCGAGAATAGTTCCCACGCCCGCTCCGAGTCGCCCATCGCGGCGAACGCCATCACGGTCCAGATCGCGGCGTGCGTGTACTGCCCGCCGTTTTCGCGAACACCCGGAACGTAACCCTTGATGTAGCCGGGATTGAGCGACGATTTGTCGAACGGCGGATCGAACAGGCGAATCTGTCGGTCGTCGGCGCGGACCAGCCGTTGGTCGACGCTCTTCATCGCGATCTGCGACCGCTCGCGCGTGCCCGCGCCCGACAGCACCGACCAGCTTTGCGGCAGCGCATCGATCTGACACTCTTCGTTGGTCGAAGATCCCAGCGGCGTGCCGTCGTCGAAGTAGGCGCGACGGTACCACTGCCCGTCCCAGGCGTTCCCTTCGATGTGCCCGCGCAGGCGGCCAGCCTCTACGGTGTAGCGATCGGCAAGGCCGAAATCGCCCCGACGGCGGGCCAGATCGGTGAATTGGTTCAGCACGTCGAACAGGAAGAACGCCAGCCAGACGCTTTCGCCCTTGCCGTGCTGGCCGACAAGGTTCATGCCGTCGTTCCAGTCGCCGCAGCCCATGAGTGGCAGACCATGGCTGCCGAAGCGAAGGCCGTTGTCGATGGCGCGAACGCAGTGTTCGTACAGGGAAGCGCTGCCGCCGACGCCCGGCAGGTCGTAGAACGATTCTTCGTCGGCCCGCAGAAGTCGGGCGTTCAGGAACGGTGCCTGCTCGTCGAGGACGGCAGTGTCTCCCGTAACCGACACGTAACGGCAGGCGGCGTACGGAAGCCAGAGGTAGTCGTCGGAGAAGTGCGTGCGGACGCCGCGTCCAACTGGAGGGTGCCACCAGTGCTGAACGTCGCCTTCGGCGAACTGCCGGCCTGCCGCGCGCAGAAGATGTTCCCGGAACAACCCCGGCTCGGCGTGAACAAGGGCCATCGCGTCCTGCAATTGATCGCGGAAGCCGAATGCACCACCGGACTGGTAGAACCCGGTCCGCGCCCACATGCGGCAGGCGAGCGTCTGGTAGATGAGCCAGCCGTTGGCCAGGAAGTTGACCGAAGGGTCGGGCGTCTCAACGTGGACCGCGCCCAGCGTATGGCTCCAGTAGTGCCAGACGCCTTCCAGGGCACGATGCGCATTGGCAATGCCGCGGAACCGGTGGATCAGGTGCCGGGCCTGTTCCTCGTCGTGGCCGACGCCCAGGGTGAAGATGATCTCCTTCGTATGGCCGTCATCGAGCGCGAACGGAACCTGGATCGCCGCGCAGGGGTCGAGGCCGGCGCCGAGCCTGCCCGACAGGCGGACCCTGCGCAATGCGGCGGGGGAGGCGGGCCGGCCGTTGCGACCCAAGAACTCGGTCCGGTCGGCGGTCACACTGCGGTCAGTCTCGCTGCAGTCGACGAATGCGATCCGGCCGGGGAACTCGGTGTTGTAGGCATTGCGGGAGAACAGCGCACCGGTGGCCGGGTCTGACTCGGTCAGCACGTGCATGAGCGACTTGTCGCGCAGCTCGCCGAGCACCCACTCCCAGTACGCGGTCGCGGAGAACTGCCGCGCCCGACCCGAGCGGTTGGTCACGCGCAGCTTCGCAAACTTCACCGGAGCGTCGGTCGCGACATAGACACATAGCTCGCTGGAGATGCCGTCCTCTTCGTACTCGAAAATGCTGTAGCCGAAACCGTGCCGGATGACGTACGGCATGTGCCCGCGGGCCGGCAGCGGCGACGGCGACCAAAACCGGCCGCTCTCTTCGTCCCGAAGGTAGAACGCCTCGCCGCTGACGTCCGACACCGGATCGTTGTACCAGGGGGTGATGCGGAACTCGTGGCTGTTTTCAGCCCAGGTGTATGCGCCGCCGCTCTCGGAGATCACCGTTCCGAAGTGCGGATTGGCGATGACATTGACCCACGGCGCCGGCGTGGTCTGGCCCGGGCGAAGCACGGTGATGTACTCGCGTCCGTCCTTGCTGAACCCGCCGAGCCCATTAAAGAACATCAGTTCACTATCGGGGACTTCCGTCGCGACCGGCGGCTCGGGCTTGCGTCGCACGGGCATGAAGGGGGGGATCGCAACTTCGGCCCGGCCGCGCCGCTCGACCTGCTCGGCCAGGGTGCCGGCATCGTCCAGCAGGACCACTCGCGCCACGGTCTGAAGCAGCGCGCGATCCTCTTCCGACATCTGCTCGCCACGACGGACGAAGATGCCGCCGGGCTTGTCGACCATCGCGGCCTCGGGGCTGGCGGCGACGAGATTCATGATCGCGTCCTGCGAGGTCTGGCGGTAGACGGAGTCGTCCTCGTTCCAGATCACCAGGTCGACCGCAAGTCCCTTCATCCGCCAGTAGGCGTGAGCCTGCACCGCCTGGCGGACCAGTTCGATTCGCGTGATGTCGCGAATGCGCACGAGCACGATCGGCAGATCGCCGGAGATGCCATAGCCCCAGAGCCCTGACTGCCCGCGCCGGTTGCGCGTCAGCACGGCGGCCTTGGCACGGCGGAGCGACGACGCATATATCACCGATCCGGCGAGCCGTCCGAACGACTGCGCGTCGGCCTCGGTGATGTTCAACTGCCGCAGCAACACGTGGGCATGGGTCCATGCCAGTTCGAACACACGATCGGCCAGGCGCGGATCGTGGTACTTGTCCATCATCGCGGTGGCGGCGTCGCGCGTTTCGGCGACGCCGGTCACCAGGTCGATCCGCACCGTTTCGCCGGGGGAGAGGCGTACCACCTGGCGGATGCTCATCACCGGGTCGAGGACGGATCCCTCGCTGTTGGTAAGCGGCGCGACGCCTTCCATCGCCGCCGGCGCGGCGACCGTCCGGCCACGGCCGATGAACTTCATGCGATCCGTCTCGAACGACACCTCGCCCGAAACGGTCCCCTGCACCGTCATCAGGTGTGTCATCCAAGGTGGCTTTTCCTCCGCCGATCGCGGCCGACGCGTGCACAGGATTGCCTGGCGGTCGCGAACGAGTTCGGTCTGCACAAACAGGTTGCTGAATGCCGGGTGAGCCAGGTCCTGCGACCGCGCGGCAAGCACGACCTCGGCGTAGCTGGTGACCTCGATCGTTCGGACGGAATCGGACCGGTTGATCAGCGTCACGCGCCGCAACTCGATATCGTCCTCGGGCGATACGCTGATTTCGCTGTGCGTCTCGATGCCGTCGTCGCGACGGCGAAACTCCGCCCGGGCCTGCGTGAAGATCGCTTCGTAGTTGCGCGACGGTTTGAGCGTCGGCTGCCATGACGTCGACCAGAGCAAACCCGACTCCAGATCGCGCAGGTAGCAGAAGGTGCCCCAGGCATCGCGGGTCGCGTCTTCGCGCCAGCGGGTGACGGCCGTGTCGCGCCAGCGACTGTAACCGCCGCCGGCACTGGTGATCGCGACGTGGTAGCGGCCGTTGGATAGCAGATGCACTTCCGGCGCGGCACCGCCGACGTCGGTGAAGACGCGCATCGTGCCTTCATCCTCCGCCGATGCCGTATGGCGTGTGCCCGCCTCGGCGGCATGGGGGAAGGCGAGAGCCGATGCCTTGGGGATACGCTCCTGCAGCAACAGATCCGCCGCTCGAAGCATGGGGTCGGATTCAAACCGTCGCTGCATCGGCTTGTCGAGCAGCACATACGCGATCGACAGGAGGCTCATACCCTGGTGGTGAGCCATGAATTGCCGAACCGTGACGCTGGTGGCGCCGGGCGTCAGTCGTGACGGCGTGTAGTCGATCGCCTCGTAGAAGCCGTAGTCTCCCTGTTGGCCGTCGGCGTCGAGTCGTTCGAGATTGCGGCACGCCGCCTCCGGCGCCACCATGAGCGCCATCGCGGTCGCGTACGGGGCGATGACCAGGTCGTCGGCCAGGCCGCGTTTCAGTCCCAGTCCCGGCACGCCGAACGCGCGGTACTGGTAGGTCAGGTGCTGGTCGGTGGTGTTGTAGCCCGATTCCGAGATACCCCACGGCACGCCGCGCTGCTTCCCGTAACGAATCTGCCGCCCGACGACCGCCTTGTAGGTCTGGTCGAGCAGCGTGTTGTCGTACGTCGGCATGACCAGCAGGGGCATGAGAAACTCGAACATCGAGCCGCTCCAGCTCAGCAGCGCCGGCACGGCGCCCGTCGCTGTGAGTAGACGGCCGAGGGCGAACCAGTGTTGCTGGCCTACCTGTCCCTGTGCGATGGCAACGAAGCTGCCCAACCGTGCCTCGGACGCCAGCAGGTCGTAGTACCCGCCGTCGAGCCGCTGGTCGGTAACGTTGTATCCGATGGAAAACAGGTCGCGCGACGAGTCGTACAGAAACGACACGTCCATGTCGGCCAGATCCTGGCACTGCTCGGCGATGTCCTGCAGCGCCCTGATGCGGCTGGTCGCATGGTGCGACGACGTAGCGACGGCACGGCGGAGTTCGTCCAGCGCGGCGACCATCGCGTTATCGCCTTCGGATGCCTGCACGGCCGAATCAATCAGCGGCACCAGGACGGCCGGCAGTCGGGCCACCTCTCCCAGGCTCAGCCCGGCATCAAGCCGGCCCAGGGCTTCGTGCAGCTTGTGCAGGGGGGCCGGCGCCGCATCGCCCGCCGGAATGATTGCCGGCAGGGCGGCCCAGGCGGCCGCGTGCAGAAGGTCGGTGTGATGGTCGGCGCACGACCGCTCGAAGGCATCGACCCACCAGCGGGTTTCGCCGATCTGTCCGACGGCGTCGGCGATGTCCGAGGCGGACGCCTGCAGTCGGGACAGCAGCGCCAGCGAGGCACGCAGCGTGGTCGGTGCCTTGCCCAGCTCGGCGTCGATGCGTTCAAGCCGGCGCAGCACGTCGCCAGTGACCGCAACTTGCTGCGCCGCTGCCGCCGGCGGGTAAACGCCGCGGGCCGAATCGAGCAGTACGCGTATTGTGTCGCGCAACCCACCGAAGATGCGGGGCGGCAGCACCGGCGCATCGGCAATCTCCAGCAAGCCCCGGCGGAGCACCAGCAGATGCCCGGCAAGATTTCCACTGTCGACCATCGATACATACGCCGGCGACAAGGGCCGAAGCGATCGCGTGTCGTACCAGTTGTAGAAGTGCCCGCGATATCGCTCCATCCGGCCGAGCGTGGAGAAGGTCTTTTCCGTGCGGTCGAGCAGCCGGGCGACCGAGCAGTAGCCGAAGTCGTACGCGGCAAGGTCGGCGAGCAGTCCCATGCCGATGTTGGTCGGGCTGGTGCGCGGGGCTACGACCGCCGTCGGGTGCTCCTGAAAGTTGTCGGGCGCGAGCCAGTTGCTGTCTGCCGTGACGAACGTTTCGAAGTACCGCCAGGTGCGCCGGCCGACCTTTTCCAGGAAGCCGCGCTGCTCGTCGGTCAGACGGACCGGTGTCGGCCGGATCGGACGGCTGAGCCACCAGGCGACAATCGGCGATACAACCCAGAGGTACAGCACCGGCCCGGCGATGAGTAGCATGTCCGGGCGGAGCAGGGCGAGAACCGTCGCGGTGATGATCGCCAGCGCCGGCGCGAAGCCCATCGACCGGAAGAAGCCGATCAGGTCTGTCCGGGCGCTGCGCTGGGCATCGCTCGAGGTCTTCCATTCCAGGAGGTTCCGCCGCGTCCAGAGCATGCGGACGGCCGTCCGCGCCACCGCGTCGATGCTGATCCAGGCGTCATACGGGAGGAAGACGAGCGAGAACAGGAGCTGGGCCAACTGCTTGCCGAAGCCGCGCGCGGTCAGCCGCAAATGGGCGATGAGCGGCACATCGGACGGCTTGCGGACCATCGCGTGCAAAGTCGAAAGCACGCCCCCGGCCATGATCGCCGCCAGTACCAGCGCGGTAGCCGCCAGGGCAGCCTGCGGGGCGGCCAGCCACGACAACAGCAACAGCACGAGCATGGCGACGGGAACCAGGCTCCGCCGCAGGTTGTCGAAGATCTTCCACCATGACAGGGCCGAGACCGGGTTGGGCACCTTGCCGGATTTGCCGGAAGGCACCCGGGGCATCAGCCAGCCGGCGATCTGCCAGTCGCCGCGAATCCAGCGGTGTCGCCGACTCACATCTGCCGGGTAGCGCGTCGGGTAGGCCTCGTAGAGTTCGACATCGCTCAGCAAGGCCGAGCGGGCGTAGGCGCTTTCGAGCAGGTCGTGGCTCAGGATCGCATTCTCGGGGAAGTCGCCGCAGCTCTGCTCGAACGCGTCGATGTCGTAGATCCCCTTGCCGATGAACGAGCCTTCGCCGAAGCCGTCCTGGTACAGGTCGGAGACGACGCGGGTGTAGGGATCGATGCCGGTCTCGCCGGCGAACAGTCGGACGAACCAGCTTCCCTGCGCGTCGGGCAGGCTGACGCCGACCCGGGGCTGGAGAATGGCGTAGCCTTCGACGACACGGCCCCGCGCCGGGTCGAACACCGGCCGGTTCAGCGGATGCGCCATCGCGCCGGTCATCTGCCGGGCCGAATCGCGCGGAAGCTGAGTGTCGGTATCCAGCGTGATCACGTACCGCACGTCGGCAAGCCGCGCGATATCGCCGACGATGCGCGAGAATCGGTCGGCCGGCGGGGACGCGCCTTGGCGCTGGGCGCGCAGCAGGGCGTTCAGCTCGGCGAGCTTGCCGCGCTTCCGCTCGTAGCCCATCCAGACGCCTTCCTGCTCGTTCCAACGGCGCGGCCGGTGGAAGAGAAAGAAGATGTCCGTCCGGGTGTCCTCGTACTTTCGATTGAGCTGCTCGATCCCGTCGACCGCCCGCTTCAGCAACGCTTCGTCGCCGGGCCGGGTCTCGGTGGCGGCGTCTTCATAGTCGGTGAGCAGGCCGAAGTGCAGGTTCTCGTCGCGGTTGGCGAGATATCGCACCTCCAGGCCGTCCAGCAGATCGTCGATCGCGTCGGCGCTCGATAGCATCGTCGGCACGACCACGAGCGCACGGTGCGTCGCCGGAATGCCCTTGCGAAAGTCGAGCTTCGGAAGCGGCCTGGCATCGACCAGCACGCTGGCGCACCAGTTAACGACGCCGATGCCCAGGTGCGCCGCGCACATCGCTGCGGCGACACCCAGCAGCGTGGCCGTCACGACGCCGACGCCCGATGCCAGCACGACTGCGACAAAGCCGGCCGTCGCCGCCGCGGCGATGACGGTCACCGGCACCAGATAGAACGCCAGCGGGAAGCTCGCTGCGACGCTTGCCGCGACCTTGCGGACGGAGCGACGCATGCCGGCGGCGCGTTCGAGCGTGCGGCGGCCTTTGCCGATCAGGTAATAGCCGACGTGCGACGCAGGCCCGCCTTGCTGGCCGCCGGCCTCGGCGTCGGCAAGCCCGATCGCCCGGCGAGCCACTTCCTGCTCGGGTTGCCTGCTGTGGCGGGCGATTTCTTCCACGCCATGGCGATAGCGGTCGCGGGTAGCGAACTCCATGCTGCTGTAAACGCCGGCCGGATCGCCTTGCAGCGTCTTTTCGACCACGCTGTGCCGTTCGACGAAGTCGCGCCAGTCGGTCGAACTGAGAAAACGCAGACTGGTGATGCTGTTGCCGATCGACACCTGGTCGGCCGCCTGCGCGTTGGCGTCGGCGCGGACGAGTTGCTCGATTGTCTGCCCCTGTTCCGACAGTCGCTGTTCGAGCCACCCAGTCGCAAAACCGAAGTACGGACTCTGCCCCTGCAGATGGCGCGTCAGTTCGGCGAGGAACGCGCCGGTCAAAGGCGGATCGGCCCGGGCCATGTCGGCCAGCACGAGGATCAGGTTGGTCGGGGCCCGCTCGACCACGCTCACCATGCGCTCGGCCCAGTCGATCGCCGAATCGCGATCGCGCCGCGTCGAGCTGATCCGTACCGCCACCCGGCGAAGGTTCTCAATCAGCGCCAGCCGCAGCACGATCGGCACGGCCCAGAGCTCGCCGAGCTTCAACGGCTGTACGGTCTGGTACGACGCGACGAAAGCATCCAGGCTGACGGCATCGAGCCGGCCGTCCACGTGGGAGATCAGTTCAAGGGCAATCGCATAGACCCGCGGCAACGTCGCGTTGGAGCCCCGAGCGAGGCGCGGTAGTTCGCGGCCGTAGGACCGCGGCAGATGCCGCCTGGCCGTGCGAATCTGTTCTTCAATGAGGTAGAAGTTGTCGAGCAGCCACTCGGCGGCCGGCGAAATCCGCCGGTCGGCGGCGACGGCGGCCGTCAGCAGATCGTACGTCTGGACCAGCACATGTTCGTTGTCGTGCAGACGACCGATGAGCTTGTCTGGAGCGCCTGAGGTCGCCAATTCGTGCGATTCGGCAAGCCGGCGGGCGTGGTGCTGCAACTGGTCGACGCTGAACAACTCCGACCGCAGCGGCGCTTCTTCGCCCGTCAACGGTGATCGCGGTGCGACGAAGGTCGACCGCTTCCAGAACGAAAGTTGCTGCAGGCCTTTGGTGATTCCGGGAACGTTCAACAACAGCTCACTTTCGTTGACAGGTCAGTCCTATTAAATGGAAAGAGCCGCAGCGATGCGGCTCTCTCCGGCAAAAGTTGATCGGTGAGATCAGCGATCGCGATTGCCGCCGCCGTAGCCACCACCGCCGCCGCCGTAGCCGCCACGGCTACCGCCGCCGCCACCGCCGCCGGTGCGGTTTTCCTTCGGCTTGGCTTCATTGACGGTCAGGGCGCGGCCGCCGCTGTCCTGTCCGTTCATGGCGCCGATCGCCGCCTGGGCTTCCTTGTCGCTGCCCATTTCCACGAAGCCAAAGCCCTTGCTCTTGCCCGTGTCACGATCGGTGATGATCTGCGAGCTTTCGACGGTCCCGTGTGGGGTGAACATCTCCCCCAGGGCCGAGGAATCCACGTCGTAGCTCAGATTTCCAACATACAACTTCTTACCCATGAGATTCTCCTTATGAGAATGGGCAAAATGACCCGCGTTTTTACTTTCGAGGTCGGACGAAAGGGACCGACATATCGGCCCGAACAGGCAGGAGGGCGATTGGAAAAGAGACGGCGGGCAGAAATGAAGCTGCGGGCGAATCTGATTCGATCAGCGGACCAACCACCACGACTGTAGACGGACAGGGTGATCCTGTCTACGTCGAATATCCGGTGATGCTCGTAAGCTGTGTCGGCAGCAGGCCCAGGCGGTCAAGTGCCGCAGGGCAACACCCCACTCAGCCCTCGAGCTCGCACGACACTTTCTCGAGCAGAAGGTTTGCCCCGGTAAGTGCTACGTCCCCCGTGGCAGGCACGATTTGCTCAACACGATGAACACTGCCTGACCAATCGCTGCGAGCGATCATCCGGAGAATGTCATAGGGAGAGGAACTCACGAACGTAACGTCGACTCGATAGCCAAAAGACTCGATGCGGCTGAGAACCCGCCTCGCTTCAACGCTACCGACGGTCGATGAACCGCGCGGCCGCCGCCCCCTCGTGACCGATTGAAGAATGATGGTCGACAAGGAGCGGCGCAGAGGTCGAGCCTGGTCCATGGCAGGGTGGCGAGGGGCGTGCGACGGGGATACCAGACCATGGAAGATCATTGGGGCTGTCCTCTTGGAGTAGCGGACAAGATAGCGCGTTCGACTTTAATAGTCTATAGGATTTGTAGGAATGTCCAGAATGATCGACTTGCAGTGGTTTCGATAGTGCGTACAAATTACATAAACGTTTTCGCAACATGGCGTTACGCCTCCATTAAGACGCTCGAAGTAGGCAAAACGTAGACTCCTTTAGACATCATTGTCGCTGGTACCATCTTGCAAGCGGTGGATTTGTGGGTAGACTTCTGCCAATCTCCTACTAAAACGACTGTACTGGTAGGAATTGATGATGTCGAACGCCCGTCGCAACCTCGCTCCCGCCGACAACGACGTTGTCGCCCCCCAGCGACTCGAGCCGCACGCAGTCGTCGTTGCGCGAAACCTTGTCATCGCCCGCGACTTGGCGGGGTTGACGCAGAATGACCTGGCCGCTCGGTCGGGGGTGAGTCGGGCGACGATTGCTCAGATCGAGACCGGACACGCGGACCCGAGGTTGTCGACGCTGGTCGAGATCGCGCGAGCTCTGGGTTTGTCGGTCATTGTCCTGCTGGCGACGCGGACAGACATCCAGGCGATCACGGGAATCGGCCCGGCACTGGGGACAACTCCGGTCGCAATCGATCAGCGCGATCTGGCCCGGATGAACGAGTACTCCGACAGCACACTCATTCGCGACTGGCGGCGGGCGGCTCGGATCGGGGCATCCGTCGGTCGGTCGGCCGGGTGTAGAAGTCCCGGCGCGGCGGCGACGGCGGGACTTTTCTCCGTCGCCGTTCCCGGCCGGGGAACCGCCGTTGGTGCCACCTTGGGTCGACTGCTCGAATGATCGATCGGGACGACCGCCGTGGCAGACCTCCACTTGTACTGCCAGCTTTCTACCGGTCAGTCCCATGCAATCGACAAGCGTTGTTTTACGTGCGCCAGCCCCTGCTTTGGCGGCGGGCCCTTCGGGCGATGTTTCCGACGATGGCATTGAAGTGATTGAGCTTCCCGATGCCCCGACGGCTGCGATCGGCGGCGTCTTCGATCTGTACGAGAGACACGGCTTCGAAACCGGCCGCCGGCGCGGCTTCCGCGAGGCCCAGGCGCTGGTGTCGCTGGCGGTTGAGGAACTGATTGCCGACAGCGGCATGGGGGACGTACCGCCGTCGGTCCTCCGGTCGCTCGCGGCCGCGGTCTCGGCGAGGTTGGACCGTTACACCCCCAGCGAGCCGTACCTGGAAGGGGGGCTGGGGATCTGACGTTCCGATTTGCCTGTCCGCGGTACCGGCCGACGCCGCCCGCACTGAGAGATTCACTTTTGGCACCTGTCTGAATGAAAGGAACTGGAACCATGCGTTTACTGAAAAAGATTGTCGCGCCGGCTGTGCTGGCGTTGTCCGCGATCGGTTTCGTGCATCACGCTTCGGCGCAGGAGAAGAGCGCTACGCTGCTGAACGTCTCCTACGACCCCACCCGAGAGCTCTATGACGAGGTCAATCGCCTCTTCGCCAAGCAGTACAAATCAACCGCCGGCGTTGACGTAAAGATCGAGCAGTCGCACGGCGGGTCGAGCAAGCAGGCGCGGTCGGTGGTCGACGGCCTCAAGGCTGACGTTGTCACACTCGCCCTGGGGTATGACATCACCGCGATCGAGAAAGCCGGTCTGATCGAGAAGGGCTGGGAGAAGGAGTTCCCCGGAAACTCCAGCCCATACACCTCGACCATCGTCTTTGTCGTTCGCAAGGGCAACCCCAAGGGGATCAAGACCTGGGCCGACCTGGTCAAGCAGGGCAACCAGGTGATCGTTGCCAACCCCAAGACCAGCGGAGCAGCGCGCTGGGCGTTTCTTGCCGGCTGGGGCGATGCGGCCAAGGCCAAGACGTATGACCTTTCCAAGGCCGATCAGGTCAAGGCGTCGACCGATGCAGCCGCTGCCGCGAAGGATCACCCGGCTTACAACAGCGCAGAAGCCCGCGCCTACGTCGCAGCGCTTTACAAGAACGTACCGGTGCTCGACAGCGGCGCTCGCGGCTCGACCGTGACCTTCGCCCAGAAGAATGTCGGCGACGTGCTGCTGAACTGGGAGAATGAAGCGCACCTGGTCCTCGAAGAGTTCGGCAAGGATAAGTTCGACATCATCTATCCGCCGGTCAGCATTCTGGCCGAGCCGCAGGTGGCGATCGTCGACAAGACGGTCGACGCCAAGGGCACCCGCAAGATCGCCGAGGCGTACCTGAACTTCCTCTACACCAAGGAAGTGCAGGATGTCGCCGGCCAGCTGCACTACCGCCCGCGTGACACCGAAGTGCTGGCCCGCTACAGCGACTCGCTGCCGAAGATCCAGCTGTTCACGATCGACGAGACGTTCGGCGGCTGGGACAAGGCCACCAAGGCATTCTTCGCAGATGGCGGTGTGTTCGATCAGATCTACGCCGTCAAGTAAGGGTCGCAATATCGAGCCGTTTCCTCCCTTCCCACGAAAGCCGGGAGGCGGGCCAGGCCGTCGGGGGCACAGCCGTACCGTGCCATTTGAAAGACCGACACCAGCCCGCTTCCCGGCGACGGTGAATTCATGTCCAAGCGTCGACGTGTACTTCCCGGGTTCCCCTTCGCGATGGGGTACTCGATGTTCTATCTCTCGATCATCGTGCTGCTGCCGTTGGCCGCACTGATCCTGAAGTCCGCGCAGTTGAGTTGGGATGACTTCTGGAAAACCGCTAACAGCGATGTCGTCCGGGCCTCGTATCGATTGACGTTTCAGGCCTCTGCGGCCGCGGCGCTGATCAATGGGCTGTTCGGCCTGATTATTGCCTGGGTGCTGGTCCGCTGTCCGTTTCCTGGCTGCCGGCTCTTCGACGCGGTGGTCGACTTTCCGTTCGCGCTGCCGACGGCCGTCGCGGGGCTGACTTTCGGCAGCCTGTACGCAGGAATGCCCTGGATCGAGCAGATTCTTATCGGCGACTGGGTGACGGCCGCCTGGAACTCAACCGCTGGTCGGATTGACGCATTGACGCTGGGGCCGCGGACATTGTCCGGTCTCAACGAATTGCGTGTCGTGCTGATGCTGACGTTCGTAAGTCTTCCGTTCGTCATTCGAACCGTCCAGCCGGTGCTGCAGGAGTGGGAGATCGAGACCGAGCAGGCCGCCCACAGCCTGGGAGCGAGCAACTGGCTTACGTTCCGCCGAGTCATCATGCCGGAACTGATGCCGGCCTGGCTCAGCGGAATGGCATTGGCATTCGCCCGATCGGTCGGCGAGTACGGATCTGTCATCTTCGTGACCGGCAACATCCCGGGTAAGAGCCAGATCGCCCCGGTTCAGATCATGCAACAGCTGGAGGAGTACCGTTACGCCCAGGCGACCGCAATCGGAGTGGTGCTGCTGGGTGTCGCGCTGCTCGTTCTGTTGCTGGTGAACGTGCTCCAGTGGTGGGCCAATCGGCAGGCCAGATGACCTGGTGAATCAGTGACCGGCGGCGGGGTGCTACTGCCTTTGCCACGAATTGTTCCCCTGCAATCGCGATATGACTTCAATCCAGCATAGTTCCGTCTCGCCGGCTATCACGCCTCGCCGAATCCAATCCGGCATAGGATTCCCGCGCATCGCCCTGACGACCATCGCCGTCGCGTTCCTGACGCTGTTCGTCATCGTGCCGGCGGCCAATGTCTTCGCGCAGGCACTGTCCAACGGCTGGCAGTCTTATCGCGACGTCTTCTTCCCGCCACCGATCGACCAGGCCAGGCTCGCACAGATCGAAGCCCGGCTCGATGAAATCAACAGTCTTCCGCTCCTGAAGCGGCGTGCATTCAACGACGAGCGTCGGCTGCTCATGCGCGAACAATCCGCGATTCTGGCTTTACCCGACAGTGCCAGGCAGAACTGGGCCTCCGTCCGGCTGACGCTTTGCATCGCTGCAGTCGTTGTCCCGCTGAACATCTTCTTCGGGGTGGCGTTCGCGTGGTCCGTGACGAAGTTCAAGTTCAAGGGCCGATCGCTGCTCATTGCAATCACGGAGCTTCCGTTCTCGGTATCGCCCGTCGTTTCGGGACTGATTTTCGTTCTCCTGTTCGGTGCTCAAGGGTTCCTGGCCGATGTGGCCAAGTCCGACCGGGCGGTGTGGCTGGCGCCGGCGATTCGGGCCCTGCTCTGGCTGCCACCGCTGTTGCTGGCCGGCTGGTCTGTGTTGCTGGCGTCGCACGCAGCATTGGTCTGGTTCTATCCGGAACTGAAGGAACGCGAGCCGTTTTCGCTCAAGGTCCGCCGCATCGTCAGATGGGCTTCCCTGCTGGTTTTCGCGGCGATCGTGATCTACGCGTACACGCAGCCCAATCCCGGCTGGCGCTGGTTGCTCCCCACCGATTGGAAGTGGCCTGATCCGACATCACTCTTCTGGCGCGGCTTCTCCGTCGAACACTGGTGGCCGATCGGCGCTGCGAGAATGAACGAGGGTGTCATCTTCACCCACCTGTCGATCGTGCTGGCGTCAATCTTTGTGACGTTCCCGTTCGTCGCGCGGAACCTGATACCGCTCATGGAATCGCAGGGCGCCGAAGCCGAGCATGCGGCGCTGACCCTGGGGGCGGGCGGATGGTACACGTTCCGGCGGGTGACGCTTCCGAGCATCAAGTGGGGCCTGCTTTACGGAGCCATTCTCTGCTCGGCTCGCGCGCTCGGTGAGTTCGGCGCGGTGTCGGTCGTGTCCGGCCATCTCGATGCCAATGACACCATACCCCTTCGCATCGAAAAGATCTGGCAGTCCTACCGAACCCAGCCCGCATTCACCGTCGCATCGCTGTTGGCCTTCACCGCCGTCCTGACGCTGGTTCTTAAGACGTTTGTCGAATGGATGACCAGGCGGACCAGCTCCGACGATCAGAAGGTCGCGCGCGCGGCACCTGGTCATTAAGCCAGACGGCGAAACACGGGAGGCCCCGTGCAGCCGCCTGATACACGAAGCGCCGAACGCCGCGGTCCTTGCAGAATCAGCTTATGAGCATTGAAGTCCAAAACGTCACCAAGTCCTTCGGGACGTTTAAAGCGCTCGACAACGTCTCCATCGAGATCAAGACGGGCGAGCTTGTCGCGCTGCTCGGGCCGAGTGGCTCGGGCAAGACGACCCTGCTGCGCATTATCGCAGGCCTCGAACAGGCCGACCCCGGCGGGCGGATCAACTTCTGGGGCGAAGACGTCGCGGATTACCACGTGTCAGCGAGGAAGGTGGGCTTCGTCTTTCAGCACTATGCGCTGTTCAAGCACATGACGGTCTTTGAGAACGTCGCGTTCGGCCTGCGCGCCCGTCCCTGGCGATTGCGGCCCCGCCGCAGCGAGATCGCCGACCGGGTCCACAGCCTGCTCAAACTCGTGCAGCTCGATACGCTGGCCAAACGCTACCCCTCTCAACTGTCGGGCGGGCAACGGCAGCGGGTGGCGCTCGCCCGCGCGCTGGCGGTGGAACCCAAGGTTCTGCTGCTGGACGAGCCGTTTGGCGCCCTCGACGCCCGCGTTCGTCGCGAGCTGCGTCGCTGGCTCCGTCGACTGCACGATGAGGTCCACATCACCAGCGTGTTCGTGACCCACGACCAGGAAGAAGCGCTCGAAGTCGCCGACCGCGTAGCGGTGATGAACCATGGGCGCATCGAGCAGCTCGATACACCTGAAGCCGTTTACGAGCGGCCGGCTTCCCCTTTCGTCTACCAGTTCCTGGGAACGGTGAACCTCTTCCACGGACGGGTCCACGAGGGAGCCGTCCGGATCGGCGATGCCGCGTTCCCGATGTCGGCCGACGGCATCGTGACATCGACCGATTCGCCCGACCGCGCCTCGGCGACGGCCTTCGTTCGGCCGCACGAGATCGATCTGTCTTCTCAGCCGAACGGATTCCCTGCCGTGCGTGTCCGGGTGCTCCACGTGAGCGCGGCCGGGCCGATTGTCCGCCTCCATGCCGAGCGGATCGACACCAACGACGCGGTCGAAGTGGAACTGACCAAGACGCGATATCGCGAACTCAAGATCAAGGCCGGCGACGAGGTCTGGGCGCACCTCAAATCGCTGCGTGTCTTCGGCGAAGACTATTCGATCTGAGTCAGGACGGGCATCGGTCCGGGCGCCAATCCCGGATCGATAGCTCTTCCAGGTACCAAGAAACTCAATTTAGTGGCGGAAACCACCAAGGTCTCGTCGACCGGTGAAGTTGCCGCCAGCCGGCGCCATCGCGCCACAGGGAGGTGGCTTCAAGCCACCCAAGGAGATCCAGATGACTAGCAGGAACCAGCGGCGTCGGGCGAGCAATTGGCTTGTCGCGACGGTTGCAATCGTCGCAACGCCGGTCGTTGCGTTGGCAGACACAAAGCCGTCCTACGAGGACTTGCAGAAGCGCATCGAGCTGCTCGAGTCGCGCGTGCAGGCGACCGAAGAACAGAAGCGAGCCGACGCTGCCGCGGCCAGACAGGTTGACGCCACGATTGATGCCGTCGCGAGGGATGCGAACAAGCGCAGTCAGATGCTCGCTGAGGGTGGCCTGACCGCCGGCTATGACAAGGGCTTCTTCATCAAGAGCGAGGACGGCAACTTCCTGTTCAAGCCTTCAGCCATCTTCCAGTTCCGGGGCGTCAGCAACACCAATGATTCGGGCAGCGACGACGAGACGGTCGCCGGCTTCGAGATTCGCCGGGCAAGGTTCCGCTTCGACGGCCATGTCGTCACGCCAGATCTGACGTACAGTTTCGTTTGGGATACCAATCGCCAGGGCGGCGCGGTGACGCTGCTGGACGCCTGGGCCGCTTACAAGATCACTCCCGAGATCTCGGTCAAGGTCGGCCAGTTCAAGGAATCCTGGTCGCACGAGAAGGACATCTCGTTCACCAACCAGCTCGCCGTTGACCGTACACTGGTCGACACCGTCATTGGTGGCAACCTTACCGATCGTGTTCAGGGCGTCAGCGTGACCTACGGCGGCACCAAGAACAACCCCATCCGGGCCGAAGTCGCGCTGCACGATGGTGCAAACTCCAAGAACACCGACTTCCGCGATTTCGTCGGTACCACGGCCAACCCGGCCAACTTCGGTGCCGGCGGCCGGTTCGAATACAAACTCTTCGGCGACTGGGCCAACTACCGGGACTTCACCGCCAAGGGGAACAAGGAAGACCTTCTGGTCGTCGGCGGTGGCCTGGACTGGACCCAGCGCGGCGATCTCGATACGACCATCGCCGGGATCGACGCCCAGTATGAAACCGCCTGGGGCCTGAATGCTTTCGCCGGCATCGTCGGCAACTTTGCCAACACCGGCGCGGGCAACCGTTCCGATTACGGTGTCTTCGGACAGGTCGGCTACCTCGTCGCTCCGGCGTGGGAAGTCTTCGGCCGGTACGACGTGCTTCTGCTCGACGACAACTTCACGGATGACGATACCTTCAATGAGATCACCGTCGGCGTGAACTACTTCCTTGGCAAGGATGGGTCGGCGCTGCACCGCGCCAAGATCACGGTCGATGCCACCTTCCTTCCGGACGGAGCCCCATCGACACAGACCGGCATCGGCGTACTGGCGGGCAACGACCAGCAATTCGTCTTCCGCGCACAGTTCCAGCTTCAGCTGTAAAGCTAGATTTGAAAAGACGTTGCAGTTCTAAGATGGGTTGGTGCCACTCGCCCGCGACCACCGGTCGCGGGCGAGTGCGTTGGGTGGAAAGGCATCGTCAAACGGGCAGCCCATCCGAGCCGGTCCAGCTGGAAGGTCCAATCATCCGGCGCGCTCAACGGCAATCTCGTCACCGCCAGCGGTACGACGGGCCTCACGTGGAACGGTCACGAGGACGACCTGTCGGCCCTGATCAAGCTCGCCGACGGTGCGGCACTTTCGGTCAACGTCACTAACACTGCCGGCGTCAATACCACGTTCGCCACCGCCTTGCAGACCGGTCCTCTGGGTACCGCCAGCTTGACCAAGGGCAACGCCGGCACCCTGACCCTCACCGCCGCCAACACCTGGACCGGCGGCACCCGCATCAATAACGGGCGGCTCGTTCTCGCCGGCGGCGACAACCGGCTTTCGGTCGCCGGAGGGTTAACCTTCGGCAATGCCGCCAACAGCGGCATTGTGCAGCTCGGCGACGCCGCCGCTGCGAGCAACCAGACCGTCACCAACCTGACGATCTCCGGCACCGGCGCCGCCAACGCCGTCGTGGGTGGACATACCAGCAACTCCGTCCTCACGATCAACAACTCAGCGGCGATCACCGCGTCGCCGATCTTCGGCGGCGTTGGCACCAACGAGAACAATCTGTCACTGGTCAAGACCGGCACCGGCAGTCTGACGCTGGACAAAAGCAATTCCTTCGCCGGCAACCTGGACGTGCAAAGCGGCCAGGTGACGATCACCAACGGCAGCGCCCTGGGCACCGGCACCAAAACGGTGTCACTCAGCACGGCCGGTGCAGCAGCCCCCAGCCTGCGCCTCAACGCCGCGGCAGGGTTCGGACTCGATGCATCGATCGCGCTCGTCACCAGCAACGATGACGCGACCGCGCCTGCCATCCTCAACGCCGGCGGCACCAACATCATCGGCGGCACCATCGGCCTGGCCGGCGGGGGCTTTGGCGGAGGCCACACCCGCATCGGCATCGCCGCCGGGTCGCTCGCGATCAACGGAAACATCACCCCGACCGCATCGGCGGGCGCGGACCGGGTTCTTACGCTCGACGCCGCTGCCGCCACCTCCGGAACGATCAACGGCCTGGTCAACGACAACGCCGGATTCAAGATTTCAGTCGTCAAGGAAGGCGCTGGCACCTGGACCCTTTCCGGGGCGAACAACTACGGCGGATCGACGACCGTCAACACCGGCCGCTTGAACATCACGACAGCCCAGACCGGCAATGGTGCGATTTCCGTTGCTACCGGTGCTTCGCTGGGCGTCTCGCTCGCCTCGGCGGGGCAGACCCTGAACGCGCCATCGCTCACACTTGCCGCCGGGGCTTCGCTCTCGCTGAACCTCGGCGGGTTCGGCAATCCGTCCGTCGCCGCTATCACGCCAACGACCTTCTCGACCGCCGCCGTGAACCAGATCAACGTCGCCGCGACCGGGCTGGCGATCGGCGCTTTCGACCTGATCGATTACGCCGGAAGCATCGGCGGTTCCGGCTTTGCCGGGCTCTCGCTGGGTTCCCTGCCGGCACGCGTGTCGGCAGAACTGGTCGATGCACCCGGCGTCGTGCGGTTGAAGATCAACTCTTTCGATCTGCCGCGCTGGACCGGCGCAGTCGATGCGGTCTGGGACCTTGACCCCGACGGCACAGGCGCTACCGGCACTGCCAACTGGGCTCTGGCCGGCGGCGGCGCAACGAAATACCTCCAGGGCACCGGAGGGACCGATAGCGTTGTGTTCGACGACTCGGCAACAGGTTCCACCACCATCTCGCTCTTCGCTACGACGCCACTGACGCCGGCTTCGATCAAGGTCGATGCTTCCTCCAAAACCTACACCTTCGTCGGAAGCGGAAGAATCAGCGGCTCGTCCAGCCTACTGAAAACGGGAACAAGCACCCTTATTCTCGCCAATACCGGCGGCAACGATTTCAATGGCGTCACGTCCATCGTCGGCGGCACGCTCCAGATCGGCGACGGATCGACCCCGCTCGCCGGACAACTGGGAACCGGGGATGTCATCAACAACGCGGCACTCGTCTTCAATCGCCCCGACGACCTCACCGCAGCCAACTCCATCAGCGGTTTGGGTTCGGTCACAAAGCAGGGCGCGGGCGTCCTGACACTGTCGGGTGTGAACGCGACCTATACCGGGTCGATCACCGTCGCGGCCGGCACTTTGAAGGTCGGCAACGCCGCCGCCTTGGGGACTGCTTCCGGCAACACCGCCGTCGCCGCCGGCGCGACACTCGACATCACCGGCTTCAGCCTGAGTGAGCCCATTCAACTCAACGGTGGCACGATCAAATCGCTCAGCGGAACGGTCACCGCAACGACCGGCACGCTGACGCTCAACGGCGGTGGAACGGCCGACGTCACCGCCGGAACGTTCACCATCAGCGGCCCAGTCGGCGGGACCGGCGGGTTTTCAAAGAGCGGCGCCGGCACCACCGTGCTGGGTGGCACGACGAGCTTCGCCGGCGGACTGACCGTCAACGCCGGTACGCTCATCCTTTCCACCAATGCAGGCTACACCGGCGGAACAACCGTCACTGGTGGCACGCTTCAGATCGGAGCGAGTGTCTCCGCCACCGCCGGCGCGCCGGGAACGGGCGACATCGCCCTCAACCCCGCCGCAGCCGGCATCGCGACGCTGAACATTCTTCGCGGCGACAGCCTGGTGATCTCGAACAACATCACCAGCAGTGGTGCCGGCACCAACGCCGTCACGATCGGCGCGGCCGGAAGCGGTACGATCACCTTCAGCGGAACCAATACCTTTACCGGCAACGTGACCGTCAACGCCGGTTCCCTGGTGATCACCAACAGCAGCGCGCTAGGCATCGGCCCCAAGTCGGTCAGTCTTGCGAACGCTTCGCTGCCGAGCCTGCGGCTCGACGGCTCGGCCGGTCCGATCACACTCGCGGCTGGCATCAACTTCCGGGCCAGCAGCGACGGTTCGGGCACTAACCCCGGAGCGATCGTCAACGTTGCCGGGAATAACATCATCAACGGCGACATCGCGCTGGTGAACGGCGGTGGCGGCCAGGGCAGGGTCGTCTCTCTCGCCGACACACTTACCCTCAACGGCCTTATCGACGCCAACACCGCCACCGGTGCGCGGACGCTGCTCATCGGCGGTCCGGGCAACGGTATCGTCAACGGCGCGGTCGCCGACTGGCTCGATACGGCCACCAGCGCCAACCGCGTGGTTTCCGTCACCAAGGACGGGACCGGAACCTGGACGCTCGCCGGAACCAACACCTTCACGGGCGCCGTCGCCATCCAGAACGGAACCCTCCGGGTCGGCAGCGTCGCGACGAACGGCACGGCACAGCCACTCGGCGTCGCATCGAGCGCCATCACGCTCGGTGCAGCGACAACCAGCGGCACCTTCGAGTACACCGGGCCGACCGCGACCCTCGATCGGCCGATTACCGTCGTCGCCAACAGCATCGGCAGCGTGGTCCGCAACAGCGGCGGCGGTGTTCTGACCCTCGGCGGAGCAATCACCAAGAACGGTACCAAGCTCACGCTGACCGGCGGCACCTTTGTCGTGAACGGCAACATCACCGGTGCCAACGCCAACTCAGACCTGATCATCGACGCCGCCACGGTCACTCTTGCGGGCGCGGCCAGCACCTATAACGGACCGACGCTGGTGTACGGCGGGGCGACACTCAAGAACGGCGTACTCAACGGCATTCCAGTCGGTTCCACGCTGACACTCGGCCAAGCCTCGAGCAACACCGCCGGCACCTTTGATCTCGGCGGGTTTGACCAGACCCTCAGTGGCATTGCCTCGGCCGGATCGGCCGTCAGCCAGGTCACCAACTCGGCCGCATCCGGCACGGCGACACTGACCATCACCGGATCGAGCAGCTTCGGCGGTCTTCTGAAAGACGGTCCGACCGCGTCGCTGGCGCTGGCCAAGAGCACCGGCGGCGTCCTGACCATCACGGGTGCCAACACCTACGGCGGCCCGACTTCCGTGACCGCCGGCACGTTGCTCGCCAACAACTCGACCGGATCGGCTACCGGCTCCGGAGCCGTATCCGTCAGTGGCGGCGGCACCATCGGCGGCTCGGGCAGCATCGCGG
The DNA here is from genome assembly GCF_015169395.1 of Humisphaera borealis. Taxonomy (GTDB): domain Bacteria; phylum Planctomycetota; class Phycisphaerae; order Tepidisphaerales; family Tepidisphaeraceae; genus Humisphaera; species Humisphaera borealis. The sequence continues at coordinate 5,250,582 of NZ_CP063458.1, forward strand.
GAAACCTCACCATCGCCGGCCTCGGAACACTTTCGCCGGGTAACAGCGTCGGCACGATCACCACGAGCGGCGGACAGGAATGGCAGGGCGGCGGCACCTACCGCTGGGAAATCGCCGACCCATCGCTCGCACCCGGCACCGGCTGGGACCTCGCCGAACTCGGCGCAGGCACGCTGAAGATTTCGGCTACGCCCGCGTCGAAGTTCAAGATCGACATCGTCCAGCAGGGCTCGGCAGCGCCCGCAGGGGCCGTTGACCCGGACGCCTGGTTCACCATCGCACACGCCGGCGCGCTCACCGATGCGGCCGGTGCCCCGCTCGACCTCCTGACGGTCTCCAATCTCTTCGACTTGCCGAGCAATGTCGGCGAAGCGTGGGAGGTTCGAGTTCAGGATGTCGGAGGGGGCGGCGGGTACAACATCCAGCTCAGCGCCGTTCCCGAACCCGCGTCGCTCGCCGGCATCGCCGTCGCAGCAACCGGCCTTCTGTCCCGCCGCCGACGGGCGCGTCGCCTTCGCTCTTGAGCGTTGTCAGTCCGGCAAGGTCGCTAGGCGTCAGGCCGAACGAACCCAAGGCGATCGCCTACTCGCCAAACGAACCCGAGGCGGCGGCTCAAACTGCCGAACGAACCCAACGGGTTCCTGATTTCGCCGAACGAACCCGAGCCAACCCTCGACGTCGGCTTCCTATGGTTGCCTTCTACCTCCCGAAACAAGACCGCTCGGCTCGATCCTCCACCGCGCATGACGCTCCGAGAGAGCCGCGCACGAAGTAAGCCGGAACGGCGCGGAAACGGCGCGATGCCGCGTCCCACGCCCGCCTACTTCGTGCGCGGCTCCTTGAAATGTCACAGCCGCTGTCGAATCGTCCGAGTCGATACGCCAATGCCGCGTCCGCGACGAGCCACGCGACCCGCCGACAGAAAACCTTCATCCCGCCATACGCCACCCGGTCCGACACCCCGACCGACGACGGATCACACCCGCGACGACCAGGCACCAACCAGCGCCAGCCAAACCCCGAACGACCGCCAAAGGCGGACGATCTGGGCAGGCCTATTAGTACGGTATATGTTAAGTTCAAATGCTCGATTTGCAAGCGAAAACCTTGAATCCAGCACGGGCCTTGAATGCTGTGGTTGGGCGGCCTACTTTGCGCCTTGGGGCAGGTACTTTGCGCCCGGCATCTGCGCGCACTGGAAGCCCGGCCTTTCGGCCCGGCTTTTTAAACTGACCTCGAATGTCGATTGAAGCACGTTCGATCGGGCTTCAATCCGTCCCCTTCTCTCGCCTCAGCGCGGGTAGAACCACCGCGTTAAGGAACCGCCGGCAGTACCTCAGAGTTGGCACTGCCCATTTCTTTGACTTCGCTTCATCCACTGTGAGCTGGTAGCAGACCCGAGCCGATAGCAGCCCGCCGCCGAGATACCGCCGCCGTAGCTCGGCCAAGAAGGGGTGATAGTCCTCCTGGCCGCTCACGGCCGCCGAGCGTTCATCGTGGAGGCCGCGTAGGCCGTTCGCCAGGTATGACCGCCGCCAGCCGAACAGCGTGGACCGCGACAGCTCCCAACCGATCGCCGAAACCATCAGGAGGAAGCCCGCCGTCACTTCGGGTTCCCGCCGGCCGTTCCGCTTGCCTTCCTGGCGGGCCTCTTCCCACCACTGAACGATCCGCCGCTTGCGAAGCAGTTCCAGCCGCTCACTCTCGGTCAGGCGGGTCATCCAGAGGTTGTCATCGGGTGTCTCCGTCATGATTCAGCCGATCTTCGCGGTGACTACGGGTCGCGCCTCTTCCATCCGGGCCTCGACCTGTTCGAAGGCCCGCCGATTGACCAACATCGCGTGTACGCTCCGCAGCATGTCGGCCGTCAATTCGCTTGCTCGGCTCTGGTGAATCTTCGTCGCCATCACCACGATGTTTCGGCATGCGCGCAGCCCGCCGGATCCGGGGAGGTTCGCCAGTTGCATCAGGTAGCCGACAGCGTCGGACGCCAGCCGCATCTTTGATTTCGCGAATACCTTGCGAACCTCCTCGGCGCTGAACAGCGGAGCGCCGAGCGGTCCGCCGTCGCTTCCGCCGCCGGACCGCTCGCACAGATCGCGGCGGATACCTATGCGGGATCGGATTTGGCCCAACGGCTCACGCCCGCCGGTCTGGCGGCGTTCCAGGTAAGCCACCAGGTCCGTGCTGCCACTCAGCAGGATCGGGATTTCCGTGTGGTCGTGAAGGTCGCGAATGACGTTCAATGCCCTGTCAGAATCGCTGTCCGAGCAGAGCTTGTGAACCTCATCGATAATCAGCAGGCGTGGAGTCCCCTTGAGCTGCTCTTTGATCTTCACCAGCGCCTGTCGCGACTGGTGCCACTTCGCAAGCGACGTCCCGCAAATCTCGTGGCCGATCGCCTCTATCAGCCCGTGAGACGATGCGCACGCCGTTTCGACCGACACAAACACGGTGCCAGGCTTCTCGGCTGCAACGGCCTTGAGAGCGAGCGTCTTGCCGATGCCTGTGTCGCCGTAGACAAGGCCGATTGTCTTCAACTCGATGGTCGCTTCCGCGACGGCCAGCACTTCCTCGGCAACGGTCGTCCATACGAAGTCTGTCGGCTTCGGTGCGTTCTCCCGCTTCAGTTCGTCTTCAAGCCAGCGGTCCAGATCAACGGCCAGGTCTTGCCAGTTGCCGTCTCTCTCGCCCCTGACCATCGCAGTCAGTGCGGCCTCGCTCGCTCCAATGGATCGGGCGGCTTTTGCATTGCTGATGCGCGTGCGCATCTGGAATTCCGTGTAGGCTCGGACAACGGCCGATGCCTGCTCCGGCGTCACGTTTGCCGGGTCGCGGATGACGCGTCCGGAACCGAGCGTGCGGCTCTGGTCAACAAGGCGATCGATTGGCTTGTCTCGGTTGTTCATGGGGTCACCCGATTGCCTCTCGCCGGCGCATGATCTCTCCCAGGGACAACGGCTCTTCCGCCTCTGCCTCGGGTTCCTCTTGCCGGTCGTAAATGAACCGCTGGCGGAGCTGCTCGAACGGGTCGCCTTGCACGCCGAGCAGGTCAACGGTGGATTCGCCGCCGGACGCCTGAATCGGCAGCGGCCCCTTGGCGAAGATGTCCAGCAAGTCGATTTCGGCGGACTCGCCAGGCTTCGTACGATCGGCCGGACGTTTGAGCGCGTTCCCGAGCTTGGCAAGCTCCGGGTCGTTTTCGGTCTGGACGATTCGAAGGTTCGGCGCGCCCGCAGCCCTGGCGGCGACTTCCGCCCGAACGCGTTCGACGTTGATGGAGTGCAGATGATCGGTCGTCGTGAACCCCTGGCGATCGCGTGATTCGAAGTATCGCCGGCGATCCTTCCGCACGGTTCGCTGTCGGGCGATCGCCTCACGCACCGACTGCTCATCCTTGGCCGCGAACGGTAGCCGCACGTTCGACGCGGTGACCGCGATGAACTTCCGATCCGGCGTGTACACGGCGACGCGCGTAAGGTCCGCCGGGTCAACCCGCAACCGAACCTCTTCCCCGAACCGCTGAACCATCGCGGCATCGAACTGGCCGTAGCGGATGCCTCGGTACTGGACGCCGTTGCGTCCGACCTTCTGAATCGGTGTCCACTTCCACCGCAGCATCGCCCGCTGATCCGCCGTCGCCACGCGTCGCGTGGTCTGGCAGGCCGCGTAGACCTCCGCCGGCGTCCGACCTTCCATCGCGTCGCCGGTGTGGGCCTTGGCGTGATAGTCAGCGTCAAGCCACGCGGAGAAGAGCCGGGAAAACTCTTCCAGCGTCGGCGCTTCGCCTTTGTCGAGATGGCTTTGCAGAACTTCCGGCCGATTGTCCGGCTTGTTGCCGCAGTAGGTCGTGAACCGCTTGCCGAAGCCAAGCTCCAGCGTGCCGAAGAATCGCTCGATGGGTTTGGCGCGGGCGTTGTAGGGAAGGGAGTGCTGCCGGGCGATCTGCAGCTCGGCGAACAGGCCGGCCACATCGTCGGCGTCGAGCTGCAGACGGAATGACTTGCTCCGGATGAACCGCTGGGCCCGCGTCTCGCCTGTCAACGCGTATGAACGGTAGTCGCGGCCGTTGTCGATGTAGACACCCTCGGGAATGCCGAAGTGCTCAAACCCGGCGTCCAGCGCTTCCAGAATGACATCCTGATTCGGGTCGTGCGCGAAGATCTTCCAGCCCACGATCATCCGGCTTCGCAGGTCTTGCCAGGCCGTGAGCCACGGACGCACCAACTTGCCGCCCGCGCTCACCCATACGTCGAACTGGTGATGATCCGCGCACCAGAGTTCATTGCTGGCAAGCTGGCCGAAGTCCCGCTCGATGAACGGCTCGGCCTTGTCCCCGTAAGCCTTGTCGCCTTCCCGATGCATCAGCACGGCCGCCTTGGGCAGCGATCGGATGTAGCGTTTGCTCTGATCGTAAGACCGCTGGCCGACGCCCTGCTCTGCGGCGATCTCCCGCGCGTCGCTCCAGCACTGTCGCAGGCTCGGCCGCCGGGTTGAGAAGTAGAGATCGCGGAGGATGGTAAAGAACGGGTCGACGTCGTCGCCCGGCCCCATCACCTGGCCGGACTCCACTTTCACCGACCGTCGATCGACAAGCCCGATTCGGCCGTCGCAACGGTATGCCGTCGCCCACAATTCGAGCGTGCGCCGGCTCGGGACCTTCGCGGCGGATGTCTTTGCCGCCAGCATTTGCCGCTTGCGGAGAAAGTCCGCGGTCACCTGATCGCGTGTGCGGCCCGCCGCCAGGCCCGCCGCCAACTCGCCGTGCCAGGCTTTCAGGATTTGCTCCCGTTCGATGACGGTGGCACGCTGGGCATCGGTCAACGTCCGCAGGTCCGCCGGAAGCTGCTCGGCGAACAGCACGCGGGCGAATCGCGGATCGGCGTCCTCGCGAACCTCCCACCGCGATCGGCGACCCTGACCGCGCACCTGGCGAGCCAAGCCCGCCGCCAGCCATCGCTCGGCGCACTCGCGGCGAACGTGCCGTTCGTCCAGGCCCGATCGCCTCGCTGCTTCTGTGGCTTCGATCCAGGCGACACCCTTTGGGGCCGGCGGTGGGACCGCCGCCGGCAAAGAAGAGGTTGGCAGTGATTGCGTCATGAGGTACAGTCCCGTGGTCTTTAATGCCGGTCCGACCGCTTTCGCGGAGAGCCCGGTGTTAATGGAAGTCTGATCTACGCGACCGCCGACTCCTGCTCTCTGACATCGACGTTGCCGCCAAGCTTGGCGATGTCTGGAGCTTCCGGCGGTCGTTTTATTTCCGCTGTGGACGTTGGGCCGTACGCGATCCGCAGCCGAAGCAACCGGCTGTCGAGCTTCGACGCGGATGCCGCTTCCTGAAGTCGTTTTGTCGCCGACTCGCAAGCCTGCGAATCTGAGGTTTCTGTGTAGTCGCCTCCTGCCGGCCAAAGCCGGAGTTGCAACACCGGCACGTTCGCCAGAACAGCCGGAACACGAGTCCGAAGATCGATTGCTTCCGGGCGGCTCGCCAACTGAGGGCGGCGAGCGATTCGGCGAGCCCGTGCCAGATCAACGTCGGGGTCGCATCCACCAACGAAAGCCCACGGGCGGCCGGTCTCGCGATCGCTCACGACATAGCCAATCGCCTCGCCGGAAGACCTCTGCGCGGCCATCCAGACTTTGCCGACAGCGTCTCCGGCACGCTGCAACTCTTCCCGCACTGTGCGGCGATCTTCGATCAGTTCTGGCGTCCCCAGCGGGCTTATCATTGCCAGGCTGCCACGCGTGATCAGCGAGAACCCTTCGATCGATGCGATCCCTACGTACATCCCGGCCTCGAATGCCGCTCGCGCGGTCCTGATTCGCTGGCCGCTCTCGCCGATCGGGATCAACGGGAGATTCAACATCCATTTCGGGAACCGCCGAAGGCTGAGCGTCAGCACGTCGAGTCGGCCCGACTTCCTCACATTTCCACGATCGCGAATGGACCTTGCCAGGGCGAAGTCTTCCGCACCGGTGTCAGGCACGAATGCGACCGGTCTCGGAAAGCGATCGCCCGTCGTCACCAAGTAGCCGATGGCTTCGCCGAGCCCGCCCACAGCCCATTCGTGCAGCCGCCAGATCGTCCAACCGGAATAGTCCGGCTTGCGTCTCTTGCGTTTCATCACACACCTTCCTTGCTGCTCCAGTTCGGAGCCGTTGCCGCGATCGCGGACGGCGGCCCACTCGGGCCGTCCTTGGCCGCTCGCGTGGTCTATTGCTTTGCTTCTCTCCCGGCCTCCAGAGCGTTTTGAGGCTTCGAAGGCCCTTCGATGCCCGCTTGAGCGGGCGACGGCCCTGCGTTCGAGCTGGCCGCTTTGCCGGCGGCGAACGCTCCGCCCGTGGCTTTGTCGAATGCCGCCGCTTTCTTGCGCTTCGCCGTGATCGCACCAAAGGCGTCGCCGAAGTTGCTGGCCGGCATCGCCCGAATGTCGTCGGCGTGAATCGATGCGTAATGCCGACGCAGCCCGTCGAACCCGTTCTTTGCACTGCCACACCAGCGACAGAGCAGCTTGCCCGGCGTCGCGGCGGAGACGGCACGGGCGGCGAGGAAGCCGCTTCGCCGCTGAATCTCTTCCCGCGTCACCAGCTCGGGCTCGGCGGCGCTCTTCGCCGTCGCAAGCTCGCCGGCCAGGAGGCCGCACAGCGTCCGCAGCTCGGCGGCGGTGAAAGTCCCGATGATCGTCGCGGCGGCCATGACGTTCAGTGACGAGTCCGACGTGTTGCTGCTGTTCGCATCCATGCGATTCCTCATTCCCTTTTTGCTTGCCGACCCTCACGGTCGCCATTGCTCTTTCAGAACTTTCTCTTCGCTCGCCGAGTTTTCGCCCTGTGCTTTGCCGCCCGGCTGCCAGGCGCAGGGCCGATGATCGACATGACGTCGCGCATCCCCTTTTGGTTGTCCCGCAGTAGCAACTGCAGCGCGAGGTAAACCAACATCCGCAAGCGGTTCTCGTAATCGCTTTTCGAAGACTTGGACATACGAGAGTTGTTTGCCGGTATCCCCCAGATGCCATCGGCACGGATCGGCGCGCAGTGCCGACGCGAGCTAGGCCGGTGCGGCGGATTCGCCAGGCTGCCGGGCGTCGCGGCGGAGATGGACTTAATTGAGCGTGTCATCTCATCTGGTGTTTCAAAGGCCCGGCCGGGACGACTGCCCCGGCTCGGGCCTGCCTCTCTCGCGAGCGTCTTACGCCCGCGTTGTCACCCGTTCATCCGGGCCGGTGACCCGCCGACGTATCATGCGGCGCGAATCGGCTCGTTGGCCTCTCGCGACTCGGATCGCTCGGAAATGTCAGGGACCATCAAAGGCGGCCACGATCTTCGGTCATCCATCAGCCATGCAGGATCGACGCCGAGCACTCGCGCAAACGCGGCGGCCATGTCGGTAGTCACCCCGGATCTCCGAGCGAGGGTCGTCGCAAGCGTGGCGGTGCCGAATCCAGCGGCTTTGGACACAGCTGATCGGCTAGCAAATCGCGTCAGTCGTTCAAGCTTCTCATGGATTGTCATCAAGCATCCTCCGCGAACGGGAATCGTCCAAGGCCCAATGAATACATTGATCACACAGAAAACTCAAGCATAAGTGTGAAACTTGGTGCATTTGTGTTGATTGGGCTCTTTCGCCGCTGCCGTGTAGATAGTCGTGACTCAAGTGAGGTAAGGTCGAATTGTGAAGATCACGGAGAAACTTCGAAAGGCATCGGCGGGACGGAACAAGGCCGACGCTGGACGATCGGTAGGGTTGCCCGACACGGCAATCAGCAACTACATCGCGTCTGGCTCGATTCCCCGGGCCGACATCGCGCTCAAGCTAGCCCGCGCGTTAGAAATTCCACTTGAGTGGCTTGTCGACGACGATCAGGACTGGCCGCCGCCCACCAGCTCAACACAGCCGGGTTTGTCGATCGTCTCAGACAATGACCTGTTGCACGAACTGGCTACACGTTACAGGCGGGACATTGTTCGGTTTCTGGAGACAGTGGAGCATGCCGAGACAATCCCTTGGGAAGTCGTCGCAGAAGAACTCCTCCAAATCCCCCTGGAAGAAGGAATCCCGATCTCTCTGTCAGACGCTGCAATAACGATAGCCGGTCCAGGCATGGATCGAGTTGGATTGGACTTCGATCTTGAGTACAGCGTTCCAAAGTATGCGGCGGTTCACCATCTAGAACTGCCCGGTCGGAACCGAAAGCGAGAGGACTTAGACCCGGTCGCGATCTTGGGTAAAGTGCGGCAATCGCTCCTCAGTAATCCGTTCTACCGACTGGTCGAAAAGTACATGAGTCTTCGCGCTGAATGCTATTGCGAGGATCCATCTGTCGCCCACACCCGGATAGCGGAATTCGATGCCAAGCGTGCCGAGCTCAAAGACCAGCTTTCGAAGCTGAAGCCACGAGCGATCGCCGGACCGAAAAAACAAGACCTAAAGGCCTCGCGAAAGCAACGTCGAAAATGACGCAATTCCCCCTTGTTTTTTGATGTTCTCCCGATTCCGCATTTCGTGCGGATTCGAGAGATGACCGCTAGCCTCCTCTGGCCACTTGCCTTGGAAACTTGACAACAGGCGTCGATGTCTGGTATCCCCCTCCCGCCTGCTCTCGCGAGCTTCTAACAGGCCGGCGGCAATGGACTTCCCGCCCACGCCTGACACGCCAACCTGACTCCTGAGCATCCGCTCAGCACGCCAGCACGCTCGGCTCACCGCCGACGCCCGCGCTCTGTCCGATCGCATGACGCAACGGCAGAGGCCCCACGGATGGCCGACGGCAACCCAACCGCATTCCACCTCGCCGGGAAGCAACTGCGCGACCTCTGGCAGGACCTTCCGCCCGCTTACGCGCGCAAGCTCTCCGATCACATTCGGGACGCTTCATTCGAGCCGCTCCTGGCGGCGTACCTGGCAGACCCCGAGAACGATCAGCGATTCCACGCCGTCACCGAAGCGGCCTTGCCGATAGCGGTCTACCTGGCCTACCGCGAGTACAAGCGCCACGCTTGGCGATGGCAGAACCCGTCGCCGGATGACGTGGTACAGGACGCCGTAGTTGAGCTGATCGTTTCGCTCCGCGACTGGGGTTGCAAAACCATCGCCAACGCCAACCGCCAGGGCCTCTTCCGATACGTCGCCGGGCGGGTTGCTCACGCGGTCCGCGACGGCCAGCGACGCGGACGCCCGGGCGCATACGCCACGCGACGCAAGCTCATCATGCGGCGGATTCGGAAGCGGTTTGTCCGCGTCAACGGAAGGCTGCCAACGAAGGAAGAGGCTTACGAGCAGCTTCGGGCGCTGTTCTCCAACCCCAACATCCAGATCGGCGACGGCGGCGTGGATGACATGCTGAAGCCGTCGCGCTGTCGCACGTTCAGCGTGCTGTCGATGTCGGCCAGCGATGACATCCACCGCGACGCACACGCCGTCGCCGACGAACGTTGCCCGTCACCAACCCGATGGATCGACGCCAGCACTGACGCGGTGGAGCTTGCCGAAGCCGCGTTGGACGACGAAGGGCGGGAGATTCTCCGCCGCACATTGGCCGGAGAAAGCCAGGCGTCGATCGGCGTATGGCTTGGCATCTCGGAAGGAACCGCCCGCAAACGCGTCAACGCTGTGCTGTGGCAGCTCCGGACCCGCGCTGACCTGGCCGAATCGCTTGGCGTGAAGCCCGCCGTGCAACCGAGCATAAAGGTCGGCAAAACGACACTGAATCGCACTCGGAAAAAGCCCGGCAAGCGGAGCAAGATTTCCGGGCTTGAGCCGCAGACGCTGAGCGAGTTTCACCTGGCGGCGATGAAGCCAGGAGCGACGGTCAGACAGTTGATCGACTGGCTGAAGGTTCGCGGAATGACGATCACCAGGCCCGCAGTGTCGCGATACGTGGCCAATCTCAAGATTGAGACGCCGTCGCGCCGAGCGGGATGACTTAACGCCGGCCGGACGGCCGGGAAGGACACGACCGATGGGAATGAAGCTGATCAGCATGGCGACGGCAACCACTGAGAAGTGCCGCACGTCCGCTTACAAGACCTACGTGGAGTTGCTGGAATCCGACAGCAAAGACCCCAAGGATGCCGAGCGACTGAAAGAGGCCGCCGACACGCTGGGCAAGGACGCCGCCGCGATGGGGGCAGACCTGCGGACGTTGCAGCAGGTTCAGACGTTGAAAGAGCGAATTGCTCACGGCAGCGACCTGGCGAAGGCACGCACGGAAGCGGCGGCGGCCGTCGAGGAAAGCGTGAAAGAGACTCAGCGCGTAATGGAGGAACGACGGCAAAAGCACTTTGAGGTGCTTCAAGCGCAATCCGATCTGGAACAACGCGTCATGGGAGCGGAACAATCGCTCCGAACCTTAAAGGATCTGAAGATTGCCAACGGCGAGCTGCTCGCTGGCGTGGACCTTCCCACGGGCATCGGACACTGACCCTTCGGTGAGGAAGCGGTGCAAGTTTTCAAGATCGAAACTGCGGACAAGACTTTCACTGGCGAAACGTGCGGCGTGAAGTTCACAAATGGCACGGCGACGACGACGGATGCCAACGCTGCCGAGCGATGCCGTCAGGCCGGGATGGCAGTCCGCGAAGGCAGCGTAGACCCGTCTGTCACCGCGTTCCTCTCTAAGAGCTGGCAGAAGTGGTGAGCAAAGGGAAGGCAAGCGATGCGAACACTGAGCACTGCCGATCAGGCGAGATTAAAGACACTTCGAACGCAGTTTGAATCGGGTAGGAACATCAGCCCCGCCGAGTGCATGGAGTTGGATTTTCTCGCCAAGACGGCTGGCGTAAACGTCGCATCGCCCCCTCCGCCTTCCGTGCCGCCAGTCAGCGCGCCGGTTGCGCGGCAGCCTTCGTCGCTTGAGCTGATTCAAACCTCGCTCGCCACACCCACGCCGGCGGCGGAATCGCGACCTGTCTACTCTCTCATTCCAGGAGGGCTGGTGCCGGGCCGTCCTTCGAACACGCTCGGCGGCGACTTCGTCACAAGTGACCAGATGTCCAAGATGTCGCCCCGCTCGCTGATGATGTTGCACTTCGGCGACGGACGCGGAGTGCCGAAGCCGCCGCCGAAGTTCGGTGGCTTTGAGCGCGACGAGTAGCTGCAGCAACCTGAAAAGACCGCTGGAGCATGTTGCTCCGCTATCGAAAACCGAAAGGACGATGGAAAATGGGAACGAAGCTCATCTCAATGTTTTTGTCTCGCGGCGAGAAGAATCGCGGCCAGGCACTTAAGGCCTACGCGGCTCTTCTGGAGTCGGATTCCACGAAACCAGAGGACGCCGATGCACTGAAGGAGACGGTAGACCTACTCGGCAAGACTCCCGACCAGGTGTACGCCGACGCAGAAGCGATCAAACTCGCCCGCGAGTTGCTGGCTACGGTGAAGAAAGGGGTGGGCCTGGATAGCGGCGTTGAAAATGCACGAGAGGCGATCAGGGAACTCAAGGAAGAGCGCGAGCGCGTGCTGCGAGAACTGGACAATCGACATCAGGCTCTGCAGCAGAAGTATTCCGAACTGCACAACCTGCAGGTCAACGCCAAGGCGAGCCGGCTGAGGTTTGAGGAGCTTCGGCACAAGCACCCGGAGGCGCTGGGACACATTCCTGTCCCCGACCCGATCGACTAGCGGACCGGTGTTTCTGTACAAAGCCACCGATCAGCCCGGAGGTTCGAATGAGTGCAATGACCTTGATTCACGGCGCGTCCCTCGGCTTCAACATGAGTCGCTTGCTGCTGATCGAACGGCTGATCGCCGACGGTTCGGCCACGGAAGCGGAGCGAAGCGAGCTTTGTGTTGCCCTTCTGCAGATCGCGTTTAATGGAGTAGCGAAGCGATGAGCGCAACCCGCAACAATCTTTGCTACTTCGAAGCCAGCGAAGGGCCGCAGACGGTGGCGCTCGCGTTGCTTCCAGAGGGGCCGATCGTCTGGGAGCCGGGCCTCAAGCCGAACGTCTGGAGCTTTCGCACGCCGTACACCGAGCTTGCCAAGCTCGGGAACGAAATCGGGAGAACGGGCCGCCTTTCATTGTGCGATTCCACCGATCAGCCGGCCCTGGCGGACGTGAAGATCGACAATTGCCGGATCGTCGATTGCCAGCCACTGGACTTGAGCGAGGTCGTCAACGCCCAGGGCGTGAGCAGCCCGATCTTTGCTGAGTATCGGCTCACAATCGCTGATTGGCGGGACAAGTTCGTTTCGCCACGGGGGGGGCGACTGAAGGTGGGACTGGTCATGACCTCGTTCGTCGACGAAGTCGCAATTCAGTCAATGACCGATCCCGTCCGTGGCGACACCTGGACGCTCGAGTCCTCCAACGGCGGCCTGAACTGGACGAAGACCTTCTTCGACCGCCTCGGCCGCCCCTATCGGGTCGAGAAGTCTGCCCCGGCCGATGCCGGCACGGACGCGATCGCCTTCGCCACGACCGAGTATGACGGAAACGGCCGGGTCAGCCGCACCCGCGGGTTCGATGGCACGATCACGCTCTACCGCTTCGACTTCAACACCGGCCTGACCGACGTCATTCTCGACATGGACCGCGACGGCAAGTACACGCCGGTGGTGGATCGCAAGAGCACCACGCGCATCGCCGACAGCGGCGACCAGAGCGGAATCGTGACCAAGTCACTGGCCGACAGCGGGGTCTCGACTTCCACCACCACGACTTCCAACCACGGCCTCGACGGCAAGGCAGTCGTCAACGGCCAGACCGCCACGTCCGCCGTCGAGTTCCTCTCGCCCGGTGAAGGCGAAGGCTACCGCGTCACCACCAAAGCGCCCGACCTCACCCGGACCGTCGAAACCTACAAGTCCGGCTTCCTGATTTCGACCGAGCGATTCGGCACCAGCGGCTCGACGCCGATTACCTCCGAGTTCTACGGCTACGACGCTCTCGGCCGGCTGGAAACCGTCTACGACCCCGCCTGGGGCACCACGACGTACGAACGCCGGCCCGACGGCACGGTCAGCAAGATCACCTTCCCCGACGGCCGCACGCAGGTCTTTGCCAACTTCGATGACAAGACCAACGCACCCACCGCCGTCACCCGGCCGGGCGGCGGCGAGCAGTCGCAGACCCTCAACGATCAGGGCCGGCAGGCCACACAGGAAGGTTCAGGTCTGCTGCCGCTGCGGATGGCGTACCACGCCCAGACCGGGCAGATGACGTCGCTGAAGACCTTCAGGTCGGGTGAACTCGACGGCTCCGGGGCTGCCACAACCCAGTGGAGTTATGACAACCGCACCGGCTTGCTCAAGACCAAGACCTGGGCCGACAACTCGCAGGACGTCTACACCTACAACGGCGGGTTCCAGCAGACCGGCCTCACCCGGCCGGGGCAGTCAGCGCGGCAGTCGGCGACGTTCACGTACAACAACGCCGGCGAATCCCAAGGCAGCACCTACGCCGATTCCAGCTACGGCAGCATTATCAACGGCGTCCTCACCCGCGACGACGCCGGTCGGGCGCTGCTGGCCAGCCAGTTCAGCCAGGGCGTCGGTCTGGAAGGCGGGAGCAATCTCGACACCTCCGTCGCCGCGTACACGAACCTCGACCAGCTCAAGCTCGACAAGTCCGGCGGCACCGGCGCCGGCGTGGTGTACGAGTACTACGGACCTGCGGAGAACGCCGCCGGCCAAGCCCCCGGCGCGCTCAAGTCGATCACGCTCAAGCGGGGAGCCACCGTCTTCCAGAAGCTGGAGTATGCTTACGACTCGGTGAGCAAACGGCTGGCGACCATCACCCTCAAGAGCGGCAGCGGCACGACGCTGCAATCCTTCGACTACGCCTACAAGGCCCAGACCGACCTGGTCGAATCACTCACCATCCCTGGCGTCGGCCAGACGAGTTGGACGTACGAGCCCCAGACCGGCCGGCTGCAGAACCTCTCGGTTACGAACGTCCTGGACGACACGCCTTACCAGGCCGGCTACAGCTACAACGGCCACGACCAGCGCAGCGGCGAGACCGTCAGCTACAGCACGCCCGGCGGCGGATCGGTCTCCTACGCCGGTGAGTTTGGCTACGACGCCCACGACCAGCTCGCCACCGCCGCCAAGACCTACACGTCTGGTGGCCTGACGAACGAGAGCTATTCCTACACCTACGACGGCGTCGGCAACCGCACGTCGGCCAACGGCGCCGCTTCGGCGTTCAACAACCTCAACCAGAACACCGACTTCAACTACGACGCCCGCGGCAACCTGCTCGGCGACGGCGTGCAGACCTACACGTGGGACGCACTCGACCGCCTGACGAGCGTCACCAAGGCCGGTGGCCTGTCGCGCGTCGAGTTCGAGTACGACGGCCAGAACCGCCGGACGGAAAAGCGGGTGTACGGCCGAGCCTCGGTCGGCGATCCCTGGTCGCTGACCAGCACGATCCGCTACGCCTGGGAAGGCGAACGGCTGATCGCCGAGTTCGACAGCAACAACACGCTGCGGACGAGCTACGTCTGGGGCATGGGCGGCCTGGCGGGTGGGCTGCTAGCCGTCACCGATCACACGCCCTCCAGCGGGCCGCAAACCTACACCGCCATCCACGACGCGACGGGAAGCCTGGTCGGCTACCTCGACAGCACCGGCGCCGTGGCGGCGACGTTCCGCTACGACCCCTACGGGGTCCTGCTGTCCGCCGACGGAACGGCGAACAACGTCGGCAGCTACCGCTATGCCGGCGGGCAGTTGGATGAAGAGACCAACCTGCAGTACCACCTGAACCGGTACTATTCGCCGGGCCAGGGCCGTTTCCTGAACCGCGACCCGATCGCCGAGGGGGGTGGGGTGAACGTGTATGCCTATGCGGGCGGGGATCCGTTGAACTCCACGGATGCGAAAGGACTTGAGCCCAGCGAGCCACAACCGGTACATACTTGGGAGAACTTCGGCAAAGGCCAGCTCCGAAGTGATGGACGATTTTTCAAACTCTCAGAACCGGTGCCAGACATTAACGGAATGGCAAAGCACTACGTACACATGAAGGGGCGCGTGCCGAATTTCTCCCAATGGTCGCAGCAAACTATCAGAATGTACATATCAGGGGATCCTAGCTTTGATCGAATTCAGTCACAGCAGTTTTTTAAGCAGGCCTATGGGACAGTCATTGATCTTGATGAACTGAGAATCCATCACGATGGCCTAAATTTGCAAAAAGTACGGACTTCCCATGGAATTGAAATCTACAAGAGCGAAATGCAAGCGGTGCCAAAATTGGTCAATCAAACTCCACATATAGGTTCGGCTTCGATGGCGCGTCAGCTTCGCGAAGTTCAAAACATTAGCCCATCGCAATACAAGGAATTGGTGGAGCATCTCAACTCCAATCTTCTGAAGCAGATGAGCTCGGCACCCAAGCCGGTTACTCAATCAGCTATTGCCGTCCCTGCGAAGGCAGTCTCGAATAGTGCTTCAAAAATAGTTTCTCCTGCTAGCGCGGGTGTGACCCTCAAAGCAATCGGCGTGATCGGTGTTTTCACCAGCCTGCGGGACGCTGCGAAAGAAGCTGGAATAGGTGGCTACGCTTTTGGAGAAATTAACGCTCCCTACTATTTCACAGACAACTCGGGTTCGGTATTCGTTGCTCGTACCTGGAAAGACGGAATAGCGAACCTCTGGAAACAGCATTACGAAATTGAGTATATTGCCGGACCACGCACAGGGCACAAAGAAGAAGTAGACGAGGAGAACTACAATATTTATCAATGGACCGCTCGTCAGAAGTGGGGCGAGCTTATCAAAGGTGGTATATTCACTGAACCGAGGTTTAAGCCTGGGACAGATAGAGAATCGCTACCAGTCGTGGATCCGGTCTCCGGTGCAGTAAATGGCTGGGTCGATGAGGATGGGGTTCATATTGTAAACTACGATTTGCGAGGAAGAGTATGATTAATTTCAGATCAGGCGGACTAGGAACGATTCGTCCGCGAACTTCCGGGGCGGATGACAGTGAATTGCGCAAATTCGAGGGCGAATTTGGATATCGGATTCCCAATACGTATAGACATTTCTTGGCGACAGTGAATGGCGGAACGTTCACCGATCCATTTCCGATATCGCTTCCAGCCGGTTCGTTTAGCGATGCTACCTCTCTCTTTACGTTGTATTCTCTCGATTCAAAAAATCCTAGGAGCGGCGCCGATGTGCGCGAGGTACTGCGACTACACGCCACGCGCATTCCTACGGGCAGTCTCCCCATAGGCGATGACGGCGACAACCTGTTGTTGATCCACTGCATTCCGAATCGCGCCGGTCACATTTCGCTTTGGGTCCGCGAGGATGAGTGGGACAAAGCACCTGAAGAGAACTCGGTGCCCGTCGCAGACTCGTTCGAATCATGCTTTGGCTTGTCATAGATATTCTACACGTTCAC
This sequence comes from Humisphaera borealis, assembly GCF_015169395.1. GTDB lineage: Bacteria > Planctomycetota > Phycisphaerae > Tepidisphaerales > Tepidisphaeraceae > Humisphaera > Humisphaera borealis. Next base: position 5,266,944 of record NZ_CP063458.1, read on the forward strand.
AGCACCTACACCGATTCAAGCTATGGCAGCATCGTCAACGGCGTCCTCACCCGCGACGACGCCGGGCGGGCGCTGCTGGCCAGCCAGTTCAGCCAGGGCGTCGGCCTGGAAGGCGGCAGCAATCTCGACACCTCCGTCGCCGCGTACACGAACCTCGACCAGCTCAAGCTCGATAAGTCCGGCGGCACCGGCGCCGGCGTGGTGTACGAATATTCCGGCCCGGCGGAGAACAGCAGTGGTGCTGCCCCGGGTGCGCTCAAGTCGATCACGCTCAAGCGGGGTGCCACCGTCTTCCAGAAGCTGGAGTATGCTTATGACTCCGTGAGCAAACGGCTGGCGACCATCACCCTCAAGAGCGGCAGCGGCACGACGCTGCAATCCTTCGACTACGCCTACAAGGCCCAGACCGACCTGGTCGAATCACTCACCATCCCTGGCGTCGGCCAGACGAGTTGGACGTACGAGCCCCAGACCGGCCGGCTGCAGAACCTCTCGGTTACGAACGTCCTGGACGACACGCCTTACCAGGCCGGCTACAGCTACAACGGCCACGACCAGCGCAGCGGCGAGACCGTCAGCTACAGCACGCCCGGCGGCGGATCGGTCTCCTACGCCGGTGAGTTTGGCTACGACGCCCACGACCAGCTCGCCACCGCCGCCAAGACCTACACGTCTGGTGGCCTGACGAACGAGAGCTATTCCTACACCTACGACGGCGTCGGCAACCGCACGTCGGCCAACGGCGCCGCTTCGGCGTTCAACAACCTCAACCAGAACACCGACTTCAACTACGACGTCCGCGGCAACCTGCTCGGCGACGGCGTGCAGAGTTACACGTGGGACGCACTCGACCGCCTGACGAGCGTCACCAAGGCTGGCGGCCTGTCGCGGGTCGAGTTCGAGTACGACGGTCAGAACCGCCGGACGGAGAAGCGGGTATACGGCCGAGCCTCGGTCGGCGATCCCTGGTCGCTGACCAGCACCATCCGCTACGCCTGGGAAGGCGAGCGGCTGGCCGCCCGCAATGCCGCCGCCCGGCCTCGGGGCATCCTGCTGCTGGGCGTACCAGGCAGCGGCAAGAGCGCGTTCTGTAAAGCGCTCGGCAACGAGACCGGCCGGCCGACACTGATCTTGGATATCGGCGCCATGCTGGGCAGTCTGGTCGGCCAGACTGAGCAGAATGTCCGCCAGGCCCTGCGCATCGCCGACGCCATGGCTCCGTGCGTCCTGATGGTCGATGAAGTCGAGAAGGCCTTAAGCGGTGTCTCGGGCAGCGGCGACAGCGGCGTTTCGGCCCGGCTGTTCGGCACGCTTCTGACCTGGCTCAGCGATCACACCAGTGACGTATTCGTTGTCTGCACGGCCAATGACGTGAGCAAGCTGCCGCCGGAGTTCAGTAGAGCTGAGCGCTTTGACGGGATCTTCTTCCTGGACACCCCCGGCACGGCCGAGAAGTCGGCGATCTGGCCCATCCACCAGACGCGCTACGGTCTCAATGCAAATACCAAGCGGCCCGAGGACCGGGAGTGGACGGGTGCCGAGATCCAGTCCTGTTGCCGCTTGGCGGCGCTGCTGGATGTGCCGCTTCAGGAAGCAGCCAGGCACGTCGTCCCGGTGGCCGTGACCGCCGCCGAGGGTGTCGAACGGCTGAGGACCTGGGCGGCGGGGCGGTGCCTCGATGCCAGCCGACCGGGGGTGTACACCCGCACGACGGAGCCAACATCTCCTACCTCGCGTCGGGTAACCCGGGCATCGGCCAACTGAATCGCCACGGCAACACACGCCTCGCGCTTCCGCTCTCCCTTTCGTCTCCTCGCCTCAACATCTCCCACGTTCTGATCTCTTCTCGAACTTTGTGAAAGAACCTTATGACGACCACCTTAAACAGGCGGGCCGCCGCCGGTGCGCCCGCATCCGCCCGTGTTCTGCCCGAAAACGCGATCTCCGACCCCGCCGCCGCCCAGCGACTGCGGCGCAGCTTCGCCGCTGTCCGGGTCGCGTTCACCTGGTTCGGCGTCCGCAAGAGCCTCAGCGCCGAACAGAAGGCCCAGGCTGCCGAGCACTTTGGTGCCGAGGGACAGTATCTGTCCGCCGCCAAGAAGCTGCTGGACACGAAGCATGAGGCCTTCCAGCAGGTGACGGCCTTACGGTCACAGATCGTCAGCTATTGGAAAGCCGTGACTCTGCCGTACCCCGACCCGGGCATCCGGCTGATCCGACAGGACGACATCGAGGCCTTCAACACCCGCCTGACCCAGTTCCGCTCCGAGCTAGATGCCGCAGTGGCGAACTTGGACGACCATTTCGGTCAGCTCAGGTCCGCCGCTGCCGACCGGCTGGGGCGGCTCTACAACCCCGCCGACTACCCGCCCACCCTGCGGGGTCTCTTCGCCGTCGACTTCGATTTCCCCAGCGTCGATGCTCCGGAGTACCTGGCCCGGCTGAATCCCGAGCTGTACCAGCAGGAACGTCGGCGAATCAGTGAACGGTTCGACGAGGCGGTTCGCCTGGCGGAAGAAGCGTTCGTGGGTGAGTTCAGCAAGCTGGTGTCGCACCTGGTCGAACGTCTGACTGCCGGGCCCGACGGCGAACGCAAGGTGTTCCGGGACTCGGCGGTCAACAACTTGCGTGAATTCTTCGACCGCTTCAAGCATCTGAATGTTCGCAGCAACGCCGACCTGGACCGCCTGGTCGAAACCGCGAGCCAGACGCTGTCGGGGGTCGACCCGCACATCGTCCGCAACAGCAACTCACTCCGGCAGCAGGTGACGACCCAACTCTCGGCGGTGCAGTCGGTGCTGGACGGCATGCTGGTCGACCAGCCGCGGCGACGGATTCTTCGTCAAGGCCGTGGCAACAACGGCGCCGGCGGGGAGGGGGCGGCGGCATGACGCTGCTCATTCTGCCCGACGGGACTGCCAAATGTGTCTATGCCGAGACGATCGACCTGAACCGCCTAGGAGATATCGCCGTGACCCGGGCGAGCCACGTCGAGCCCGACTCGCAGGGACAGTGGTGGGCCGACCTCTCGCCCGTGTCGGGGCCAGCGCTCGGTCCGTTCACCCGCCGCAGCGATGCCTTGGCCGCCGAGACTGACTGGCTCGGCCGGAACTGGCTCACACCTTCGCACACCTGACAGGGGACATTCCCATCCTCTGTCTCGACTTCCTCTTCACCCTCTCAAGAAAGGACTCACCTATGACCATGACCACGATTAACCCTCAAGACTCCACCGACCTCGATAGCGACCTTCCCGATATCGCCACGATCACACCGACACCGCCGTCCCCTGTTTGGGAACGCCTAGGCGTCGACATCAGCCGCGCCCGTACCGCGGTCGACGCCCTGAAGGCTGCCGGGCTCGACTGGCAGGTGGAACAGTGGCCCGTGCAGGCGACTGACCCGCAGAGCTGGAAGACCACTCCGCTGCCTGATCACCTCGCCAACGTCAGGTCCGACACTCGTAACTTGCTTGGGGTCGTCGGCAAGACGTATCGCGTGTTCGAGAACCGACAGTTGTTCGAGTTCCTGGGCGCCCTGGTCGCCGACCGGCTGGTCTCGTTCCATTCCGCCGGCTGCCTGCGTGGCGGCCGGCGGGTTTGGGCACTGTGCCAGTTGCCTCGCGTGTACCAGGCCGCCCCCGATGACACGGTTAAGCCCTTCCTGCTCGTGACCAACACGCATGACGGCGACGGCCCACTTCAGATGGTGCCTGCCACCGTGCGGGATGTTTGTGCCAACGCGTTCAATCTGCCCTTAGACGTCGGCGGAAGCGGCAGCCGGGGCCTGACGATCCGGCATCACGCTGGGCTCACGCAGAGCTTAGCTGAGGCCCGGCGGAACCTCCGTGCCATCGCCGCCCGGTTCGAGCAGTTCGAATCCGAGCTGGCGACGCTGGCGGCGACGCCGCTGTCGCGCTGGCAGGTTGGTGAGTACTTCGCATCGGTACTCGCTGCCGCCGATGGCAGTGGCGATCAGCCGACTGACAGCCGAGACCGCCTACTGACCCGCCTGCAGGAGAACTTCGACGGGCCGACCAACACGATTCCGGGCATCGCCGGCACGGCTTGGGCGGCGTTCAACGCGGTGGGCGAGTGGGCCGACAGCCAGCGCTCATTCCGGGGCCGCGACGACCTGGCCCGTGCCGAGGCGCGGCTCGACGCGATCTGGTTCGGGAGCTCCCACCGACTGAAGCAGGCTGCATACCGCTCCGCCCTGGGTTTGGCGGGCCTGAACTGAACTCAGCTGAACCGGACCGGGTCTTCCGATCTCGTTCAGAAGTCTTGTTAAGCAAGGAGGTCAGATGAAAGAGACGATCGCATTCTGGCTGCTGCTGACGCTCGTCGTATTGCTGCTCTTGACCGGGTGACCGGTCGAAGCAACGACGACGACCGAAGGGCGTGCCTGCCGACTTCCGGCGGGCACGCCCTCTTTTCATGGAGGACTTATGTGGAGCAGATGTATATGGATTCTTGCGCTGGGCCTGTCCCTGGCGCTCACCGGCTGGGGCGTCATCGGCCTGTATACCCACAGACCATCCGGGTCAGGCAGTCAGCCGCCGCCATTCACCAACCATCACGTCGGTGTGTCAATCGCGGACCTGCAGGAACTGGCCGAGCTGACGATCCTGAAAGTCGACTTGGCCGACGTCCAAGAGACGACCCTGACCGGCAACACCGGCACAGCCAGAGCAACGCTGCTCATCGCCGGCGATGCCCGCATCGGCACCGACCTGGCCAAGGCCAAGATCATCAAGTGCGACGAGGCAACCCGGACGCTGGTGCTGCAGCTGCCGCTGCCGGTCGTCCAGTCGGTCCGACTCGATCACGCCCGCACCCGGCTGACATCCATCCGCCGAACGGGATTATGGCGGCTGATGCCGTCAGAGGAGACCCGAACGGACCTGGTCAACGCGGCGTTCGCCGAGGCCCAGCGGCAACTGGAGAAGGCGGCGGGGCGGTTGGAGTTACGGGAGAAAGCCCAAGCAAAGGCTGAGGCGATACTGCGGGATCACTTGAAAGTGGCACATTGGGATCTGGGCGTGGACTGGCGGTAGGAGCCGCCTTGCTACCGGTTTGCTACCCATTTGCTACCGCAGCTACGCCGTTCTATGCCGCGAGGTGCCGCGCCGTGCCGGCCCCGAAACACCTAGTGGTTCCCTTCAAAGGCCTTGAAACCAAGGCTTTTGATGACGAAACCCAATGAAAAAGGCCCACCCGAACTGGGTGGGCCTTTAGCTCCGCGAGTAGGACTCGAACCTACAACCAGCCGGTTAACAGCCGGCTGCTCTACCATTGAGCTATCGCGGAATCGACCGCCTCGCCTCTCGGCGACGCGGGTTGGGTAATGTATCCCGGCGGCGGGTGATGTCAAGTGGGCGGTGCCACATGCCGCTCGACTCTTGCGAGTGTAACTGGTGCTCTTGAAATGACTTTTCTACCTGCCGACACGCAAAAGCCCACGGACGGCGGTCCGTGGGCTTTTCTGATTTCGGGGGGTCTGGCGCGATCTCTCTGCTGGTCCTAGATCTCCAGCATCAGCCTTGCCGGGTCTTCCAGGTACTGCTTCAGGCGCACCAGGAAGCTGACCGATTCCTTGCCATCCACCAGACGATGATCGTAGCTGAGGGCGATGTACATCATCGGCCGGATCTCCACCTTGCCGTCGACGGCGATCGGGCGCTGCTGGATCGCGTGCATGCCGAGGATGGCGCTCTGCGGCGGATTGAGAATTGGCGTGCTCAGCAGGCTGCCAAAGACGCCGCCGTTGGTGATGCTGAAGGTGCCGCCGGTCAGCTCCTGGATGCTCAACTTGCCGTCGCGAACAGAGTTGGCCAGCCGCTTGATCTCACTCTCGATCTTGGCAAAGCCCATCTGGTCGGCGTTCCGCAGCACGGGGACGGCCAAGCCGCGCTCCGTGCTGACGGCAATGCCCAGGTGCACATAGTTGTGGTAGATGATGTCTTCGCCTTCGATGCTGGCGTTGACGCGGGGGAACTCCTTCAACGCGAGCGTGACGGCCTTGCCGAAGAAGCTCATGAAACCCAGGCCTATGCCGTGGACTTCCTGGAAGCGCTCCTTGAACTTGCCGCGAAGGGCCATGATCTGGCTCATGTCCACCTCGTTGAAGGTGGTCAGGATGGCAGCGGTCTGCTGGGCCTGGACGAGGGTCTGGGCGATGCGCTTGCGGATCTTGCTCATCGGCACGCGCTTCAGACCGTTGTCGTCGTAGCCGCCGACCGATTCGTCGGTCGATGCCGGCAGCGGGCGCGAGCCTGGGGCGGGCGTGGCGGGCGAGGGCTTGGCCTCGGGCTTCGCCGCCGGCGCGGGGGCGGGAGCCGCCGCGGGCTTGGCTTCCATGTGCCGGATGACGTCTTCCTTGATGATCTTTCCGCCGGGGCCGGTCGGGGCGATCGCGGCGGCGTCGAGGTTGTTCTCGTCGACCAGCCGTCGAACGGACGGACGCAGGTCCGGCGCGGCGGCGGCGGGGGCGTCTGCCGACGACGAAGCCGCCGCTGACGGAATACCCGGCGACGGATTGGCCGACGCGGTCGGGCCGGTGGATTTGGTTTCGGCGGGCTTGGCTTCAGGTGCCTTGGCGGCCGGCTTTGCGCCGGCTCCAGCCTCGTCCAGCATCGCGATCACGTCGCCGACCTTCACCGTGTCGCCGGGCTTGGCCTTGGTCGTCAGCACGCCGGCGGCGGGGGCGTTCAGCTCGGCGTTGGCCTTGTCGGTTTCGAGCTCGGCGATCACTTCATCTTTTGCGACGCGATCGCCGTCGTTCTTGGTCCAGCGGAGCAGGACGGCCTGGCTGACAGACTCGCCCATCGGGGGAACTGGTACTGAGGTTGGCATGTGGAGTGGGGGTTGGTAGTTGAAGCGAACCGGTTCTGCGCCGGTATCAGATCATCGGTCAGGTAATTGTGTCGTTTTCGCCGCGCGGGGCAACTGCGACAAGCAGAGACGAAGAGACTGAGAGGGCGAACGCCCGCGACACGGGTTGAAGATCCGTGTCACAGACGCTTGCCCTCTCAGTCAGCACGACTTTGGCAATCACATCATCTGCTGCGTCACCGGGCTGCTGGCCATCGCCTGCAGGCGGGCCGGGGGCGAAGCCGGCTGCGCTGCCGGGGCCGCGGCGGCGGCCGCCTGAACGGGGGTAGCCGGCGCCTTGGGGGCGATCTCAAGCGCCTGCTGGATGAGTTCCAGTTCCTCGTTGCCGTGGACCTTGGTCGATCCGGTGGCCGGGCTGGCGGATTCCTCGCGGCCCACGTAGTGCAGCGTCGCAGGGTCAGGCAGCAGTTCACGCAGCCGCGGCTCCATGTAGCTCCAGGCACCCTTGTTTTTGGGCTCTTCCTGAACCCAGGTGACATCGCGGGCGTTGCGATACTTCGCCAGTACCGCCTGGATTTCCTTCTTGGGGAACGGGTAAAGCTGTTCGACCCGAACCAGCGCCGTGTCCTTGATGCCTTCCTTCTCGCGCGCTTCCGACAGCGTGTAGAAGACCTTGCCGCTGCAGAACAGCACGCGGCGCACCTTTTCGCGGTCGAGTGCGACCGGATCGTCGATCACCAGTTGCATCACGCCGTCGGTGAACTCTTCGATCTTCGAGGTCGCGATCTCTGCCCGCAGCAAGCTCTTGGGCATCATCAGCACCAGGGGCTTGCGGAACTTGCGATGGATCTGCCGGCGAAGCAGGTGGAAGACCTGCGCCGGATTGCTCGGCACCGCGACCTGAATGTTGTTCTCGGCGCAGAGCGACAGGAACCGCTCCAGGTAGGCATTGGAGTGTTCGGGGCCCTGGCCTTCAAAGCCGTGCGGCAGCATCATCACCAGGCCGTTCATAAGCTGCCACTTGCTTTCGGCGGCGGAGATGAACTGGTCGATGATCGGCTGCGTTCCATTGACGAAGTCGCCGAACTGGGCCTCCCAGATGACGAGGTTGCGCGGGTCGGCCGAGGCGAAGCCGTACTCGAAGCCGAGCACAGCCATCTCCGACAGCATGGAGTTCTGGATCGTCAGGTGCGTCTTCTGATCGGGCACCATGAAGTTGAGCGGGGTGTACGGCTCGCCGGTTTCCTGATCGAACAGGACGGCCTGGCGATGACTGAACGTGCCGCGCTGAACGTCCTGACCGGTGAAGCGGATTGGCGTGCCTTCCAGCAGAAGGCTGCCCATGGCGAGCATCTCGCCGCAGCCCCAGTCGATGCCCTTGCCGGCCTTGACGGCGTCGAGCCGCTTCTTCATCAGCTCGGCGAGCTTCGGGTGGGGGTTGAAGATCGCGGGGAACTTATTGATCCCCTCGGCGACCTTCGCCAGCACATCGCGGGTGACCTTGGTGTTGGCCGACCAGTCGGTCGGGATGCGGACCATCGTCTTCCACAGCGGGTTAAATGTGGCCGACTTCTGCCGCGGGCGAACCTCTTCGGCGAGCTTCAGCGACGATTCAAGCCGCTCGCGTGCCACCGACTTCATGTCGTCGAGCACCTTCTGGTCGGCGTAGCTGTCGGCGACGAGTTTCTGGCTGTAAAGCTGCCGCGTCGTCTTGTGATCGCGGATCTGCTTGTACATCTTCGGCTGCGTGAACATCGGCTCGTCGGTCTCGTTGTGGCCCCAGCGGCGGTAGCACCACAGGTCGATGAACACGTCACACTTGAACTTCTGCCGGAACGCGATCGCGAGCTTGCCCGCCCAGACGACCGCTTCGGGATCGTCGCCGTTCACGTGGAAGATCGGCGCCTGGATCATCTTGGCGACGTCGGTCGGGTAGGGTGTGAACCGGCCTTCGTGCGGCGGCGTGGTGAAACCGATCTGGTTGTTGACGATCACGTGGATCGTGCCGCCGGTGCGCCAGAAGGGCAGTTCAGACAGGTTCAGCGTCTCGAAAACGATGCCCTGGCCGGTGAAGGCGGCGTCGCCGTGGAGGAGGATCGGGACGACCTTGCTGTGGTCCTTGTCGCCGCGAATCTTCTGCTTGCAGCGGACGATGCCCTCGACGACCGGGTTGACCAGTTCCAGATGGCTCGGGTTGGGGCTAAGGCTCAGGTGGACGTTCTTGCCGTTGGAAACCGAGCGGTCGTTGGCATAGCCCAGGTGATACTTGACGTCGCCGTCGCCTTCCCAGGCCTGCTGCACATTAGTGTACTTGAACTCGCTGAGGATGACTTCGTACGGCTTGTTCAGCACGTGAGCGAGCACACTCAGCCGGCCGCGGTGGGGCATGCCGAAACAGACTTCCTCGGCTCCGACGGTCGCGCCTTCGTCAACGATCGTGTTGAGCAGCGGAATGAGCGATTCAGCCCCTTCGAGGCTGAAGGTCTTGGCACCCTTGAACTTCAACCGCAGGAACTGCTCGAACTCTTCGGCGGCCAGCACCTGAAACAAAACCGCCCGAGCCTGCTCTTGCGACAGTTTCGGGCGATTGAGGACCGGCTCCATCTGTTGCGCAAGCCACTCGCGTTGCGCCTTGTCGGAGATGTTCTGGAATTCGACGCCGATCTGGCGGCAATAGGTGGCCTGGAGCTTCGCAAGAAGATCGCGCAACGTGCCATCGATCGGCCCGAGGAACCCGCCGGAACCGACGGTACGGTTCAGATCGGCTTCCGAGATATTGAACTGGGACAGTTCCAGGAGCTGATGGCTGGTACGGTTGTGCCCGAGGGGATCGATGTTGCCGACGAGGTGACCGAGTTCGCGGTAGGCGTGCACCAGTTTGTGGACGCCGATGGTGAGCTGGGGCATCGGGCCGGTGAACTCCGGGAGGGGTTCATGGGCCGACATCTCCGAGGCGATTCGGATGGTGGCGTCCTGGGTTCCTGTGGCGACTTTTCCATTGCCGTTGTTGGCATGGAAGTAGCCGGCGGGCATCGGTGCGCCGCTGTCCATCGCGGCGAACGTCTGCTGCCACGATTCATCGACCGAGCGGGGATCGCGCAGGTATTGCTCGTAAACTCGATCGACGTACTCAGGGTTTACACGGGTGACAAAATCTAAACGGTCCATCGACTAGCGCTCCATCGGGCCACCGAGTAACGCCGCGGGGCCCCGCGGTCGCTCGGTGTGTTCCCGAATGTTAGGCGGACTGCCGCCTCGGTCGCATCGATTTTACAGAGAACGGACGATGAAGCCCTATCGTCCGACCGCGAGAGCGTTCCTTTACATCACGCCGCTCGCCAATCGTCTGAGTTCGCCTTGCAAAATCCGGTTGTTTAGATGTCCCGATGTGATCGAACCACATCCGGGTCGTCTACCGACCAAACTTCAACTGCAGGACCGCACCTCTGTGCCGATGAACGATCGGCTCTGACTTTCTGAAGTTCCTCGTTTCCTGCAGAAAGTCATTTCGGCAAAGGTGCCGTCTTGCCCGAGGCAAGCCATCTTCGATTGCTGCGCACCGATCACAACCGATGCCGCATCCATCCGGCCTTGCCGCGAACCCCAAACGGGGTCGGCAAGGCACTGTTCCTCACGTTTCCAGTTCCACCATATCGACTTAGTCGCGCGCGAAAAAACAGTTGCGATGGCGCGACGCCGGCCGACTTGTCCTGTGACCAGTCTACCGTCATACCTGCACACCTGCCAATTCGTGGTCGCAGGAGTTGCGGCGTCGGACGCATCGCATTCCAGAGCACAGACGGTTTCGCATCAATCGGCTATGGCGATAAGCCGTGCCTGCCCGAAGCGGGGGACGACGTATTGGCACATCAGCCCGTCGCGTTTTGTGGGGAACGGGCCGCTGTACAACCGACCTCGCTCGCGCAGTTTTTCCGAGCGGCAGGAAGCCTGTCTCTTAAGTGTCTGCCAAGCATTGAATTGCGACACGGCGGTTCGCCGTGGCCGCGTCGCCAGTGTGAAAAGCGCGAAATGTTATCGCCCGTGGACATAGCAGGCACTGCCATTGCAAGAGGGTTTCCCGTCGCAGGTTGTTATGGGCCTTCCAGCGCTCGATGCGACCCATTGGAGCGGAAACATGAATTGCTTCCGCTCGAATGAAAATGAACTTTCCTCACAGAAAGGTTTCTGCCATGGAAACGACACAGCAAACTGATTCGTCCGGCCGAGTTGAACCCGCACGTGGTTTCGCGTCGATGGCCGACGATCGCCAGCGCGAAATCGCCCGCAAGGGGGGCCGCGCGGCCCACGCCAAGGGGACGGCCCACGAGTTCACGACCGACGAGGCCCGCGCCGCCGGCCAGAAGGGTGGTCAGCGCGTCAGTGCCAATCGCGAGCACATGTCTCGCATCGGCCGTATCGGCGGGAAGAAGTCGGCCGGCCGGCGACAGGAGATGCGCGACCAGAACAAAATCGGCGACGCGAGTGACCGTCGTCCCGGTCAGACCGAGGCGTCGGACGAGACCACCCGACAGCCCGGCGACGCCGAAAGCAGCGAGACACAGCGATAGTCCATGCGAGCCAGCATCGAAGTGAAGGCCCGGCAAAGCCGAGCTCGATCCGTTGTGCCCTGCGGCGAATATCCGCCGGGCGCACCGGTTCGGACTCGGCCTGCCGGGCCTCTTGATTGGTCTAGCGCGAAGCTCTTCTTTACCGACCGTTTCAAGTCCTTCGGCCTAGTTAGCGCCCTTCCCGCCTCGGTTCTGCCGGTTAGACTGACGTGCCGTACGTTAACGCGCACGCAATGGGTCCCGTTCACAATCGCGGTCACCCGCGAGGGAGGAATCATGTCATCTCGTCCGCTCGTTCGGAATCGTTCTCTCGTGGTCTCGCTTTCCTTACTGCTGGTCGCCAGCCTGGCGACCGCCGTTCGTGCCCAGCCGCTGGCCGACCGTGTGCCGGCCGACACGCTGATTTACGTCGGTTGGCTGGGCTACGACGCCAAGTCACCCGGGTTTGCCGGCTCGCACCTTGAAGCGGTCATGCAAGCCGCCGAGTTCAAGAAGCTCGTGGACGAGACCCTTCCCGGCCTGCTCGCCAAGGTCGCGAAGAAGGACGCCAACGCCGATCAGGTCATCACGCTCGCCAAGCCGATCGTGATGCCGATGCTCAAGCACCCGACGGCGATTTTTGTCGCCAAGCCGGTGCTGGCCAAGAACCAGCAGCCGATGCCCAAGGGAGGCATCATCTGCCAGGCCGGCCCTGACGCCGAGGCGATGAACGCGCAGATCCAGAAGCTGCTCGCCGACGGTCCGCCGGACCTCCAGCAGATGGTGAAGCTCTCCCGCCAGGGAGACACCGTCGCCGTCACGATCGGCTACGAAGCGGGCCTGCCCGCCGGCGGCGGTTTGTCGGCCTCGGCGGCGTTCAAGTCGATCGAAGCGCACACGGTCAAGAACAGCTCGCTGATGGTTTACGTCGACGTCGAGGCTTTGACCGCGACAGTCGAGCAGGCGATCGATCTTTACGCCGAAGCCGAAGAACCCCGCGCCTACTGGCCGAAGATTCGCGACGCGATCGGCCTGAAGAGCGTCAAGCGGTTCGTCTGGTCGAGTGGGTTTGACGGCAAAGAGTGGATGGACCACCTGTTCCTGTCGGCCCCCGAGCCGCGCACCGGCCTGGTTGCACTCGCCGACCCGACGCCCGTCTCGGAAGCGGCTCTCAAGAGCATTCCGATGACCGCCACCCTCGCCGGCGCCAGCAAGTTTGATGTCGCCAAGCTGATCGCCGGGGTGAAGAAGGCGGTCGTCGAAGTCGAGCCGGGGATGGCCCGGGAGATCGAGCGCGCCTTCGGTGAGGCCTCCAAGGCGATCGGCATGGATATCGAGAAGGACCTGCTCGCGACGCTCGGCGACGAATGGGTTTACTACGTCGACCCGATGACCGGCGGCCGCGGGCTTGGCGGCATCGTCATGCTCAACCGCCTGAAGGACGCGGCCAAGGCCGAGGCGGCGTTTGGCAAACTCGAAACGCTCGTCAATGACGAGCTGAAGAAAAACATTCGCGAGGAAGACGTCGAGATCAAGTTCCGCACCACCAAGTCCGGCGGCACCACGATCCATTATCTCGGCACGCCACTGGTGTCGCCCGCCTGGGCGATCAAGGACGGGCATCTCCTGATCGGCCTGTTCCCGCAGATGGTCGCCGGGGCGGCGGACCAGATCGGCGCGACCAAGTCGATTCTCGATAACCCGTCCTTCCAAGCTGTCCGCACCCGGCTGGGCGTGGCGAACGCCTCCGAGGTGGTCTTCATGGATCTCCCCAAGACCGCGCCCGACAGCTACGCCACGTGGGTGGCGATCAGCCGGCTGGTGAACTTCTCGGATGTGCTTGGCGTTCCGGCACCCGCGATGCTGCTGCCGCCGCTCAACAAGCTCATGCCCCACCTGACGCCCGCCGGCTCGGTCACCTGGACCGACAAGGACGGCATTCACGTCAAAGCGATCAGCTCGTTCCCCGGGGCGACCATCTTGGCGAGCGATCCGCTCGGCGGCATGCAGATGATGGCCCCGATGATGATGGGCGTGGCGATGCCCGCCATGCAGAAGGCACGCGAACAAGCGGGCAACGTAAAAAGCATGAGCAACCTCCGGCAGATCGCCCTTGCGGCGATCATCTACGCGAATGAGAAGAACGGTGCGCTTCCGAACTCGATGGCCGAACTCGTCGTGGCAGGCGACCTCTCCTCTGACGTCCTGATCAGCCCGTCGTCCGGGAAGCTTTCGCCGAAGTTCGATGACAAGAAAGAGCTGGGCCGCTGGGCCGAGGAAAACGCCGACTACATCTGGGTCGGCAAGGGCCTCAACGTCAACAAGGCAGGCCCGGACGTGGTCATCGCCCACGAGCGCCTCGGCATGTCGCCCAACGGCCGCGTGAACGTCGCGTTCGCCGATGGGCATGTCGAGCAGATGTTCGAAGACGACCTGGCCGACCGGCTGAAGAAGGCGCAGAAGTAACCGACCTGGCCAGCGCAGATCGAAGAGAACCGCAGATTTCGCAGATTTCGCAGATTAAAATGCGAACCTGCGGGATCTGCGGTTTTTTTCGTTCGGTGTGACGTGCCCCCGATTAGCGGTCGGACCGCAGGTCCACGCTTGCTTCGCTTTTCGGTTTCGCGAACACCCAGTGCCACATCGGCAAACTGAAGAGCATGTACACCCCGAACGCCGCGATAAGGCGTGCCCAGCGGTAGTCGATGCCCGCCGCTTCGCGGAGCAGGTTGTAGACGACGGCGTTGAGCAGCAGCGTCAGCGCTTCGACGAGCAGGAACCGCCAGACCTGCCGTCCGAACGCGCCGCGGTCGCCGTGGGTGTGGGCCTTGAACGCGAAACGCTGGTTGCCAAAGAACTGCACGACAATCCCCGCCACACAAGCCGGGATGATCGCCCAGCGCTCGGCCATCCCCAGCCAGACCGCCAGCAGGAGCACGCCGTAATCGACGATCGAGGCGACAATGCCGACGATCGCGGACGCGGTGAGGACGGAGGCGAAGCGGTTGTGCGTCTCTGCCTTCACTGATGTGGCGTGTTGATCGCTCATTGTCTCTCTGGATGATCGGATAACGCCGGTGTCTGAGGTACTCCGAAGACCCGGATGCTTCGCTTTCCCGCTGCAAGAATCCGGGTCTTCGGAGTACCTCAGACACCGGCGTGAATCCGTCGTGCCCGATTCGTGTTCGCGTAAGCATTAGCATCAGACCGACGAGCCGCTAAAGTACTTCGAGAATGTTTGGATCGGCATGTACGAGCGTTGCTTGGCGCTGAGACGCTCGGCCAGACGACCTCGCAGGTTTTTACCCGATTCTGAACCCTTGCGGATGAATGCCTTGATGGACAGACAGCGGCAGATTTGTCAGAAGTACAAGTCGGAGTTTATGGCTGCGCCGCTGGATCTAAAGGTTGGGATTTCCCGGAGCGTGCGAGATGGCGTCTTGCCGATCCACGGATTGCGCATCCGCCCCGCTCATGGTACGACTGGATGGTTTGTCTGGGCGGGTGGCGAGATGTTGCAAGCACCAGATTTCTTCGTGCCGCTTCACGTGGAGCATTTGCAAGAATGGTGTCCGATCATCATTCCGTTTCTCGGACTTGCACCGGGTTGGCGATTTCTGATTGCAGACGGCCACGAGGACGTTTGGTTTGACGGGGAACTTTTGTCGGAGTCTTGACGGATGTTTGGATCCCACCTCTCCATCGCCGGCGGCATGCACAAGGCGTTACTCGCCGCCGAGACGCTCGGCATGTCCACCGTTCAGGTCTTCACCAAGAACCAGGCCCAATGGGCCACGCCGCCGCTTGCCGATGACGTCGTCGCGAACTGGGCATCCCACCGCGATCGGCTGAAGTTCGCCCAGACCGTCAGCCACGACAGCTACCTGATTAACCTCGCGTCGCAGGATGACGCGCTCTGGAACAAGAGCATCGACACCTTCCAGGAAGAGCTTCGGCGGTGCTTGGTGCTCGGCATTCCTTACCTCGTCACGCATCCCGGCGCGCATCTGGGTGCGGGGGAAGACGTCGGGCTCATTCGCGTCGCCAAGGCGCTCGACATCGTCCACAGCCGCATCAAGCCCGGCGGGGTGACGACGTGCCTGGAGATCACCGCCGGGCAGGGGAGCTCGCTCGGCTACAAGCTCGAGCACCTGGCGACAATCATCGAAAAAGTGAAGACCCCCGATCGCCTGGCGGTCTGTCTCGATACGGCTCACCTCTTCGCCGCCGGCTACGACTTCCGCGGCCGTAAGTATGCCGCGTTCATGAAAGAGCTCGACAAGACCATCGGCATCGACCGCGTGAAGGTCTGGCATCTCAACGACAGCAAGAAAGACCTCGGCAGCCGGGTCGATCGTCACGAGCACATCGGCATCGGCAAGATCGGGCTGGACGGGTTCAAGCCGATCGTCCGCGACAAGGCGTTTGCGAACGTGCCGAAAATCCTCGAGACGGCGAAGGAAAAACACGAGAGCGGAAGGGACTGGGACGCGGTGAACCTCGAAGTATTGCAGGGTCTGATGAAGTCTTCCGGTTAGCCGCGACCCGAAGGGAGCGCGGGGACCCCAGTGCGTGTCGATCAACGCGGGGACCTTCATCGCGGGTCACGGGCCGCGCTCCCCTTCGGGTCGCGGCTAACCTTGCGCGAAACCGTCTACACCATCGCAAACAGCGCCTGCGTCCCTTCATTGCCTCGACCTTCGGCTCCCGCGCGATCGAACAATTCCGTCACCCGCTGGAGCGCCTGCAAATCCAGCCCCAATTCCTTCGTCGCCTCGGCGACCAGGCGCAGGTCCTTCTGCTGCAGCTTGATCATGAACCCGGGCGCGAAATCACCGGTGATCATGCGCGGGCCAAGGTTCGTGAGCTGCCATGAGCCCGCCGCGCCGCCGCCTACCGCTTGAATCGTCTTGGGCAGGTCCAGGCCGGCCTTCTTGGCGAACGTCAGCGCCTCGCAGACGGCCAGGTTGGTCACGCTCACCAGGATCTGGTTCACCAGCTTGGTGAGTTGCCCCGTTCCAATGCCGCCGCAGTGGGTGATCGTTTTGCCCATGTGCCGCAACAGCGGCTCGGCGGTTGCGAAAGCCGCCGCGTCGCCGCCGACCATGATCGACAGGGTGGCGTTCTTCGCGCCGATGTCGCCGCCGCTGACGGGAGCATCGAGCAGCGTCGTGCCGCGCTCGACCAGTTTCGCGGCCATCTCGCGGGTGGCGCTGGGGGAGATCGTCGAATGATCGACGACGATCAGGCCCGCGCGGGCCGATTCGATCACGCCACCCTTGCCGAGCAGGACCGACTCGACATCAGGCGTATCCGGGACGCAGGTGAAGACGACGCTGGCGTCCTTCGCCGCGGCGGCGGGGGAGTCGGCCCAGGTCGCCCCCTTGGCCAGCAGAGGCTCGACCCTCGATTTCGTGCGCGACGTGACCGTCACCCGATGCCCGGCGGCCAGCAGATGCCCGGCCATCGGCAGGCCCATGATTCCAGTTCCAATGAATGCGAGGTTCATATCGCAATGACAATGGGTTTTAGAGCGCAGGTCAACGCAGGGACGTGAGGGGATCGTGGAAATACGAGGAATTAAGCCGAGTGAGCAGGTCGAGGGATTAAGCCGATTAGCGGTCGCACCGCAGGTGCACTCTGTTCGGCAGGGGAATGAAAGAGTGCACCTGCGGTGCGACCGCTAATCGCCAGAGCCCGCCAAGTCCGTCTTACTTGCTGGCCAGAATCCCGATCAGGATCAGGTTCACCAGCACCGACACCCCCGCGACGATCGCGATCACCACCGCGATCGGCTCCTTCCACAGGTTCACTCTCGCCGGCACCGGCGGGAGGATATCGACCGTCTTGCCGGTCGCTTCCAGTGCGGCCAGGTCGTCGTCGCTTGCCTGTCGGCGGGCGAACTGCGGCTGATGGCCGGCGCGCACGGCACGCAGGTCGGCGAGCATTTCTTCCATGCTGCCGTAGCGGTCCTCGCGGCGCTTGGCCATCGATACTTCGATGATCTCGCCGATGCCGCTCGACAACGCCGTGTTGATATGGTCCGGCGGCGTCAGCGGGGCCTTGAGGTGCATGTGCATCACCGCCGCGGGCGTGTCGGCCTCGAAAGGCGGACGGCCGGTCAGCAGGTGGTACATCGTCGCGCCCAGCGAATAGATGTCGGCGCGGTGATCGATATCGACATCGCCACGGATCTGCTCCGGGCTGATGTAATACGGCGTGCCGTACGCCTTGCCGGCTTCGCTCTCGGCGGCTTCCTTGTCGTCCTGGGCGCGCGCCAGACCCATGTCGGTCAGCTTCGCCACACCTTCGGGCGTCATCAGGATGTTCTTGGGCTTCACGTCGCGGTGAATCAAATTGCGCTGGTGCGAGTGGGCCAGGGCGTCGGCCATCATGATCATGATGTCCAACCCCTCTTCCTCGGAGAACTTGTGCCCGTCGCCGTGCGGCGGGGGGACCATCATGTCGTAGAGCGTCTTGCCCTCGATCATCTCCATAACGAAGTAGTGATACCCCTTGGGCGACGAACCGACGTCGATCGCCTGCACGATATTGTTATGGCTCAGCCGGGCGGCGGCGCGTCCTTCCTTATAAAACCGTTCGACGAACTCGACATTCTCGCTCATCTTCTTCGGCAGCACCTTCACGGCGACGATGCGATCAAGCGAGGTCTGCCGGGCCTTATAAACGGTCGCCATCGCGCCCTTGCCCAGGCGGGAGATCAACTGGTATCCGGGGATCTGGCTGTTGTCGCGGTCTTCGAGCTGGCCCTTGATTCGGCGGGCCTGCGTGACAGTGATAAAGCTGTTCTCGACCAGCAGGTCGGCCAGGCTGCGCTGGTTGGGGTCGGACGACTGCTTCTGCTGCTCGCGACAGTGACTGACTTCCTGCTGGGTCACCAGGCCGCTCTCGACCACCAGCCTTGCGACCTCGGAATCGAGCGAAGGGGCGATCTGCCCCGATATCGATCCGCCAGACTGCGACAGACCCGGGGCGGCAGACAAATCCACGCGAGATGATCGATCGGTTTGCGACATGGCTGCTCAACTCACTGCCGTGGCACGCGTCGGGAAGCGCCACAAGCTGCGTAACAACAAAGAGCATGACACAGGCGAAAGGGCGCGGCAACCGGATAACAAAATCTGCACCCAAGCACCGATATGACAAGGACCTGTATCGGATTGTGTCGATCCGGGTCCTCAGTCCGAAATGTTAGGCGGAGCGACCGCCAGGAGCGACAGGAACGTGCAGAAACTAGGCGCGTCGCAACAGCCTGTCAAGACGAGAAAACGGGTTGCACCGGTCTTAACGACATCGTCCGACGAACCAGACGAACGGCAAGACGCCGGATGGATCACCACGGAGGACATCATGAGGCCTCGGGCCTCACACCGAGATGATGAAAAGTGAAGCCGATACACAACAGGCCCGAAGGGCCGAGAGGTGGCCTTCCCCACGTTTGGTGGGCGCGGGTTGGGTTAACTGCGGCTCGCCTCGAACGATTCGGGGCTCTGATAGCCTAACGTGCTATGCAGCCGCTTTCGATTGTAGAACACCTCGATGTACTCAAAGATCGACTGCCGGGCCTCCGCCCGCGTCGCATACCTCGTCCCTTCCATCAGCTCGCTCTTGAGCGTGCTCCAGAAGCTCTCCATCGTCGCATTGTCCCAGCACTCGCCCGGATCGCTCATGCTCACCACCATCCCGTGCGATTGTAACAAATGCTGGTAGTCCTCCGACGCGTACTGTACTCCTCGGTCGCTATGGTGCAGCAGGCCCTTGCAAGGCTGCCGCTGCGCGATCGCCATCTGCAACGCCTCGGCCACCAGCTCCGTACGCATGTGCTGCGTCATCGACCAGCCGACGATCTTCCGCGAGTACAGATCCAGCACGCCCGCCAGGTAAAGCCAGCCCTCAGCGGTTTCGACGTAGGTGATGTCCGCCACCCACTTGCGGTCCGGACCCTCGGCGGCGAACTGCCGGTCCAGTACGTTCGTCGCCACCGGCTGCCCGTGCCCGCTGTCGGTCGTACGCGGCACGAAACGACGCCGACCTTTGGCTCGGATCTGCGCCTGCTTCATGATGGCAGCGACCGTGTTCTCACACACGCTTTGACCCTCGCTTTTGAGCACCTGGTAGATCCGCGGGCTGCCGTACACCTGGCGGTTGGCCTCGTGCACGTCGCGGATCCGCACGAGCAGTTCCTGACGCCGACGCTGTCGCTCGCTGTCGGCACGACACCTCCAGGCGTAGAAGCCCGAGCGCGTGACCGACAACACCCGGCAACACGCTGCCAGCGGATAGTCGTCGAGCGTGCTGGCAATGAAGGCGAACCTCACTCCTGCTGGCTGGCAAAGAACGCCGTCGCTTTTTTTAGGATCTCACGCTCCATTCGCAAACGCGCGTTTTCGGTGCGCAGCTGCTGCAGCTCTTTGGCCATCGCCGCCGGCGAGGCCGAGTCGGGATCGGCCGTGTACTTCTCGATCCATTCGCGGATGCACTTGGGATCGACGCCGAGGTCCTTAGCCGCCTGCATTACCGATCGGCCCTGCTGGTGCACCAGCTTGACGGCACCCAGCTTGAACTCACGAGTGAACTTCCTACGACGCATGGCCAGCTCCTTCGGCAGGAGGGTATCCTGCCCAGTGAGCGCCCACCAAACGTGGGGAAGGCCAATTCTATAGCCCAGGGCAACGCCCTGGGTACCGGCACCGAGTTTTTCGCAAAGGCCTGAAACGCCGGGATATCGAACGGTGTATTGCGGCCCTTCAGGCCTTGTCCGAGTGTTTCCAATGTCCCAGGGCGTTGCCCTGGGCTATAGGATTGCGGCCCGTTGGGCCTGAGAACCCGGCCGTCGAACGCTGTTTTCGGAGCAGGCACCGAGACACGGAAGGTAACCCGAGTCGGGCGTTCGGTACCGTGATTCGGAGTTATGGTCAGATCATTGTCATCAAGAGCCGTCTGAACGGTGGACGGATTGTCACTTCGGCAACTTTACCGCAGGCCGAGTTACCCTCCGTGTCGCCGTGCCTTGTATGTTGGATTCCGTACCGTCTGATGGTTCAATGCCGCATGCCGCTTCGCGGGCTTCGAAGCGTAGCGAGAAGCCCGCGAAGCGGCGGCGGACGACAGATCGTTCGTGCCCAGACGCCGTCATGGACGTCGTCACGGAGCCTGATCGTCGTTCGTCGCGTGCGACTAACCCGAACAGCCGACTGAACCCGTCGCCCCGGCGGCGGAGTTCGTATTCGCAAGGCAGGGAAGCCACCATGCAGCACGAAGCCAACAGCAACGCCGTTCCGTCCGCCGCGGTGTCCGATGTCTCGTTGCCGGTCGCCGGCATCGACGTCGCCAAGGATCAGCTCGACGTCTTCATTGATGTCGTCGCCCAGCGGCTGCGAGTCAGCAACAACGACGAGGGGGTCGCACGCCTCGTCGCCACGCTGCGTCAGCACAAGGTTCGCCTGGTTGTCCTGGAGTCCACCGGCCGGTACCACCGCGCCGCGGCCGCCGCGTTGCTTCAGGCCGGCGTCAACGTCTCGGTCGTCAACCCCAAGAACGTCCGCGCCTTCGCCGTCGCCGACGGCAGGCTCGAGAAGACCGACGCGATCGACGCCCAGGTCATCGCCTCGTTCGGACGGGCGCTCAACCCGCGGATTACCGCCAAAACGCCGGAGAAACAGACGGTTCTGGCCGACCTGGTCTCCCGGCGTCGCGGCCTGGTGCAGGTCCGGGTCGCCGAACGCAACCGCGGCCAGGGACAACTGCCCACGCTGGCGGCCACCCAGTCCACGAAGCTGCTGCGGCTGGTCAACCAGCAGATCGAGGATCTGGACCGCGCGATCGCCAAGCTGATCGAAGGCGACGACGACTGGCACAATACGTCGAAGATCATCGACTCGGTGCCCGGCATCGGGCCCGAAACGGCTAACCAGCTGGTCTCCAGCCTGCCGGAGCTGGGTAAACTCAACCGCCAGGAGATCGCCAAGCTCGTCGGCCTGGCGCCGCTCAACTGCGACTCGGGCACGCAACGCGGCCAGCGGCATATCCGCGGGGGGCGGGATCACGTTCGAAACTGCCTGTACATGGCGACGTTCAATGCCCGGCAACGCTGCGACAAGTTCCGGCGTTTCTTCGATGGTCTTGTCGGGCGTGGCAAGCATTACCAAGTCGCGATGACCGCCTGCATGCGTAAGCTGCTGGTCATCCTGAACGAGATGGTGAAGAACAAGACCCATTGGGACTCGAAGTTCGCGTCATAACTTTTCTGGAGCGTTCACTTGAAAAAGCACACAGCCGCTCCGTGGTGCTCTTCTCTTCGGCCGTGCTTGTCGTCTGATGCTTCTCGCTCATCCCGCCCGCTTCTGATTTGACTTCCGGGCCGGTTCTGGCGCACAATATTCGGCCCGCTGAGCAGCGTCTCGGCGGTGATTGTCGGTGGCCGTAGCTCAGTTGGTAGAGCGCCAGGTTGTGGTCCTGGACGTCGCGGGTTCAAATCCCGTCGGTCACCCGTTAAGCAGGCAAGAGGCACGAAGGCACGAAGGCACGAAGGAATTGGCTTTCCTGTGTGCCTTCGTGCCATTTGCATTGGTGCCTTTGCCGTTGGAGCCATCCCCTTGCTTACCAAGCGCATCATCCCCTGCCTCGACGTCGACAAGGGCCGTGTCGTGAAGGGCGTCAAATTTTTTGACCATGTCGATGCCGGCGATCCGGTCGCACAGGCCAAGCGCTATCAGGACCAGGGCGCCGACGAGCTGGTGTTCTACGACATCTCCGCCAGCCACGAGGGGCGGCAGATCATGGCCGACCTCGTCTCGAAGGTGGTCGAAGAGTGCTTCATGCCGCTCTGCGTGGGCGGCGGGGTGCGGACGCTGGACGACGCCACCCGATTGATCCAGGCCGGCGCGGAGAAAGTCAGCATCAACTCGGCCGCGGTGAAGACGCCCAACCTGCTGGCGGAGGTGGCCCGCAAGTTCGGCCGGTGCGCGACGGTGCTGGGCCTGGATGCCAACCGCGTGAAAGACGCCGTCACCGGGCAGGAGCGGTGGGAAGTCTTCGTCAACGGCGGCCGAACGCCCACGGGGATTGACGTGCTCGAATGGAGCAAGCGGGCTGAGGCGCTGGGCGCCGGTGAGATCGTACTGAACGTGATGAACGCCGACGGCACCACCGCCGGCTATGACCTGGAGATGACCGCAGCGGTCAGCGAAGCGGTGAAGATTCCCGTAGTCGCCAGCGGCGGGGCGGGAAGCCCGCAGCACATGCTGACGGTGCTAACCGAAGGCAAAGCCGACGCCGCCCTGGCCGCGAGCATCTTCCACTTCAACAAGTACACCGTAGGGCAGGTGAAGACCTACCTGGCGGACAACGGCGTCGCGGTGCGGGTGGTCTGACCGGGAACGCCGAGCTCAAGCTCGGCCGGGCGGCAGACTCACCACGGAGTTCATTTTGAGGCCTCGGGCCTCATACCGAGATGATGAAAAGTGACGCCGATACACAACAGGCCCGAAGCGCCGAGATTCTATAGCCCAGGGCAACGCCCTGGGTATCGGCACCGAGTTTTTCGCAAGGCCTGAAAGGCCGGGATATCGAACGGTGTATTGCGGCCCTTCAGGCCTTGTCCGAGTGTTTCCAATGTCCCAGGGCGTTGCCCTGGGCGATAGGATTGCGGCCCGTCGGGCCTGCGCACCCGGACGTCAAACGCTGTTCTCGGAGCAGGCACGGAGACACGGAGGGTTGCCGGGCGACCCACGATGCCCGCGCGATGAGCAGGCTGCTGGTTTTCAGTCCCTGAATCTTCCCAGACCCCTGCCATACGAGATAAAGCGCTGAGGATTCAAGCGATCC
Organism: Humisphaera borealis; assembly: GCF_015169395.1. Taxonomy (GTDB): domain Bacteria; phylum Planctomycetota; class Phycisphaerae; order Tepidisphaerales; family Tepidisphaeraceae; genus Humisphaera; species Humisphaera borealis. Next base: position 5,290,171 of record NZ_CP063458.1, read on the forward strand.
TCCGTGTCTCCGTGCCTCCGTGGTGGGTCTTCTCCGGCCCCGTAGTGCGCCTCGCCTTTTTCGCCGCAAGTCATACAATTGCCACGTCGTCGATTCGAGGAACCGGCTGATCGCGGGCGAACCAGCCCCCAGCCGTTGGCGGATACTGTTGTTGCATGATCGCTTGGGTCATTCCCCCGGCGAAGCTGCGCAGGTCACCGCCATGGACGCTTGGGAAGAACTTCCACCACACGAATACGACCGCGCCTGGGGCCTGTTCACGGCCACCTTCCGGTTCCGACCCTCCATCCATAAACAGGACTGGCCGGGCATCGTCGAACCCGTGTCGTCAACGACCTACGACATCTCCGAAGCGTACGAGCACGACGACCCCTGGCTCCGTCCCATCCGGGGGACCGTCAATCAAAGCTTTCTGACCTACTTCCGCACCATCGTCCCGCCCGGCGGATGGTTCTACGCCATGGACTGGCATGTCGGCTGGCGGTTCTATCCGCACCGCGATTTCGATTCCCGCGACGTTCGCGCCTGGGGCGTCAGTGTGCTGCCTCACGGCGACTACACCGTTTTCCTCACGCCTGATCTTCGCGACGGGCTGTTCGGTCATCCGTGGGAGGGCTCGGTCTGCATCTTCGGGCAGACGTTGCCGGGCCTGGTGAAAGCCAATCCGCCGGCGTTGTTCAACAAGCCCGTTCGGCGGGACGGCATGTCCTTTCCGACCACGGGCGAGCGCGGTCTGCCCTGAGCTCAGAAACGAAGACAGACACCACACCTCAAGGGACACCACGCCTCACTCTTTTTCGTTCTCGCCCTCGCGCTCCGGCGACAGCACCATGTGCCAGTGGTCGGGCAGCAGGCACCAAGCGTAGAGGTTTGACCGGGTATCGCACGAAGGTGCGTCGGCGAGGATATGGCAGAACGCGTCGTAGTCGGCGTCTTTGACAAAGAGTTTGTGCCGTCCGTCGCCGCGATTCAGGACATGGTAGAATCCCCCGGCGGCGATGGAGCGGGCGGTGCGTGGCATGACCGCCGAAGGTAGCCAGGAGGGCAGGCGAGAGGCGAGGGTCAACAAAAAAGAGTGATGTCCCCTTTGTGTGCAAGGAGAAGCTGTATCTGAGATGAGAGTAGGCCCCTCGCAGTCGAGCGACAGGGCTTGGCTGCAAACCGGCTCAAGCTGCGGTGATAAAGAGTCATCGTGGTGAGCGTTGAGCGAAAAGGCGCGGCAGGACCGCGTCAGGTAGAGTCCATGAAGGCGAACGCAAGTGAACCGCTGATGAAGGGTCGTAACCATCCCAGACGGCGTCAAAACCGGGGCCTTAAAGGGAGTCCCGGGAGCAGTGTCGGCGGAGACCTGTTTGCGACCGACACGACGTCCGGCCTTAAGGCGGCGCGAGCATGGATTGGGCTCAGATACGGAACCTTGGAACCTGTCGCTTCGATGTAAAGGGAAAAGGCGCAAGCGGAGACCCCGCGAGGCTGAAAGTACCGACGTGGGAGGCTTTGCCTCCCCGAGGGAGGTTGCACCTCCCGTTGCGAGGCACAGGGGCGGAATGATCCGTAGTAGCGAAGATCGGCCGTAACCGGCCGGGACGGCCAGAGGGCGCGCATTAATGCGTCGCCTGGCGGCGCGAAGGGATCGTGTCATCCAGTTCTTGTTCAACGAGTCAACCGCGGGCGACCGCGGGAAGAACTCATGGCCGAGGACAAACCGGTGTGGTGAGGCCGGGGATGGTTGGAGCCGGATGAGTCGAGAGGCTCACGTCCGGTTTTGGGAGAGCGGGAGGGTGCGAATCCCTCCCGCCACTCACCTCTCCCTCGCTTACCCGGCTGGGCTGACGGTGACAATCCCGCTCGCGCCCAAGCCGGTCTCCAGCACCCGGTTGCCGAAGAAAATCACTGACGCGGCATGGGTCGAGGTAACCGTCGACCTTCGGCCCGGGGTCGTCGCGTTCCTCGACAAGCACCTGAAGATCAAGCGGTCAGAGCCGCCCGTCACCCAGCCCGCCAGCCGAAGCGGCGTATCCCCGCCATAAGCGAAGTCCCACGCGACCGGCTCACACTTATTAGACCAGGCACTGCGGGCATCATGCTAACAAACAGATAACGGTTTGCCGTCAGGCAAAAACTGGCACTATTGGCGTCGAAAACACTTGAGCCCGATGGTAATGTGGCGAGCTCAAGGGCGTTTGGATTCCAGAATCGCCGATTTCCGACCTGACGGTAAGCCGTTGCACAAACAGTTCTATTCATCTGGACCAGCATGACTGACGACGCTTCGCCGAGAAACTCGCCCCAGCCTGCAACCGGCGTGCAGCGAAAGTGGCTCGGCGCCACCTGGATCGGGATCCCCGTTCACTGCTTTATCGTCCTGTTCTTCCTCGAACAGTGCAGCCGCGCCAAACCAGCCCATTTTTTCCGGTTCCTTGCCGCTAATCCTGGCTATTTCTGTCTCAATTACCTTCTCATCCTGTTCTTCACGTGGTTCTGCATCGCGGTGACGGGCCGGCTCCTGGCCGGGCTCGGGCTGGCGCTGCTCCCGCTGATGCTGATCGGCGTGATCAACCGGCTCAAACAGGATTTCCTGTTCGACCCGTTCTTTCCCAGCGATCTTCGGATGATCGACGACTTCTGGGCCGTCGGGATCAACTTCGTCAAGGGTTGGCAGGTGCTTCTGGTGCCGCTGGCACTGTCAATGCCCTTGGCCGGATGGTGGTTCGACCGGCGGATGCGCCATCCAACGCTGGGATGGCGGCGGCGCGCGGCGATCGGAATCGCCTGCGGCCTGCCTTTGGCGACGCTGATCTTGAGCCCGGGAACCCCGCTGGCGAAAATCACGCGCGAGCTCGGCATCCCGGCACGCGTTGAATTATCGCGCGCTGCCTACCGCGAGGCCGGACTGCTGCTGGGCTTCACCCTGAACCTCAAGACCGACGGCCAGCGGCTGGTCCCGCCAGAGGAGTACAGCCGGCAGTCCATCGAAAAACTCACCGGCGAGCTGATGCACGACATCCAGCCCCGGGCCAATGCAGCCACCGCTCCCAGCGGCGACGACATGAAGCGAATCGCCCGGAACCTGGTGGGCGGAAGTCCGTCGATCAATGCCGCAAGCATCGCGCGCCCGCCGCACGTCATCATCCTCCACTTGGAATCCCTATTCCGGATCCAGGACGTGCCCCAATTCACGCTCTCGCGAAACCCCACGCCGAACATCGAGAAGCTCTGGCGCGATTCCGGCTCGATCCGGACGCTGACGGCCAAGTACGGCGGCGGATCCATCTTCTCAGAGTTCGAGGCGACGACGGCGTTCTCGACGTCGCTCTTCCCCGACCCGTTCAACCTGCCGTATCAGCTTGTGCTGCCCAAGGGCAGACCCGTTCCGACGCTGGCATGGCTTTTCCGCGCCCACGGCTACCGCAGTGCCGCGATCGCGCCGTATGCCCGCCGGCTGTTCCAGGTGGACAAGCTCTACCCCCTGCTGGGATATGAACAGCACATCTCCCGCGAGGATTTTTCGCCCTCCGACTATGACGACGCATACATCGCCGACCGCGCGACCGTCGATCGCCTGCTGACGCTGCTCAAGGGTGCCGACAAGCCGATGTTCGTCTTCACCGCGACGATGGGCAGCCACGGGCCGTACGTCAGCAGCGGAAAGAGCATGACCGACGTCACGATCATGAACCCGCCGAACCGCTCCGGCGACGCGCAACTCGACGGCTACGTCCGCGCGATTGCGCGGCTCGACCTGTCGATCAAGACGCTGTTCGAAGGGCTCGGCAAACTCGATCGGCCGGTTGTCGTGCTGGGGTATGGCGACCATCTGCCCGGGATCCCGGAGTTGCAGAAGACGCTGCTGCCTGGGGAGAACGACCCCGTTGCGTCAAAAAAGGCACGCATGTTCACGACGGTGGCCTTCCTGTGGGCCAGCGATGGAAAGGCCGCGAGCGACCTGCCTGACCAGTCCCAGCGAAGCGTCGCGCTGCTCGTGCCGGCGCTGCTGCGGCGGTGCGGGATTCGCCACCCGTTCTACACCGAATTCCTGGAGAGCGTGGCGCAGGCCTGCCCGGGAATCGGGGTGGATCTCTACATCGGCCCCGACGGGCAGGCATCGTTCAAGCCCCCGCCGGGCGCGACGGAGCGACTCGAAACGCTCCGGACGATCGAATATGACATCTTCTTCGGCAGCCAGTTCTGCGCGCCGTCGCTTTTCCCGGAGTTTACGAGCATGACGACAGAACCCTTCAAGTAATTTACTTACGCCTATAGCTCCTCCCGCTGAAAGCGGCGACAATTTGGGAAATCAAAGGACGAAGAAAAGGACGAAGAGGTGAGTGGCGGGAGGGATTCGCACCCTCCCGCTCTCCCAAAACCGGACGTGAGCCTCTCGACTCATCCGGCTCCAACCATCCCCGGCCTCACCACACCGGTTTGTCCTCGGCCATGAGTTCTTCCCGCGGTCGCCCGCGGTTGACTCGTTGAACAAGAACTGGATGACACGATCCCTTCGCGCCGCCAGGCGACGCATTAATGCGCGCCCTCTGGCCGTCCCGGCCGGTTACGGCCGATCTTCGCTACTACGGATCATTCCGCCCCTGTGCCTCGCAACGGGAGGTGCAACCTCCCTCGGGGAGGCAAAGCCTCCCACGTCGGTACTTTCAGCCTCGCGGGGTCTCCGCTTGCGCCTTTTCCCTTTACATCGAAGCGACAGGTTCCAAGGTTCCGTATCTGAGCCCAATCCATGCTCGCGCCGCCTTAAGGCCGGACGTCGTGTCGGTCGCAAACAGGTCTCCGCCGACACTGCTCCCGGGACTCCCTTTAAGGCCCCGGTTTTGACGCCGTCTGGGATGGTTACGACCCTTCATCAGCGGTTCACTTGCGTTCGCCTTCATGGACTCTACCTGACGCGGTCCTGCCGCGCCTTTTCGCTCAACGCTCACCACGATGACTCTTTATCACCGCAGCTTGAGCCGGTTTGCAGCCAAGCCCTGTCGCTCGACTGCGAGGGGCCTACTCTCATCTCAGATACAGCTTCTCCTTGCACACAAAGGGGACATCACTCTTTTTCGGGTCCCGCTGGTCCTCGGGCCGGCGTTCCCAAGGGTCGGTCCGTCGTCCCAAGATCCTCTACCTTGCCTGGCAGCGGCGTACCGCAACCCATGGCACCCCAAAAACACGCAAGTGCCGACTTCCTGCGCTGCATCCCAGCCCTGTGGTTTCCACGGATTCTACTTGCAAATCGGATACCCGCGACTTAACATATACCGTACTGATTGCCTGCCCGGGTCGGACGCCTTCGGGGGTTCGGCCGGGGTGGGCTTGTGCTGCCTGGTGCCTGGTCGTCGCGGGTGTGATCCGTCGTCGGACGGGGTGTCGGACCGGGTGGCGCGTGGCGGAATGACATGGTACTGTCGGCGGGTCGTGTGGCCCGCCCTCTTGGTGGCATTGGGGTGTTGACTCGGACGGTCCGGCGGCGCGGATGACTTCTCGTCAGGAGCCGTGCACGAAGTAAGCGGTCGTGGGGCATAGTGTCGCGCCGTTGGCGTGAGATGCACTGTCGCGCCGTTCCCGCTTATTTCGTGCGCGGCTCTTTCGGAACGTCATGCGCGCTAACGGAGCGGGCCGAGTGGTCTTGTTTCGGGAGGTGGGAGGTAGACGCGGGAAGCCGACGGTCGCCTTGGGTTCGTTTGGCGGCGTGCGGTTGGCTTGGGTTCGTTCGGCAGAATGTCAGAGTCGTTCGGGAAGAGTGCACCTGCGGTGCGACCGCTAAACAGGTACCGACGGTTTTGCTGGGTTCGATTGGCGGATCCGCGGCTGGCTTGGGTTCGTTTGGCGGAATGTGAGAGTCGCCTGGGAAGCGTGCACCTGCGGTGCGACCGCTAAACAGGTGCGGACTGTTGCGCTGGGTTCGTTCGGCGGATGGGCCTGTGGCGTGGGCCTGTACGCATGCCCGTGCCTTTTGGCGTCCGACGCTCACGGGCAAGCGTACTTGCCCATGCCACGGGGCAACGGCGTTTCGTCTGGCGAAGTCGGCTTGGGTTCGTTTGGCACTGTCGGCTTGGGTTCGTTTGGCGTTCGTGTGCGGCGGCGGCAGGGTGAGTGCGACCGGCCGGCGGATAGGAGGTTCGGCATGATCTGGCGGTTCGGGCGATTTGGGCAATCTCTGAGCCTTGAAAGAGCCCTGACGGAGCGGCAGAACCCATGGCGTGGGCAGGGCGACGGCTTTGTTGCGACGGCCCTGTGGCGACGGCTCTGTGGCAGCGGCTCTGTTGCGACGGCTCTGTCGCCCCTTCAGGGCTCGATCCTGGTGAATCGCCAACCCAGGGCTCGTCCCGGCAGTGCCGGGCCAGCGCCCTGGGCTAAGGTTCTGGCGCCTGTTCGAGGCTCAAAAGACGCGACCCGACGTCGGGTCTGGGTCACTGCGATTCCCGAAAAGTTCGCTTTAACGTACCGTTAACGGGACGCCCGCCGGGTTCGTTTGGCACAATCAAAGCCACCGGCGGCGAGGCTGCCCGGCGGCGGGAGAGGGCGTGACCCTTTTTCCGGGCGGTATGGAACTAACGATGTTCGTGCAGCGGAAATGCAGGCTGAAGCCCGCACCACAATGGCCGCCCGGAAAACGGCCACACCCGCCGCAGAAGCCGCTCAAGAGTTTTCTTGACAGGCCCCCGTTGCGGCATCTATCTTGCTCTTGGCGAAAAGCCTTAGTTGATCAATGCTTGTGAGCGATTGGCGGCGGCTGGTCTGGACGGACTCGGCGGAGAGTTGCGGTTCCCCGACCGGGCGGCACGTGCGGAAGTAATCCCACCCCGATAGAGCCGCTGCGGACGGGTTGTTGAGTTGGTGCCGACGTTCGACCTTCCGTGGACCTTATTAGTAGTGATGATCCGCCCGTCCACGACCCTCCTTCGAATCATTGGAGCAGTTCCCATGAAGTGCCTGCAGCAGAAGTTGTCCGGGCTTGCCCTGGCCGTCTCGATCGTCGGGTCGTTCGCCTCGAACGTGGTCGCGCAGGCACCGGCCGACCCGGCCGCGCCCGCTGCTCCGGCAGCACCGGCGGCACCCGCAGCTGCACCCGCCGCGCCCTCGGCCGGCACCGCAGATGCCGACCTGGTGCAGAACGTCGAAAACCTTCTCCACTACTACCTGATCGGTAACTACACGCTGGCGGCAACCGAGGCGACCAACCTGGTGGCCCGCCCCGACGACATCGTCCTGGTCCGCACCGCCGAACGCATGGCGCAGGACCGCGGCATCCCGCTCGACACCCTGCTGGCGAAGTTCCGCGACCAGGCCGAGTTGAAGGACGTCACCGCGCAGCTCGTCGATAAGCTCAACAAGATCCGCATGGCCCATGTGCGTGACCCTCAGGTCATCGCACAGAACATCGACAAGCTCAGCGGCAACCAGCGCGAACGGGACAACGGCCTGCTCGGCCTGCAGCAGGCCGGCGAGATCGCCGTGCCGCTGATGCTCGACCGGCTGCGCGACAACGCCAAGGCCAACCAGCACGCGACGATCCTGAACGCGATGGCGAACCTGCGTGGCGGTGGGGTGGTGGCACCCCTGATCGCCGCGACCGACATGAAGGACCCGGGCCTGCTGGCGAAGATCGCCGACGTGCTGATGGAACTTCAGTACAACGAGGTGATCCCGTACCTGGTGGCGAAGGTCGAAGACCCCAATTCGCCGGCGGCGCTGAAGGCGTCGATCTCGGCGGCACTGGCACGCAAGGGCATCAACGTCAAGACCGTTCGCGCCGGCGACCTGTTCTACGAACTGGCCGAGAAGTACTACTACAACCTGGCCGCGATCCGGCCCGACCCCCGCGAGCCCAAGGCCCGCGTCTGGTTCTGGGATGACGCCGGCGGCCTGGTTCATCGCGACGCGCCCCCCGCGATCTTCGCCGACATCATGGCGATCCGCACCGCGGAACTGGCGATGAAGCACGGCTCGACCGGCGATGCCGTCAGCCTGTGGCTTGCGGCCAACAACAAGCGCGAAGTCGAAGCCCCGCAGGGCGAAGTCGGTTATCCGTACGCGGACCTGACGGCCCATTACTGGAACGTCCGCATCGGTGCACAGCACCTCAATGCCGTCATCCGCCGGTCGATGAACGACGGCGACGGACACACCTCGATCGATCCGACGCAGCGGTCGGTGCACACGCTGATCACGCTGAAGGCGATCAAGTCGATGGCGGAGATCACCGGCCAGAGCAACATGGCCGGCACCCAGCTGATCGACGCGATGCGTTACCCCGATCGCACGGTGCGGTACGAGGCGGCGCTTGCACTGGCGGCAGGTCTTCCGCAGCGTCCGTTCCCGGGCCAGGAGCGTGTCATCGTGCTGCTGGGTGAGGCGTTGGCGCAGACCGGCACGCCCGGCGTGCTGGTGTTTGCCAATCAGCCGACCGATGTGCAGAAGATCGGCACGGCACTGAAGGACAAGTTCCGGACGGCCGGCGGCACCAACGCGGCACAGGTGATCGCGGAATCGGCCACGCTGCCGTCGATCGACGCGATCCTGGTCGCCGAAGACGTCAACCCGGATGAGCTTCGCAAGCTGTTTGCGATCGCATCGGACAGCGCCCGGCTGGATCACTCGGCGAAGGTCGTGATGGTCGCGGGCAAGGGCAGCCCCTGGTTCCGCGCGGCACTGAGCGATCAGCGGCTGTCGGCAACGACCGCGACGACCGACGCACCGGACCTGCTGGTTGAAGCGATCAACGCCGGCAAGAAGCGGGCCGGCGGTGTTCCGGTGGATGACGCAACGGCGATGGAATACGCGGTCCGATCGGCCGCGGTGATGAACAAGCTCGCCATCAGCCGGGGCCAGGTGCTGGACATCCTGGCGATCGAGCCGACCCTGCTGTCTTCGCTGGGCGATTCCCGCGTGGAACTGGCCAAGGCGGCGGCACAGGTCGTCGGCCTGCTGGATTCGAGCAAGGCTCAGTCGGCGTTGTGCGACAAGGCGATCGACGAAAAGACGGCAGATGACGTCAAGATCCCGATGTACAAGGCGCTGGCGGCGAATGTGAAGTTCTTCGGCGGACGCCTGGACGAGACGCGGATCGACACGCTTCGCAAGTCGGCATCGAACGAGAAGACGCCGGACGTGAAGTCGGCCGCCGCCGAGGCGCTGGGCGCGCTGAACATGACGACCGAGCAGGTCAAGCCGCTGATCTTGGATCGGCCGGGCTTTAACCCGGTCGCGGCACCGGCACAGTAATGGTTGTTGTTCGCTGACGACGATCTTGCAGACTCATCCAAGCCCAGGGACGACCATCCCTGGGCTTGGCGTTTCATCAATGAATGGCGGGGTCATGCGTCCGGCTCACATCGCTCGCAGGTTTCGGTGCGCAGACAAATGCCTGAGAATGTCCTGTTCCGCTGATATAGCGTTTTAACTAGACTGTGACTCGGCCATGACGCGTGCGACCGCCGGCACCGATTCCGCCCCAGACACTGTCCTTCCGGAGACGTTCGCGTCGCGGAAGGTCGACGGTCTGAGCACGGCGTCGCCGTCATCGGGGCCGCTGTCGAATCAGGAGAATGGCGTTCTTCGGCCGCTGGTACTGCTGTCGCTCCCGATCCTGGCAGAGAACATCCTGCACATGCTGGTGGGGCTGACGGACACCTATCTGGCCGGACACCTGGAGACCGAGGCATCGGCCGCGACGGCGGCGGTGGGGACTGTCGCTTACATCCTCTGGTTTGTGAACCTCATCGCGATGGCGATCGCCACCGGTGCGACGGCGATCGTCTCGCGGGCGGTCGGTGCCCGGCATCGGTCGCTCGCGAGCAGCGTGACCGGCCAATCGGTGACGGCGAGCCTCCTGCTGGGGACGATCGCCGCGATCTTGTTCGCGATCTTCGCCGGGCCGCTGTCTGACTTGACGCAGCTCAAGGGGATGGCGCACGACTACTCCCGCTACTACTTCCAGATCCTCTCCATCTCGCTACCTTTCAGCTTGGTGACGGTGGCCGCGGGGGCGGTGCTGCGGGGCGCGGGGGACACCCTGTCGCCGGCGATCGCGATGGTGGTCGTGGACCTGGTCAACATCTTCCTTAGCCTCGTGCTTTCGCGCGGTTACCTGGGGTTCCCGGAGTTGGGGTTCAAAGGAATCGCGATCGGCACGGTCGTGGCGTATGTGATCGGCGGGGTCATCCTGCTGGCGGTGCTTGCCCGCGGCACGCGCGTCAGGCTGTACCGCCACCGATTGAGACCGCATTGGTCCACACTCCGCCGACTGATCCGGATCGGACTGCCCAACGGCGTGGAAGGGGGACTGACCTGGAGTGCCAACTTCGTCGTCCTGCGGACGATCAACCAGTTCGATGCGACCAACGTCAGCGCGGCGGCCCACATCGTCACCATTCGGGTGGAGAGTCTCAGCTTTATGATCGGCCTGGCGATCGCGACGGCGACGGCGACGCTTGTCGGCCAGAGCCTGGGACAGAAGAACCCCGCGCGCGCCGTGCGAGTGACTTGGACCGCCGCCTGGTTGGCGATTGCCGTCATGGTCTGCTGGGCGTTCGGATTCTTCTTTGCCGGACGTCATCTGGCGATGCTGATGACATCGGATCCGGCTGCGGTCGATCTGGCGGCGCGGTGCCTGGCGATCACGGCGTTTTCGCAGGTCGGATTTGCCGCCACGCTCGTCTTTGCCGGCGCCCTGCGCGGCGCCGGCGATACCGTCGCCGTCATGCTGATCAACATTGTTAGTCAACTCGGGCTTCGGCTGATCGGCGTGCTGGTGCTGGTGAAGGGCTTTCACTACGGGCTGGAAGCGGTGTGGGTCGTGCTTGCGATCGAACTGACGCTCCGCGGCGCTGCGATCACCGGGCGGTTCATCCATGGCGGGTGGAAGCACGTGAAGGTGTGATCGGTAGAAATGGATGAGTGATCCGCCCAGGCCCATCCTCGACTACAACCGGGAAGCTCCGGTAGAGCGGCCGAGGACTTCAGCGGTCATGTTCGCAGCGATGTTGGGTGTCGGACCGCTCGTCTGTTGGTCGACCAAGGCTCACGAGTCGTACTGGGGCTTGGCCTTTGGCGGTTGCATTCTCGGACTGCTGATGGGCGTTCTCGCGTTCTTTACGCCATATTGGGACCGTCGAATTGCCTTCGTGGCAATTGTTGCCAACCTGCTGGCGATCATCGTGCCTGTCGCGGTATTTCTCGTCTCTCGCTGAGACGCCACCGAGCGGTCTAGATTGCCTTCGACAGCAGCTTTACGTTCGACGGCGACGCCGAACCTTGCGGAGGCTCGACGCTCACCGCTGCGCCGGCAACCGCTTTGACGTTCGACGGAATGTCTGCCGTGATGACCGCACGGCCTGTGGCATCGACCATGAACACCGGCGCGGGGACCGGGTTGCCGCCCCCCTCGGGCATCAGCCAGAGTTGGTACGTCTTACCTGGTGGCGGCGGGACAAGACTGTAGATGTAGACCTTCACCTGCCGACGCGTCGGATCGACGATCACGCGGCCGTATTCCTGTGTGCCGGCGTCGGTAGGCTTCAGGACCGTCAGCTTCGTGTCGGCCGATCCGAAAACATCCTGTGTCTCGCCAAGCTGCCTTTCGCGCTCGGCCAGCTTAGCCTGCAAACGAGCGACCTGCGTCGATCGCTCCTGCAGTGCAACGTACATCAGGCCGCCTCCGATCAGTATCGCCGCTACCGCCGCCGCGACAGCAAGCCGCAGGGGTGGCCAGGCGGCTCGCGCCGGCGCGGGAGATGCGGCCCCCGTCATCCGGGGGCTCGAGAAGTGCTGACGACGGTCTGGTAGCGACGAAAGTACGCTTGATTTGAGCGATGCCGGTGGCGCGACCGGTTCGACCGTGGCACTGAGCCGGGCCAGAATCTCGTCGGCCTCGGCGAGTGCCGCGGCCAGCCTGGGATCGCCCTCCGCCAGACGCGCGCGCACCGCCTGTTCCTCCGGCCCTTCGAGGGCGCCGGCGGCATAGGCGAGCATGAGGTCTAGTCGATCCCGGTCGTTCATGGGCGTTGCCCGGTCTCCTGCGGGTCAGAATACGATTGAAGGCCGTCGCGCAAACGGCCGAGCCCCTGGCGAATCCAGGTTTTGACTGTGCCGAGCGGACGATTCAGTTGATCGGCAATTTCACTGTGGCTCAAGCCGTCGAAAAAGGACAGTTCGATCGCGGTTCGCTGGGCCGAGTCGAGCCGGTTCATGGCACGCCGGACAGCCGCCGCCTGTTCCTCGAACAGCACCCCCGACAGCGGAGACGGCGACGCACCCGACGGGGTGTCGGCGTCGGAGGCATCGACCGGGCGGGATCGGGCAGGGTCAGTGTCCGGCCTTGCGGTTCGGCGGCGTCTGCGGTCGATCGCCCGGCTGCGGGTCAATGTCGTCAGATAGGTCGCGACGCAGCCCCGATCCGGATCGTACCGATCGGCCCGGTCCCACACCTCAAAGAACAGGTCCGCCAGCGTTTCCTCGGCCTCGGCTCGGTTGCCGAGCATCCGAAGCAGCAGCCCGAACAGCCGCGGGGCGTAACGATCGTACAACGCGCCCATCGCGTCGCGGTCACCCGCCGAGACGGCGCGCATGAGCCGCGCATCGATCAACGGATCGACCGCTGCGGATTCAGGCGGAGATGTCGATGTGTGCTCTCCCACGCGTGCCGCATCGTAGCGGCGGATTGCTGTGGCGACGACGGGCAAAAAACCTCGCGCCAACGCGATTCTATACGTGGCAAAGCGAAGAATGGATGTGGGCAGAATCGGCGCAACAGAACCCGATCACGCCGGCCTGCACTCAGGCCGCGACGGTCAATTCGTCGTCCAGGTCTGAATCGGTCGGGCGCGACGAGGTAGACTGCTGCCTGGGGAACTTGCCGAGTTTCTTCAGAACCGCGTGCTTGGCGAACAACGCCAGGTAGTGCGTGTTGGTCACGAAGTACCGCTTCCAGAGCCGCTTGGGTTCCTTGGTCAGACGGTAGAGCCACTCGAGGCCGCGCTTCTGCATCCAGGCGGGAGCGGTCTCTTTGACGCCGGCGTGGAAATCGAACGCCGCCCCGACGCAAAGCTGCACCGCCTTAATGCTGTGCCGGTGGGCGTGGGCGAAGTTCTCCTGCTTCGGAGCGCCGATTCCGATAAACAGCAGCCCCGCGCCGCTGTCGTTGATCCGCTTGATCGCCGCCGCGTCCTCTTCGGGGGTCAACGGACGGAACGGCGGGCTTTCGGCACCGGCGATGACCAGCTTGGGGAACATCGCATGCAGGTTCTCGCAGAGTTTCGCGATCACCGCATCGGTCGCGCCGAACAGGTAGATGCTCACCCCACGCTCAGCCGCAGCCTGGCACAGACGGCGGGTCAGTTCCGGGCCGTAAACGCGGTCGGTCAGGCCGGCATCGTGAAAGTAGTTCATCGCCCAGCGGACCGGCTGACCATCCGGCGCGACCAAGTCGAAATCGTTCATGCGGGCGCGGAACGCTTCGTCGCCCGCCGCCATCGCCAGGATGTGATTGGCGGCAAACGCGGTGATTGCCGGCTGACGGGCCTTGGCGGCGTTGATGCAGACGTCGACGACATCGTCGTAAGTGGTTGGCGTCATCATGACGCCGTTGAACAGCTCGACCTTGGCGGGGAACCGGACCGGCGTAACGGCCGGCGCGGCGGCATGAGAGGTCGAAACTTCGGCGCGAGCTCGGAACGTAACCGAGGAACTCTTCACTTCAGCAGTCAGCGTTGTCATCATTCACCCACGGGACACGAATGCGTCGCCCCGGCGTGTGGACACAGCGCCTCGGACCTCGCTCCGTGCTTCTTCCCTAAAGAACATCCTCGGCACCCACCGGCAGCCGCTTCCCGGCCGGCGATGAGTGCCGCTGCGTCCCGAAAACAGGGGGACGGCGTCGAGGGGTCACCCAACCCCTCGACGCAACATACAATTCAAACGTCTGGTTTGCCGGTGGTTATCGGGCACCGCGGCGCAACAGCACCGCCGGTACCGTCTTGAACAGAATCGCCAGGTCATGGAAGATAGTCCGGCGACGCATGTAGGCGACGTCCATCCGCACCCATTCCGCGAAGCTGACCTTGCTCCGACCGGTGATCTGCCAGATGCAGGTCAGACCCGGTGTGACGTCGAGCCGGCGCTGCTGCCAGGTCTCGGCGGCGTCCTGTTCGTCCAGCGGCAGGGGACGCGGACCGACCAGCGACATGTCGCCTTTGACGACGTTGAACAGCTGCGGCAGCTCGTCGATGCTGGTCTTGCGGAGGATTGCACCGACCCGCGTGATGCGCGGATCGCGAGCCATCTTGAACGCCGGTCCGTCCTGTTCGCTGAACTGGCGCAGGGCCTTCTTCTTGGCCTCGGCGTCGTTGCACATCGTGCGGAACTTGTAGATCGTGAAGGGCCGACCACCCAAGCCGGCGCGTTTCTGCTTGAAGATCACGGGGCCCTTGCTCGTGAGCTTGATCATCGCCGCGGCCACCAGCAGCAGCGGGGACAGCATCGTGATCATGCCCAGCGCGCAGAACAGGTCGAGCGATCGCTTCCAGATCGGCATCGGGCGCACGAGCAGGTCCTGGATCGGCTTAACCTCGTGACCCACGTTCGCGCCATCGGTTCGCGGGGCGGTCCCCAGTGCGCCAAGCGTGCGCGGATCTTTCGCCGGGGCGGCGCGAAGCAGTTCGGCGATCGCCGACGGGGCCTCCATGACCGCGACACCACCGCCGGCGTGGCGGTTCAGTGGTGCAGGGTCGTCATGCCGCTGCTTGCCGTTACCTTTATGGCCGTTGTGATGGTGACCGTTGTGCGCGGCGTCTTCGCCGACGAGATCGCCAAGCCCCAGGCGGTCGGTTCGCAGATCGGTCCGCGCCCTGGCGGCCGGTTCGTGGCGTCCGCCGGGGCCCTTGCCACCGGGGCGGTCGTTGTCGTCATCGTCGTTGTCGCCGTCGATCCAGTCGAAGGGAAAGCTGTAGACCACCGCGATCGGGCGGGGACCCTTCCGGGCGACCATGTCGCACGCTGAGTCGGCGAAGATCTGCGCCCCCTGGCTCGACGTATCGGGCAGAACGGCGCAGAGGTGGTCGGCGTCAAACCAGCCGACTTCGTCGGTCACCCGCACCCGCCGAAGCAGCGTGAGGGCCAGGCGCTTTTCATTCAATCCGAGGCGACCGCCTCGCTTGACCCTGAACAAAACGAGCGAGAAATGGAGCCCGTTGCGTTCGGCGCGGGCGACTTCACGCGTGATCAATCGCTCGATCTGCTCTGACGTCGGCAGGCTTTCGAGCGTTCGCCACAGCGTGCGGGACAGCGATCGCCGCTTGGTCAATCGATCCGATACGGACTTCATAAGGCCTTCCCTCTTGGTAAGCCTGAAACGCACGCAACGCCCGACCGAGTCGGGACGCCACTGCCTTTCAGTCTCATCGTTCAATACACAGCGAGAACGCACGCCTCGACCAAAACCGGCCGGGGACGCGTCGTTCCAGACACCCGTACCAAAGCCGCACCCACGCGGCCGAACTGGCACGAGATTTCAGAACACACTGACGCCAGTAAGCGCCGGTGTGACCCGATCGATGTCTCCGGCGCTCGGGCACGCTCGAACATCGGCAAGTTGCGTCAAGCACTCAACCCGGCGGATGGAGACTCCTGCAATCGACCCTTTTCACACAGGGGCGAGGCACAAGGAGCCCACCGGGACTAGGAAAAACGGACGCGTGGAACACACGCCCGCGTCGCCCTCGCACCCAGCTTAGAAAAGCCGCGAGGGGTCGCCTTTGCGACAACCGGTGTTTACCACACGGGTGTCACACCATTCCAGAGCATTATTCAACTTCTTTCACGCGTCGGCCTTGGTACAACGGCACAACACGTCAGGCTGCCGCTCCCCTGCGAAATCGATGCCAATCCGCGGTACGGCTACCTTTCCCTAGGGGGCATTGTCGAGTCGTGCGGTCTGAACCGGTTTTGCCGAGTCGCGTGCCTCCACGGACGCCAGATAATCGGCAAGGTCTACCCATTCTAGCGCCGACGCTTTAGCAGGAACGGCGTGGACTGTGAGCGACAAAACGCCCATCGCATAGTTTTCAGTCATCCACATCTCACGACGAACCGCGACTTGGAAATTGGGAGGTTTGGGACAGCCAGGGCAACTTCGCCGATTGTAGGGTTTGCAGCGACCATTCGTCGTCTTATCGGGTGGGGTCAACCCGCCATCCATTCACCTATGTGCGCCCCGACGAACGCGTCATCGCTGAGGTGCGGGTAGGCGGCAACGACGCGGTCGATCTCTTCCCTTTGCCCCACTCCCAGACCCTCGCGCTCGTCGAGACACCAGACCCCGGCGAGTAGTCCCTGGCGGCGGAGCACTTCGTGAATGCCGGCGATACAACCGGCAAAGCCGTTGGCCGCATCGAAGAACGCCGAGTTGCAGTCGGTCACTTCGACATTACGGGCAAGCAGCGATTGCCCCGTCACCGCTGCCTCACCTGCCGGAGCGACCACCGCCTGGTGGCAATCGTTCAGCAGTTCCACGGCTCGCCGCGTCCAGCAGGCCCAGTGACCCAGAAGTCCTCCCACGATCCGTCGTTCGACTGTTCGCCCGTTCGTACGGAATCGGTAGGGGGTCAACAGGTCGATCACGATGTTGTCGTCGTTGCCGGTGTACAGGGCGATGTCGTCGCGGCCGGCATCGACGACGGCGCGGACGACATCGATCGTCTGATACCGATTGAACGGCGCGATCTTGATCGCAACGACCCCTGGTATCTCGGCGAACCTTCTCCAGAACGAATAACCCAGCGGCCGTCCGCCCGCCGCCGTCTGAAGATGGAACCCGACGATAGGCAGAATCTCGGCGACGCTCCGGCAGTGCCGGATCAGTTCGTCATCGCTGGCGCCCGCAAAGGCCGACAGGCTCAGCAGTACCGCGTGGTACCCGAGGTCGCGCGAAAGTGATGCCTCGCCGACGGCTTGAGCCGTCTTACCGACGACCCCGGCGATGCGTACGAGCGGAGCCTCGCCGGTAACAACCCGTCGGAGGTCTCCCCGGGACATCTCCTCTGCTGCAATGGTGAGGACCGGCTTGTAGAGGCCGATTGCAGGATCGCGAATCACAAACTGCGTGGTATGGACGCCCACGGCCATTCCGCCAGCCCCGGCGGCAATGTAATACCGGGCTAATGCCCGCTGGCGTCGTTCGTCTAACTGACGAGCGGCGTTCAGCGCAAGTGGATGGGCCGGGATGACAATCCCGCGTTTCAGCGCAGCCAGTGCGGCAGGGTGCATATCGCGCTATGATCCGCTGTGTCGGCACGTCACTCAACGCGCGGCTGGTGCAGACCGCCGCGCCGTCGTTGCTCCTGGTGTCGCAGAACCTGTCGGTGTCTATGCCCCAGCCGCGGCGAAACCTCACGCCCGAAGGCATCCGCGTGGTCTTTGCGGTGTGGGCCCTTGCCCTTGTGCTGGCAACGGCATTGGCGTTCGCGGCGGGACTGCTCCAGTACTGGCGCATCGATCGAGCAATGTGCCTCGCCGCCGCCGACCGCCAGCTCGACGACCTCAACGAACGTATCGTCCCCCTCTTTGACCGGCGGCAGTCCGTCATTGAAAGTGAACTTCTCAACGGCAAGCCGTTCGTCGGCGACGCCGCGTACTCCAGCGGCGCTGCCGAACCATTCGCCGAGCCCGAGGCCCGTGGCCTGTTCCGGTTCGCCGCGCCGCCGGGTCCGGCCACGCAGACCGGGGTGACGTCGGTCGTCCGGGGCCGGGTTGACGCTGCCGACATCTCGCCGCAGTTTGCCGGCTGGACTCTGCGGCTCAAGTTCGTCAACGGCCGGCTGGCGGGCGCTTCGGCGCATAACCCGACGCGCGCCGAATTGATCCGACCGATCTCCGGCGGTCGCCCGATACAACGGGCCGCTGAGTGGATGGTGGTCATCAGTGGCGCGATTGCGATTCTGTGCCTGATCGCTGCCGGGCCGGTGGGAGATCGCTGGCGGCGGCAGGTGGCTGCAACAGGGCTGGCGGCCGGTGTACTGGTCGTCGTCGCGGCATGCCTGCACACGTCCCCTTCGAGCAGGCCCGCGCTCCATCAGCCTTCGACCCTTGCCGCCTGGGCCTTGGTGTTGTCGGCGCTGGGACTCTCGGCAGTTGCGCCAGCCCGGCGTCGCTCGGCGAGCGACCGTCCGCGCTGCCCCTGCGGCTACGATCTGACCGGCAACGTCAGCGGGATCTGCCCCGAGTGTGGCCGACCGACTGCCCGCGGACGCATCGACCGCTGGGGCGAACATGCCAGTGCAATTGACCGCGTCACAACCGCTCCCGAGCGGTTTACCGGCGACTACCTACCCGGCGGTCTGATCGAAACCAAGCCCCTCGATCGGACTGCTCAACCGTCCCCGCGACATGGCTGGCCGGCGCAATTCGCGGCGGCGTTGGCCGGAGCGACTTTCGCGTGCTACCGTTTCCGTATGACCGATGCGCGGGATATAGAAGGCCATCCGGGAGCCGCGGCGGACAACCCACCGATCGAGCCGACAGCGATTGACCAGAGCGGGAACTTTGTCTGTCCGAGTTGCGGGAAGTCGTTCAGCCCCGCTCTGGAGACCGCCGGCAGCGACGGCCTGATCGCCTGCCCGGCGTGCGGTTATCAATCCAGCTACGCCAGCGACGTAAGCGATGCCGACCGGGAGCTCGCACTGCGGATGGAAGTCGAGCAGCGCACCCGGGAGGCACATCTGAACGATATCCGGGTCAAGCAGATCCTCACCGAACGGCGGTCGCTGTTTCGCATGCGGAGCTACTTCGTCGCGTTGGCCGTCACGGCTGCCGTCGCTGCCGGACAACTCGGCATCTGGAGCTACGGCCGCCTGATGCGAGGTGGCGTTGACCTGTTTGTGATCGGCTACCTTGCGGCGATACTGGGGCTCGCGGTTGCGGCCGCTGTGTGCATGCGCCAGATTCGCCGATACAACGCCGAACTCGCCACGCCCATGCAGACGGAGGATCTGCCGTCGCCGGATTTCTCGACGCTTTCCGACGGCAGCCAGCGACTGAATAGCGTCGCCGACAATCTGGCGAGGCTGTACGAGCGGCCTAAGTAATGTGGGAGTTGATTGAACGAGGCGTGACCAGAGTGCACCTGCGGTGCGACCGCTAATCAAGCGACGTAGCCCCTTGCCCGTGTTACTGATTTTTCAGCGTCGTCAGGTACTCCAGCAGATCCACGAGGTCTTGCTGTGATATCGCCGCGTTCAGCCCCTCCGGCATGATCGAGATCGGTTGTTGCTTCTTGGTGACGATCTGGTCCTTCTGCACGTCGATGTACTTGCCGTCGATGTCCTTCAGCGACAACACGTCGTCCGTTTCGCTCGTCAGCAGACCGGTGTAGACCTCCCCGTCCTTGGTCTTGACGAACCAGTTCTCGAACCCCATCAGGATCGCGTTCGACGGATAGACGATGGAGTCGAGCAGTTGAACACGGGACAGCTTCTCGCCGATGGTTGTCAGCGGGGGGCCAATCTCGCCCCCCTCGTCGCCGATCTGATGGCAGCGGAGGCAATTGACGGTTTTCTCGTCACGGTAGATGGCCGCGCCGCGCTTGGCGTCGCCCTTCATCGCGGCGAGTTTTTCCAGGGTCGGGAGGACCTTGCCGTCTTTGTCTTTCGGTGCCGGCGGCACCTCGGCCGGGCGGGTCGCCTGGGCGATGGCAATTCCGGCGAACGCGAAAACGATGATTACGAAGAGTGCTCTCATACGGTGTTGACTGCGACGTCAATTGGAATCGTACGCTCAAGGCCTGGCGCAATGTTCAACAGCAAAGTTGCAATGGGCTGGCGCGCGATGCCGGTAAGTAGGATCAACTTCTTTCGACTTAAGAACCCCGAACCGAGCACGACTCGCGCAGCCGACTGATGCGCAACTCGAATCGTTCCTGAACTCGTTTTCAACACGAAGGCACGAATTCACGAAAAACTCGAAGAAACATCTGGTCCCTGAAACATCCGCCAAAGATAGCTCAAGACTCGCATTCTCTTCGTGGCCTTCGTGACTTCGTGCCCTTCGTGTTGAAATCGAACTTCAGGCATTGGGTGGCACGGGCAAGCAATTGCGCCTGCCCATGCCACGCCAAATCACGCTACTGCCGACGACGAAAAGATGCCGTTACTTCGCCGACGCGGTCTTGTCGGTCGGGTCGGGCTTCTTCATCCGCCAGGTCAGCTTCTCGGTCAACGCCGTCTCTGACGCCTTGCTGCTCTTGGCCCAGGCTTCGAGGAAGTCCTTCTCCTTGCCGATGGCGCCGATGCCAATTGCTTCGAGGTACCAGCGGTCTTTGCCGTCGTAGCGTTCGGCGAGCTTCACCAGGACGGGGATCGCCTTGGCCGCCGGCTCGTAGTTCATCGCGACGGCGACTTCGCGGAGCAGGCCCATCGATTCATCGCCCGCGAGCGAAGTGCCCAGCGTCGGGATGTCCATGCCGATCTGTCGAGCCGCGCGGAACGCGGTGATGCGAATGTTCTCGTCCTTGTCCTTCAGCGCGACCTCTACGTGCTTCTTGCCGTCGGCAGTCTTGGAGAGCAGCCAAAGGGCGCGGGCCCGCAGGTAGGGCTTGGTCTCGGACTTGTACATGTCGTCGAGCGCCTTGTTCGCGTCGGCACCGCCGGCGGCGAGCTTGGTGTACGCCAGGTACCGGACGGCGAAGTTCGGCGACTTCAGGGCGGCAATCTGACCGGCGACAGTGTCGAAATCGTTTTTGACGACAGCCGGCTTGTTCCCCTTGGGGGCCAGGCGGTAGATGCGGCCGCGAAGGTCGTTCACGCTGCTGGGGTTCTTGTCGCCTTCCTTCTTGTCCTGCATGTTATGACCGCCGACGCCGGGGTCGTACCAGTCGGCGACGAACACCGCGCCATCGGGGGCGACGGTCACATCGGCCGGGCGGAACCACTTGTCTTCGCCCTTGATCAACTCGATCGGGATCGCCTTGTAACCAGCACCCTTGTCGGTCGCGCCGTCGAGGGCTTTGCCGTTGGTCATCAGGCCGGTTGGGGCCGATGAGCTGGGGCTGGGGATGTAGGCCCGGATGACATTCGGGCCGGCGTCGGCGTGGATGACCGCGCCGCGGAACTGCTCGGGCAGAAGTTCGCCTTCATAGATCGTGATGCCCGTCGGCGAGCCGCCGCCGGTGTTGAGCATGTTCGGGACGATACCGGGCCACCGCTGGTGCCAGTGGGCTTCCTGCTTACTCTGGTCGGGGAATGCCGCCGAGTCGCGCTTCCAGTCGAAACCCTTCGGTCCCTTGTAGCCGAAGTTGCCGCCTTCCATGACAAAGTTGATGCGAACGGCCTGGTTGCCGTCGTCGTCGTTATCCGACTGCCAGACCGTGCCGAAGCTGTCGACCGTCAGTTCGTAGTTGTTGCGGAAGTTGAAGCCGAGCGACTTGAAAGTCTTGAACGACAGGTCACAGCTGAACCCCATGCCGTCGGTGTAGCCTTGCTGGCCCTTCTCCTTTTCCTTCCCGCGGAACATCTTGGCCTTGCCGCCGATCTCGGAGCCGAGGGCGTCAACGATCGGCTTGCCGTCGGCACCTTTGACGACGTCTCTCAGGCCGTCATTGCCCGAGTTGAAGTAGAAGCGGCCGTCGGGGCCGAAGATGCCGGAATGAACGCCGTGGTCGTGATCGACGCCGGTAAAGCCGGTGAGCACGATTTCCGGTTCGCCGGTCGGCTTGTCGCCGGAGGCGTCGATCGTGAAGACCATGACGTTGGGCGACTGGGCGACGACGACCTTATTGCCCATGACGCTGATGCCCAGCGGGGCCTGGATCTTCTTGCTTTGGTAGAAGACGGTCTGCTTGTCGGCCTTGCCGTCGTGGTCGGTGTCTTCCAGGATCAGGATGCGGTCGCCTTCGGGGCGCAGGTATCCCCAGGGCTTGAAGGTCGAGCGATAGTTGGCGCCTTCCAGCACCCAGACGCGACCCTTCTCGTCGATGTCCATGTTCGTGGGGTTCACGAGCATGGGTTCGTTCGCCCAGAGCGTGACTTCAAGTCCCTCCGGGACCTTCAGACTCTTGAGCGTGGCGTCGGGGGCCATCTGTGCGATCGACGGTGTGGCCAAGAACGCCGCCAGGGCCAGCGATGCGCCGGCGGTCAGTCGGCCGATGAGAGAACGGCTGCGCGTCATTTCCAGTCTCCGGGAGAAGTTTAGAGGGAACACGGACATCGCGTCCGGGTCACTGGAATTGTAACCGATCGAACCCGAAGGTGTTGAAGAGGAATTGGTCGGGTGGCGACCGTTTTGTCCCGTCCACCCGGTTTGCGGAGGGCGACGATCACGCCGTGCAGGCAACCGCGTAGGACGTCTGCTGTTCGCGGAGGTCGGTCACCACCTGAACGATCTTGTCGGCGACGTAGTCCACCTGTTCGATGGTCGTGCTGCGTCCGACACTCAGGCGGATGGATTGGGCCGCAAGCTGCGCGTCGATCCCCATCGCCCGCAGAACGTGGCTTGCTTCGACGCCGGCGGAGTTGCAGGCCGATCCAGTGGAGAGGGCGACGTCGTCGAGGGCGGCGACCAGCTTGTCGCCGCGAATGCCGGCAAACGACAGGTTACAGACATTGGGCAGCCGGCCGGCAGGATCGCCGTTGATCGCCACGCCGCCCGCCTGCTGGATCGTTTGTTCGAGCCTGTCACGGAGGGAGGCTGTTCGCGCTGTTTCGTCGGACAGGTGTTCGCGGCAGATATCGGCGGCGACACCGAGGCCGACGATACCCGGGACGTTGAGCGTTCCCGACCGGAACCCGCGTTCGTGCCCGCCGCCATGGAATTGCGGCACCAGCCGAACGTGCGGATCGCGTCGTCGAACGAACAGCGCGCCGACGCCCTTGGGGCCATAAAACTTATGGGCGCTGAGGCTCAGGAGATCGACCGGGTCCGCCGCAAGGTCAATGAGCACCTTGCCGACGGCCTGCGTGGCGTCGGTGTGCAGCAGCACGCCGTGCTCGCGGCAGATCGCCCCGACTTCTCGAATCGGCAGGAGGGTGCCGGTTTCGTTGTTGGCCCACATCAGCGACACCAGCACGGTATCGGGCCGAATCGCGTCCTTCACGTCGCCGGGCCTGACGCGGCCCTGTCGATCGACCGGTAGAACCGTCAGTTCGTAGCCTTGGTGGTCGCGCAGGTACTGGCAGGTTTCCAACACCGCTTTGTGCTCGGTCACCTGGGTGATCAGGTGCTTGCCTTTGCCGGTCGAGGCTGCCGCCGCGCCCTTGATCGCGAGGTTGTTGGCTTCGGTCGCGCCGCTGGTGAAGACGATCTCGCGCGCCCCGGTGCGGGCGTCCTGCTCGACGCCAAGCAATGCCGCGACCTGGTTTCTCGCCCTGAGCACTGCCGCGGCAGCTTCCTGACCGAACGCGTGCGACGAGCTGGCGGCGTTACCGAAGACCTCGGTGAAGTAGGGCCGCATCGCCTCGAACACGCGCTCATCGACAGGGGTCGTGGCACAGTGATCGAGATAGATGGGACGTTTGACACCGAAAGGCACGACGCAACTCCTTTAACCTTGGGGGCTCTTGGAACCTCAAATCGAGCGGATAAGCATCCCGATTATCGCGACAGTTTCAAGAGCGCAAGGCCTTTGTTTTCAATATGATACGCACCGAAATGCCCGACTCAACCTAGGGGATTGGTGGACATTCCCGGGCTTCGAACCCGGCTCCAAACCGCCACGGCGTATCCACCTATCAATCGAGCAGGCGATTCGGAACCATCTGTCAGAACGCCAGTTGCTTCATAGACGGCGGACTGGAGCGGCAGGTTCAACGGTCAACTTCTCGGAGAATGCCGTGCGTGCCCTGTCTTGTGGGCTCTGGCTCGGGACTATGATAGCGCGGCGTCAGATCGCGGCCCGCACGGACACCCGGAGTACGATCATGAAATCCCATTTCGCTTTACTGCTCGCAATGTCACTCGTTCTGGGAGCAACCACAATGTCTCATGCAAAAGACACAGGTACGAAAGACGACGGCGGGAGCATTGAAGTCGAAATGGTCGGCGTTATCCGCACCGGCGTGATGGCGATCGGCGGGGAGTCCACCGGGACCACCATCGCCGCACTCGGCTTCACGTGGGAACTCGACCTCGGTGCGGACGAGAACAATCTCAAGTTCGCCAAACAGTGGGACGGCAAGGAAGTCGTTGTAAAGGGCACGGTGACGGTGAAGCAGGGCGTCGAACGCGGCCGCCGGGTGATTGTCGTGGTGAAGAAGCTGCTGCCACTGACCAAGTAAAATTCTTCGCACGCGCTCGAAATCGTTACCGATGAGCCAGGTGCATTTACTTCGCGGACCGCGTACAACTTTTCAACCATGAATCGCATGCCAGGAATGCAACGTTTTGTTTCCGCTTCAGTTCTCGCCGTGCTGACTGTTTCGCTGCTGCTGGCCGGCTGTGGCGAAGTGAAGTCCACGCCGGTGACCCCCGGCTATCTGCGGGAAGGGCCGGCGATCGCGCAGGCACGCGAGCGACGGCAGGGCGATCAGCAGCGGATTGCCGAAGAAAGGGCCGACGCCCAGCAACGGCAGATCGCGGCGGCGACACAGGCCGCCGTCGCCCAGGCGACCGCTGCCCAGACACGACCGATCGCCACGCCTGCCGCCAGGTCCGGCCAGATCAGTCATGTCGTGGTCATGTGGCTCAAGAAGCCCGGCGATGCTGCCGCCCGCAAGAAGCTGCTCGACTTGGGGGAGACCTTCAAGACGATCCCCGGCGTGCTCGATGTGACCGGCGGCGAAGTCGTGAAGTCGGACCGCGCGGTGGTCGATTCGAGCTACGACATCGCGTTTGTCGTCACCTTCAAAGACGCCGAAGGGCTTAAAGGATACGGACCGCACCCGGTTCACCAGAAGGCGGTGGAGGAAGTGGTGAAGCCGAACGTGGAGCGATACATCGTGTACGACTTCGTGACGCCGTAACGGTCGAGAGGTCGGGCTCAGAGCGTTCAAAGAAATGTGCCCACGGACAGGTGTCCGTGGGCGTTTTCGTATGCTCTCGGGTTGCTGTTTCCCGCGTCGATTGAACCGATGTCGCGACGAACGCTCACGCCTTGGGTGCCGACGCTCCCAGCACCTTCTCGGCGGTCGCGATCAGCTTGTCCATCTTGAACGGCTTGTTGAGGTACTCGCTGACACCCAAGCTCTCGGCATACATCTTGTGCCGGCCGCCTTGGTTGCCGGTCACCATGATGACGAACGGCGGGCTGTTGCGCGGGCGCTTGGCTTTGACCTTTTCCTGCTGGATCTTCTCCAGCACGAGAAACCCGCTGCGGCCGGGCAGCATCATGTCGAGCACGATCAGGTCGGGGTTGGTCTGTTCGTTGAGCTCGACGGCTTTGTTCCCGTTATTGGTCGTTTCGACAATTGCCCCGGTCGGCTCGAACGCCGCCTGCATGCTGGTGAGGATGTCCTGGTCGTCGTCAACGAGCAGGATGCGTTTATCTTTGAGAGTTTCGCTCATAACAGTGTCCCGGTGGGAGGAAGCCCGTGCGTGGTCGGCAAGTGTATTGTACGCCTCATTTCCATGGACAGGCACGAAAAGTCAAGGCGGAAGGTCCGAGGTCCGATAAAGGATGGTGATCGATCAGAGTCGAGGCGCGTCCGAAACGGCTCCCGGAGGGCAGACTTGGTGATTTCCCTTGAAAGCCACATTCATCTGGCCGGGGCCGCCGTCGAACGGCCCCCTTCGCGCACCGAACTGGAAGCGCCGATCGTCGTCCTCGACAGCGGGCTGGGCGGCCTGACCGTCGCTCGCGCGCTCCGCCGCGAGATGCCCGCCGAGCAGATCGTCTATTTCGGCGACACCGCGCGGCTGCCGTACGGATCGAAATCCCCGGCCACGGTTCGCCAGTACGTCACCCAGATCATCAACTATCTTCTGCCCCTGCGGCCGAAGCACGTGGTCATGGCCTGCAATACCGCGACGGCGCTGGCGTTGTCGGCGGCGGTTGAGGCGTTTCCGGGGATTCCGATCTCCGGCGTGATCGAACCGGGGGCGCGAGCTGCCGTCGCGGCGGCCGGAGCCAAGAAGCAGCCGATCATCGGCGTTCTCGCGACCGATGCCACCGTCCGATCCGGCGCTTACGAACGGGCGATCCTCCGCCGACGCCAACTGGCAAGAATTCTGATTCGTCCGACACCCTTGCTGGCTCCCATGGTCGAAGAAGGGCGAAGCTGCAACGACCCGCTCGTGAAGCTGGCACTGGAACAGTACCTCAAGCCGATGGTCGAGCGCGGGCTGGACGTGCTGCTGCTGGGCTGCACGCATTACCCGATTCTGCGGGCCGCGATCGAGCAGGTTGCCGGGCCCAAGGTCCTGGTGATTGACTCGGCACAGCAGTCCGCCCAAGATGTCGCCCGCCGACTGCGGAACGCCGGCATGGCTCGTGCACCGCGACGGTCGGCGGAGAAGGCGGCTGTCGGGTCGATGCGCTGCTACGTCAGCGACGACCCTGACCGTTTCCGGCTCCTGGCAGGGCGCTTCCTGGGTGAAGCGATCGAACCGCCCACGCTCGTTGACCCCGAGACCCTGTACCGACAGGTGTCAGCGCCGATGAGGCTGCGGCCGGCCGTCTGAACGAAGCCCTGCTTCACGGACGAACGCAGTGGCATGTTTGCAACAGGACAGGGATGACCTTACAGCTTTCGCAATCGCGCACTACGCTCCTCACCCTTTCGCTGATCTGGGCTGTCATGCCGGGATGCTCCAGCAGCAGTGAGCGCCTAATCGACCCGGCGACGGAAATCGGCACCTCCGAGCGACAGCGAGAATGGGGCCGCACATTGGCCCAGCCGCTGGGCTTCCTCGAAGCGCCGTTCGTTAAGTCAGGACACATCTTTGAAGACGTCTCCGACGCGATCTCATCGGCACCGACACGATACGCCCTGATGATGGAAGACCCGGCGTCGCCGGACGCGCGCAGAACCGGGCTGTCAGAGATGGTCGAGCGGCCGTTCGGCGGCAAGCCGCCTTACACCACTCGTTACGCACAGATTGCCGTCGAGCAGGACGCGACGGGTAAGAAGTCTGACTACCTGTTGAGGGCATCGGCGATCCGCGGATTGAATCGGTCGCGCGAGCCGGGCCACACCCCGTTGTTCATCAAGGCACTTTCGGACGAAAATGACTGGGTTCGCCTCGAGGCGGTCAAGGCGCTCAATCGCCTGCCGGACGAATCGGCGATCCCGGCACTCCTGGCCGTGCTGACCAAGCCGGACGAAAACAAGGACATCCGAATCGCCGCCGCCGAAGCCCTCCAGCACTACAAGAAGCTGGACGTGGCGCGCGTGCTCGTCGGACTGCTGGGCGATCGCGAGTTCGGCTTGGCGTGGCAATCTCACAAGAGCCTGACCCGCCTTACCGGGAAAGACCTGGGCTACGATGATAAGGCCTGGCTCTCCTATCTGACCGGCGCGGAAAAGCCGCTGGGCTGATCGCAATGGAATGACTTCCATCGAAGGCCGAAGGGGCGACGCATTCCGCCGGCAGATCACGCCGCCCGTGCTTAACCCCCGTGTTTGCCGTGGTACATTGGTTTCAATGAACCACTCAAAGCTCAACGGCCTGTGGATGTTCATCGCCCTGGTAGCCGGTGTCACGTCGCTTCGGGCGGCTGAACCCGAGGCACTTGTGACCATCGGGAAGGGGACGCTTCCGATCATCCTGTCGTCGCCGCACGGCGGACGCACCGCGATCCCGGATACGCCACCCCGCAAGGGCGAAGGAATCCAGAAGTTCGTCGCCGTCCGCGACGATAACACCGCCGAACTGACAGAGAAGCTCGCCGACGCGATCGAGAAGCAGTTGGGCGGTCGGCCGTACGTGGTGATCGCGCGGTTCGAGCGCAAGTTTGCCGACCCCAACCGCGTCGCCGCCGACGCCTACGAGCACCCCAACGCTAAGACGCACTACGACGCCTATCACAAGGCAATCAAGGATGCGGCGGCCGAAGTAAAAGCCAAGTGGGGCCGCGGCCTGCTTCTGGATATCCACGGGCAGGCAGTCACGCCGGACGGCATCTACCGCGGTACCCGGGACGGCAAGGCCGTGGCCGAGCTGTTAAAGCGAGAGGGGGAGGCCGCAGTCGTCGGCCCGAAGAGCCTGTTCGGCCTGCTGGGTGCCGCGGGCTATCCCATACTGCCCGAGAAGCCGCCAACCGGAATTGGCACCGAAGCGCGATACAACGGCGGCTACATCGTCGACGCCTACGGCAGCCACCAGGGCACCGCGATCGACGCCATTCAGATGGAGTTCGGGGGAAAGCTGCGGGCAAAAGACCGGCTCGACAAGACCGCGGCGGATGTTGCCAAGGCGGTCGCCGAGTTTTCGACGAAGTACCTGCCCCGGTTGGGCGACGCGACAGAAAAGAAAACGTCGAAGTAGCTGCCGATGACCGCACGCATGCTGGAGATGCAGGACCACCACGCAGGAACCAGAGAACACGAAGAAATCACGGAGAATTTGCCCGACTGAGATCGGCGCGATCTGTAATCCGAACGAATCGATCAAAATCGTTCATGACGCTCCGCAGATTCGGCAGATTTCATAGAAGACAATCTGCGAGATCTGCGCAATCTGCGGTTTCATCCTCTTGGTGTGAGGATCACGGTGTCATGATGAACTCCGTGGTGAGTATCCCCGGACAGGCGCAACAGCATTTCGAACACTCTGGTCAAGTCTTGGGTTCCGGAGCGGTGGGGTAGCCAATCTTCTGAAGCTCGTCGATGAGCGAACCCCAGTCGGTGTTGGGATTCAGCGCGCGGGCCATCTCCTCGGTCATCGGCCGATGCATATAGATCCGCCGGACTTCGATGAAAGGGATCTCGATCTCGTAATACTGTTCGGCCCAGCGGGTGTACGAGACGGGATCGCCGTCGAGGACGGTCATGAGATGTTCCGAGCCGTCGGGGTCCGGGCCGGAGGGGAACTGGACACGACCGCGATACCAGCTCTTGTCCTGGCGTTGCCGCCAGACGCAGAAGGTCGCACGCGGGCCGCCCAGCCGCGGGTCATGAAGGATTTCGCCCAATGCCGGCGGAACGGCATCGAGAACGCCCGGCCAGGCCGCGCCGCGTTCGTGAACGGTTTCTGCCATCGCCGAATCGGGAACGTACCCTTTGAGAATGGCACCGGCCGGGGAGAAAAGCAGAAACCATTCGTCCCCCATCTCGTCGCGCATGGAAGCGAGCTGCTGGTTCGCGTCCCAGCTGCGCTGGTAGGTGTAGTATCGGAATTCCCACTCCGGCGAGAGGACGGCATCCAGCGTTGCGACGGCCTGGCAGACGCGGCGCAGTGGTTCGATGTCGGGAAGGATGTGAAGCGAACGGGTGGAAATCATGGACGCCCTCATCCTCGTCATCCGTAGACGCGGTGTGCGAGTCGGATTGAACGAAACTCAGAGGGCAAACGCAAGGGACGTGCGGGTTCTCCCCGGAACCCGGGTGTAGCCTGCTGTGGAGCCGGCTCTCAAGCCGCATCGCCAAAAGTTCTGCAAGGTCCCTCCAAACCCCACGAGCGGTCAGTCCTGAAGGCTCGGCGTCCCCGCGTCGAGCGTTCGCGTCATCCGCCACAGGCGCGCATCTTTGCCGACGGCCTTTCCCGGCTTTCGGTCCGCGAACGCATAGCCCATGCGGCGATAGAACCGGATTGCGCGAATGTTCTGCGGCGAGACGTCGAGTTCGATCGTCCGCGCTTCCCAGGCCCGGAAGTAGACCTCCGCATACTGGTGAATGAGATTGCCGTACCCACGGCCGCGCACGTCGGGCGAGACGTAGAACAAGCTCACATAACCGGTGGGCATGCCATAAGGCACCTGCAACTCGAGCTGGCCGATGAATCGCTCCCCGCGAAATGCGAGAACGAAACCCTCGGGATAAATCTGCACCGACTCGGTAAGCCAACGGAGGTAAGACTCACGCCCCTCGTACTTGCAATCCCGGCCGAAACTGGCCAGGCAGGCGTCGTAGTGATTGGCGGCACAAAGATCGGCGTCCCTGGCGGGATCGATGGTGCGATACGTCAACGGCGGGATGCGGTGGACCACGAGCGACAAAGATCGCGCGCAGTCGAGACGGACGCAAGGCGTCAGCGCGTCTTAACGCAGACAAATCTTACGCCGTCCCGCGCTCGTTAAAGTTGCCCGTCGCCACTACAATCCCGATCGCATGATCATCACGATCGACGGTCCGGCAGGAACCGGCAAATCGACCGTCGCCCAGACCATCGCCGAGCGATTGGGCTTCGACTTCCTCGACACCGGCGCGATGTATCGCGCGATCGGGCTTGAGGCGCTGCGCCGTCAGGCCGATTTGGAAAACCACCGTGAACTGGCGTTTATCGCCAGGCACGCGGGTATCGAGTTCGACTGGGGGCACCGCCCGCCAATCGTACTGCTCAAGGGAGAGCCCGTCGGGCACCTGCTTCGCGGGGCCGAGGCGACCCGCGCGGCGTCGTTCGTCGCGGTCGTCCCGGAGATCAGGGACATCCTCGTCCGCGAACAGCAACGCATCGGTCGAAACCGGCCGAACCTGGTGACCGAAGGGCGAGACCAGGGCACGGTTGTGTTTCCAGAGGCGGGGTTAAAGTTCTTCCTGGATGCGACTGCGGCCGAGCGCGCCAGGCGACGGGTCGCGCAGCTTCGGGCGCGGGGTGAGATCGTGGACTACCAGGAAATCCTGGCACAAATCGAAGAGCGCGACACCCGCGACCGCAGTCGAAAGGTCGCCCCCATGAAACCCGCCGACGACGCCCGTGTCATCGATACCACGGCGCTGACCCAGCAACAGGTCGTAGAACTCATTATTTCGGCGGCCCAGGGGCATCAGTCCGAAGCAAAGGCCTCTCGCGGATGAGCAATCCATCGATCCCGGTCCCTCCGCTCCCGCCCGGACGCGTATTCCATGTGGAAGGCAAGACGCCATTCCGCGTGGCACACGTGTTAAGCCGGATTGTGTTCACGACGCTCTTTGATTTGAAGGTCTACGGTGCCGAAACGTTTCCACCGAGCGGCGGCGTACTGGTCGTTTCCAATCACCAGAGCCATCTCGACCCGGTCATTCTCGGCGTGGCGATTCCCCGGAGCCTCAGCTATTTCGCCAAGAGCGAACTCTTCGAGATGCACCCGCTGTTCACCCGACTGATCGAGTCGCTCGGCGCATTTCCCGTTCGGCAAACCGGATCGGCCGCCGGCGCGATCAAGGAGACGATCGACCGCCTGCAGTCCGGCGGCGCGCTGAACATCTACCCCGAAGGGTCTCGCTGCACCGACGGCGAAATCCATCCGTTCGAGAAAGGGGCCGCGCTGATCATCCGCAAGGCGAAGGTGCCGGTGGTGCCGGTGGCGATTCACGGCTCTTTCGAGAGTTTTCCGCCGGGAACGATGTTGCCCAAGCCGCATCCGATCCGAGTCATGTTCGGACCGCCAATGACGCACCTGCACGAACTGAAGGGGGAGGAGATCACTAAAGTGATGCAGGAGCGCGTCACAGGCTTGTACGCCTGGCTTCGCGGACAGGATCCGATCTATCGCGAACGCGCCGAATGGGCGGTGCAACGAAGGCTTGTGGAACGTGCGGAGAAGCGGCGGCGGAAGATGAAGCATTGAATTGCGCCTACTTCAATACTGTTTCTGCAAAAGACTTCGCGAACTGGTGCCACGGGTCGCCGGTACTCCGGAGACCCGTGCATCGGCCTGAGTCGCACACGGGTCTGCGGAGTACCGCCGACCCGTGGCACCGGCGCCTGGAGCTGTTTCCAGCATCAGTCACTTTGCGGTCGGCCTGGTCGCCGGCTTCATCGACGGCTTGCTGGTGGGCTCTACCCGCACGGTCACGCCGATGTCCACGATCCCCGTGTAGTAACGCCAGCCGCGCCCCAGGAACAACTGGTCTGCCAGTAGTTCATCGATCGACTGCACCACCGCGCCTGCCGCCCGCGGCCGGCCGTTGATGGTCACGGTGATCGGCTGCTTGATGTCGATCATCTGGTCGTTGACGTAAAGCCGGAGCGAATCGACGTTCGTCGCCTTGATGTCGATCTTCTGCCCGGTGATCGTCGCCTCGGCTTTCACGGGGTTATCGAAATAGGTGAACGTGCCCGAGCCGTACCGGAGGACGGCTTTATGTTCTTCGCCGGGATCGATCGCCTGATACACCTGCAACCAGTCGTTGCGGTTGAACATCGTGTCCGGCCGGTTCGATTGCAGAGCGACCGACTTGGGATAAAGCTCGCGGACGCGCGCCCGCATTTTCTGGTACGCCCGCTCGGCAGTCGCTGCGTCGGGGGCGTGACCGATTCCCTTGGTCTCGTCGTATTCCACGTCAACCTTCTGAATGCGCATCGCTTTGACGATGCCGCGCGACGCCTCGACCTTCACGACGGTGTCGTCGGCGTCGTGCCAGACGACGGGTAGCACGTTTTTCAGGTTGATGATGCGAATCCGTTGCCACGACTGGCTCGCGCCGCCGGCCAGGGGGTTGATCGCGGCGAAGTAGGTCGTGTAGTGCAGCGCCAGATTCCACGCCGCGTGGGCCGACATGTTGTGACCGACGATGTAAACCCGCGCCGGATCGACATTCGCCCGCGAAGCCACGTGCTGCATCGGAAGCAGCACGGCGTTGCTGCCGGCGTAACTCGGGCCCCACAGTTCGTCGAGATTGAGCAGCGGCATCACCACGATCGCGTCGGGATGGGCCGCCTGTTCCTCGGCGATCCACTTCTTGTAGACGTCGGTCACCTGCTCGGCCGTCAGCGGCGGGTTGACGAGAAACGCGTGCGCGGTCGGCAGTTTCAGCACCAGCGGCCATGATTTGGTGCGGTCGTACGCCTTCGGAAGACCGAAGAAATAGTGCGTCGGATAGATGCCAGTCTTCTGGTTGACGTAGTAGATGCCGCCGCCGTCGAGCGCGGGCCAGAACATTCGAATGCGGCAAAGCCGGCCGACGATGACGGGATCGACCTCCATCGCGGTGATCTGCTTTGCGACCGCTTTGCGGTCGGCCATGGTGGCGGCTTCGAAGTAGCGTTCGATCAGTTCATGAGCGGCGTGGTAACGGTCGGCGTCCTGAGGGCGGAAGCGGTCGCCAAGCTCTTTCTGATAAAGCTGGACGAGGGCTTCTTTCGGGATTGGCGGCCAGGCGGGGCGGGTGGTGGGCGGCGGCTCGACCGGCGGAGGCACAGCCACCGACGGTCGCGACGCCGGCGCGGCGATCAACCCGCTGACAAACGCCGTTAACAGCAATCCTGCGCCCAACTTCGCCCGGAACCGTGACAGCATAACGACCCTCCGTGAGCAACCGCCGCCTCGTTCAAGTCGATTCTTACCACGCGGATGCAGAGACACGGAGGATAAATCGTCGATTTATCCTCCGTGTCTTGTCGTCCTCTTCCGGATCGGCGGATGAACTTACGCCTCGCGAACGGTGATCTTGTTGATCTGAGCCGGATTATGCGGGCGGTCGTTCCGGTCGCGCGGCAAGCTGACGATCTTGTCGATCACTTCAAGGCCGCTGGTGGCTTTGCCAAACACGCTGTACTGCCCGTCCAGGTGGGTGCTGGCCTGGTGCATCAGGAAGAACTGCGAGCCGGCGGAGTTAGGGTCGTTGGTCCGGGCGGCCGACAACACGCCGCGAACGTGCTTCATGTCGTTGAACTCGGCCTTGACCCGGTAGCCAGGGCCGCCGCTGCCGGTGCCGGTGGGGTCGCCGCCCTGGATCATGAATCCCGGGATCACGCGGTGAAAGATGACGCCGTCGTAGTAGCCGTCCTTCGCGAGGAAGATGAAGCTGTTCACGTGCTGCGGCGCGACCTTGGGATAAAACTCGACCTCGATGTTGCCGAGCGATGTCTCGATCGTCGCGGTGTAGGTCTTCTTCGGGTCGATCGTCATTTCCGGCGGTTTGCTGTACGTCTTTGCCATGGGCTGGTTCCTTATCTAACAGGGTTATCTGAATGGGTGGGTTTCTCAGGTCATCCGGGGAATGTCAACCGGCAATGTCTTTGTTGCAGCCGGATCATTCGGCGATGAGCGATCTTAGTTCGGTCACAAAGGCAGCGCCCAGCTCGGCGGCCTGCTCTCGCGTCAGCAGGGCGTCGCGGTAGGTGATGCTCAGTTGCAGGTCGTCGCCGAGCGATGTGACCGCAAAGACGACCGGCGCCAGCGGGCCCGTTGGCGAGATTCGGCGGTACTTCGCGATCAGGTCGCCAAACTCGGCCACCCATGTGCTGGACAGGTTGACGTTCGATACGCCGGCGATCATCGGCGTTTCCTTGCGGAAGAAGCTGTAGAGCTTCGAAGGCTTCACCAGGGGCCGGGTCGCCATCGCCAGCAGCAGATAACCCACGCTAGACGGCCAGATGCCGCGCTGACGATGCAAATGGTTCTGACGGGCGATACTGGCCAGCAGCTTGTGCCGGCGCTTGATCTCGTCGGGACGCGAGATCACCTCGGCAAAGCCCAGGAACAGGCCGAATCGGTCGTCGAGGGCGCCACGGGCCAGCGGGCGAAGATCGATGATCGAACCGATCGCCAGGTCTGTCCGGGACTTGCGGTGCTGCGTTGGGATTCGCTCGTCGCAGACACGGGTGGCGGCGGTCAGGAACAGGTCGTGGACCTTGACACCCAGACGCTTGGCCGCTCGCGTCAGCCCGCCGATCAGCCCGGGGGCATCCTGCATGATGACGCGGACGGGGTAGTCGTCCTTTCCCAGCGTCTTGCACTTGCGGGCCTTGCGATAGCGCATGTGCCGCCGAATCATCGACAGCATGGTCTGCACTGGCTCCATGGGCCCCGGGGACAGCTCGAGCAGCCCGAGATACCCGATGTTGGCGTGGCGCATCCGTAACGGCTTCCACGCCGCCGGCGGCCGGAACATCCGTTCGAGCCATCGTCGGAGCATGTGCCGGACGGCGACGCTGTCGGCGACCCAGTGCTGGTAGACGACGCCGAAATGAAACGTTCCGGAACTGGCGTCGGGCAGGATAAACGGTCGGAAGGGGGGCTCGCCGGGGTCTGAAAACGGGCGGTTGAGCTCGTCGCCTAGATACGTTTCGAGACAGGTTCCGGGCGGTAGAAGCCGGACGGGGAATCGGCTCATTTCGCCGTTCAGCCCGAAATGCCGGTACGAGATGACCTTGGCCTCGACGCGGCCGAGGTTCATGTCCTCCATCGTCGCCGACCAGGCCGCCGAGGCGGCATCGACGCCGACTGGGCAACGCAACTCCAATACCTGGGCGGCGTTATACGGATGAACGACTTCCCAGCCGCGGAGCATCCGCTGGAAAGCATTCATGGGGATGGCCCGCGTCGCGCCAGAGTGTGTCACGCCGGAGTGCGTCACCCCAGGGTGTGTCACCGTAGGGCGCGTTGCCCCATCGGCAGGGGGATTGGTGGTCGGCGTGGACAGTGGTCCTTCCATAGCAGCGCCGCGCGGGGGGACAAACCTCCCCTGACCGGCACTACCGGCAATCTTGGGAATGGAAACGGGGTTGGCAAGCGGCACGGGTTCCATCAACAGTTTTCCCGTGCACTAGACCCGACCGTAAGGACGAAGCGATCGCGGCATCAGGCGGCCCACTCTACGCTGATAAGCCTGGTAGTCCGCCCCGTGCGTCGCCACCAGATGGCGTTCCTCGCGTGCCGACTCCCACAGCAAAAGTGTGATGTGCAGCGTACCGGCGATTAGCATGGCCGGCGTCGGCAGGGCAAGCATGGTCGCAATCATCATACCGGCGGACAGCGCATAGATCGGATGGCGGACGTATGCGAACAGTCCTTCGAACACGAGCGACGTTTTCTCGTTCGGGTCGATTCCCATTCGCCAGTTCCGCCCCATCTGCTTCCAGCACCGCCGGGTCACCAGCAATCCGCCGACAACCGCGGCGGCGCAGATCCATCCGATTCCGTGGAACGAATGCACGGGCGCGAATGCCGTCGGCGGATTCGGCCAGAACGCGGCTGACAGGGGCAGCACCATCCAGAGGACGATGACGGGCGCCCAAAGCAGCCGCAATAACCGCCCCAGCGGCTCGGGCGGGACGAGGTTGGCCGCCTTTCCCGTCCGCTTCCGCTGTCGGCGGGCCATGTGCAGGACCTGTTGCCAATAGAACGCAACGGTCCCGCCGATCACGAGCAATGGAATGCTATAGTCCCAGGGAAGCATCAAGCGGTGGAGGGTAGTGGTTGCGCCCGTGGGATTCCAGCGGTCGCGGATCGATGTACGCTGTTGGGCTAAAACTTGAGCGCCGACCACAACATCGGCGACCTTGTCGTATAGCACTCCACGACGGCCGGTCGATACAGCGGACAGGCCCTGGCGCACAGCGGTCGCCTAAACGCCGCGGTACCGGCCGACACATAAAGGAGTAACGCACTTCCGCGATGCCTCAACGAATGCGTCAACGAATGACTCGCTTCAAATCCAACTCGTCTGCTCGCGCCTCTGCGTTCACCCTGGTCGAACTGCTGATCGTCATCGGCATCATCGCTCTGCTGATTGGTATTGCGATGCCCGCATTCGCCGCGGTCCAGCGGGAAAGCCGAAAGACCGCGTGCAAGAGCAATCTGCGGCAACTGGGGCTGGCGGTTCGCCTTTATACGGATCAGAACAAAAACAAGTACCCGCGCTCGCCGGCGCTGCCTTCGGTCAACCCATACAATCTACCGACGGTGATGGAGCGCCTGTCTTCATTCATCGCCGTCGGGTTGTCGCCACAGCAGGTACAGAGCGGGCAGGGCGTGATGGTCATCTTCCGTTGCACGGCCGACGACGTGGTGTTTCCGGTCGAGAAGACCAGCTACTTCTACTACAACGAGCTTGGCGAGCGGCCGATCCGCGACACGTTCCTGTTTCAGGTCTACAAGGATATCTCCCGCGTCCCGGTTTTGTGGGATGCCGACAACTACCACGGCGGCAACCTGCCGTTCAACTGGCTGATGGCCGACGGCAGCGTCGACCACTGGACCGCGCCACAGACCTCGCCGTAGGGTCCGCCTTGGCGGACGCGGACGCCGCGCGAACCAGGGCGCCGGGCGGATGTGAATGTCCGATGAGCCGCCGCGCTCGCGTCCGCCAAGGCGGACCCTACAGGCGACTGGCCTCTCGTGGAGCCGATATGAAGCGCAGTTGGGTTCGATTCACAGTGTCGTTCGTCGCGGTGGCGTTGCTGGCCGGCGGCATCTACGGCGGGATCCTCTGGGCACGATATCCGTCGGCACCCGATCCTGCTTCGGGGACCATGACCGAAGCGATCAGTTACATGGCAACCGAGCAGTTCGGCAAGCTCACCAAATCTCACCGCAAGCAGTACACCATCGCGATCGCGGAGCGGATGCGGACGATTCCGTTCAAAGACGTCGTCAACCTGATGATGACCGACCAAGCCGGCAAGAAGGCGGCCGCGGCCAATCTGAAGGACCTGTCCAAGGAAGACATGCAGGAGATCGGCGGGCACTTCATGCAGGTGTTCCTCGACGGTTTCTACACGCAGACGGGAACCGAGCGGCAGGGCTATTTGATGATGTTTGCATTAGCCGAGAAAGCCGCCCGCAGCGCGGCCTCGACACAGCCCAGCGGCCAGGCCGCCACCCAACCCGCCGGCGGCCGCAAGAAGTTCGACGAGAATCACCTGCCC
Source organism: Humisphaera borealis (assembly GCF_015169395.1). Taxonomy (GTDB): domain Bacteria; phylum Planctomycetota; class Phycisphaerae; order Tepidisphaerales; family Tepidisphaeraceae; genus Humisphaera; species Humisphaera borealis. The sequence goes on from NZ_CP063458.1 coordinate 5,327,824, forward strand.
ACACCCGACCAGTTGGAAAAGGAGATGGCCAAGCTTCTGCAGACGCAGCCACCCAAGACGGTCGCCCAGATGTCACAGCTTTTCCTGGACATGCGACGGACACGGGAAACGTTGGGGATGAAGTAAATTGTGCGAAGGAACCTCAGTTTCGTCCACGCAGCCTGGATACTCGTTGGCTCGCGTGCAGGACCGCTACAAGCCTGATCTCGCTCTCACCGACGCGAAAGTAGATTTTGTAGGGAAACCGATCCAATAGGGCCTTGTGAAAGTCCCTATACTCGATCGGAAAGGAGCTGGGCCTTTCCCTGATTTTGCGGAGGGTCGAACTGAAATCGTCGAGAAACTCACGACCCAACCCCAATCGGCGCTCTTCGTACCAGATGATCGCTTGATTCACTTCCAGTTCGGCAACTCGACGAAGCACCAGACGGCGACTCATTACCGCGCCTTCAGCAAATCCAATGCTCGTGCATGGACATCCTCCCAGTCCGACTCGTCGCCTGGGTGGGCCATAAGATCGTCGTGTCGATCGTCCAGCAGCCGCTTGAGCTCGTCAGACAGAGGGTCGAGCGCTGGATCATTGCGAATGCTCTCACGCAGACGGTCGTACAATTCGATACGTTCGTTTGTGGGCAATGCCAGGACGTCATTGATGAGATCGCGCGCGACCATGGAAGGACTATACCTCCGATCCGTTTCACTAAGCAAAATGATTCGGCCCCGCTTAAATCGCCAGATCGCATCCCCTATCATGCCGGCCCCATGCCGGTCGATCCGAACGCGCTGAAGACAACCCTCGACAACGCCACACGCGCCCTTCTTGATGCCCGCGGCCCCCACGGCCACTGGGAAGGCGAACTCTCCAGCAGCGCGCTGTCGACGGCGACGGCCGTCTTCGCGCTGTCGCAAGTGCTGGAAACGCAGGCCGAACGTGCCGACCCGGCGTTTGTATCCCGGGCAGGGAAACTCATCCGCCAGGGGCTCGGCTGGCTCGCGCTGAACCAGAACTCCGACGGCGGCTGGGGTGACACGACCCTGTCACTCAGCAACATCAGCACCACATGTCTTTGTTGGGCGGCATTCGTCGCCGACGAGAACTGGGCCGCCGGCGCTTATGAGAGTACGCTGCGGGCCGTCGAAAAATGGCTCATCCGAACCGTCGGCACGCTCGCCCCCGATGCCATCGCCAGCGCCATCGTCAAACGCTACGGCGAAGACCACACGTTCTCCGTACCGATTCTGACCATGTGCGCCATGGCCGGTCGATTGGGGCTGGGGCCGGCGGCGTGGGACCTTGTGCCGGCGCTCCCGTTCGAACTGGCCGCCTTTCCACAAAGGATGTTCAAGTGGCTGAAATTGCCGGTCGTCAGCTACGCGCTACCGGCACTGATCGCGATCGGCCAGGTCCGTCACGCCCGTCGGCCCAGCGGGCATTCGGTCCTGCGAACCCTTCGAAATCTGACGCGAAAACGGACGCTCAAGCTGCTGACGCGCATCCAGCCCACCACTGGCGGATTCCTGGAAGCGACGCCGCTGACGAGTTTCGTCGTGATGAGCCTGGCCGCCGCCGGCAACGCCGACCACCCAGTGGTCAAAAAGGGCGTCGAGTTCCTGACCGCTTCGGTTCGCGATGACGGAAGCTGGCCGATCGATACGAACCTCGCAACCTGGGTGACAACGCTGGCCGTCAACGCGCTGGCGAATCATCCCGAGTTCGACGCCGTCCTTCCCGAATCCGAACGCAAGCCCGTCCGCGACTGGTTGCTCGGTCAGCAATACCGCAAGGAACACCCGTACACTCTTGCCAATCCCGGCGGCTGGGCGTGGACCGACCTTCCCGGCGGCGTTCCCGACGCCGACGACACGCCCGGGGCTCTGATCGCGCTCAGAAATCTCGGAAGCGTCGATGAGCGCGTCCGGGGATCGGTGGCGGCCGGTCTCAAATGGCTCGCCGGACTTCAGAACCGCGACGGCGGCATGCCGACGTTTTGCAAGGGCTGGGGCAAACTCCCCTTTGACAAAAGCAGCACCGACCTGACGGCCCACGCCCTGCGGGCCGGATTCGTGTGGAAGGATCAGTTTTCATGCGGACTGACCGCCAATGCGGTGGCGTTCCTGGTCCGTGGTCAGCATCGCGACGGCTCCTGGACGCCGCTCTGGTTCGGCAATCAGCACCTGGCGGTCGAGGAGAACCCGGTCTATGCGACGTCGCGCGTCCTGCTCACCGCCGGTCAATTGCCGGCCGAAGTCGTGACGCGCGCCGTGCAGTGGCTGCTCGCCGCCCAACACGAAAGCGGTGGATGGGGCGGCGGCCCGAAAATCGCACCTAGCATTGAAGAAACGGCGCTTGCCCTGGAAGCCCTGGCATCGCTCGCACTGGATGATGCCCCAGAGGCAACCTTCGCCCGCGGTGATATCGACACCGCGATCGAGCGAGGCGTCTCGTGGCTCATCCAGAACACGCGCGACGGTACGCAGTTCCCACCGTCGCCGATCGGATTCTATTTCGCGAAGCTCTGGTACTTTGAGAAGCTCTACCCGCTGGTCTGGGTGGTAAGCGCACTCGGCAAGGTCATGCAAACGTCGAGAAGTGTAGAGGCGAAACGGCGTGGGCTATAGTTCTTGCGTCACTTCGATGTGACGGCGATATCGTCGTGGGCGTCCCGGCAAGTCGTGCCCGGCTGGCAACGTCATAACCCCTTTCACGGTAAGATACGAAGTCGTTGTGAGCATTCTTCACTAACCGAAAAAGCATGATGTCGATTCGCAATTTATTCGCACTTGCCGTCGGACTCACCTGCACAGCGTCCGCAGTTGCTGCTCCGGGCGCGCCGCTTCAGTTCAACCGTGACATCCGTCCGCTGCTGTCCGATAACTGCCTCGCATGCCACGGTCCGGATTCTGCGCACCGCAAGGCGTCGCTACGGCTGGACACGCAGGAAGGGCTCTTCGGCAAGCGGGAGGACGGCATTGCCGTCGTCCCGGGCAAGCCGGCCGAGAGCATCATCTGGTCGCGCATCATTACTACCGATGCCGACGACCTCATGCCGCCGCCCGATTCACACAAGAAGCTGACGCCAGCCCAGAAGGCGACGATCAAGCGGTGGATCGAAGAGGGCGCTTCGTGGGAGCCGCACTGGTCCTTGAAGGCTCCGGTTCGGCCGGCCGCGCCGGCGGTGAAAACCGCCAAGTGGGTTCGTAACGCGATCGATGCATTCGTCCTCGCGAAAATGGAAGCCGCCGGGCTGAGCCCGGCCGTCGAGGCCGACCGGCGAACGCTCGCCCGTCGCCTGTCGTTCGACCTGATCGGCCTGCCACCGTCACCGGAGGAAGTGGAGGCCTTCGCGACCGATCCTTCTCCCAACGCCTACGAGGCGTACGTGGATATGCTGCTGGCCAAGCCACAGTGGGGCGAACACCGCGGCCGCTACTGGCTCGATGCCGCCCGCTACGGAGACACCCACGGCATTCACAATGATAACTACCGCGAGATGTGGGCCTACCGCGACTGGGTGATAGACGCATTCAACCGCAACCTGCGGTTCGATCAGTTTGTCACCGAGCAGGTCGCCGGCGACCTTCTGCCCAATCGCACCCTTGAGACACAGATCGCCAGCGGCTTCCAGCGGTGCAACATCACCACGAGCGAAGGGGGCTCGATCCCCGACGAAGTGCAGGCGATGTACGACAAGGATCGCGTCGAAACCACCGCCACCGTCTTCCTGGGCCTGACGATGGGCTGCGCGGCATGCCACGACCATAAGTTCGATCCGATCAGCCAGCGCGACTTCTATTCGATGGCGGCTTTCTTCCGGAACACGACACAGCCGGCAATGGACGGCAACAAGCCGGACACCCCGCCGATCATCGTCGTCCCGAATGCCGAAGACCGTCCCCGATGGGAGAAGCTCACGCAGACGCTCACCGAGCTGACCGCGGCAAAGAAGACGCGCGAAGGTGAAGCGAACAAACCCTTCGAGGACTGGCTGAAAGCAGGCGAGCACCGCAAGCTCACCGCGCCGCTGGCCATCACCGACGAGCTGTTCGCCGCCGACTTCGACGAAGGCACCGGCGCCGCATCAACCGACATCGCCGGAAAGGCCGGCACCCTCGGTTTGCCCGCGGGCGTCAGCTGGAGCGACGGCCAGGCGAAAGGCCAGAAAGCGATTAAGTTTGCCGACAAGGCGTCGATCGAGCTGTCCGAGGTCAAGATGGAACCCGGGCAGGCGTTTTCGATCGGGGCCTGGGTATTGGTGCCGCCGGAAGAAGGCACGTTCGTCATCGCCAGCAAAATTGACCCCAAGGCCAAGACGCCGACAACCGGATGGGCGCTGTCCATCGAGACGCGCGTTCCGTCGTTTCGGATATTTGGCAAAGGCGGCAAGAAGCTCGAGATCCGCGGCAATTCGTCCAGCCGGCCTCAAAGCGGCAAGTGGGTGCACCTGCTCGTTTCCTACGACGGCAGCGGTCACCCCTCGGGGTTGACGATGCACATCAACGGCAAGCCGGAATTCCCGGACTATTCTGCCGACAGCGCCCCGCTGGCCGGCGTCGCCGACCGCAACGATCAGCCCGTACGGCTGGGCACCGATGGCAAGCGATACCTGACCAACGGCGCACTGGCAGACGTCCGAATTTTCGGCCGCAAGCTGCTGGTGGACGAAGCAGCCGCGATCCAGAAGTGGTCGGCACTGAAGCCGGCCCTGGTCGCGAAGAACGACAAGCTGTCGCCGGCGCAGAAGGCCGACCTCAAGCTCCTTTACCTGGTCCGTCAGGACGAGTCGTACCGCGACATCTCGCACCGCATCTCGGTCGCCGAGGCCGGGCAACGCGAGATCAACAAGCGGTCGGCGATCACGCACGTGATGGCCGAGAAGCCCAACACGCCGGCGATGGCGCGCATCCTGTTCCGCGGGCAGTACGACCAGCCCAAGGACGAAGTCATGGCGATGACGCCTGCGGCGCTGCACCCATACCCCAAGGATGGTCCGCAGAACCGCCTGGGCCTGGCCCGCTGGATCATCGACCCGGCCAACCCGCTGACCAGCCGTGTGACGGTCAACCGGCTCTGGCAGGAAGTCTTCGGTACCGGCATCGTCCGGACAAGCGAAGACTTTGGGATCATGGGCGAGAACCCTTCGCACCCCGAGCTGCTCGACTGGCTCGCGGTCGAGTTCCGGGCACCCGCCGACGGCGCACCCGGCGGGGATTTCAAGAAGTTCTTCAAAATGCTGGTGATGTCTGCGACCTACCGCCAGGCGGCGATCGCAACGCCGGAGAAGCTCGTGGCCGATCCGCAGAACCGCCTGCTCAGCCGCGGCCCGCGGTTCCGGATGGATGCCGAGGTCCTGCGCGACTTTGCGCTCGCTTCGAGCGGTCTGCTGGTCAAGAAGATCGGCGGACCGAGCGTCAAGCCGTACCAGCCGCCTGGCGTCTGGGAAGCTGTGGCGATGAAGAGCAGCAACACGCGCGACTACAAGGAAGACACCGGCGAAGGCTTGTACCGCCGAAGCATGTACTGGTTCTGGAAGCGATCGGCACCGCCGGCTTCGATGGACTTGATGAACGCACCGACACGTGAAGTCTGCACCGTCCGCCGCGAGCGCACCAACACGCCGATGCAGGCGCTGGTCACGATGAACGACCCCCAGTGGGTCGAGGCGGCCCGGCACCTGGCCGAGCGGACTTTGAAGGAAGCCGGCAACAGCTTCGACGCCCGGCTCGATTTCGTCACCCAGCGTTTGATTTCACGCAAGTTGTCCGACCGCGAGCGGCAGATCTGCCGTACCTCGTTCAACGACTTTGCGGCAACCTACGCCGTCAGCGAAGAGGAAGCCAAAAAGTTGATCGCCACCGGCGCGAGCACGCCCGACGAGAAGCTCCCACCGGCGGAATTGGCGACCTGGACCATGCTGGCCAGCCAGTTGATGAACCTGGATGAGGCGTTGAATAAGTGAATCGGCATGGCGGCCGGGGGGTGAGCGGCCGCGCTCCGGCTCGGGCTACACGTGCCGCGCGAAGTGCGCGATCTCCGGCTGCGCCACCCTGCGATACTCGGCAAGTGTCATCGTCACACTTTGATGGTGTGTGCCGGCCTGGAACGTCACGTGGACGTCGGCGGTCAGGCTTTCATCCATCAGCGTCACCATGCCGTAAAGCCTGCCGACAGGTGGCTCCGCGCCGACTTCGCAATCGGGGAACATCTCGGGCAGCCGATGCTCGTCGACCAGCTTCACGTCGCGCGCCGGGATCTGGTTTTTCAGCTCTTCCAGATCGACGCGATAGCAAGCCGGTAGTGCACACAGCACAAACTGCCCGTCGGCCTGGACGAGCACGGGTTTGATGACCTGCTTGCCGGGGATGTGCTCCGCCATCGCCAGGTCCTGGGCGGTGTAAGCCTGATCGTGGTGCGACACGCGGTAGGTGGCATCGAGTTCGTCGAGGAACGATTGGAGTCGGGTGTGCGACATGGGAGCATCTCCGTTGGGCCTGCCGACGTGCGGCAGACGGGTTCCGTGGTCGTTCAGCAACACTCCTCTCCACCGATGATCCAGACGTGGCGACTCGGGGTCGCGGTTCGGTGAATTGTCCCCATCCTGATAAGGGATTGCCAATAAATCAACGGATTTCACCGGCGATCGCCGTCAAATCGTCGGGGAAATTCAGGTTGATCCACGTTTCCGTCGGCCAGGACGGCGGCGTATCGACCGCGACAAATCGTGGACCATCGAGCAATGCCCGGAGCGACCCTCCCAACGTGATTTCGCGTACCGCTTCAGCCCGGTAGATGCCGGGGAATGGCTCGATGCGCGTTGCTGTCCCGTCCTGCCGGCGGCACATCATCCCCATGGTTTGCGGCGTGGCGCGACCAAACTCATGGATCAACCAATCGACATGCCCCCGGGCGATGTTCGGCATGTCGCAGCTGAGCACGACGACCGTGGGCGTCGTTGCGGCATTGAGCGCCGCAAGAATGCCCGCCGTCGGGCCGGCCCCTTCGACGCCATCCAACACCACACGGCCGAATGCATCGGCTCCCACCGGCCGCGGCCGCGCGGCCGATGTGACAAGCAACGTAGGTCCGGAGAACGACAGTCGTTCCAGCAGGTGTTGCAGGACAGGTCGCCCGGCGATCACCAACCGGTCCTTAGCCGCGCCCATACGGCTGCCACGACCCCCGGCGAGCACGGCTAGTGTGCATTGATGTTCGGTCGGGCTCGTCATCACTTCGCGGCATCCACCTTCGCGAGGTAGATGCTCGTCTTTCCTTCGTGCGACGAGTAATAGCTGATCCAGAGCACGCATTCCTGCACCACGATCCCCGCATAGCTCGTGTCGCCGCCGGACGGCAGGGGGAGTAGTTCCGTCAGTTTGCCGTTCTCGGCGTCGAGCTGACAGATACTGGTGCGAGCCTTCTTGTCGTAGAGCCGGACCACCGCCAGCAATCGACCGTCGTGAAGCCGCACCAACGCCGGCCCGCCGACGCGGACGCCCAGGTCTTTCCACACCCATTCGCTGTAAGGCGGTTTGGCGGTGCCGACGACCGCATGACCCGCCTTGGCGGCGGCGTCGAGCCCTTCGGCCTCAGCCTTGGGCGGCGGATCACGACGCAGCAGGCAGGTCGCCGTCCCGTCCCGGGCGAACGAGATGTCATGTTCACCGGCCCAGCCGGTCGGTTCCAACTTTGGGACAAGGGTCTCAAAACTCTGGCCGTTGTCCTTGGTGACGTATAGCCTCGCCGAGCGCGGCGCGACGGTGCGGTAGCCGATGCCGTAACCGTTGTCGCCGGTAAAGGTCACCCGCCAGAGCCAGTAGTTGTCATCGCCGACGACCTTGGCGTCGCTCCAGGATTTGCCGTCGTCGGAGAACCAGACGAGCGACTTGTGCCTCACCGGGCTGGGCTGATGGACCGCGACCGCGCCGGCAAGCATGAGCTTGCCGGCGGGCGTGAGGGTCAGCTTGGCGTCACGCAGATCGCCCAGATCGCTCCGGATCAGCGCCGCCGACTCCCACTTCGTTCCGTCAACCGATGTAATCACCCGCAAGGCTCCGTCGGGAGAAACGTGCGCCTTCCCTTCGCGAAAGGCACAAAACCATCGGTCCTTGAAATAGATGAGCCCGGTAAACGCATTGTGCGGGGCCGCATCCCATATCTTGTTGACTTCCAAGAGCTTGAGTTGAGGCGGTTCTGCACCGCGGGCCGATCCTCCGATGGCCAATACGAGAAAAAACGCCGTTGCCGCAATACCTACTGTCCTCATATCCGCTCCTGTGTGGCGCAGGCGTTTGAGCCTGTCGATCTGTTTATCGGACCGGACCGGCCGATGTTGTCGGAGAGTTGTCGCTCGTTCGGCCGATGTTGTCGGGATCGGACAGGGTGACTGGCCGAGTACGTAGTGAAGTTTTCAGGAGCCGCGCACGAAGTAAGCGGGAATCGCCACCAAAGGCAACGCTCCCGCTTACTTCGTGCGCGGCTCCTGAAAAAGTCATACTCGAGGGTATCAGCCCGGCAGGACGCCGTTTGCCTGTAAAATGACAAAAATCCCCGAAACGAAACTTTGGGGTTCGGGCGGTGTCTGAATAGAATGGAGTGCCGAGATGACTTCCCGGCATGCCATTGCCGCTGGCACCGGCGGGAGCTGTCTGTCGTCAGCAGCGTCTGGTTGTAGAAGATCGAGTAGGCCAAGGCACGAGAGGTCAATCGAACATGCAGAACTCCAAGCCGAACAAGCGTATTCCGATGCGATGGGTGTTGGCCGCCGCGATCGCAGGCCCGGTCATGGGGCTGATGGGGTTGCCGGCGCCGGCGCAGTACCGGGTGAACCAGGACGGCTCGGCGCGCGACGCGAACAACCGCGTTGGCAGTTCCGGGCGCAACGACGGCGGGCCGATCGCCGGCAGCGGCGTCACGCCGGACATGATCATTTACGGCAACGTCACCAACAGCAAATACTTTCGCGGCCCGACCGCCGCCCCCGACGCACGCGCCTTCCGGGGCAACACCGGCAGCGGTGTCTCGGACAGCTTTATTCGCGATTCGTCCGGCGGCTACGACAAGACGTCTGTCACGCAGCGGTTCACCCCCACGGCTTACTACGGCGATGCCCGCGCCGTCGCGGCACCCGCCGGCTTCGTGCCGACCAAATCCACCACCGTCTATAACACCAATCAGCCGGCCCTGGCCTACAGCTCGGCGGCCAATCTCGGTTCGCTCAGCACCGGCGAAGGGCTTGTTCCGAAGCTTGGCAGCGCGATCACCGCGCTCCCCACACCCAATACCGGTGCCCAGGCTCCCAACTCGGCGATCGTCATGTCGCCGCTCGGGGGCATTCGCCAGCTGGGCTTCGGCGAAGAGCCGCTGAACAACGACATCTACACGATCCGTAACGGCTCGATCGTGCCGTCGGGCGCATCGACTGACCGGTTCCGCACCGATCGCCAGATGCTCGAGAAGATGCAGGATGAGCTGACCGCTCCCGGACAGGGCGTTGAGAAGAAGACGCCGTCGGGACTGGAAGGCACCCAGCCACTCGGTCAGCCGTTGGAAGGGCCCGCGTCATCGCAGTTGAAGTCGCCGGCGCTCAAGGGAAGCACGCTGGACAGCAACACGCTGCAGTCCGGCGTGAACAGCGAAATGGGGCTCCGCCGACAGCTCGCAACGCCGGCACAGCAGAGCCAGCAGATGAACGAACTGGAGCGTCGCCTGCGTGAGCGGCAGGGCGATCGCCCGATGACGGGCCAGGAGATCCAGCGTGATCTCAACAACGCCGCTGCCGCCGCCAAGAAGCCCGCGGCCAAGCCGGGAACACCCGGAGCACCGACGCCCGGAGCACCGGGCACGCCGACACCGGGTTCGCCCACCCCCGGAACGCCGGCACCGGCCGTCACGCCGGCCATTCCCATGCCGGCGACGCCGAAGGCCGATCCCCTGATGATCAAGAGTCTCGCCGCCGGCGTCAGCGCCAAGAGCTTGGCCGACGTGCTCACCAAGGCCGAAGTCCTGATGAAGGACGGCAAGTTCGCCGAGGCACTGGATCAGTACGACCTGGCCGAGCGGGCCGCGCCGAACAACGCACTGATCACCCTCGGCCGCGCCAACGCCGAGCTGGGCGCGTCGTCGTACCGAAGCGCCGAAACCCATCTTCGCCAGGCACTCGGCGGCGAGCCGGCACTTCTGCTCGGCAAGTACGATCTGCAAGGCATGATCGGCACCGACCGGCTCGCGATCCTCACCAAGGACCTGCGGGATCTGGCGGCCAATGAGCCACGCGAATCGATGGCCAGCTTCCTGCTGGCGTACATCGCCTACAACACCGGCAGCGACGCCGAAGCCGCCGGGCACCTCAACGAGGTCACCAAGCGAAGCGGTGCTGCCGATCCGGTGGTCGCCAAGATGCGGGAACTCTGGTCGCTGCCTGGTGGCGGGCTGAATAAGTAGGTCGGTGCGATATCGAGCGGCTTCGGCCGCGTAACATGATTTCCAAATAGACGGCGACCCGAGGCAGCCTCGGGTCGCCGTTCTGTTTTGTACATGCAGGGCCGACAGGGCATGAAAAAACCCCGGGAAGAACCCGGGGTTGTGATCGCTCAGGCGGACCTGACGGGCTCCAGCCTGAGAAAATAAAGAGTCGGGGGTGGAGAAGGAGGGGGGGGGCCTTCTCCGGGGGGAGACCCCCGACAAGCCGTCACTGCCAACGTTAATCGGCCCGACGGATGTGCTGACCTAAAGTTAACATACAGGGTCCGAGGTTCAAGGGGACAGCCGCGAAATAGGGAAATCCCTTTTCCTGCGAAGAGCTCGCTAAGGTCTCTATTTCTGTTGCCAGTCGAGTTCGACGCTTCCAGGAATGCCGTGGTATTCGCGCGGGAAGACATAGTCCTTCTGCAGGGGATGGGACACCCAATCGTCGGCAAGAAGGATCCGGCGCAGGTCTGGATGGCCGGTAAAGGTGATACCGACCAGGTCGAATGCCTCGCGTTCGTGCCAGTCGGCGGCACGCCAGAGGTGCGCTACACTGGGAATTCGTGCGTCGTCGCGGGCGACGAAGACTTTCACCGCCAGATCGTGGCGATGGTCGAACGACCAGAGGTCGTAAACCGCCGCCAGTTTGCCGTCAGCGGCATAGTCCACGCCGCTCAGGCAGCGGAGCCAGTCGAACCGCAGCGTGGGTTCGTCATGAAGGTAGGTGGCAACATCCAGCCAGCGGTCGGCCTGGAGTTGGAGGCGCGGGTGCGGACCGGCGGAAATGGTTTCGACCTGATCGCCGAAGCGCCCGACGATCGCCTCAAAAATCTGCTCGGTGGTGGCCATGCATCCCAAGCGTAACCGAAACCACGGACCCGACGTCAAGGCCCCCTCGAATATGCCGCCCGTGGGTGCGTCGATGGGCTCGATGCGCCTAGGATCAGTCGTGAAGACCGGCAAGCGAAAATCGAAACGGCGACGCCGCCGATCTGCCGACGAAGGCTCCTACGTCTGCCCGTCGTGCGGGGAACAGATCGTCATTCCGCTCGACCGCTCCGAGGGGAGCGATCAGCGGTACGTCGAAGACTGCCCCGTGTGCTGCAACCCGAACGTGATCAGTGTCGAGTACGACCCGGCGTGGACGGAACCGCGCGTCTGGGCGGAAGCCGAATAAGCCGACCGCGATCGCCGGACACTCACGGTTGTCCTGCACAACGGCAAATGATTGGTTCGTACGGTTCGAAGCCGGGTTTATCGTTGATCGCCAATGAGTGCCGCCGGACAATCGAATCGGTTGTTGGCAATGAAATCGGTGCACAGGAAGAGGACTTTGAACATGACCCATGCACTTTCGCTCCCGCGTGCCTCAGACGAACGGCGGACTAGGCTCGCGATACTCGTGCTCGCGGCCCTGCTGGCGCTTCTGGCGCCGCAATCCCTGCGAGCCGATGAGAAGCCGGCCGATCCCGCCACCAAGGCCGACCGCGCGCTCGATACCGAGCCGGCGCAGTGGATGCGCTTCACCGAAGACGGCAAGGGCAATGGCAAACTCGAAGTGGGTGTCGGCACCTACAAGAACGATGCCGGCGTGACCGTGCATCTGGTCGGAGCCGTGCATGTGGGCGACGCCAGGTACTACGCCGACCTCGACAAGCTCTTTGAGAGCTACGACGCGCTGCTGTACGAGATGGTGAAGCCCAAGGGTGCCGGCGCTCCGGCCCGCGGGCAGAAGGGCGGCGGGTCGATGGTGTCAATGTTCCAGCGCATGCTCAAGGACGTGCTGGAGCTCGACTACCAGCTCGACGGCATCGATTACAGCAAGAAAAACTTCGTACACGCCGACCTCGATGCCGAGGATTTCGAAAGGCTGCAGGAAGAGCGGGGCGAGTCGATCTTCGGCCTGATGTTGCAGCAGTTCCTGCGCGAGCTTTCCAAGGGCGCCGACGGAAAGGCCGCCGCCAAGAATCAGCCGGGACTGATGGAGATCATTGACGCGTTCAATTCCGACGACCGCGGCAAGAAGCTCAAGCTGATCATGGGCCGCAGCTTCGGCGACATGGAAGAACAGATCGCCGGCTTCCAGGGCACCGTGCTGGTGACAGAACGCAATAAGAAGGCGCTGGCGGTCCTGAAGGACGCGATACGATCCGGCAAGAAGAACATCGGCGTGTTCTACGGCGCCGCACACATGCCCGACATGGAAATGCGGCTGGCGCTGATGGGCTTCAAGCGCACCGGCATGGAATACAAGATCGCCTGGGACATCAGCGACCCCAAGCCCGCCAAGGCCAAGGGCGGCGAGGTGAAGGAGTAGGTTCCCACGGGCATACGTCCCACTGGATGAAGCGGCCCGGCCGCCTCATGAGAGTTGCAATTTGCGATTGAGCCGACGACCGCCTTGCCGGACGTCGGCTCAATCGCTTTGATGGCGCGTGCATGACCACCGAGCCACCTGATCTCTCGGCCATCATCGTCCGCCGTGCGACGCCGCAGGAGATAATCGACCTGCGCTGGCGCATCCTGCGACAGGGCCTGCCACGCAGCGAAGCGATCTTTCCCGGCGACGAGCTTGCCACGAGTCTTCACTTCGCCGCGGCGGCGGGGGACACAGTCCTCTGCTGCGCGACGATGCACCTGAACCAGTGGGAATCCGAGCCGGCGTACCAGTTGCGGGGCATGGCGACCGACGACGGCTACCGAGGTTGTGGGCTGGGAAGCCGTGTCCTTGAGGCACTGCAATCGGCCGTCTTCGCCGAGACACCAATCCGCCTGCTCTGGTGCAACGCCCGCACGCCGGCGTTGAGTTTCTATCGCAGGCAGGGGTGGGAAGTGCGATCGGACATGTTCCACATCCCGACCGCCGGCCCGCACGTCAAGATGACCCGACGGCTGACTTGAGGCTCACGGCAACGCACACCACGATTTTTCGTTTGACCGCCTGAAATCACTGGATATAGTTCCGTCGCACCAGAAGCACCCCATGATCGTTTTCGCAAGCAACATCACCCTATGCCTTACGCAGCCCGGAACGGGCTTGTGTGGGCTGTTATGTTGCCCCCGCTAAGCCCGTCCGGGCGGTACGTCTCCTTCTTTCCATAAGAGCAGAATTGCGGAGCGCAGAAATCGCGCCGCAGGTTCTACGTTTGCCGAGCGTGTGGCCGAACGGTCAGGCGCCGGTCTGCAAAGCCGGTTAAGCGGGTTCGATTCCCGCCACGCTCTTGGTTTGCGTGGGGAGACGCGGGATCGCCACCGAAACCCCGCGGTGATCTCTCCCCGTTCGTCGCCGCCGTAGCCCAATTGGCAAGAGGCGCCGGTCTCAGATACCGGAGGTTGCAGGTTCGACTCCTGCCGGCGGCATTTGGTTGTGAATGCGAGATTCGAATGACTCGCTGCGGTAGCCCAACTGGCAGAGGCCACGGATTGAGAGTCCGTGCAGTGCGGGTTCGACCCCCGCCCGCAGCATCACCGCGCCCCTGAACGCCACGCTGGCCCAACGGAAGAGGCATCCGGCTTAAGATCGGACAGTTGAGGGTTCGACTCCCTCGCGTGGCATGTATGGATAAAAAGACCTGCGATGAGGTTACTTCGTCTTCGCGGGCTCGTCGGCGATCTTCACAATCTTCCCCCACATCAAACCGCCATGATTCCCGCCCGACCACGTGCCAGCGTACTCGTCGCCGTAGAACATCACCCGCGCGGTGAACGTTCCGAAACCGGGGATGACCTTGTTCGTCAGCGAAATCACCGGCGTATCGCCGGCCCATTTCACCGGCAGCTTCATCTCCAGCGGCAACGCCAACCCCTTGTATTCGATCTTCGCGGTGATCACCCATTCGTCCCCTTCTCCCCGGGCCGCGCGCAGGATCGTGTACGAATCCTTCCTGGGCTCGCCCTCACCCATCGTGAAGCTGCCGACCAGCTTGACGTTCGTCAGCTTGGCCGCGAACTCCTTATCGAGCGTCGCCTGGTCCTTTTCGACGGCAGGCTTCGCCGCGGGCGCATCGGCCAACGAGACAGATCCGAGCAGCAGGACGGCGGCGGCGAAGCGGACGAGCGGGAAGGCGGTCATAAGCTGGTCTCCTTTGTGACGGCGTTCGTGGCAGCAATCAGCGGGCGTGGCGATTCGCCCGCCCGCACAGAAGTATACGCCCGATCAGGCCGCGCATTTCACGCCGGGCCGCGTGCGGTATCGAATTTCGCGATACCATTGGCCGCATGGCCGAGAGATACGACGTCATTGTGATCGGCGTGGGCGCGATGGGTTCTTCGGCCTGCTTCCACCTCGCCCGGCGCGGCGTGAAGGTCCTTGGCCTCGAACAGTTTTCCATCGCCCACGACCGGGGCAGCTCGCACGGCCAGAGCCGGATGATCCGGATGGCGTACTATGAGCACCCCGACTACGTGCCGCTACTCCGCCGGGCCTACGAGCTGTGGGATGAACTCGAATCGCTGAGCGGTCAGAAGCTGCTCCATCGCACCGGCGGCATCTACCTCGGCCCACCCGACGGCGGGTTGATCGCAGGGTCGCTGGCGTCGGCACGGCTGCACGGGCTGGCCCATGAAGTGCTGTCTCCGGGCGCGCTGGCCGAACGGTTCCCGCCGTTCCACCTGGCGCCGGGTTGGATCGGCGTTCACGAGCCGGCGGCTGGGTTTCTGCTTCCCGAAGCAGTCGTCGCCGCCTACGCCGGGCTGGCTCGGCAGCACGGAGCCGACATCCACGGAAACGAGCCGGTCGTCCAATGGACGCGGGCCGGCGAATCCGACGACGGCGACATTCGCGTCCGGACCGGTGCCGGCGAATACCTCGCCCGACGGCTCATCGTCTGTGGCGGGGCCTGGTCAGTCGCGCTTCTTCCGCAGCTCAACACGCCCCTGGTCGTCACGCGACAAGTCCTGGGCTGGGTGCGACCGGCAAACCCCGAACCCTTTGCCCTCGGCCGATTTCCTGTCTGGGCGGCCGAGAACCCCGACGGTACGCTTCAGTACGGCTTCCCGGTCATGCCCGGCGAACAAACTTTGAAGGTCGCCTGGCACGGTGCCGGCCGACCAACGGATGCCGACAACCTCGACCGCCGAACCAGCGGCGACGATATCGCCACCTTTCTGCCGGCGTTGCCGCACCTGCTGCCCGGTGCCGCCGGCCCCGTCGCCGAGATGCGCGTCTGCATGTACACCAACAGCCCGGATCACCATTTCATCATCGATCGCCTTCCGAGCGAGCCGAACGTGACCGTTGCCTGCGGCTTCAGCGGGCACGGCTTTAAGTTCGCCAGCGTCATCGGCGAGGTGCTCGCCGACCTGGCGACCTCCGGACAGACCTCGCGCCCGGCGGGTTTCCTATCCCTGGCCCGATTCCGGTGAAAGTCGAACGTCGCGGAAGAATCCTGGAACGGATCGCCACTAATACTTAGAACGCTAACGAATGGACCGGCGTCGTTGTGACGCTCACACATTCCAGGCATTCGATGAGTGGCTATGCAGGCGGTCGAGTTCCCTCAACCTCGCAACGCGTCGGAAGCGGCTTTTCGGTCGATCGTTCGCACCAGCGTGCTGCTGCGTCGAATGATGGAGCCCTACTTCGAACAGCACGGCATCAGCGGTGCACAGTGGGCCGTTCTGCGTGCGCTGGAACGGGCCGAGTCGAAGAGCTTTCGGCATCTGCGGGTCAACGAACTGAGCGACTGGCTGCTGGTGCGGCCGCCGAGCATCACCAGTGTCGTCTCGCGATTGCGGCGGGACGGACTGGTCCGGCAGGAAGTCTGCCGCGACGATCACCGCGCCCGCCAACTCAGCCTGACGGCGGGCGGGAGACGGCTTGTCGCGCGGGTTCTCGAAGGTCACGCCGAGCGCATCGAGATGGTATTGTCACCGCTCGAAGAGCCGGAACGTGATCAGCTGGCGGCATTGTTGGAGCGCGTCGCGGACCACATGGGCGCACTGGCGGATACCACCGACCTCCCAAAGCCCGCCGTACTGGGCTCAGGCGTCGGTCCTGGCAGTCACGACTGATTTCGAGCGTAAGAACGAGGCGATATGCGAATTCTGAAATGGCTTGTCATCCTGCTGGTGGTGGTCGGACTGGGCGTCGGCGCCTGGATGTGGTTCGGCCGTTCCACCGAGGCACCGGTGGAGTTCCGCACCGCCAAGGTTAAGCGCGGCGATCTGGCTGCCACCATCAGTGCCACGGGCACGGTCGAACCGGAAGAAGTGGTTGACGTCGGCGCACAGGTCGCCGGGCAGATCCTGTCGTTCGGTACCGATGCCGACGGACACCAGGTGGACTTCAGGTCGCATGTCGAAGAGGGCATGCTGCTGGCGCAGATCGACGATGTCACCTACAAGTCGCAGGTCGCTTCGGCCACCGCGCAGGTCAAGAGCGCTCGGGCCGGCGTGCTGCGGGCCAACGCCGAGTTGCAATCGGCCGAGGCAAAGCAGATGCAGGCGACACGCGATTGGGAACGGGCGCAGAAGCTCGGACCTTCCGAAGCGCTGGCTGCATTTTCGTACGATGCCTACAAGTCCGGGTATGAAATGTCCGTCGCCGCCGTCGCGGTCGCCAAGGCGGCGATCGCACAGGCCGAAGCATCCGTCGAACAGGCACAGGCGGAGCTCGACCGGGCGTCGCGAAACCTGGGCTACTGTACGATCAAATCTCCGGTGAAGGGCGTCGTCATCGCCCGGCGGGTGAATATCGGCCAGACGGTTGTCGCCAGCCTCAACGCGCCCAGCCTGTTCCTGATCGCCAAGGATCTCAAGCGCATCCAAGTCTGGGTTCCGGTGAACGAAGCCGACGTCGGGCAGATTCGTCCAGGCCAGCCGGTCACGTTCACGGTCGATGCGTTCCCCGGACAGAGCTTCAAAGGCGAAGTCGGCAAGGTGCGGCTCGAGCCGACCATCACGCAGAACGTGGTCACCTACACCGTCGAAGTGGAGACCGCCAACCCCGACGAGATCCTGCTGCCCTACCTGACGGCGAATCTGAAGTTCATCACCAGTGAGAAGAAGGCCGTGCTGTCGGTATCCAACAGTGCGCTGCGATACACCCCCGCGGTGGAACTGATGGTTCCAGAAGCCCGCGAGAAGTACGGCGCGACTGCCGCGGCACCCGCGTCCGGCGGACCGCCGGGCGGTGGAGCAAGCGGCGCGGGTGCTCCAGCCGGTGGTCCACCAGCCGGCGGCGGGCCGGCGGCCGGCGGTGGCGGCGCGGGTGGCGGACCTCGTCCTGCCGGCGGCGGCGCGGGGCGAAAAGGCAAAGGCCGATCCAGCGGCGTCGTCTGGATCGCCGCGGACAAGGGGCTGCTCAAACCCGTCGAAGTGAAAATCGGAATGACCGACGGCGTCGATACCGAGCTCACCGGCGACGAACTCAAGGAAGGTGACGTTGTCATCGCCGGCGAAGTGCCGCGCGACGCCGCCGCTCCAGCCGGCGGAACGAACCCCTTCGCACCGCAGTTCCCGCGTGGCGGCAGCAGCGGCCGGAGCGGTCGGTAGTCCGATTGCTGCGCGAATCAGCGTTTCTGGTCATTCAGTTTCAACACGAAGGCACGAAGATCACGAAGGACACGAAGAATAGCCAGATAAAGGACGCCGTCGTCGAAAACAGAATGGGATTTGCTCGTTCTTCGTGACCTTCGTGCCTTCGTGTTGAGATCGAACTTGAGGGAGTATCCACGGGTTTCAGACGGCTTGCATCACGGGCAAGCGAGTACGCTTGCCCATGCCATCCGGACGAATCATCGCCTCAACCGCAGTCGGAAGTCTAAGCAGACCAACATGGACCTCATCCGCCTCAACAACATCACCAAGACGTACCGCGTCGGCGAAGTCGATGTGCCTGTGCTCAAGGGCATCTCGATGACCGTCGAGCGCGGCGAAATGGTCGCGCTCATGGGTGCCAGCGGGTCGGGCAAATCCACCCTCATGAACATCCTCGGCTGCCTCGACCGGCCGACCTCGGGCGAGTACTGGCTCGATAACGAGGAAGTCTCGCGCATCGACAACAACAAGCGGGCGATGGTCCGCAACCGCAAGATCGGCTTCGTCTTCCAGAGCTTCAACCTGCTCGCCCGCACGACGGCTCTCGACAATGTCATGATGCCGCTCGCCTACACCTCCGACCTGCCCGAATCCGAAGGCCGCGAGCGGGCCGTCGAGCTGCTCAACCGCGTCGGCCTCGGTGACCGGATCGACCATCACCCGTCGCAGCTTTCCGGCGGTCAGCAGCAGCGCGTCGCGATCGCCCGGGCCCTGATCAACCGCCCGCCGCTGCTGTTCGCCGACGAACCCACCGGCAACCTCGACTCCCGCACCAGCGTGGAAATCCTGGAGATGTTCCGAAAGCTCAATGCCGACGAGGGGATCACCATCATCCTCGTCACCCACGCCGCCGAGGTCGCCGACGTCGCCCGGCGGAGCATTCACATCCGCGACGGGCTCATCGAAAAGGGTGCGTACGAGCACCGGGCGGTGAAGGTATGAGCTTGGTATCGTCCATTGCGATGATGGGGACGTCGGTGCCACGGGTCGGCGGTACTCCGCAGACCCGTGCGCCGGATGCGCGATTCGCACGGGTCTCCGGAGTACCGGCGACCCGTGGCACCAGATCGCGACGTTATCTGCCGTCGCTGCTTAGATTATCTTGCCGTCCTGGAGGCCCGCCATGCGCGTAACCCGCACCATTCGAACCGCAGTCCGGGCCCTGCGCCGCAACATCATGCGGTCCATCCTCACGACCCTCGGCATCATCATCGGCATCGCCGCGGTCATCGCGATGATGGAGATCGGCAACGGCGTCTCGGCGCAGATCCAGAAGTCGATCACCAGCCTGGGCGCCAACAACCTCATGATCTGGCCGGGCAGTTCGTTCGGCGGGGGCGTGTCGTATTCCAGCGGCCGCATCACACTGACCAACCAGGACTGCGACGCAATCATGGAGCGCTGTCCCGCCGTGCTCGATGCCGCGCCGATCGTCAACGCCAGCGGGCAGCTCATCAGCGGCAATTCCAACTACCAGGTCGAAAGCATCATGGGGACCACGCCGGCCTACCTCGCGATCCGGGAACTGCAGATCGAGGAAGGCGAGCCGTTCACCGATCGCGATGTTGTCGCGGGTTCGCCGGTGTGCCTTGTTGGCAAGACGGTGGTGCGAGAACTCTTCCGCGGCCAGAACCCCGTCGGCCGCGAAATCCGGCTTCAGAACGTCAATCTGAAGGTCGTCGGCGTGCTGGCGCCCAAGGGTGCCAACATGTTCGGCCGCGATCAGGACGACGTGCTCTTGGCCCCTTGGACCACCATCAAGTACCGCATTTCAACCGGCTCCGGTGGCTCCGGCAGTTCGAGCAGTGCCGGCGATTCATCCGGGACCAGCAGCGCTGTCAACTCCCTGAACAACCGTTACCCCAGCGGTAAGGTCGAGATTTATCCCGAGAAATCTGCCAATCAGCTCGCCAACACGCCGATGCCCGTCAAGTTCGCCAACGTCAGCCAGATCACCTGTCGGGCGGTGTCGGCCGGGCAGACCCAGGCGGCGGTCGAGCAGATCACCGAGGTGCTCCGCGAGCGGCACCGCATCCGCACCGGTGAGCCTGACGACTTCCGCGTGCGCGACATGACGGAACTCGGCAACACCCTCAGCAGCAGCTCGAGCCTGATGACTAACCTCCTGCTGATCGTCGCGGCGATCTCGCTGGTGGTCGGTGGGGTGGGCATCATGAACATCATGCTCGTGTCCGTCACCGAGCGCACGCGTGAGATCGGATTGCGGATGGCCGTCGGCGCGCGGTCGCGCGACATTCTCGTGCAGTTCCTGATCGAGGCGATCCTGCTGTGCCTCGCCGGTGGCGCAGTCGGCATTCTGCTCGGACGACTCACGTCCATCGTCGTCCGGTCGGTGCTTAACTGGGCGACCGCCGTCTCCGTGCCGGCGATCGTCGTGTCGGTCGCGGTCTCGGCGTTTGTCGGCGTGGCGTTTGGTTTTTACCCGGCGTGGAAGGCATCCCGGCTCGATCCCATCGACGCGCTGCGGTACGAATAGATCATCGCGATCGTTGCCCTCCCGATGAGCGGGTCAGGCTTCGCCTTTGACCGGTCGAAGGCAAAGCCTGACCATTCGGACCGCAGGTCCACTCTTCCGTCTTCCAACCCCCTATGCGAACCTTCTCCTTGCTCTTCGCGGCCGTCGTGTCCCTGGCGCTCGTCGGCGGCTGTACTGTCGGGCCCAACTACCGCACCCCCGATGCCCGTATGCCCGGCGGGTGGGCGACGCTCAACCGCACCAGCACCCAGCCGTCCATCGCCAACGAGCAGGCCACCCAGATCGCCACCTGGTGGGAACGCTTCGGCGACCCGAAACTCGACGAGCTGATCGCCGCCGCGATCGAAGGCAATCTCAACCTCGCCCAGGCCAAGGCCCGGCTCCAGCAGGCCCGCGCCCTGCGCGCGGTCTCGGCCGGCGGCCTCTGGCCTAGTGTCGACCTGTCCACCAGCTATCGCCGCAGCGGGCAGGATTCCGGCATCTCCACCGGCTCCAACGACCGCTATCAGCTCGGCTTTGATGCCACCTGGGAAATCGACGTCTTCGGCGGACAACGGCGGACCGTCGAGGCGGCCGACGCCCGCGTCTTCTCGTCTTCGGCCGACCTGATGGATGTCCGCATCTCGCTCGTCGCCGAGGTTGCCGTCAACTACCTCAACCTGCGCACGTCGCAGCAGCGGCTGGCGATCTCGCGCAAGAATCTTGAGCTTCAGCAGCGCAGCCTGGACCTGACCAAGCGTCAGGTCGCCGCGGGTTTTGCCGCACGGCTGGACCTGGCTCAGGCCGAAGCGCAGATCGCCAACACCCAGGCCCAGATTCCCGGGCTTCGGCAGTCGGCGCAGCAATCGGTGCTGGAACTGGCGCTGCTGCTCGGGAAGGATTCGAGCGCGCTCCTGGCGATGGTGGACAAGGTCGAGCCCATCCCCACCACGCCGCCGGTCGTACCCACCGGCCTGCCGGCCGAACTGCTGCGGCGTCGGCCGGACATCCGCCGGGCCGAAGGCGCGCTCTGGGCGGCGACGGCCAACATCGGTGTCGCAACGGCCGACCTGTACCCGCGGTTCAATCTCGTCGGCTCGATCGGCACCGCCGACAGCAAGATGAAGGGCCTGTTTAACTGGAGCAATTCGCTCTGGTCGATCGGCCCGACGATCAGTTGGAATGTCTTCGACGCCGGCAGAATTCGCGCCAATATCGCACTTGCCGAAGCGCAGAACGACGAAGCCAAGGCGTTCTACTACCAGTCGATCCTGATCGCGGTGCGGGACGTCGAATCGGCGTTGACGGCGTATGACTTCGAACAGGAACGCCGGCAGCGGCTGCAGGCATCGGTCGACGCCAACCGCCGCGCGTACGACCTGGCCAACCAGCTCTACGCGCAGGGGCAGGTCGAGTTCGTCAACGTGCTGACGGCGCAGCAGGCGCTGCTCAACAGCGAAGACGCCTCCGCGCAGAGCGAAGCGGCGGTCGCCAAGAACCTGGTGGCGCTCTACAAGGCACTGGGTGGCGGGTGGGCCGACAGCGAGCCAAACCCGGTGGTCGCGGGGTCGCCGGCGGAAAAGTAG
The DNA here is from genome assembly GCF_015169395.1 of Humisphaera borealis. Lineage (GTDB taxonomy): Bacteria > Planctomycetota > Phycisphaerae > Tepidisphaerales > Tepidisphaeraceae > Humisphaera > Humisphaera borealis. The sequence continues at coordinate 5,349,887 of NZ_CP063458.1, forward strand.
TCGACGTTCGAGGCGCGACTGCGCCGGGAGACGCTCCGCTCCGCGTCGCGGCTAACCGGATGACGTCGAATCGGACACGTCTGATCAGCTGAGGGACGCTCGAAAATTCTCCTTGAACACAACCGACTCTATCCGTACAATATGCTAACATTGTACGGCGGGTCGAACGTGGGTCAACTCAAAACTCGAGATGACTGCGTGCAGGTCTCCTGTGCGTCGGAAAGCTCTTTCGATCGTCCGAGTGTCTTGATCTCGGGTTCGTTTGGCAGATTGGAATGTGGCATGGGCATGTACGCATGCCCGTGTCTTTTGGCGTCCAACGCTCACGGGCAAGAGTACTTGCCCATGCCACAAGTCGATGGAGTCTTGGGTTCGTTCGGCAGGCGGGTCTCGGGTTCGTTCGGCAACCGTGATGTCAGAACGTCGTTCAGCAAACCGTGGCGGCGTTATCGTGTTTCGTCAAACGCATGGTCGGTTGCCAGCTTGAGCCAATGGCTTAGCGGAACCTCCGTCGCATGGCGGAGTAAATCTTGAACTGCAACACGAAGGAGGACTACAGCCTCAAAAACTCGGTCCGCTCGCGTCGACGAATGGTGCACGGCGTGCATGCCATGAGCGTGCGCGTCGCAATCCGCTTCGATTTCCGTGATGACCTCCCATGCAGCCGTTGATGATCTCTGGCCGAAATACCACGACGGTCGAAGTTCGATGCAGAAGGCGACGCATCTGGAGCTGTCGATGCACGCTCCAACATGACCGCGGATGGCGACCTGCCCCGATGCATACGAAGCCAACTCGAACCCGACTCCGTCGCATCGTGCTTCGTCGTGCCCGAAGTGACCGGCGATCTGAAGAAGGACTTCGGCGACCTCGTCTAGTAGCGCGCGAACGCACTGATCATCCTGATCGGAGAGTGGTCCAAGGACCGACTCGAGATGTAATTTGTTTTTGCGCAGCGATGAAGTTTGCATGGCTGCAGTCCGGGTGAACGAATGCGCCTGCGTCACATGTAGGTGGGCACGTGGCAGTCCCCACCCGTTACTCCTCGCGCAGACGCGTCTGCACGTTGTCGAGGACGTTCATGAAGTTGATGTAACTGTCGTAGGGGCTTTCGTACGGGCTGAAGTACTTGTGGACGTCGCCGTCGGCCCAGAACTTGGTGCACATGTAGTAGAAGTGGTCGCTGGTCGTCAGGCGACGCCAGTCGGTCAGGAGCTGCTCGTCTCCCTTTTCCTTCAGCGCGCCTTCGAGCTTGTATAGCTCGTGCAGCGCATTGGATTGCATCGCGTTGCCGAGCCAGGCAGACAGGTCGCGCTCGGTGTCGGCCCAGGAGATCATGTGGGGTACGTCGATCTCGCCAACCGCTTCGAACTGGTCCACCTGCTGGCTCGGGGTGATGAACGAGTTCTCGCTGGAGGATTTCAGGATCGCCTCGGGAAGGTGGCGCATGAAATCGAAGATTCCCGTTTCGGCCCACTGGTGTTCGCCAAAGGTTTCGTAGTCCATGAACAGGTTGCAGACGTGGCCGTTGCCGTTGATCTGGTTTACCCACAGGGCGAACTTGTCGGCCGTCAACGGCCACTGCTCCCAGGTGCGGTTGCTGAAGCGGAACGCGATGTCGTCGCTCAAGCGGTAGTTTTTCAGCAGCAGCTTGGTCCGCGGGGCGTGCGGCGGGCGGTAGACGTAGTTGGGGCTGCGGTAGCCGAGCACGCTGTCGGCGCCTTCCGACAGGATACCGTCGTATCCCATGTGGCTGACGAAATGCGCCAGATCGTTGTTGTAGATCAGTTCCGTATTACGGAAGACGCGCGGGTCCTGCCCGAAAAGCTCCTTGATCAGCAGGCGGTGTTTTTCGACCTGGTCGCGGAACTCTTCCCGGCTGTAGAGGAACGCCAGCGAGTGGTAGTAGGTCTCGGAAAGGAACTCGACACAGCCGGTGTCGCTGAGTTCGCGGAAGAGGTCGAGAACTTCGGGCGCATATTGACGGAACTGCTCCAGGACAACGCCGCTCAGGCTGAACGCGACGCGGAACTTCCCTTCGTGCTGCCGGATCGCTTCGAGGAGCATCCGGTTGGCGGGCAGGTAGCACTTATGGGCGACCTTCCGGCACAGTTCGGCGTTCTTAAACTCGTCGAAGTAATGGCGGTCGGTGTCGAAGACGCTATACCGGCGCAACCGGTAGGGCTGATGCACCTGGAAGTAGAAACAGACAGAAGCCATAGGCTGCTTTCGTGCTCCTCCGGCCGCCGCACCCGAAAACGGGCGTGCAACGACACCCCCTCGCCGCGGGCTGGCTCGCCTGTTCGGCAAACCGCACGACCTCGACCCGTGGTGGGGTGGCGAGATTGTAACGGTTATGCGCGGGCGGTCTACCGAAGATCGGGAAGGGGAATGACGATTGGGGAAAATCGTGGTGACTGGCGGGGGCCTCCGGAACCGGTACCGAGACGGCGTCTCGGGTTCGTTTGGCAATCTTGGGTTCGTTTGGCGAAGAGACGCGGACTTGGTGCCACGGGTCGCCGGTACACCGGAGACCCGTGCGGTCGGCGTCACTCGCGCACGGGTCTGCGGGGTACAGCCGACCCGTGGCACCGGCGCGGCTTGGGTTCGTTCGGCAATCTTGGGTTCGTTGGGCGGATTGGACTGTGGCATGGGCATGTACGCATGCCCATGTCTTCTGGCGTCCGACGCTCACGGGCAAGAGTACTTGCCCATGCCACAAAGCGATGGAGTCTTGGGTTCGTTTGGCGATGTTGGGTTCGTTCGGCAATGAGACGTGGATGTGGTGCCACGGGTCGCCGGTACGCCGGAGACCCGTGCGGTCGGCGTCACTCGCGCACGGGTCTGCGGAGTACCGCCGACCCGTGGCACCGGCGCGGCTTGGGTTCGTTCGGCAATCTCGGGTTCGTTTGGCGATTTCGGCGCGAGGGTCTTCCGGTCGCGCCTTGCCTCACTCGAGGTCTTTGGGATTTCGCACGGCTTCGGGAAGGTCGATGAAGTCGCCTCTCTTAAGACCCAGGCGGGCGGCCGCGCCCAGGTTCAGCTCGATCGCGTACCGGGCGAACCCTTCGCTGGGGGTGGCGTTGATGTCGTACGGCGCCATGTGCTTGATCGAGACGATTCGGCCGCTGCGTTCGAGGTACACGATGTCGAGCGGAATGCGGGTGTCTTTCATCCAGAATGCCAGTTCCTGTTCGCGCTGGAAGACGAACACCATGCCCGCGTCCTGCGGGAGCGACGTGCGATACATCAGGCCGCGCTGCCGCAGGGCGTCGGTGGCGGCGATTTCCATGCGGATCGTCTCGCTGCCGAGCTTGATCGGCAGCCGGACGGGCTCGGAAAGGGCGGCGACGGCGGGTGGTATTGCGACCGTGTCGCCGATGTCGATCCCCGCCTTGGCCGCCACGCCGGTGGCGACCATCAGGGCGTACCGTGCTCCGACCGGCGATTCGAACTCGCGCGCGAGTGCCTCGGACATGGGTCTGACGAACAGCACTTTGCCCATCGGATCGAGCAGGATGACGTCGAGCTTGAGGTACAGGTTGTCGGTCGGCACCTTGAAGTAGTCGTCGCTCTGAAACACCAGCAGCATGCCGGTGTTTTCGGGAAGGTCTTTCTTCAGCCGCAGGTGCAGCAGGCGGGTGCGCTCGTCCGACGCGACGTCGACCGTGATCGGCGTCTGCTTGAGTTGGAGCGTGACCGGAGGCGTGGCGGCGGGTGGAACATTGGCGGCCGGGTCGGACTTGCAGCCGACCAGTCCGAGCGCCAGCGTCATCACGACGCAGACGACCCCGAGCGCGGCGCGACGCGTGAACGAGGCCGAGGCGAAGGGTTTCGAGATGACCGTCGGCAGGTCATTCATTTGCCGCAGGCGGCTGGCCGGGATCGTTGCGTGTGGTGGGTGCATCAGCGGAGTCTCGGGAGCGCAGTCTTTTGCGTAGACGGGAGGTCAGGCGGACGTCGATGAGCGCGAAGACGACCAACGTCGCCATCAACGTCATGTTCAGTAGCCAGACGACGACGAATCTGAGCGGGTCATTATCGGTGTCGGCGGCACGAAAGCCAACGTAGAGGCCGATGCCCAGCACGAACATGACGCCGCCACCGACCCGGCGGAGCCTCGAACGCCGGCGGTTGAGGTCTTGCGCCTCGATCTGGGCGAGTCGAACCGCGGCCTTGGAGTAGAAGAGGTAGTACCACCCCGCGGCGGACGTCAGGAGCGCAAGTATGGGTCCGGTGTACTCCATGGGATTGACGGCGTCGCTGGCGACAAACCGTCAGCGCGCCGGTTCGTACCCGCAGTCGGACAGCATCGCCCGCGTCTGCTCCATCGGCAAGCCGACGATGTTCGTCAGGCTTCCGTCGATGCGGGTCACGAAAGGGTCGTTGTCCTGGATGCCGTAGGCACCGGCCTTGCCTTCCCAGAGGCCGGTCGCGATGTACGCTTCGAGTTCCTGGTCGGTCATCTCCCGCATCGACACGGACGATCGCACGGTTTTTGACAGGCGGGTTCCGGTCGAAGCGCGACAGAGCACCACCGCAGTGATGACCTGATGAAGCGTGCCGGACAGCGATCGGAGGATCCGCCGGGCGTCGTCGGCATCGGCGGGCTTTCCGAGCATCTGGTTTCCGAGCGCGACGACGGTATCGGCGGCAAGCACGAGATCATCCGGAAACCGCCGGGCGACGGTGTCGGCCTTTCGATTCGCCAGGAGTTCGGCGATCTCGGCCGGGGACAAGGAAGGCGGGAAGTCGGATTCGTCAACGTCGGCGGGGTGTACGTCAAACGCGTAGCCGGCTTCACGCAGGAGCTCGAGGCGTCGGGGGGAACCGCTGGCGAGAATGAGTCGTGCCATATGAACAGAAGCGTGACGGCGGAAGGGAGATTAAACGAATCAGGGGCGACCGACGCGTCGGCCGCCCCTGAATGACGTCACCATTTCATGCCCTAGAAGCTCACTGCGGCGCAGGGGCCGGAGCGGGTTCGGGCGTGGGAGCCGGAGCAGGGGCCGGTTCCGGAGTCGGCGTCGGAGCCGGCGCGGGCGTCGGTTCTGGCGTCGGGGTCGGCGCGGGAGCCGGAGCCGGTTCGGGTGTCGGGGTCGGCGCTGGCGCCGGAGCAGGCTCGGGTGCCGGGGTCGGCGCGGGGGTCGGAGCCGGTGCAGGTTCGGGCGTCGGAGTTGGCGCAGGAACCGGAGCGGGCTCGGGTGCCGGGGTGGGCGCGGCAGGGGAGCCGGAACCGGGGCGGGTTCCGGAGCAGGTGTTGGCGCCGGTGTCGGTGCGGGTGTCGGTGCCGGCACCGGAGCAGGCTCGGGAGCGGGAGTCGGGGCCGGAACGGGCGTCGGCGCGGGCTCGGGTGCCGGGACCGGGGCGGGTGTCGGGGCCGGGACGGGTTCGGGCACAGGAACAGGGGCCGGCGTGGGTGCCGGGACCGGTTCGGGTGCGGGCGTCGGGGCTGGAGCCGGGACCGGCGCGGGCTCGGCACCATCGGCGGTTCGGGCGACGGAGCCGGGGCGGGCGCGGGAGCAGGGGCCGGGGCCGGGGCCGGGGTCGGTTCAGGTGTCGGGGTTGGGGCCGGCGCAGGCGCTGGGGTCGGCTCCGGAGCGGGTGTCGCGGGAGCAGGCGTCGCCGGAGCGGGAGTAGCCGGAGCGGGTTCGGGGGCCGGTGTGGTCGGCGCGGGAGCCGGTGCGGCGGGAGGCTCGACGTTTTCGATCTTCGGCTTCTTGATCGCCACGGGCGCGTTCAGCACGCCGGTCGGAACATAGATCGCGACATCGCCGACCTTGGGATCGGGCACGCCGGCGACCTGCTCGTACTTGACGTGGAGGTGTCCGTTGACGATCGCCGAGACCGTGCCATGGACGAACTTCGACGGGCCGACCAGGACGGTGACGGTCTGTCCGATCTTGAACTCGTCGGCCTTGACATCGCCGACCGACAGGAGCTGGTTCTGGGGCAGTACCGCGGCGACGTTACCGACCTTCGCCTCGGGATTGGCCGCCTGGAAAGCCTGACGGACGTCCGAGGTGCTTTCGCCGGCGTAGGGCGCGGGACCCGCGTCCTTGGGCTGCGATGATCCGCACCCGACCGTGAACAGACCCGCGAGCGCGGCGGCAGCGAGGAGAGTACGGGGAGCGAAACGGCGGCCGGCCGTGGCGGTACCGGTGGTTGACGGGCGGGACCAGGCCGAGGACGAAGCACCGCGTGTAGCGGACGTCGCCCCCGGGTTGATTTCTCGATGCATGACTACTCCTGGGAAGTTCTCCGAGGACGGGAGCGCCGAAGGGGTCCCGCCGGACAGACGGCTGTAAGTTCGCAGGCCCGCCGATTGTACGGCGGTCGCCTGCGCATCCGTATATCACTAGTTAAACGTCAGAGGGGGAGTCATGGCAAGTGTTTCCTTGACGAATTCCTCCCGTGTTGATTTCCGTCGAAGGGAACATACCGGGAGCGACGACTCGTCTAGCGTCCTGAGCCTGTGTCTCGACCGCGTCTGCCCGCATGGGGTTTCCCCGGCCCGCCGTCAACTGGGGTCGCCGCAACGTCCGGTAAGCCGAGCTAGCCGTGGGAATATTGATCAACAACTTGAAACGCGATCCTCGTCGCAGATAAATCACCCTTGCAGAGGCTATCGAGGCGTAGGCAGGAACGGCAGTACCGATGCCACCAGTGCATCTCCTGGATCTTTGCTCAACGGAGCACGAATGAAGAAAAGCAAGCCGAAGCGCAAAACCCCGGCATCGGGCTCGTCGAAGGGCGGGCCGAACACGCGTGCGAAACCATCCCGCAGGCAACACGCCAACAAACCACGAAAGCCTGTACCAGGAAAGCCCGTAGCCCGGACTTCGGTGCCGCCGACACCAATCCCGATCCACATCATCTCTGATTCGACAGGAAACCTGCCAAGGCACATGGCGTCGGCGTTCCTGACGCAGTTTCCGCCGGCGACCTTCGAGCTGAAGCTTCGGCCGTTCGTGGAGTCGGTGGAGCGGGTGGAGGCCTACCTTCAGGGTGCGGCCGGCCCACGCGCGATCGTTTTCCATGCCGTAGTCGATCCGCTGATGAAGGCCAGGATCGCCGAGCTTTGCGCCGAGCGGGGTTTCCCGTGCAGCGACCTGACCGGTCCGTTCGTCGATTTCCTGTCCGGCGCTTCGGGCGTGGCGCCCAGGGCCGATCGTTCGAGCCTGCACTATCTCGACGCCGCGTACGAAAGGCGCGTCGCCGCGATGGAGTACACGCTGGAGCACGACGACGGGCTCGGGCTGTCGTCACTGGCCGAGGCCGACGTCGTTCTCGTTGGCGTCAGCCGAACCAGCAAGACGCCGACGAGCATCTACCTCGCGTTGGAAGGGTTCAAGTGTGCCAACGTGTCGCTGGCGATGCAGGTGTTGCCCCCGGACGAGCTGATGTCCATGCCGAAGGAACGGGTCGCGGCGCTGATCATCGACGCGACCCGGCTGAGCGAAATCCGGCTGCGTCGCAATCATGACTGGCAGATGAGCAGCACCGACTACGACCGGCTCGACGTGGTGAAGAAGGAGATCGCCTGGTGCCGGCGGTTGTTCAACGAGCGCGGCTGGTCAGTGTTCGACATCACCGGCCAGGCGATCGAGGAGACCGCCGCCCGCATCATTCACAAGCTCGGGTTGCGGCGTAAGTGATGGTCATGGCGCGACGGGCGCCGCGCAGGACATTGAAGTTCAGTCGGGCTGGCGGAAGCGCATCGCGATGAGCGTCTGGTCGTCGGCGGCCGCGGAACCGCGACAGAATTCGATGACGGCGGATTTGATCCGCTCGATGCAGGAGTCGGCGTCCTGCGTACGGCACGGCTTGAGCACCGCATCGAGGCGTTCGACGCCGAAGAGGTCTCTTGTACCGTCGCCCGACACCGGACCGTAAGCCTCCGTGACGCCGTCCGTGTACAGGAGCAGCAGGTCGTCAACATCGATCGAAACGACGGCCTGCGTGTAGGGCTGGTCTTCGAGAATTCCCAGCGGGAGACCGCCGTTGAGGTCGAGTGAATCGATCATGTCGCCGCGGACGAGTCGGGGCGGGTTGTGGCCCGCGGAACAGTACGTGAGCGTGCGGGTGACCGGATCGAGCACGGCGTAGAACGCCGTCACGAAGGTTCCGCCCTGCGTGTAGGAACGGGTCAACTGGTTGTTGAGCTTTGCGAGCAGTACTTCCGGCGGGGTGTGGGTATGCGGCTGCGAATGGGCCAGTGCGTGGGTGATCGCCATCAGCACGGCGGCGGGGGTTCCGTGGCCGGCGACGTCGGCGATGAAGATACCCCAGGTGCCGTCGGACAGCGGGAAGAAGTCGTAGTAGTCGCCGCCGGCGCGGGCGCTGGTCTGATAGAACGCGGCGATCTGCACGCCGGGAATCGTGGGCAGGGTGCCCGGCAGGAGCGACCGCTGAATCGCGCCGACGGCCTGCAGTTCGCGGTCGAGCGACGACAGCGCGTCTTCGAGCTGGTTGCGCAGGACCAGGTTCTGCGTGCCGCGGCCGAAGAGGCCCGACTGCCAGTGCAGCACTGGGATGACCGCCGGGTCGATTTCCAGGCCTTTCGGCAGGAGCATCATGGTGACGTTGAGCCCCTCGCCAGCGTCGTACTGCGGCAGGGCGATCATCGACTGATAGCCTTCGAGATAGAATCGGGCCGGATCGTCGGCTTTCAGCCGGGCGGGGAGGTCGTCGATGAAGATCGGGGTATTGGCGTAGGCGATCTCACCGAGAAGGCCGCCACTGAACCTCGGAAGCAGGTGCCGCTGCGTCCAGGGATTGTACTCTTTGGTAAACCGACTCGAGCGCGTGATGACGTAGTAAGGTGCCGGCTCGTGTCGCCGCGAAATGGCCACGTAGTCTTTGATCGGGACCAGCTCCCCGATGTGTCGCCAATAGACGCTGACGAGTTCTTCAGGGTCGGTAACGCCGGAGATGGCGTGCATGGCGCGATCGATGATCGCGAGCTCTTCCTTCCATGGTCGGCGTTTGGTGAGCATGTGGTCCAACCTTAGGCGCGCGACTACTTCTTTGCCGTCGGCTTGTACACCAATCCGAGGAGCCGGTCGCGCTCGGGGCGGGGAAGATTGTTGTAGAACGCGCAGAGGTTCGGCGGCTGGATCTTGTCGCCGGCGACATCCCGGCCGACACCTTGTGCGGCGACCGCCTTGAGCGCTTCGACAATCTGTTCGTCGGTAAACCGATGGGCGTATTGCATATGCGATGAAGCTATCGCAAGACCCAGCCGAGGGCCAGTTGGGAACAGAAGGTCGCTCCTCTGGACCGCGTAAGTCTTTTTCCGATCCAAGGTTTCTCCGGTTCCCGTATGTTCCCGAGCGGGGAATGGGCATAATGAGGGCCGGTCTGGCAGGCGCGGTGGAGTTTGCCCCGCCAACAGGCCGCCGCGACTTCGAAGGAAGGATTTTTACATCATGAGCATGACGGCAGAATCAAGAACACAGGACGTGCAGACAGCCGCCGACGGCGCGACCTCTAAGCCCTCCATTGGCGCCCATCCTCCGATCAACAACTCAGTCCGCGCGTGGGTCGAGGCGAAGGTGACCATGTGCCAGCCCGATCGTGTCGTCTGGCTCGACGGTTCGAAGGAGGAACGACAGCGGCTTATCCAGCAGGGTGTGAAAGAGGGCGTCTTCATCCAGCTGAACCAGCAGAAGCTCCCCGGCTGTTACCTGCATCGCAGCAACCAGAACGACGTCGCCCGCACCGAGCAGTTGACCTTCATCTGCACGCCCAACGCTGACATGGCCGGGCCGACGAACAACTGGATGGAGACCCGCCAGGCCTACACCAAGCTGCGCGGCTTATTCACCGGCTGCATGAAGGGGCGGACGATGTACGTCGTGCCGTTCATCATGGGGCCGGCGGGCTCGCCGCTGGCGAAGGTGGGCGTGCAGCTGACCGACTCGGTATACGTCGCCGTCAGCATGGGCCTGATGACCCGCATGGGCGACGTCGCCTGGAAGCAACTCGCCGCCGGCGGGCCGGAACACGAAGACGACTTCACGCGATGCCTGCATTCCGTCGGCGACGTCAACCCCGAACGCCGATTCATCTGCCACTTCCCGCTCGACAATACGATCTGGTCGTTCGGCAGTGGCTACGGCGGTAACGCACTGCTGGGCAAGAAGTGCCTGGCGCTCCGTATCGCGAGCTTCCTTGGCTTCCAGCAGGACTGGATGGCCGAGCACATGCTCCTGATGGGCGTGACCGGCCCGACCGGCGAGAAGACGTATGTCACCGGCGCGTTCCCCAGCGCGTGTGGCAAGACCAACTTCGCCATGCTCATTCCGCCGGAGAAGTACCAGAAGGAAGGGTGGAAGATCTCCACCGTCGGCGATGACATCGTCTGGATGTGGGTCGACAAGGAGAGCGGAAAGCTGCGGGCGATCAACCCCGAGGCCGGCTACTTCGGCGTACTGCCGGGGACCAACGAAAAGACCAATCCCAACGCGATGGCGTCGATGCAGAAAGAAACCATCTACACCAACGTCGCGCTCACGCCCGACGGCGACGTTTGGTGGGAAGGCAAGACCGACGTGCCGCCGCCACAGGCGATCGACTGGACCGGCCAGCCCTGGACGCCCGACTGCGGCCGCAAAGCCGCCCATGCCAACAGCCGGTTCACCGCGCCGGCGACCAACAACCCCGCCCTCGACCCCGCGTGGGACGACCCGGCCGGCGTGCCGGTGAGCGCCATCATCTTCGGCGGCCGCCGCAGCCGCACCGTGCCGTTGGTGTTCCAGGCGTTCAACTGGATGCACGGCGTGTATGTCGGCGCGACGCTAGGCAGTGAAACCACTGCCGCCGCGACCGGCGCGCAAGGCGTCGTGCGGCGCGATCCGATGGCGATGCTCCCCTTCATTGGCTACAACATTCGCGACTACCTCGTCCACTGGTTCCGCATCCGCAAAAAGATGAGCGACTGCCCGCGTGTCTTCCACGTCAACTGGTTCCGCAAGGACGACCAGGGCAAGTTCATCTGGCCGGGCTTCGGCGAGAACATGCGCGTGCTCAAGTGGATCATCGACCGCTCTCGCGGCCGTGCCTACGCCAAGGAAACCCTCCTCGGCTGGATGCCCCGCCCCAAGGACATCGACCTGGAAGGCCTTTCCATCACGCACGACGACCTGGAGAAACTGCAGGCCGTGGAGGTGGAAGAGTTCAAGACCGAAATCTTGTCACAGGAAGAGATCTTCCTGAAGCTCGCCGGCGAGATGCCGAAGGAGATGGTGTTCCAGCGGGAACTGCTGGTGAGCCGGTTGTGAGACGCGGTAGATAAATGCCCTCCTGTTCGCTACATCGCAGCAAAGAAGGTCCGTCGGCTTGCCGACGGTCCTTCCGTTTAGTGCGACCGCTATGTTCGACTACTCGAACTTATACCCCTTCTTCTCGGCCTGCTCCGTCAGCGACTTACGCACCGCTTCGTCAAACGCCTTGTCTCCGGTCAGGCCTTTCTTTTCGACCTCGGCCTTGATGTGCGCGTCTCGCTTGACGCTGATCTCCTTGATCTTCGCCTGAACCGCTTCGCGCTCCTTGGCGAGCTTGTCGATGTACGCCCGGCGTTCTTCGGGTTTGAGCTTCTTCAGCTCGTCGGGAAGCTGATCGTCCTTGAGTTCTTCCAGCTTGAAGTTCTTGTCCTTGCAGGCATCGACCAGGTCCCATCGGGCATTGCTGTACTGCGCCGCCGACTTGGCGACCGCGCGCTCGGCGGCGACCTGGCCGCTCAAGCCCGCGGCGCTGGCATCGCCGGCGGTTTGCAGCGCGAAACCGTCCTTCGCGCGCGAACCATAGCCGCAGTAGGTCTTGTTCAGGTCGCCCGACAGCTTGGCCAACTCGTCGTCGAAGGGCGTGGCGACGTAGATCGCGCCGCCGGTCTGGGCGATCTCCATGTACTGTCCGTCGGCGAGCTTGGCCATCTCGCGCCAGGTTGGCGGGGCGTTCTGGTAATCCACATCGCCGCAGTAGATCGCGTTGACGATGATCCCCTTTGCGATCGCCAGCGGGGCGGTCTTGGCGTAATCCTTGTCGGCCGGGCCCTGGCGGGCCGTCTCGTTACCGACGACGTAGATCACCTTCAGCGTCTGCTTGCCGTCGGCCCACTTCATTTCGTTGGTCGCGCGATCAACCGCAAGCCCGACGAACTCACTGCCCCAGCCTTCGTCCTTGAACGTCATGAGGTTTTTGTAGACCTCGTCCAAGTCGTCGGTCAGCGGGAAGTTTCGAAACGGGCCCATGCCGTTGCCGTAGCCGATCAGCCCGATCCGCAGCACCGGCGACGGCTTGGCCTTGGCAGTCTGGTTGACGATCGTCCAGACCTTCTGCTTAGCGGTTTCGATCACTGCGCCCATCGAGCCCGAGCAGTCGATCGCAAACACCACGTCAATATGTGGCTTGTCCGCAGCCGGCTGGCCGGCCGGCGCATCGGCGGGTTTGGGAATCGCGATCCGTTCGCCGTCGGCGGCGATCGCCGCGGGCGAAAGGGCCATGGTCGAATACAGAACCGCGGCGACGAAACCTCGTGTCAGGTGTCGCATGATGTAGCCTCCGTTGTGTGGTTAGCGTGTCCACTATTCAGACGCGCAACGATCGCGGAAGTTTCACGCGTCCACTTTGGAAAGGGGATGTCGTCACTCCCGTGTCACCTACGAAAACGGGCCGGTGCGACTCACGTCGCACCGGCCCGGATTCCATGCAGGAAAAGCTTAGAACTGAAATCGCGGATCGGTCGCCGTGTCGATCAGATCGGGGATCTTGGCCTTGCCGATCGCACCGGCGACGATCTTGCTCGCCGCATCAACGCCACCCTTGGCGAACACGCTGCCGATGACGCTGGTCGCGGGGTCGAGGATCGTATCGCCGGCGTCGAGCAGCGTGGCGTTGGCCGTGCTGAGGCCCGCCGCGATGACGGACCCGCGGACGGCGCCCTTGACGTTGATCGCGGTGATCGCCGCGGCCGAGAAGACGTCGGCATTGACGCCGGTGCCGCCCAGGGCGTTGTCCGCACCGAGCGATGCACCCGCGAGGACGACGGAGTTCTTGACTTCGCCGCCGACAAGCAGCTGGCCGATGCCGCCGCCCGCCGCCAGCGTTCCGCCGTCCAGCGAACGCAGCATGACCTTCTGTACCTTGCCCGGCGAGGTGAATGCGCCGGAGATCGTTGCTGTCTTGGCGTTGAACACGCCGATGCCACCGGCCAGTTCGACATGGCGAATGCTGACCTTGCCGTCGCCGCCGACGGTCTTGATGATGACCTTCGACGCTTCGGAGCTGTCACTGATTTCAAGATCGACCACGCTGCCGTCGTAGAGCGCCTTGCCCGTGCCATTGACCATCTGGATGGTGACGCGGGTACCGTCGTTATCGACGAACGACAGCTTGCGGTTCGAGCCGTTGACCGTGCCGAAGCGGCCCAGCAGACCGCTGCCGGGGACGTTGAGACGCCGCAGACCCGAACCGGCTTCCTGCGGGGTGTTGTTGTTCTGACCGGCACCGACGACGACCTGTCCGTTGGACTGGGCCGACGCGAACGCCCGGACGACGAGCGTGCCGATGTGCAGCGCCTTGCCGGCACCCTGGAAGCCGGAATCGACCGTCGCAACGCCGTTCACACCAAAGCTCGGGTCGAGGCTGCCGTTGGCATCCAGCACCACGATGCCCAGGCGGATGTTCGCGCCCTGCTCGCTGGTGCCGATGATGAAAATCTGCCCGGTCGGCTGCACGATGACCTGGTCGGCGTCGTCGTCGCCGCCGATGTCGACCACCTTGATGCCACCGTCGCCGAAGGTGCCGTCGAGTGATCCGTCGGCGTTCAGGCGGGCGACGGCGAAGTCGCCGTTGTGCCGGCCGGTGACCAGCAGCTTGTCGCCCTGAAGCGCGATGCCGACGGTGTTGTCCGCGCCATTGAGATCGGTGCGGGCCTTCATGCCGGGGACGTTGAGCTGACCGTCATCCGAAAGGCTGCCGTCCCAGCCGCCGCTGGCGGTTAGACGGTAGACGATTACGTTGTCGCCGGTGCTGCCGCCGCAGACGATGCGGCCGTCGGCCAGCACCGCAACGCTGGAGCAGACGCCCGGCCACGTCGGTCCGCCGGTGACGATGCCACTGGTGCCAAAGCTGCCGTCAAGTTCACCCTTGGCGGTGAACTTAACCAAAGCGAAGGTGCTGCCCGAAGAACCGACAGCGACGACCGAGCCGTCCGGCCCGATCGCGACGCTATAGGCCCGGTCATCCGAAGCGCCCAGGTTGACGACGGCCTGGCCTTGCTCGCCGAACTTGCTGTCGATCGAGCCGCTGCTCTTAAGCTTGGTGACGACGAGGTCGCCGTTCTTGGTGCCGGCGATGAAGATCGAGCCGTCGAGGCCGATCGCGACGGAGAACGCCGCTTCGTTGCCACCCGGGGCGCTAACCACCACACCGCCGCGACCGAACGAGGTGTCGGTGCTGCCGTCGGTATTGAGCTTCTTGACGACGTACTGCGACGAACCGGCGGCCAGGTCACCCTGACGGCCGACGACCAAGAGCTTGCCGTCGGCGAGGGCGGCACTGCCCTCGGCAACGAAGCCGGTGTTGAGAACACCGCCGCCGCTGAAGCTGTCATCGATAACCGGGGCGGGCGGGGGAACGGCGACATTGAACGACGAGCTGATCGTCGCGACGCCATTGCCCGAGACATCCTTCACCGCGTCCGCGTTGAGCGTCACGGTGTAGTCGCCGTTGTCGTTGATGTCCCACGAAGATCCGGGGGCCAGCAGCGTGTAGACCGCGGTGATTTTCTCGCTGTCACTGTTCGGCTGCACACTGACGCCGGTCACGGCCAGCGGCGAGCCACCGGGGCCGACGACCGACAGGTCGCCAACGCCGATCGACTGAACATCGACGCTGTCATTGTCCTGGTAGGTGACGGTCACCGTCTTGGGTGAGAAGCCGGCCTTATCGACCGCGGAAATCGGCGAGATCACCGCCGTCGGGGCGGTCGTGTCACCCGTGGGGGGCGGCGGAACAGTCGGCGGGACTGTGGGGGGAACCGTGGGCGGCACGACAGGCGGCACCACCGGGGGAACCGTCGGCGGAACGGTGGGGGGCACGGTCGGTGGAACGACCGGCGGCACCACGGGGGGCACCACGGGTGGGACGACCGGCGGCGCGATGTCCACCTTCAGCGTACCGGTGACCGATCCAACCAGGTTACCCGCCGCGTCTGCCACCATCCTGGGCTTCACGGTGACGGTATAGGCTCCGTTGTCGGTTTGGTCCCAAGCGCCGCCAACGGCATTGAACGTGTAGACCGCGTCGTACGCGTTGACGGTCGATTTGTCGTCCAGCGGGCCGACCTTTGTCACGGGCAGGGAAACGCCGTCGGGGGTCAGGACGGATACGTCGTCGATATCGATGGTCTTCAGATCGAGGCCGCCTGCGTCTTCATACCGGACGACAAGCGTGCCGAACGCTCCGCCAGCCGTCTTGATGTCGTCGAGTTTCAATGTTGCCGTCGGAAGAACGGTATCCGAGGGCGGCGGAGGCGGCGACACCAGAATGGGCGGAACATCAAGGATGGGCGGAATATCAATCGGGAGATCGCCGGCAAACAGTTGGCGGTTTTCCAGGGTTTCGAGCGTAGCAGCGACCGCGGCGGCCACCTTGCTCTTACGCGACCGCGACGACAACAGCGATTGAATGCCGGACATCTGAATACCCATAGCGTGCTCACTCCCTGCGGACTTCACCAACCCGGGGCGTTCGGCTGTCCGAATCGCCGGTACATGATGCGTCTGCGACCGCCGTTGCCATCGCCGCTTTCTCGGGCAACGATTTCAGCAACGGACGGTTTCTTGGAACGGCGAGAACTTCCGGTTACCCGGTCGCGCCGATCCGCATTATCATACCCGCACTGGCGCTGGTGGCAAACGAAACTTACGTCAATGGCCAGTCTTCTGCGTGTTCGCAAGATAAGCCACGCAAAGCGTTTACCGAAATGACACGGGGATTTCCTCGGCCGGCAACGGTAGCCCTGAAGAGGGTAACGTTCTGGCACGGCGGCAGTAACAACAAGGCGAACGACGAGAATCATCGCCACCGGAGCAGGATTCATGAATCAGATAGCTCGACAACTTGCAATGTGGGGCGGATCACAAATTTCTTCGTCGCGGGAATTTGATTCGGCGGCAGCAATGCCTGGGCACCAAAATCAAGCCCGTTCACGTCTCGGTTGCCCGCCAGGTCTTCGTGGCACTGCGGTCGTCTTATTGTTCGCGATCGCAGCGATGGTCCCAAGCCCCACCCACGCCGCTGCGCCGTCGCCCGACTTCGTCACCACCATCCAGCCGATCTTCGCGGCCTCGTGTATCGAATGCCATGGAGCGACCAAGCAGAAGGGTGGCTTACGTCTGGACTCTCGGGCGGCCGCGATGAAGGGCGGCACCACCGGTGTTTCCATCTTGCCGGGCAAGGGGGCCGACAGTTACCTCGTCCATCGCCTGAAGGGCCTCGGCGATGAGCCGAAAATGCCGGAAAAGAAACCGGCGCTGTCGGCCGAGCAGATCGCCGCGGTGGTCGCCTGGATCGACGCCGGCGCGGTTTGGCCCGACTCGGCCGCGGGAGAGGCGACGGCAGGCGTCACGCATTGGTCGTTCCGCAAACCGGTTCGCGTCGATCCGCCGGCCACCGCTCAGCAAGGATGGGTTCGCAACCCGATCGACGCTTTCGTCCTGGCGAAGCTCGAAGCGGCAAAGCTCAAACCGTCAGCCGAGGCCGTAAAGGAGACGCTCCTCCGCCGAGTGCATCTCGACATCACCGGCCTTCCACCGACGCCGGCGGAGATTGACGCCTTCCTCGCCGACAAATCACCCGATGCTTATGAGAAAGTCGTCAACCGCCTGCTCGATTCGCCGGCTTATGGCGAGCGCTGGGGCAAGCACTGGCTCGACCAGGCCCGCTATGCCGACTCCAACGGCTACTCCGTCGACGCCCCGCGCGAGATCTGGAAGTACCGCGACTGGGTCATCGATGCGATCAACCGCGACCTTCCGTTCGACCAGTTCACCATCCAGCAACTCGCCGGCGACCTGCTCCCCAAGCCAACGCTCGACCAGAAGGTCGCCACCGGCTTCCACCGCAACACGATGATCAACCAGGAAGGGGGGATCGACCCGGAACAGTTCCGCGTCGAGGCGGTCATCGATCGCGTCGGCACGACCGGGACGGTGTGGCTCGGACTGTCGATCGCGTGCGCCCAGTGCCACAACCACAAGTTCGATCCCATCAGCCAGAAAGAGTACTACCGGATGATGGCGTTCCTGAACAACCAGGACGACGCGACGCTGAAGCTGGCCGACGCCGCCCAGCAGAAGGCCCACGCGGCGAAGCTCAAGGCCGCCGAGGCCGAGTACAAGAAAATGGAAGCCGAAGCCAAGGCGTCGCCGGATGGCGGCAAATCGCGCGCGGTCGAACTTGGCATCCGCAAGAGGGAATTGGCCGACCTCAAGAAGCAGACCGGCCCGAGCACGATGGTGCTCGAAGAGCGCAAGACACCGCGTGAGAACTTCCTGTTCATCAAGGGAGACTTCACCCGCCGGGGCGAAGACGTCACCCCCGGCACACCGGCGGTGCTGCCGCCACTGGAATCGAAGCCTCAATCCACCCCCAACCGCATGGACCTTGCGAACTGGCTGGTGAGCCCTGAGAACCCGCTGACAGCACGTGTGACGGTCAATCGGATGTGGATGCGCTATTTCGGCCGCGGCTTGGTCGAAACCGAGAACGACTTCGGCACCCAGGGCACACCGCCGTCGCACCCGGAACTGCTCGACTGGCTCGCGAAGGAGTTCCAGCGTGTCGGCTGGAGCCAGAAGTCGATGCATCGGCTGATCGCGACATCGGCGACTTACCGTCAGGCGTCGCTCGCGCGGGCCGATCTGACCGAGGCCGATCCTTACAACAAACTGCTGGGAAGGCAGAACCGTTTCCGGCTCGACGCCGAGATCGTCCGCGACGTCGCGCTGAGCGCCAGTGGATTGCGCGTCGATAAGGTCGGCGGGCCGAGCGTCTTTCCGCCGATCCCCGCCGGCGTGATGGGCCTGGGGCAGGTGAAGCGCGAGTGGAAGCCGAGTGTCGGCCCCGACCGCTATCGCCGGGGCATGTACACCTTCCTGTATCGGGCCACGCC
Organism: Humisphaera borealis; assembly: GCF_015169395.1. Taxonomy (GTDB): domain Bacteria; phylum Planctomycetota; class Phycisphaerae; order Tepidisphaerales; family Tepidisphaeraceae; genus Humisphaera; species Humisphaera borealis. The sequence continues at coordinate 5,368,068 of NZ_CP063458.1, forward strand.
GCACCCGCTGCTCAGCGGCTTCGATGCACCCGACGGCACGAGCACGTGCACCAGACGGCTTCGGTCCAATACGCCGTTGCAGTCGCTGATGACGCTGAACGACGAGGCGTTCGTCGAGTTCGCCCGGGCGCTGGCGACCCGCGTTCTCGTCGGCGGCTTGGCGGATACCGACGACACATCCCGCATCGCAGCGGCGTTCCGCCTTTCCACCGGCCGAGTCCCGGACGCCCAGGAGCGGCAGATCCTCGCCGGTCTGCTCGCCAGGCAGCGGGCGGCGTTTGCGGCGGATATCAAAGGAGCGGAATTGTTGTGCGGCGGCGTGCCACCAAAGGGTATCGAGAAACCCGACTTCGCCGCGTGGATTATCGTCGCCCGCGCCGTTCTTAACCTTGATGAGACAGTGACGCGGGAGTGACCAGGCGAAAGCCGCGACCGACTTACGCGTGAATCGGCTTCATTGTGGTGCAGCCGTCCCGGCTGCGTTTGCAGGCGGGACGCCTGCACCACAATCGCGTCATTCTGCACGGGCAGTTAGAGCGATTCGGTCTTGATCGATTCGACGATCCGCGTGGCCACTTCGACCGCGGCCAGGCCGTGCTCCACCGTCACTTCAGGTGTCGTCTTATTCACGACGGCGCTGATGAACGAATCGAGCTCGGCGCGGAGCGGTTCAATGTCGTCGATCTGGAGTTCCTCGATCTGCACGATCTCGTCAAACTTCACCTGCGACAGATCCCGGATCTCGCCGGCACGAATCTTCGTCACCGTCTGGCGAATGGCCTCGAGGTTCTCGCTGCGGCGAGCGACCATGCCATATCGCTTCTGGTAGTCGATCGAGACGTACGCGTCGGGGCTGAAGACGCGGAGCCGGCGTTCGGTCTTGAGCGCCAACCGGCTCGCCGTCACGTTGGCGACGCAGCCGTTGGCGAACGTCAGCCGGGCATTGCAGATGTCTTCCACGTTGCCGATCACACTGACGCCGGTGGCATCGATGCGGCTTACTTCGCAGTCGGCCAGGCGAAGCACGATATCGATGTCGTGGATCATCATGTCCAGCACGACGCCGACATCGATGCTGCGAAACGTCAACGGGCTGATACGGGTGACTTCGATGAACCGCGGCTTGATGCCCAAACGTCCCATCGCCCGGACGGCGGGGTTGAATCGCTCGATATGACCGACCTGGACTGTTACGCCGGTCTCTTTGGCGACGGCGGCGATATGCCGTGCGTCGGCGACGTCTTTGGCGAGCGGTTTTTCGATCAGGCAGTTGACGCCCGCCCGCATCAGCAATTCGCCGACAGTGCTATGGAAAACGGTGGGGACGGCGATCGTCGCCGCGCCCAGGTTGGGGTTGGCCGCGAGCAAGTCCTGCGGGTTCTTGAACGCGCCGCAGTTGTATTGCTGCGCGACGGCCTCGGCCACGCCGCTGTCGGCGTCGCACACGCCGACCAGCTTGACCTGGGGCATTTCCGAATAGACGCGGGCGTGGAGCCGCCCCATGCGACCGCAGCCGACGACCGCGACCGGGATCCGTTCCGATGGACTGATTTCAGGCACACTCACTCTGGTGGACTTCCTCTGTTGGGTTGAGCGCGGATGGTAACAGGGACCGGTGCGGAAGTCTCATCAACCGACGTGTGGCAAAAGATCCGGCTTCGTACTGCCTGGCCCGCCGGCAAAGCGCAACGGCGGCGTGATCGCTGAACACACAGCTCGCGGGATTCGATGGTGATCCGGATGAGTGAATGAGCCGACAGACGGCGTGTCGCCTTGCAAGCGGCGGCAACACGCCGATGGGGAAGCCCGATCGATAGAGAAGGGACCTGCGGTCCGACCACTAAACAGGCTGGGCCGGCGCGGTTTCGGAGACGGGAGAGGGCGAGGGAATCGCTTCAGCGACGACTTCAGCAGCAGGCGCTACCGGGTCGACAGGATTGACGACCACCTCGGCAGGGTGCACGTCCGGTGCCACCGTTGGCGGCAGCGGTTCGGCAAGCTTGTTCCGCTGGGTTTCCAGGTAACGCCCGTGTTTGCCCTGATTGCGACGGGTCAGGAACTGCAGCAACTGGACGACGTTGGGATTCAGCCCCTCGACGCCTTCGAACTCGCGCATCGCCGTCAGGAGCGGACGCTTTTTCAGGAACAGCTTGCGGAACACCTCGTCGACCGCCGCGATATCGACAGCGCTCATACCCGATCGCGCCATCCCGACCTTATTGAGGGCGCGGATCTCGTCCGAGCCGTCAATCTTACAGAACGGCGGGACGTCATGATGGACCCGGGCATAGCCCGAGAGATACGCGAAGTCGCCAATCGAGACGAACTGGTTCACACCGACGCCGCCGTTCATCACCACGTAGTCGCCGACGACAACGTGGCCGGCAATCATGACGTTATTGGCGACCACGCAGTGGCTGCCGATCAGGGCGTCGTGGCCGATATGGCTGTTGACCATGAACAGGTTGTCGTCGTCGATCCGGGTGAGGCCGCCGCCCTTTTCGGTGCCGACGTGGACCGTGCAGGCTTCGCGGAATGCGTTGCCGGTTCCGATGATCAGCCGGGTCGCCGCGCCCTTGAACTTCTTATCCTGGGGGGCGGTGCCGATGACCGAATTCGGGAAGAAAATGTTGTCACGACCGATGGTCGTGTTGCCGGAAACCGTGACGTTATTGTGCAGGATGCAGCCGGCGTCGATCTTGACGTTCGGGCCGATGACGCAGAACGGGCCGATCTCCACGTCCTCCGCAATCTCCGCGGCCGGGTCGATGATCGCCTTGTCGCTGATCTTCCGGTCTTCTTCGGTAAAAAAGCGGAAGCTGAACAGATTGCGGAACCACGCGGGGCGTTTGGTCTCCGAGGTTTTTCCGTTGCGATGTTCCATCCGCGTATCGGTCACGTCGCCGTAGGGAGAACTGGGGGAAAGAAAGGTCCGCGATGTCTTGGTGAATCCGAGCACGTTCAATTGATCGGCTCGGGGCTGCGTTCCTCGTGAACTGATTTATCGGGCGTTACTCTCGATCGCAATTTCGGTCGCCTGAAGGCAGATCGAACGTGGTTACACCGGCTCGGCATCCACCAGCATAAACTTAATGTCCGCTTCGCAGGCCAGCTTGTCGTTAACGAAGGACTTGCATCGCACATGGCCGGTTCGGCTCTTCACCCGCACGGCGACTGCCTCCAGGATCAACTGGTCACCCGGAACCACGGGGTGACGCATCTTCACCTTATCCATACTTAAGAGAATCGCAAGCTTTCCTGTATGTTCGAGCTTGCGGCTCAGCAAAAGCCCGCCAAGCTGGGCCATCGCTTCCACGATCAACACACCGGGCATGATCGGCGTGCCCGGGTAGTGACCTTGGAAGAAGATGTCGTTGAACGTCACATTTTTAATCCCGACGGCCTTCTCACCGTTCTTGGTGATTTCAAGCACGCGGTCCACCAGCAGCATCGGGTAGCGGTGCGGCAGAATCCGCTGAATACGACGGATGTCCATCTCGGCGTCGCGGTGCACCAGGTTCTGACGCTGGTGCGATTCCTCCTGCTCGAGCAGTCGCCGCGCCATGATGTGGTTCAGCTTGTGCCCGCTCTTGCACGCAACGATTCGCCCGCGGATGGGCCTGCCCGTCAGATAGAGGTCGCCGATCAGGTCGAGCAGCTTGTGCCGGCCGCATTCGTCCGGAAAGCGGAAGACGTTGTCGATCGGACCTTCCGGCGAGATGACGAGCAGTTCCTTAGGCGTCAGATGCTTGCCGAGCCCGCGGGCGCGCAGCTCCTTGGCCTCCTGCTCGAAGACGAACGTCCGGGCGGGCGCGATCATCTTGGCAAAGTCTTCGTCGCCGAGCCGGAAGCTGACCAGTTGCCTCCCGACGGGCGCGGGAGCCTCGAAGTCGTACAGGATCTCCAGGCAGTCGGTCGGCCCGGGCAGGGCGGCGATGGTGGCGCCGTCGAGCGAAACCTGCACCGGCTTACGGATGATCAACGGCTCGATCTCCGCTTCCTGATCCACGACACCCGCTTCGAGGATCGTGTCAACGAACGGCTTGCTGCTGCCGTCGCCACCGGGAAGCTCGCCAATTTGCCCGCCCGACACACGAACGACGGCATTGTCGACGCCCAGGCCCGAAAGGGCCGCCATGCAGTGCTCGACCGTCTCGACGAACAGCGTGCCGTTCTTGAGACAGGTCCGCCTCGGGCGATTCATGACGTTCTGAACCAGCGCGGGAATGACGGCGGCCTTGCCGTCCTGTTCGCGCACGAAGGTAATGCCGGTCCCCTCGTTCGCGGGCGCGACGGTCAGCGTGGTCGGTTCGCCCGAGAATAGGCCCGGACCCGTAAACGATGCCTCTCTGGAAATTGTGCGTTGCCGGTTGTTCACGGACAGGTGTGGACTCTCGTTTCAGCTGGGGTCTCACAGGCATCCTACCTGTGGCAATATCACGGACATCTGGTCCGTGCTACGCTAGCCCGACATAATACAGGTAATCGCGATAAGTAGAAGCGTTCGGCATCCTTGAGGAGGATTCATGTTCATTTCCAGGCATTTCGCTCACATTGTCGCCTCGCTGGCGAGCCTTCTGATCGTGGCGTCGGCCGGGGCGGCCGAGTTTAAGCCGCCGGCAAAGGCCAAATTCAAGCTGTTCCTGCTCGTGGGGCAGTCCAACATGGCTGGTCGCGGCACCGTCGAAGACCAGGATAAGAAACCGCACCCCAGGGTCGTCACGCTCAATAAAGAAGGCAAATGGGTGCCGGCGGTGGATCCGATTCACTTCGACAAACCGACGATGACCGGCGTCGGCCTGGGGACCACCTTCGGGAAAGTCGTCGCCGAGGCCAACCCGGACGACATCATCGGCCTGATCCCGTGCGCTTTCGGAGGGACGTCGATCGCGCAGTGGTCGCCGGACAAGCCCGACGGCCTCTACGCCGATGCGATCAAGCGGGCCGGCGTGGCGATGAAGGACGGCACGCTCGCCGGCATTCTCTGGCACCAGGGGGAAGCCGACAGCAAGAAGACCGACACCTACGCCGCCAGTGTCGGCAAGCTTTTCGCGGCGTTTCGAAAGGACCTTCATTCACCTGACGTGCCCGTGGTGGTGGGACTGCTCGGCGAGTTTTTCGCGGGAAAAGATGCCATCAACACGGTGTTGAGCGACCTGCCTAAGAGTATTCCGCACCTGGCGGTGGCGGATTCCAAGGGGCTTGAACACAAGGGCGACAAGGTTCACTTTAACGCCGCCGCATATCGCGAGTTCGGAAAGCGGTACGCCGCGCAGTGGATGAAGCTCGCCGCAACCGACGCGAACAAGAAGTAGCGCCAAGAGGCACGAAGGAAGGTGTCGCTGAGATTTGGAATCGCTGGCGAAGGTTCTCAAGGCCAGAAGGCCTCAGGACCGATAACCTTGGAGTGCCACTGCTACAAGCTCGCCCCAACCCGGTCTCCGCCCAGCAGCAACGCCTTCAGCGGGTGCTCAAGCTGCACGTACCGGTCATTGTCCGCCTGGCCGACCGCAAGATCCTCCTGAGCGAAGTCATGCGGCTTGGCGTGGGGGCGATCATCGAGTTCGTCAAGAGCAGCAGCGAACCGCTGGAACTGATGATCAACAACAAGGTCGTCGGACAGGGGGAGACGGTGAAAGTGGGGGAAAACTTCGGCCTGCGCATCACCAAGGTGGGGGACCCCAAGGCCATCCTCAAGGCGATCAGCGGACGGTAGGCCGTCTCGGCCACCTCCAAAGCAAAGCGATCGCGAAGCCGAGGTATCTTCCGAAAGGTCGTTCGCCGGGGGTTCCTCGTGCGTTCAAACCTTCGCATTCATTTGCCATCACTCGGTTGGGTTGCGGCTTGATCGTGAATTGGGATGTTGCGTTCATACTCCTGCCTCACATGATCCAGCAATATCCGAGCGGTCTTCCTCTGCCTTCGGATCGTTGCATCGCTACAATGCGGCGGCTGTACGTTCCGGGCTGATTTTCGCATGGACCAACCTTACCTCGACATCAATAACGCCGGCGGACGACGGCAGCTTGTCCTGCGCGACGAAGCGATCACCATCGGTCGTCACGCCGACAACAAGCTCGTCCTGGCCGACCACATGGCCAGCCGGTTCCACTGCGTCATCGAACGGCGGGGAGCGCAGTTCGTCCTGCGTGACCTGGGGGCCAGCAATGGGACACGCGTCAACGGCCAGCTCGTCCGAACGGTCGCCCTGGCACCCGGCGATGTCGTGACGATCGGATCGACGAACCTGGTTCTTGTCCTGCCAGGCACCGACTTTTCGCCGGGCGTGGCGTCGGCAGTTCCCGACGACGACGCCACTGAAGAGATAGAGGAACTGACCGAAGCCGACATGGTCGAAGAGCTGACCGAGGCCGACCTTGTCCAAGACATCGAAGAACTCGACCTGGACAATGTCGACCGCATCCCACTGCTGCTGGACGACAGCGACGAAGAGATCATCGAGCTGGATAACCCGCTGCCGGACGTGCCGACCGGTGCACCGCCGACCCTCGTACAAGGCGGGTTGGACGACTACGAATCGCGCCTCTGGTCAATGGCCGAGGCCCAGACCGACCGGTTCTTCGGCGAAGCCGATATTGCGATCCTCGATTGTAAGGGGCAGGTGCAGCACGCCGCCGGAAAGCCGATCGGCCCCGGCGAGCGACAGCCGCCGGATGTGCTAAGGCTGCTGCTGTTGCTCTGTTTCCGCAGCCGGGCAACCGACATTCACATGGAGCCACGCGAGGGCAGCTTCCACTGCCGTATTCGCGTCGATGGCGTGATGGTGGATGTCTGCGATTTCCCCGCATCGATGGGCACGCGCATCGGCGGGGTGGTGAAGGTGTTGTGCCAGATCGATACCTCGCAACGGAACATCGTGCAGGAAGGGCACTTCGCCGCGACGTCGCCCGGCCGCGACCGGCAGGTCCGCCGGGTGGATTACCGCGTCAGCTTCGCGCCGGCCGTCACCGGACAGAAGCTGGTCGTACGAGTGCTCGACCCGACCACCGCGCCGGCAAAGCTGGCCGACCTGGTCTTGCCGAAAGATCTGGAAGAGGCGCTGAACGACGCGATCGAACAGGATTCGGGCATGGTGCTGGTGTGCGGGCCGACGGGCTCCGGCAAGACCAGCACGCTGTATGCGCTGGTTCGCAGCATCGACGTGCAGCAGCGCAATGTGGTGACGATCGAAGATCCGGTGGAAATCCGGATCGAGAACGCGACACAGATCCCTGTGGACGAAGAGAAGGGTAACACGTTCCCGACGCTGCTCCGATCGGTCCTGCGGCAGGACCCGGATGTCATCCTTGTCGGCGAAATCCGCGACGCCGAGACGGCCCGGGTGGCGATGCAGGCATCCATCACCGGGCACCTGGTGTTCTCGACGGTGCACACGAAGGACGCGCTGGGCACGGTCTATCGGCTGCTCGACTTGGGCGTCGAGCCGTACCTTTTAGCTCAGGGCTTGCAGGTGATCATCGCGCAACGGCTCGTGCGGCGGCTCTGCCCGGCATGCAAACGTGCAACGCTGATGACGCCCGAGCAGCGAACAAGAATCGGCCCGCAGGCCGAAGGCGTGACGCACCTGTACACGCCGGTCGGTTGCGCCAGATGCCTGGGCACCGGGTATCACGGCCGACTGGCATTCTTCGAGATGCTGCGGGCGACGGACGATCTGCGCGATGCCATCAGCCACAGCCCGTCCGGAGCCGACCTCCGCAAGGCGCTGGAGAAATCGCCGTTCACGAGGCTGATTGAGTCGGGCCGAAAGCTGGCGTTTGAAGGACTAGCCGCGCTGGACGAGGTAGAGAAGGCGGTAGGGCGGTAGGCAGTCGTGATTCGAAAGACTTTGAGATCGTGGATTTCAGATTTGAAATCGGAAATGTTTCTGTCCAAACATGATTGAACCTGTCGCCCATCCCGTCCGCCGTCGCCCCTTCGGCCGCTTGTTGCGGTCGTTTGGCTATGCATTCGCAGGGGTGGGGTACCTCTTTCGCACGCAACCCAACGCACGCATTGAACTGGCGTTCGGCATCGCCGCGCTCGGGATGGCAACCTGGCTAAACATCAGCCGGGTCGAGTGGGCCGTGCTTATCCTGACCATCGCCGCAGTGATCATCCTCGAGGGATTGAACACCGCGATCGAGGCCGCAGTGGACCTGGCAAGCCCCGATATTCACCCCAAGGCCAAGATCGCCAAGGACGTCGCCGCCGGCATGGTGCTGATCGCCGCGATCGCGTCTGTGGGGGTGGGGCTGCTGATCCTGGGGCCGCCGTTGTGGGAGAAGGTGATGTAGGGACTCCACCCCGACCAACGCTCGTTACGGGAATCGCTTCGGCTGTCGGCGGCTACCATGACGCACCGTAAGCACGCGAACGACGCGTTCGATGTCGAACACGCGATAATAAATTACAAAAGGCGCGACGGGCATCGATCGGACAATCTGGCTCGGGTCACGGTGCGGTCGAAAGACTTTGTATCGCTTGGGCAACAGCGCAAGAGATGTGCAAGCCTTCCAGAGCATGTCGATGACAGACGCCGCCCCCTGGTGTGAACGGTCCTCAACGTAATCAACGATGCGATCGATATCGTTGAACGCCGTCTGTTGGACGATGACCCGGTACTGAACAGGTTCTTCTTCCCCCATTTCACGCACCCAAGTGCTTTGCACGAAGGCGACGGAACGCCTCTTCGACGGGAATCCCCTCGCCGCGATCGACCTCCAGATTCGCGCCTTCGATTGCCGCTAGAGTCTGGTCATCGAGCAAGGTGGAATCGTCATTGTCGGCGTCGTTCAAGACCAGAAGCGCGGCACGAACGGCCTGGTCAGGCGAGTCGTGGCCATCGCGGCGCATCCGCTCTTCAAGGAGCTTCTCAGTCTCTGTACTCAGTGTAATGGTGGTCATGGGTGGGGCCTCGGCGTAATTGTACGAAATGTTTCAGCGATTTTGCTACCCAATCTGCACCAGCGCCATCGTATCCCCAAACCGTTTGAGCAACGCCTGCCGAAGGTGTTTGAACACCGTTGCCGTCAGGCGTGGGTCGGTTTTCAGCATCGCCAGTGCGTCCTCTCTCGCCTGATGAAGCAGGATCAGCTCGCTGCTCAGGTCGGCAAGTTTGAACTCGGGCAGGCCGTGCTGGCGGGTGCCGAAAAACTCGCCGGGGCCGCGAAGTTTCAGGTCGGTCTCGGCGATGTCGAAGCCGTTGGTGCTCTGGCATAGCGCACGAAGGCGCTCCTCCGCCGACTCGGTGCGCGGGTCGCCGATCAGCAGGCAGAAAGACTGTTCCTTCCCCCGGCCGACCCGGCCGCGAAGCTGATGTAACTGGCTCAGGCCAAACCGATCGGCGTTGTCGATAACGATCACCGTCGCGTTGGGCACGTCGATACCGACCTCGATCACCGTCGTCGCGATCAGCACATCGTGCTGCTTCTGGCGGAACGCCGCCATCGTCGATTGCTTGTCCTCGGTGCTCATCTGGCCATGCAGCATCGCGAGCTTCAAGCCGGCAAGCGGGCCGGTGTTCAGCCGTTTGTGCTCGGCGACCACGCTCTTGGCGTCGTCTCCGCCGCCGGTCTCATCCACCTGTGGGACGATCAGGTATGCCTGATGGCCGAGCGAGACCTGCTTCTTGATGAAGTCATACGCCTGCTGCGCCTGCGCCGATGGCAGCCAGCGCGTCTTAATCGGCAGCCGGCCCGGCGGCAGTTCGTTCAGCGTCGTCACGTCAAAGTCGGCAAAGTACGACAACGCCAGCGTTCGCGGGATCGGCGTGGCTGTCATGATGAGATAGTGCGGCGACATGCCCTTGCTCTTGAGCAACCCGCGCTGCCGCACGCCGAGCTTGTGCTGCTCGTCCACCACCACCAAGCCCAGGTTGGCGAACTCGATGTCTTCACCCAGCAGCGCCTGCGTGCCGACGGCGATGTGCACCTTGCCGTCGCCGAGCGCTTTCATCAGCGATCCCTTGCTCTGCTTCTTGGTGCGGTGGGTGAACAGTTCGATTGAGACGGCCGAGTTTTCGAGGGCTTTGCTCAGCGTCAGGTAGTGCTGCTCGGCGAGGACTTCCGTCGGCGCCAGCAGCGCGGCCTGCAGCTTGTTCGCGACCGCTGTCAGCATGCCGTAGAGGGCAACGACCGTCTTGCCGCTGCCGACGTCGCCTTGCAGCAGCCGGTTCATCGGCTGGCCGGACTGCATATCGCGGGCAATCTCGTAAACGGCCGACTCCTGCGCCTTGGTGAGCGTGAATGGGAACCGTTTGCGGATGCGTTCGTCGAGCAGCTTGTCGATCCGCAGCACCGGCGCGGTAATCGCCTTGCCGCGCAGGCTCTTGCTGATGCCCAGCGCGAGCTGCATGAGCATCAGCTCGTCGTACACCAGCCGTCGGCGGCCCTTCTGCGCCTCGGCGAGATTGGCCGGGGCGTGGATGAGCCGATAGGCCTCGCGCCGGCCGATGAGATCGTGCTTCCAGAGCAGTTCGGGCGCGAACCACTCTTCCACCTCCGGCAGCATCGCCGGCAGATGTTCCTGCACGAAGTTGGCGATCGCGTCGCTCGTCAGCTTCACGCTCGCCGGGTAGATCGGCCGAAACCGGCTTTCGGTCACGCGCTCGGTCGCCTCATCGACCTGCGACCACTTGGGGTTAGAGATCGAGGGAATGTTCTTGAAGTACTTCACCTTCCCCTGCACCCGAAGGTGCATGCCCGGCACGATCTTCTTCTTCAGCCAGGCACCGTTGAACCAGACCAGCGCCAGCTTGGCGGTGCCATCGAAGATCGTCGCCTCGAACCGCGGCCGCGGATGCATCGGCGTGTAGTTAACGGCGACGACTTCCCCGCGGGCGATGTGCACCTGGTCGGCGACGAACTCTGCGATCGGCAGCTCTTCCGATTCGAAGCGGTAGTCGCGAGGGAAATATTCGAGCAGGTCGCCGAGCGTTGAGATTTCGAGCGAGGCAAACGCCCGCGCGAACGACGCCGACACGCCCGCCAGATCAGCGATGCGGCGGTCGAGGACGGAGGTTGTCGCGGCGGGGACGGCGTTCATGTAGGGTCCGCCTTGGCGGACGCGACCCCTTTTACCATGCGGATGCCGTCCGCCATATGACCAGGGCATTCATGCGCCCGCGTCCGCCAAGGCGGACCCTACTGATGCTTTCGGCTACAACTGCCAACGCGCGGCTCGAGCAAACTTTTCCTTCAGCTTCTCCGTCATCGGCCGCTTCTTCCACTCATCCAGCGTCACCTGATGGCAGTGCTTCAGGTCGTCGTCGAACAGCCGCTCCTGCACTTGTGCCAGGTCGGCGTCGAACACGTTCAGGTTCGCTTCGCCGTTCAGGCGGAAGCCGCGGTTGTCGAGGTTGGATGAGCCGACCGACGTCCACAGCCCGTCGACGACCATCAGTTTGCAGTGGTACATCGTCCGTTCGTACAAGTAGATCTCGATGCCCGCTTCCAGCATCTGCCCCCAGCAGGCCCGCGACGCGTGCAGGGTGATCATTTTGTCGGTGGTCGTACCGGGGATGACGATCTGCACCTGCACGCCACGCTGCCTGGCTTCGATCAGGCAGTTGATCGTGAGCTGGTCGGGCACGAGGTACGCCGTGCCGAGCAGGATACGCTTGCGAGCCGCCGCGAACGACAGCAGGTACATGAGCTGCATGCTTTCGCCGCCGCCGCCGGGCCCGCTCTTAAATACCTGCCCGAGCTTGTGGCCGGTCTCGGCCAGCAGGGGAAAGTAGTGGTCGCCGTGAATGACTTTTCCCGTCGCCTCGATCCAGTGGTCGGCGAACGCCGCCTGTAGCGATGCGACGACCGGGCCGGTGATGCGATACTGGTTGTCGCGCCAGTGGTCTTCGTCCTGGGCGTTGCCGAGCCATTCGTCGGCGATGCCCACGCCGCCGGTGAAGCCGAGCTTTCCGTCGATCACCAGGATCTTCCGGTGGGTGCGGTGATTCAGCCGCCCGAACGACAGCACATCCGACTTACGGAGAGGGTTGTACAGTTCTACATCGCAGCCGGCATCGGTCATGCGTTTGACGTAGTCGTCATCGAGCTTGTTGGAGCCGACGGCGTCGATCAGGATGTGGACCTTTACGCCGGCTTTGGCGCGATCGGCGAGCTTTCGCGAGAACTTCTCGCCGACTTCCCCTTCCCAGTAGATGAACGTTTCGAGCGTAATACTCTTCTCGGCGGATTCGATCGCTTCTAGCATCGCGGGGAAGATCTGATCGCCGTTGACGAGGGTGTCCACGTTGTTGCCGCCGACCATCGGGGGGCCGAGAAGGAATCCCATCGTGCGGAGGAACTGGGGGTCTTCGATGCCGTAGAGGGATTCGATCTTGTAGGGGTAGCCCGGCGGCAACCCGCGCCCGCCCACCGCCACCGCGCCGGCGGTGCCGATCGTGGTCACCACCCGCGTGACCGCAGTTGTCGATTCCGCCATTGCGTATCCTCGTTCAAAACCTGGCCGAGACAGACCGCCGACGAATGTCGGCAGTCGTTCGCGGAGACGATGATAGGCTTTGCAACGTGGCGTATTCTGGTCACTGGAAGACGGCGTCGATAACCCGGGCGCCCATTCCACAACCGACTTCCGGCGTGTCATTGCCAAACGTGCCGGACTGCCGTAACCAACGTACCGCGACGACCGAGAAGTCTGTCGGCCAATCCTACAAGTCCGACGTGCGGCGTCGCCCCTTGCCGAACGCTGAGAACTTTCGCGACCAGATCGTCAGGAGAGGTACTGGGAAGCCACGCCGCGAGGCAAATGAGTGCTGCGGCCGGACTTCGACTTACTCCGCCTAAGCAATGGAAGAGCACCACTCGATCGCAATTGGAGACTTTACGGGCAAACGCGATGATCTTTGCCGCATCCGTCTCCGTCGGCGGAACCTCGGTCAGTCCGTTTTCTGCCGCCCACCGGCGGCGGGCCGAATGACGGAGGAGCGCCTCGGGGTCGTCATTCTCGGGAACTTCGACGTCGTCAAAATGTAGGTCGAGACGACAATCACATTCATACCCAACCGCGGGTTCACGGCTCCCGTGAATGGACAGTACGCCGCCGATTTCCCTCGTTGATTTCTGCCGTAAGAACATCGCGGCCTCGGAGTAGCCGAGGATGACGAGCGGTGGATGAACCAATCGGCTAGTCCTTGGTCCGCTGTGCGGATCCTACAAAGGCGGGCGAGGACGCCCACGCTCCCACGCGTCCGCCAAGGCGGACCCTACGGGTGCGTATCCGTCGGCGGCAGCCCCTCGACCGGCTTCAGCTTCCACTTCGGGCTCTGCCCGAAGAATCGGCAGGGGTTGTTCATGAAGACTTCGTTCGCTTCGGCCTCGGTGTGGCCGCGACGGCGGAACTCGAGGCAGGTGTCCGTGAGCCATTGCGGGCCGCTTTCGCCCCAGTCGCTGGCGCTGTTCACGCAGAGCATCTTCGTGCCGTAGATCTCCATCATGTCGACCGCCCGCTGCGGCGTCACCTTGCTGACGGGGTAGATCGTCATCCCCGCCCAGAAGCCGTTGTCGCGGGCCATCTTCATCGTGTGCTCTTCGCAGTGGTCGATTAGCACCCGCTCGGGCTTGATGCGCTTATCGTTCTTCAGGATCGAGGTGATGATGCTCGTCCCCTTGTGCTTGTCCTCGAGGTGCGGCGTATGAATCAGGATCATCTGGTCGTACTTCGCCGCCAGGTCCACCTGCTCTTCGAAGATGGTGATCTCGTTGCGCGTGTTCTTGTTCAAGCCGATCTCGCCGACGCCCAGCACGTGTGGGTTGTCGAGCATTGGCGGGATCAGCGCGATGACCTCGCGGCTGAGGGTGACGTTCTCGGCTTCCTTGGCGTTGATGCACAGCCAGCTGTAGTGGTCGATGCCGTATCGCGCGGCACGCTTCGGCTCGACGTCGATCAGGTGCCGGAAGTAGTCGTGAAAGCTGGAGGCCGACGAGCGGTCGTAACCGGCCCAGAATGCGGGCTCAGAGACGGCGACGACGCCGCTGCGGGCCATGTACAGGTAGTCGTCGGTCGTTCGGCTGACGCAATGGATGTGGGGGTCGATGTATTTCATGGGAGGTTCCGTAGGGTCCGCCTTGGCGGACGCGGAACGATCAAAAAGGTCACCAGCTTGCCGCGATCGCGTCCGCCAAGGCGAACCCTACTTCGGTCCCGGCGTCTTGTCCGAAAAGATCATCTGCACCTGCTCGGCGCGGTTGCCCTTGCCTTTCAGCAGCACGTCGAACGCCTCGCGCAGCTTGGCCACGCGGGGGTCGGCGGACAGCTTCGCGGGGCCGCCTTCAGCCCGTTCGATGCGGTCCAGGTCGGCGGCCAGGGACAGGGTTCGCCAGCGCATTTCGAAGTAGTACGCGTCGAGCGTCTCTTGAGCGTCTCGCATATGTGTATTGTATCGGCGAAATCCGGCGGAAGTAAGGCGAATGGCAAAGTAGGGTGGGCTTCAGACGACCGATTGCGTTCGACAACCCGTTGTCGGGGCGGAGGGCGAAAGTCGCCATGCAAGGGTGTCGCAGGACGCCGTGAGCCGATTGCTTGTGCAGCGCAGTTGGCGAGGGCACACAACCAGTCATCGCGAGGGTCGTTGTGGGATGAATCCCACCCTACGTTATTCCCCGGTCGCAGCGCCGCTCAGGTCATTCCCGGCGATCGGCAGGCTCTGGATTCCCGTCGGCTTGGGCTCGAGGTACACCGTACCCCAGGTGTTCGGGCGGGCCTGGGTGATGACCAGTTTCGGGGCCGACCAGTAGTACTCGGCGGCCTGCTGGTAGTTCCGCACCTGCGCGTTGTACGCCATCACCGTCTGCGACGGATCGAACCCGTGCAATGCCTTGGCGGGGATGAAGATCTCGACGACATAGCGGTCACTCAGGATGCGGACGGCGTTCTTGATGTCGGGGTGCGGAAGCTGGGTCGCCCGGATCGCCGAGCCCGGCACGAACCACTGCCCGACCACGCCGCCGACGCCATCCCGCGACGGGAAGTCGACCGGGACGAAGAAGAAGTGGTGGGCGTTTTCGTCGTAGCTCATGCGGTCGCCGGCGACCGGCTTGGTCGAGACCCAGAACTCGATCGAGTCGCGGCTCCACCACCAGCCGTCGGCCGGGGCGGCGGTCACCTGGTCGTCGAACACTTCGAACGCGACATACAAACCTTCGTCGCGCCAGCCAACGAGCATGTTCGGCAGCGCCAGCTTGCTGCGTTCGTTGCCGACCGTGCGAACCGCCTTGACGCCCGGCAGCTTCGCCGAGGCCGGCCAGTCGCTGATCTCGCCATTGAGGCGGGGGGCCTTGGCCAGGTACGGAATCTTCACCGTCGGGCGCGCTTCGGTCGGCTCGCGCCAGACGTCCTTGCGGGCGTCATTGTAGCTCTGCTCGTGCAGCGAGTTGAGGATGGGCGTGGTCGCCTTGACCGCGTCGGCGAGAGTCTCGTACTTGCGGTCGTCCACATCCACGATGCCGAAGTTGGCGTCTTCACCGTCGCTCAGACGGCCACTGGGGGGCTCGTCCATCCACTGGAACCAGTCGGCGCCGACGATGTACGGCACGCGGCTCAGGCGGGTCGTGAACAACTTGTACGCTTCGGCGCGGGCCTGCTGGTCCAGCACCTGCGACGGGAAGCCGACCATGTTGCGATTGCCGCTGCGGCCGTCGAGCGAGTGGAACGAATACTCGGTGATGATGATCGGCTGACCCGATGCTTCGTACGCGCTCTCGAACATCTTCTTGTCGAGCATCGCATCGGCGACGTAGTAGTTCAGCGACTGGGCGTCGGTGAAGTCGCGGCTGGCGGCGACGACTTCCGGCACCATGTAGCCGCGGTAGCGGACGCCGAGGATCAGGTGGTGCGGGTCGTACTTCCTGACCAGCGCCGTCGTGATGCGGAAGTAGTCCGTCGCGAGCGTGAACAGCCACTTGCTGCCGAGCGTGCGGTAAGCCTCGGCGGGCTGGCGGGGGAGCGTCGTCCATTCGTCGACTTCGCTGAAGTCGCAGATGGAGGTGCTCCAAGCGGCGTTGAACTCTTCGGTCGTCGGCCAGATGCCGCGGATGACCTTCATCACCTGGGTGCGGTTGGGGTCGCCAGCCGGCAGGTTGTCGAAGTAGAGGCTAGGACCGACGGCGGCGTCGCCCCAGTCGAGCTCGTTGTCGGTGTAGTAGCCGACGAGGTTACGGTTGTCGCGAAGCGGGGTGACCTGCTTCTTGATCGTCGCCTCGACGTCTTCCGCCCACTCGGCCGAGTAGAGCCGGTTGGTACGTTCGCGGAGCCAGGTCCAGACGTTCAGGTCGCGGGTGACCGGGATGTCGTGGTTGTGGAAGATCGGGTGCGACCAAGCGCCGATGCCCTTGAAGCCGACATCCTTCACGCGGGCCAGGGTGGCGTTCGCCCAGCGCTCGGTGGCCTGCTCGCGATTGCCGCCGAGGTCGAAGTCGCTGGAGATGTAGTCGGCGGCGTCGCGCTGGCGGCCTTTGAGGGTCGGCTGCACGGTGGTGACGCTATTGATGAACTCGCGCTTGCCGGTCGGCGAGACGAACCACCAGACGCCGGACTCGTCCTTGCCGAGCCGCCAGAAACCCTCATGGCCGCGGAGGATCGGAAAACGATCGGCCAGCACAGCCTGCTGGGCCGCCGGGTGGGTGGCGGGGCGGGTGGTCGGCTGGGTCGCCGGGATCTTGGAATCGGGGGTGGAGGCGGTCGGGTCCGTGCGAGGCGTTTCCTGAGCGAACACCATCTGCACAGGGTTGCCGGTCAGGAAGACCGACAGCACGCACACGATCGAGATGATGTTTCGCTGCCTCTTGGACATCTTACAACTCTCTGGCCGCGAAGCCGCGTGGGTGAGTGTCCGTTCTGGCCGCGGTGGCGGCCTGTACAGCAAACGGTCATTCACGTACGCCGCGTATCGAACTCAACGACAGAGACCTTTGGTCGGTTCGGCCGTTTTCTTTTCGATGCCGCGCTTCGGGTCGTCGTGACGTCATGTGCGTCACAGTTAGAGATGCCGCAGACTTCACGAGGCTTGGCAGCCCGGAAAGGGGCACCTCTGTCCGTCACGTCGAAGAACCAAACGCAGCAACAGTTGTATCGGCACGTCATGTACTGATTCTTGGTGGAAAATCGACCGTCGACAAATGGCTTAAGTTTTTATTTTGAATGAACTTACATTTTCAATTTGGGCTATTTTAGGGGTTATTTTTTTCACAAAGTATCTCAACCCTCGGTCCCGTCCCAAGTTGCGTAACCGTCACATATCGGTCCTAACAACCCCGATCGGTCTTGAAGGAGTTCCCGGCACCGATATGATGGGAAACAGGGTCCGATGGATCGGCCCGGTTGTCGGTAGAACCGGCGACGAACGCAGATGTCCAAGGATGGACGCCATGCACATTTCTCGCCCAGTCGTGATTCTTTCCCGCTGGTTGCCGGTCCTGGCGATGGCACTGGTTGTGGTCGGAGGATGCCGCCGCAATGATCCGCCGGCGGCGATGCTCGCCGACACTCCCGAAGAAATGCGACCCCCCGTACGCCCGAAGGCGGATGCCATTCCGCCCGCGGTTGATGATGCGCCGGCGGGGCAGGAAAGCGTCCAGGCTCTTCGGGAGCGGATCGAGCGGCAGAACCGTCTGTTCAGCAGCAACACCACGGCTGAAGCACCCCTCAGCCGATCGCAGCGCGCATCCACCGACAGCGCCGGCGACCTGTCGCACCTGCCGTCGCCGCGGCCGCCGGCCAGGGCAGAGCGTGAGCCGGGTGGTGCCTCAGACAAGCCGATGTCGCGGCCACCTGAAGGCGCCGCGCGGGACCGCGCCGAACCGGCCGTCTCCGTGAAAGAACCACCGAGCCGCACACCGCCGCCGGCGATTGTTCCGGACGTCCCGGTGATCGTGCCCGCGACCCAGCCCCAGCCGCCCGCTCCCCAATACGCCAAACCGGTTGACCGGGTCACGACGACCACCACAACCGACGCGGACGTCATGGCCCGCGAGTTTGCCAGGCGTCTGAAGGAACACCCGACGGATGCGGCGGCGCACTTCTACCACCAGATTTTCCGGTTCCTGCGCGACGAATCGATCCCCGATCTCGGCAGCCTGTCTCCGTTGCCGCCGGACGACCGTGAGATGCTGTCGGTTGCGCTGGACGGGATCAGCGACTGGATCCGTAAAATCCAGACCGATCCCAATGCGTTGCCGTCTCGCAAGCTCGCTCCGTTGCTTCGCATGGCCGAGCGGTTGAGAGAGCTGACGGAGCTTTCGATCCCCACCATGTCGCTGTGCAGGCGCGTGGACGGATTCGGCATCTATGAGCCTATGGCATTGTCTTTCCGTGCGGGACTGGAGCACGAGACGATCATTTACTGCGAGGTCGAGAACTTCACCTCGCGACTGAACGAGAAGCAGCTCTGGGAGACCAAGCTGTCCATGGAAGCGGTGCTCTACAACAGTGCCGGCGATGCGATCCTGCGGGGCAAGGACAACGTCCCGATCGACCTTTGCCGGAATCGCCGGCGCGATTTCTTTGTCGTCAAACGCCTGAAGCTGCCGGCCACGCTGGCGGCCTCCCGCTACATTCTGAAGGTCACCATTGTCGACGAGCAGGCCAAGCGTGTCGCTGAAAACAGCCTGAATCTCATGATGATGGCTCAGTAGTATTGGTGCTCTGTGCAGAGGCTGTGAAGTCAGCAAGGGCGGGCGGGGATTCCCCCCGTGTGCCGCATCTGCCGAATCGATAGATTGTCGTCCAACCCGGGCGCATCGCTGGGCGGCAGATGTCGGTTGCCATCCTTACCCGCTGCGACTATGACTCACCGACGCCCGAGCCCCGAAGGTGAGTGTCGATGAGATCAGATTTCCGAGACCGCGCCGTCCTCAACTCGATTCTACGGCTGACGCTGTTGCTGGCCGTCGCGACGACCGCGGTCGGCTGCGGCGGTGGCCGGCTTATCACCATCAAGACCGTGCCCGCCGACGCCTCGATCGTCGTAGACGGCGTTCCCCGACCGAAGGCACCCATTACCGAGCGGTTCAGCTTCGGCGGCGGCCAGTTTCATACCGTTTTTGTCAGCCGGCCCGGCTACACCGACAAGACCATCCTGCTCGACGGGACGAGCGAGCAAACCGAGGTGACTGTAACGCTCAAACCCCGCAGCCGAAGGGTCCGGTTCATCGTCACGCCACTACCGGCGATCGTGAAAATTGGCGGCAAGCCCGTTGCAGATGCCGCCGTGACCCAGGCCTCGACTGAACTGGAGTTTGCCGTCGATGCTTCCGGCGGCTGGATACCTCATGTCGTGTCGGCCGAGCGGCCCGGCTTCCGACGGACCGAACGCGTCATCCGATTCACCGACGCCGATGCCGTCTACACGCTGCCGCTCGAACCCGAACGCAAGACGGTTGTCATCAAGACCGAGCCGGCGGGCGCAGATGTCATCGTGGACGGCACCAGTTTCGGCCCCAGCCCGGTCACGCTAGAAGACCTGGTCATCGCGACCGACCCCCAGACCAACGCCTGGGTCGATCGAGCCGTGCAGGCGATCAAGCCCGGGTACGAGCCGGCGACGTCGAAGATTTCGTGGGACAACGGGCAGACCGAATACCTGCTGAAGCTCGGCATCCGCACCAAGACGATCCGGCTGAAGACCGAACCGCCCGGCGCCATCGTCCGGATGGGACAGAAAGTTCTGCCGCACAAAACCGACGGACTGGTCGAACTGCCGCTGGACTACGCTCCGCTGAATGCCAGCGGTGAGATGCCTGTTCATGAGCTCACCATTTCGCCACCCGCCGGCGCAAACAACCCGGCGACGACGCTCAAGATCGGCTGGGAAGAGGGCAAGGTGGATTACGCCGTCACCCTGAGCCCGCCCCCTAACGCCACTGCAACTGCCACGACCAAGCCGGCCGTGACGACAGCCGTCGCAACCCTGCCGTCGTCCCCGGTCACCCCGGTAACGACCCGGCCGGCGGTACCCACCACGACCGCGACCGCGGCCACAACGCCGTCGGTTCCGCCGATCACCGGAACCGGCGCCGGACTCGCGATGATCAAACCGGCGTTTCGGTTGGAAAAGAGCCGATGGTTCGTCGACGCCGACCCTCGGAAAGTGCCGCTCACCCGCGACGTCAACGAGCCCGACGGCCGCAAACCGGTCCTGGTCGCCAGGGCACCGGCCGGTGCAACTGTTGACGGCGTGGTGACGTCCCCCGACGGGGGCATCGTCGCCTGGGCGACGCTGCGTGCGGTGGACGGCTCCCTCCGTTCACAGCTGTTCGCTCACACCGTCGCGTCCAACAAGCCGCCCGTTGAACTCACCGACGGTCAGGCCCTGGACCTGATGCCGTCGTTCTCCCCCGACGGCCAGCGGCTCCTGTTCGCCAGCGACCGCATCAGTGCCGGACAGCTCGCGACCTACGAAGTCATGATCAACCTGCCCGGCTTCGCCGTTCGCGCCGCGCCCGGGGAAACGTCGGACACCGAGCTTTGGCCTTCGCTCGATTCGTCGCCAAGACCCCGGCTGTACACCGAATCCCGTCCGACCGACGGCAGCCCGTCCCGACTGGTGGCGATCGAAACCGTCACCGGCAAACGCACCGACCTCGAACACCCCGGCACCCAGCCGCGCATCAGCCCGCGGTCCGACGCGATCGTGTTCGTCAGAGGCGATCCGAACACCGGAAAACGCGACATCTGGCTTCTGAAGATCGGCGAGAACGCGCCGGTTAATCTCACTCGATCCCCCAACGACGACGATTTCGACCCGACCTGGTCCAAGACCGGCAGCCGGATCGCGTTCGCGTCGGACCGCCGACTCCCAGGCCATTCGTCGCCCGCGCAGCCGTCGGCGGCACCGCCGATCACCGAGTCCGACATCAACCTTTGGGTTCTTCGCGTCTCCAAACCTTCGGAAGCGATCCCGGTCACGCAGAACCCAGCGCGCGACGACAACCCCGCCTGGAGTGGCGACGATTCGGCGCTTTACTTCCGGAGCAGCAGAGGCGGCGAGTGGGGTGTCTGGAAGGCAGACCTGCCCAAGTGAGTGGAGCGTTCACTAGCCGGGCCAATCACTGGACGAACGTCACGTCCACCTTGGGGAGAAGGGCTTTGATCCTGGCTTGCGTTTCTGCCGGGTAACCTTTGGGGCGCAGGGCGAGGGTGATGGACTTCAGATGCGCGAACGCGGCGAGGGCAGGGATGCGCTCATCGGGGAGCGGCAGCTTGTCCATGGTCAGTGACTCCAGCCCGGTGATGCCGGCAATGAGGGCCAGGTCGGCGTCGGTCAGCTTGCTGCCATCGGTGACCGAGAGCTTCCGCAAGGTTGAAATGGCTTTGACGGTGTTGAAGGCGTCGGCGGCGTGGAACCCTTCGCCGAGCTGGATCGATTCCAATGGAAGGCTGGTGAGGTTCTTAAGAGCGGCCGGCGTGGCGTTGAGCGTGCCGAGCTCGACGCTCTTGAGTTTCGTGAGCTTCGCCAGGTGAACCGCGCCTGCGTCGGTAAACTTGGCGTGCGCGAGGCTGATGCTTTCGAGGTTCGGCAGGTGCTCGCAAAGCTGCTTCAGGCCCTCGTCGTCGATGCTGCTGCCGCGATGGCTGACCCGCGTAAGCTTGGTAAACCCCTCGAACTTCGCATACCCGCGGCCGGTAATCTTGGTCCCGACGAAGGAAAACTGCTCCAGGTTCTTCAAGCCCGCGAGCTGCTCCATACCGGCATCGGTGAGTGAGCCGTTATTGGTGAAGCGAAGCGTTTTCAGGTTCGTGAGCTTCGCGATGTGCGGCATCCACGCGTCGTTGAACTTCGTCGAGATGACGTTCAGCGACTCGAGCGTCGTGATATGCCCCAAGTGCTCAAAGAACACCGCGTCGTAGGGGTCGGTCGTGCGCTTGTCGTGCGGGCCGGTATTGGCCACGGCGAGATCGACGAGCCTGAGGCCCTGGCCGTCCTCGGTCTTTTCCACCTTGCCCTTCGCGGCCTCGACAGTGCGGACGACGGCTTCGACGTGGGGATCGGCGGCGAGGGCCGAGCCGGTGCAGAGGGCGCACAAGAGTGCTGCGAGCAGGGGGGTGTGTTTGGTTGTCATGGTGCTCAGGCTGGTTCTCTCACGCGTGACGGAGGTCACGGTCATAACTTGGGGAAGATCGCCGGCGTCGGGAAGCGTTCTTCGTGACCCGAGCCGCCGTCGTTGAGGTACTCCTCGCGAGGCACTGCATGCCGTGGCCAGCTGGTCGGGCGGACACGGACGACCCTACCGGGGCGCATGCCCTCGGTGATGAGGTCAGTCTCAAATCGGATCTGTATCCCGCTGCTTCCCAGCGGGATCGGGCCCTCGGCCTTGGTGACGGCGATGATCTGGCCACCGGCGGCCATGTGATCGGGCCCGTAGGCCCCGGCGGAGTGCTTCAGGGTGTTCTCGGCGGCGGCCATAAGCGTGGGGACATCCTTCTTGAAATCGGCGTAGAGGGCGTCGTCCATGCCGCCGAACAATGTCGCCGTCACCGTCGCGCGGCCAAACTTGCCGTACTCGACGTGATCGACCCAGGCTGGCATCCAGTAGCTGCGGACCAAGGCGTTGTGCGCCTCGGTCTGACGTTGCGCGGCGCGCTGCATTGAGGTGTCGTCCAGCCAGATGTCCGCGACGTGGAACTGGTTGAACACGCTCTCGGGTGTGGGGTGCCACGCGATGCCGAGCAGCACAGCCTGATCGCCGAGAGACTTCTTTCCCGTCGCCGGCCAGGTGCCGTCGGCAATCAGGTCGGTAAGGCTGAGGCATTCACGGCCGCGCCAGATGCGGGTGCCGGCATTGAGGGTGAACTTCTCGGCGGTCGCCTTGCCATCGCCGCCTTGCTTCGTTTCGCGGCTGGCGAGGATCGCCCCCTCGTTGTTCTGAAGGTCCACCTCTTTGAGCTTCCAGACCTTGCCTTCACGCAGGCAGAGGCTGGGTTCGTCTTCGATCAGGAGGACGTGATTTTCGGCCGGGCGCTCGGTGGTTCCTTTCTGGATCACCGGCACGGCGGAGGTCTTCGGGTCCGGCGGGAGAAAGGCGCGGACGTGCAGCATGGTGCCCAGCGGAATGTCTCGCAGATCCGCCGGCGCACCGCGATAGCGGACAGCGCCGTACGGAAGCATCGCGAAGGGCTGCGGGCTGTTCCGGAAGAACATACCTGGGCCTTGCACGCGGATGCTGCCCCGGCGATTGGCATGGTCCACGAACGCCAGTTCGCCGCGGTAGGACGCCGCCTTTTCCAAAGGAGGAAACTTCCCCGGTTCCGGGCGGAAGGACTCGTCGGCAGCTGTGGCAAAGCCTGCAAGCAGGCAGACGCCGAGACAGAGGGTCGCGAGCCATTTTGGATGCGGGAGCGATGTCATAGTTCGATCACCTTGTTGCTGTCGCCGAACTTGTCCGTCTCCACACCCATGCGCTGGGCCATCAGGAGCAGCAGGTTGCTCATGTGGGCATTGGGGTTCGCGGGGCGGCTGCAGAGCGAGTAGTGCTCGCCGGGCTTGTCGAGCTGGTAGCCGTTGAAGTGCCCCTGGTTGAAGTCGAGGTGGCTGCCGTGCTTTAAACCCAGGTCCGTACCCCCGGCGAGCACCAGCGGGAGGTTGGCGTTGCCGTGGCTGTGGCCGTACGACATGCCGCTGCCGAAGAGCGCCATCGTCGAGTTCAGCAGCGGCTTGCCGTTGACATCGTTCGTCTCGGCGAGCCGGGTGAGGAAGTAGCTGAACTGCTCGATCGCGAACGTGTCGTAGTTGGTGAGCTTCTCCATGTAGCCCGGATCGCCGCCGTGATGGCTGAGCTGATGCCGCGACTCGGTGATGCCGATTTCGGGAATCGCAAAGGC
Source organism: Humisphaera borealis (assembly GCF_015169395.1). Lineage (GTDB taxonomy): Bacteria > Planctomycetota > Phycisphaerae > Tepidisphaerales > Tepidisphaeraceae > Humisphaera > Humisphaera borealis. Next base: position 5,391,903 of record NZ_CP063458.1, read on the forward strand.
ATCCCCTTCGCCGCCGAGGCTGAAGGTGGCGACGCGCGTCACGTCGGTCTGGAAGGCAAGGACCATCAGGTCGTAGACGGTGCGGAAGTACTCGCCGGCAAGGGTGGCGGGGATGTCGCGGTTGGTGCGTTTGCGATCGGCGTCGGAGACGGTCGGAAGCGGCGTATCGAGCCAGGCATCGGCCCGCCGCGTACGCACTTCGGCTTCGCGGACCGAGGTGAGGTACTGATCGAGGCGTCCCTTGTCGGCCGATCCCATCTTCTGCTCGAGTTGACGGACTTCATCGAGGTTGGCGTCCAGGACGCTGCCCTTGCGGCGCAGGGCCCGCCGCTGTGTCGCCATGCCGCCTTTGGGTTCGGAGAACATGGACGCGAAGATTTCGCTGCAACGACGCATCGAGGGCAGCCGAACACCGTCGGCCGTCCAGCCGAGCGATTCGCCGGTGAGGGCAACTTCCATCGAGGAGTATCGGGTGTGTTTCGCGGTGATCTCGGCCATCTTCTGGTCCACCGAGATGGTGTTGCGGTCTGAAGGACCGAGCTTGCCGCCGGTAAGCCAGACGGAGATGCAGTTGTGGTGATGGCCGATCGCGCCCGGGTGATACAGGCCGCTGATGGGCGTAATGACCTGGCGATGCTTTTCGAGCGGCTTGAGCGATCGGGAGAACTGGTAATCCTTGCCCGGCGTGGTGACCTGGTAGTTGAGCGAATGCACGCCGTTCGCGAGGTAGATGAAGGCGCTTCGCCGCGGCGAGACGGTCTTCTCCTCCGCCGCCAGCAGCGGGACCATGCAGTCGAGCATGGGCAACGCGATGAAGCTGCCCAGGGCACGCAGGGCGTGCCGGCGGTTGATCAGCCAGGATTGGGAGAGGAAGTGACTCATAGGAACTGTTCCTTTGTGGGCAGTTTCGCAGGCGGCGGACGTTGTGGTGCAGGCGTCCCGCCTGCCGTTGCAGCCGAGACGGCTGCACCACAATCTCCTCATCGCTTTCGCATCAGTTCGGACTCGGCCACGGCGCGGACGATGTCTTGCACGCCGTAATTGTTCTTCTTCGCTGTCGCCGCGATCGCGTTGATGTCTTCCCGGTCGTCCACGGTGAGAACCCGGCGAAGGGCGTAGGTGCAGAGGTGCTCGATGAAGGCCCGCGCGATCTGGTCGCGGTTCTCGATCAGGAGCCGCTTGAACTGGACAGGGTCGGCGAAGGACCGGCCGTCGGGCAACACGCCGGAGGGATCGATCAACGGATCCTCACCAATCCCCTTTTCGACCTTCTCACGGGTACGCCATTGACCGACGGCATCGTAATTGTCCCAGGCCAGTCCCAGAGGATCGATCTTCGCATGGCAGGCGGCACAGTTCACGTCGCTCCGGTGCGCTTCGATCTTCTGGCGGAGTGTGGCCTTGGGGCTTTCCGGCGGGTTGGGTTCGATGGCGCTCACGTTCGCCGGCGGGGGTGGCGGCGTCTTGCCGAAGATCGCTTCGCTGACCCAAACCCCGCGGTGCACCGGGCGATGGCGGGTACCGTCCGACGTCAGACCCAGCACCGCGCCCATCGTCAGCAGACCGCCGCGACGATGCTCGGGTTTGAGCGCGACGCGCTGAAAGCCCCCCGACTTCGGCTCCGGAAGACCGTAGAAGTCGCACAGGCGCGGGTTGGCCATCGTCCAGTCGGACTCGATGAAGCCGTCCAGAGGAAGGTTCTTTGAGAACATCTCGCGGAAGTACTCGATGACCTCGCCGCGCATGCTCTCTTCGAGCCAGGGGTCATAATTCGGGTAGAGCTTTTTGTCGGGCGGGAACATGCCCAATCGATGCAGCTGCAGCCACTGCCGGGTGAAGTCGTCAATGAAGCGGTTGGCCCTTTCGTCGGTCAGAAGCCGACTCACTTCCTTCTTCAGGCCGTCGCCGCTCAGGGTGCCGCCTTTGGCGGCGCTGAAGAGGCGGTCGTCGGGGGTTGAGCTCCAGATGAAATACGAGAGCCTGGAGGCCAGTTCCCAGTCGGTGAGTCGCGCGCGGGCCGTCGGATCGCCTTCAACGAGGTAAATGAAGTGCCGGGAGGTGAGCACGCCCTGCATCGCGATACGATAAGCGTCGGCGGTCTTCTCACCGGCGTCGCGCTCGGTGCGGTAGGCTTTCAGATACGTCGCCAGTTCCTCAGGCTTCGCCGGGCGTCGCCAGGCGCGCTCCGCGAAACGCTGCAGATGTTCCGCGACCACTTCCAGGCTGGCGTCATCGGGCGGGAGCAGGCCGTCGCGGCGGGACTTTTCCGCGTCCGTGACGAGCGGTCCTTCCCATTCGATCCAGTCCAGCAGCACCGTGGAGAACAGGCCGTTCCCCTTGTCGTCGAACATCTGCGGGGCGTTGGGGTTCAGCAGCAGGGTCTCGCTGCTGTGCGTAAAAAGATACTGGGAACTGCTCAGCGCGTTGCGGAAAGCAGCCCCTTTTCTTCGGTCCACGCCATTGGTCGCCACCACGCAGAAATCGAGCGACGTCGGCATCTCGAGGAACACTTCAAACTCGTAGACCTGGGGCTTCTCTTCCGGTGCGGTCAGGTCGAACTCGATGAGACCATCGACGGTCTCCTCGCCGGTTCTCTTGCCGATGCTCAGGTGCGCCGGCTGGCCGCCTGGCGGGCGGATCCCGCTGGCCTGGATGCGAAATTTGTACAGCCCGCTGTGTTCAGGACCGGTCTTGCCCAGCCAGTTAGGCGACAGCGCGGTCTCCGTTCGACCGGGGAACAGCAGATAGCGCAGCGGCCGTTTGATGCCGAAGCGGTCCAGGGCGGCTTGCTGGTCTTTCCCGGTCCCATAGCGAAGATCGACAGCGGTTTTGCGGACCTTGCGGGCAGTCACCGATGTGGTGGGGAAAGCGCGATCCAGGACGAGTTCCGCCGCCCGGTAGTATCGATCGACATGCGACGGCGACAGCGAAAGTTGCGACCCGATCCTCTCGAAACCGTGCCACAGCGCATCTTCGTTCAACTCGCCGGGCTTGGCCGGATCGTAGCGCACGCCGAGCAGGTCGTAGACGGTGTTCTGATACTCCTTGCGACTCAGACGGTAGTGCGTTACCGGCGGACGGGTTGCCATCCGGGCCGCCCGGCCCTCCTTGAGCCGCGCGTCCAGGCTGGTGACAAACGCAGCGATCTCCGCCTGCGAGGGTCTCTTCTCCTTCTTCGGCGGCATCTCGCCGGAGTTGACCTGCTCGACGACTTCCGCCCAGTGATGTGTGTCGGCACCCTTGGTGAAATCGCGCGAGAGGCGGTCGATCCGCAGGTCGCCTTTCTCCTTGTCCGGGCCATGGCAGCGGACGCAGTGCGTATCGAGAAACGCCTCAAACGGTTCCGCTCCGCGCGCGGCACCCGCAAGGCCCAGGCCCAGGCTGGCGGCCAGGAGCAGGCTTGAGCGGGAGAACATTCGAAGGTGAAACATGAGTGTTGGTTTGGTGATCAATCCGGACGAATAACCGGCGATAGTTCAACTGAAATGATCGCTCGCGATTCACTGGACGTCCGCCCGTCCTCGCCGTCCGAACAACAACAATACCACTCGAAACGATTTGCGCTGCCGAACCATGGATCGGCCGGCGGCGATCAGCAAACAATCTTCCTCAACGGTTGGTTGGCGCGGCAGGTTTGCGTGACCCTGCGTGACGTGGTTCTAGTCGGAAATGTCGACGATGGCGGGCGTGGCGAGCGGTGTGCTGGCGGCGCGGTGCATGAACCCTGTCTCAGTTGGCAAGATACCAATCGATCGGGCCGTTGGATCGCCCCCACAGCATCCAGCCGCGGGCCTTGTTGCGCCATTCGACGCGGTTGTCGCCGAAGAGCATGTTCATCCCCTCAGGCGACTGTCCGTCCGGGCGGTCGTGGTTCCATGCGAGGGGGGCTGCTGGCGTGGTGTCGGTGCCCAGGTAATCCGCAGCAATCACTGCGTCCCCGTTCGGGCGACGGTAGTCGGGAACCTTGACGAGCCAATAGGACGACTTGAGCCAGAAGGGGAACTGATAGGTCGCGGCGATCGTGCCGCTCTGGAAGGTCCACCACTCGCTGGGCGTTCGACGCTGGTAATTGCCGGGGCAGTAGAAAACATCCCGGGATTCGGCGTACTTCTCCATCGTTTTGGCGACGGAGGCCGTCAGCGACTTGTATTTGAAGACGTGGGGGTTGGTCTGATCGAGCCCGCTGGGGCGAACCGGAAGCTTGCCGCCGTTGGCCGCGCGGTACGCATTGAGCGCCGTCCCGATCTGTCGGAGATTGCCCGCGCACGCCACTTTCACGGCCGTCGCCTTGGCCTTGCCAACGGCAGGGATGACCACGCCAGTCAATGCGGCCACGATGCCGACGACAATCAGCAGCTCGACCAGCGTGAATCCTTTATTCCGCCTCTGCAACGGCACTCCCGCGTTCCGCACCCGACAGCTACCGATCTAAGGACCTGACCCGTTTACTTAACCTCCGCCGGGAAGCTCTTCTCCCGGTCCCGGTGGCGGCCTTGGTGTAGGCGGCGGTGGGGGAGTGGGGCTTGGCGTTGGTGGAGGAACCGGCGTGGGTACCGGGACAGGCGGCGTGCTGCCGTCAACCGGAGGACCCGCCGGATCGGCCGGGGACGACGGTGAAGACGGTGCCGGCGGGTTCGATCCGTCCGCCGGATCGCCAGGTGCCGGATCGCCGCCCGGATTGGGCATATCCGCAGGTTTGGGGCCACCACCCGGTGGAGAGTCCGTATGCGGCACGCCCACGGGAACCTCTACCGGCTGCGTCGCCGGCGATGGCTTGACGCCATCGTCAGGCCTGCCCGGAACCGGGGTGCCAACGGGCGGTACGGTGGTCGAGGGTGTTCCGTTGGTTGAAGTGCCCGGCGTCGTTGTACTGGGGGATGGTGTACCGGGATTCGGCGTTCCGGTCGACGGCGGCTTTCCCGACGTGGTGTTCGACGGGGTCGTCGGCGTCACGTCCTTAGGATTTACAGGATCTGCCGGTTTGCCCTCGGTTTCCGGCTTTTTGTCGTCGTCAGACTTCTTCTCGACACCAGGCTTTTTATCGTCGTCGCTCTTCTTGTCGTCGTCCTGATCGGTCGATTTGCTGTCGGTCTTCTTTTCGTCGTCCTTTGGCTTTGTCGAGTCGTCATCGGTCGAGGCGAGCGATGTCTGCAAGTCCCGCGGCGACGCCCAGGCCTGACCAACACCGATCGATCCTGCCCACATCGATCCGGCAGCCAGGCCGGCGACCGCCAACCAGCTGGCGACCCCGAGGTTGATGACAGGTTGAAATCGCATCCGGGCTTCCTTGGCCAATCGCCATGTTATAACACTATATCTCAAGCCTGCAAAAACTATTGATCGATACCCGCCGGCCGCACCTTGTTCGACCAGTACTCGCCCATATCCTTGCCGGCCGGATGACCCAGAGTCCCATGGGACTTCTCGGTCGCCACAAACTCACCAGCCGAGACATCCACCGTCGCCCGATCTCGGCCACGCGTCACGCGAACGGTGCCGTGGCTCACTTCGACAAGGCTCTGTTTTCCGTCGCTCGAAACCCGGAACTGGGTGCCCACAACCCGGACCTCGGCATCAGCGGTGAGAACGGCAAATGTCGTTCCCGGCTTCTGCGGTGCGACCTGGCACTGAACCGAGCCGCTGAGCAGCCGCACCCGGTGCCCACTGCCCGAAGGCACAATCGCAACCGATGAGCCCGGGCCGACAAGCACGCTTGTCGCCTCGCCGGCGACATTCAAAGTGGTGCCGTGAGTGTCTCCGGTGCGGATGATGTCGCCGCCGGCAAGCCTGCCCGCGCCACCGGCGGCCAGCACTTTTCCGTCTCTTTCGATGCGCAGGTCCGAACCGGCCAGATCGAGTGTGAAGTTGGCACCAGGCGACGGGGAATCGATCGCCAGCGGCGGGGTGGTGGAGGTGTTACTACCCCCGGTTGTTAACCAGACGCCAGCCCCGACCAGCACGGCCGCCGCAATACCGGCGGCCCACATCACCAGCCGGCCTCGGCGAACCGGCCGAATATCAGGTACAGTACGATGGGCTGTCGGCGCGGCAGAATCGCTGCCGGCAAGGCGCAATGCCGTTGGAAGCATCGTCTGAACGGGCTTCGAAACGGTCGTGGCGGGCGCCGTCGAAACACCCTTTGTCGCAAGCGCATCCTTCAACGCCAGTTCCTGCCGGGTCAACTCCAGAAACGCGATGGCGGCAGCGGGATCGGACACCAATCGGCGATCCAACTGGGCGCACTCTTCCGGGGTGGCCGAACCGTCCAGGTATCGGGCGGCGAGGTTGTCCAGTTCTTCAGCCAAGGTGTCTTGCCTTTCTCCCGTCTCCGCTTGCCTGCCACTTCGTTTCAATGCACTGCCGCAACGCCCGACGAGCCCGGACCAGTGCCATCTCCACCGCACCGATCTCACGACCCTGTACAGCGGCGATCTGGGCGATTGACTGGCCGTCGGTGTACTTCATTCGGATCGCCTGTTTCGCCGCCGGCGTCAGCCGCTCTACGCAATCCCGCAGGGTGTCGGCATCGTCGGCTGGCCCGGCGGCCGGTTCGTCGACGGCCCGGACGCACGCGTCGGCCAGCGCCGCTACCGCCTCGTCCGAGATCGACACCAGTCGGCCCCGCCGCGACGCCTTCTCACGCCACTTGCGGATCTCCATCTGGGCAAACCCTACCGCCCAGGCGGCGAAAGGACGGCTCGAGTCGTACGTCTCAAACTTCTGCCACAAGACCGTGCCGACCTGCTGCAACAGGTCCTCTGCTTCATGCCCGCTGCGGGTCGCGGCATAAAGAATGGCACGAAGCACCGGTCGTGCCGGACTGAACAATTCTTCAAACCGGGCTTGTTCCGTCACAAAGTCGATCACTGCTATTCCCGGGGCTCGATGATTTCCCAACAGAAGGTCCGAATCTCGTTCAATCCGACCTCCCAAGCAAATGGGGATATCCCTAATCCGGCTTCGCCCGTGTTGGGATAGTGGGTAACCCCGGGATTTTGACAGAGGACGCCGGATCCCCCTGCACAAAGGGACAGAGGATCGCAGCCGGCTCACCGTAAAACACACCATTGATTCCAGGGCACCCATGACCACAACGACCGCACGATCGGCCAAAGGCAAACTCCCCCGACCGCTCCAGTCGCCAATCCCCAGCGATCGCATGTTCCAATCCCTCGAAAACCGCAGGCTGTTCGCGGTTTCGGTGAACGCCGCGGGGTATACGGTCGTCACGCCCGAGGCCGGCGACCGCGTTGTTTACGTCAGCAGTTCCGCCGGCAATGACGCCAACAACGGGCTCTCGCAGTCGTCCCCGCTCAAAACCCTTGCCGCCGCCAAGGCCCTGGTCCGCACCGGCACCGGCGACCAGCTCCTGCTTCGCCGGGGCGACACGTGGCGTGAAAGCTTTGGCGTCTGGACCAAGGGCGGCCGCGATACCGCCAGCCCATTGGTTATCGGTGCCTACGGTTCCGGATCTCGCCCCGTCGTCGCCACCGGCTCGAGCATGGCGATCACCGTCGGCAGCGCCAGCTCGCCGGTCGTCAATCACCTGGCGATCATGGGTATCCGCTTCTACGCCGATACCCGCGACCCTTCCAGCGCCACCTACACTGGCACCGCCGGCAACGAAGGTGTCCGTCTCATCAGCGGCACCAACAACCTGCTCGTCGAAGACGTCGAGATCGACAGCTACACGACCAACCTGACGATCGCCGGCGTCACCGGCACGGCGGGCAACGTCCGCGTCCGCCGGTCCAGCATCCTTGACGCCTACAACACCGCCGGTCACTCCCAGGGCTTGTACGCCGAGAGCATCAACGGACTGACGCTCCAGCAGAACGTCTTCGACAACAACGGCTGGAACGCCGCGGTCACCGGAGCCGGCCAGACCGTCTTCAACCACAACGCCTACATTAAAGAAAGCGTCAACAGCTTCGTCGCCTACGGCAACACCTTCGCCCGCGCCTCCAGCCATGGATTGCAGGCCCGCTCCGGCGGCGTCATCGAGAGCAACACCTTCATCGACAATCCCATCCACCTGACCTTCGGCCTGGTGAACGGTTCGCCGGTCAAGGCCGGCGGCGTCAGTGGGCGCGTCTGGAACAACACCTTCATCGGCGGCGGTTCCATCGCCGGCGCTCCGCGCGGCTACGGCATCGACATCAGCAACATCAAGGCCGGCAGCGGCACCTCCATCAAGGGCAACGTCTTCGCCGGATCGCCGGCCAACTCCGGCTCGGCGATTAACCTCAGCGTCGGCGCGAGTGTCACCAACCCCGCTCAGGCCGTCGGCATCAACGACCTGGTCATCGAAGACAACGTCATCTACGACTGGACACGCGCCCTGACCATCACCAACGAACTGGTGTCCGGCGGCACCGGCGCTTCGGGCCTGAACAACCTCGTCATCCGCAACAACGACTTCCAGCGCATCCAGAGTCCGACCCTCATGACCGTCGGCGACGACTTCTCCACAACCGAAATCACCCTCAGCGGCAACCGCTACAGCACCGCCGGCGGGGTGGTGAATGTCAACCTCGGCGGGCCCGCGGTGGCCTGGAGTTCCTGGTCGGCCGGTCGCGACACCAGCCGAATCGTCACCGTGAACTACCCCGCGGCCGGCCGAACCGCCGGAACCTACGCCGCGACCCTGAATCTCGGCAGCACCACGTCGGCTTACCTGACGGCGGCCCGGGCTCAGTCGTCGACGTCGTGGAACCCGGACGTCACCGGTCACAGCCTGGCGGACTTTGTACGTGTCGGTTACGGGTTTACACCGGGCGTCGCCGGGGCATCGTCGACACCGACCGGCATTGAAAGCCCGCTGTCGCCGCCTATCTCGCCGCCCATCTCCCCGCCGATTTCGCCGCCCGCATCGCCTCCGGCCTCGCCGCCCGCTTCGCCGCCGGTTTCACCGCCCCCGCCCACGAAGCCGAAGCCCACGACGCCGCCAGCCCCCAAGCCGTCTGACGACGACAAGGATGACGACGACGACGACAAGAGCGATTCCGAGAAGCGCCGCCAGGAAGCGGCCCGGGAAGCCGCCAAGAAGGCCGCCGAGAAACAGCGCGAACTGCTCAAGAAGCAGGCCGAGCAGAAGAAGCGTTCCTCCGAAAAGTCGTGGAAGTCGTCGTCGTGGAAGAAAGACGACTGATCCACGCCGCCTGATTCATGCCCGACGTTTGCGCCCGACGACGCCCAGGCGTCACCCCTCCTCAGCCGGCCGGATTGCTGGCGGCTGTGGCGGGGGACGTCGTGGGCGGGCGGAACTGCTCCACCAGCTTCTTCGTCTCCTCGATCAACGCTTTCTGGTTCGCGTCCGGCTCGAACTGCGTGCCGTACTGCGCCATCCTCGCGTCATATAACGCCTTATCCGACGCGCTCAGCGGCTTATAGATGCTGTTGGCCGGCGCGATCTTCTCCCCGGGGAAACTCCGTTCATAGATCTTCTGGCGGATCTCATTGTTCCGCTGCTGCCAGGTCGCCATCACGTGCCGTTCTTCCAGCACGCGGAGCTCGATCTTCTCGTTCTTCTGCCGCAGGTGGTCCGACCAGATGACGGCATAAATGCCCAGCCCGACAATCCCCAGCAACACCAGCACCAGGATGACAACACTCCGCGGCCCGCGGTACTTCCGGCGACCCTTGTCGCCGCTGTAATGCAACGCCGCGAACGCCGCCTCGGTCTCGGCGATCGTCTTCTCGTCGGGGTGAGCGGGGGTGTCCAGGTCGTCCACGATGGGCTGATCAGCATCGGCGGAGCTGTCGGCCGCCTCCGCCGAGCCCTCGCCCGCTTCGACAAACGCATCGGGCTGCCGGTCGTCCCCGGCGGCGGGGGAGGGGACATCGGATTCCGGACCAACTCCGGGTTCAGCATTGTTTTTGTCGTAGTTTTTGTCGTCGCTCATGATCGCTCCTCAGCCAGTCCCCACCCGATCTACCATCGTAACGCCCGCAGGGAACAACGGATAACGACGCCACACCGTTAGCCCGTAAAATCCAGGACCGCCACGGAGGTCGCCGAGAACACGGAGAAATCGCCGAGAATCTGCCCGAGTTTGATCGTCGCAGCCTGCAAGCCGAATGAAACGTTCAGGTCGTTCATAGCTCTCGTCTCCGTCTTCATCTTTCGTGACCGCCGTGTCCTGCTCCGAAAAGGGTGCGATGAACCGCAGATTGCGCAGATGTCGCAGATTTGGGAGAAGGCAATCTGCGGCATCTGCGCAATCTGCGGTTCAGTTTTCATTCTCTCGGTGCAAGGCGGACGGCCTCATGATGTCCTCCGAATTGAAGCATCCGTTTTAGAGACGCGTCCGGCGCGCTTCGGCGTTCCGCGGACTGCGGAAAGCACGGACCGTCACATCGTTAACCACGACGCCATCAACCCCTCGCCCAGACGACGAAACCGAAGATCGCAGCGATTTCGCAAATCGTCTTCCTTTCAATCTGCAGCAACTGTGAAATCTGCGGTTCCTTTCGCTGTTTTCGCAGGTTTACGTTTCGTGTTCGCGGGACATCCTCCGAACTTGCGACATTGTGAAGGAAATGTACAATCCCGCGCCCCGTGGACAGGAAACACCCCGTCGGGGTCTCTCCTGCCCTCGGTACGGCCTGGAAGGCCGTGGCCCTTGTAACCCTTAGCTCAGGCGCAATCATGCCCGCGACCGGAAAAATCACGCAGGTCATCGGCTCGACCTTCGACGCCCAGTTCCCCGAAGATCAGCTCCCCGAGATCTATAACGCTCTCAAGATCCCGCTGGCCTACAGCAACTCCACCCTCACCGGTGAAGTGCAGCAGCACCTGGGCGGCGGACGCGTCCGCGCCGTTGCCCTGGGCAGCACGGACGGCCTGGCCCGTGGCGTCGACTGCGTCGACACCGGTGCCGCACTGACCGTCCCGGTCGGCAAGGAAACCCTCGGCCGCGTGTTTAACCTCCTCGGCGAACCGATCGACAACCGCGGCCCCGTCGCCGCCTCCGGTCGTCGGCCCATTCACCGCGATCCGCCGGAGTTCACCGACCTGACCCCCAAGGCCGAAGTCTTCGAAACCGGCATCAAGGTCATCGACCTGCTCACCCCGTTCATCCGCGGCGGCAAGGCCGGTCTGTTCGGCGGTGCCGGCCTCGGCAAGACCGTCGTCATTCAGGAACTCATCGCCCGTATCGCCCAGCAGCACGGCGGTTACTCCGTGTTCGCCGGCGTCGGTGAACGCACCCGCGAAGGCACCGACCTCTGGCTCGAAATGCAGGAAGCCCAGATCGGCGACACCGGTCGTCACGTCATCGACCAGACCGTCATGGTCTTCGGCCAGATGAACGAGCCGCCAGGCGCGCGTCTCCGCGTGGCTCTCTCGGCCCTGACGATGGCCGAGTACTTCCGCGATGAAACCGGCGCCGACACGCTCCTGTTCATCGACAACATTTTCCGCTTCACCCAGGCCGGTTCGGAAGTGTCGGCTCTCCTCGGCCGCATGCCCAGCGCCGTCGGTTACCAGCCCACGCTGGCCACCGAAATGGGTCAGCTCCAGGAACGCATCACCAGCACCAAGAACGGCGCGATCACGTCCGTGCAGGCCGTGTACGTGCCCGCCGACGATCCGACCGACCCGGCCCCGGCCAACGCGTTCCAGCATCTTGACGCGTTCATCTATCTGGAACGCAGCATTGCCAGCAAGGGCATTTACCCCGCCGTCGATCCGCTAGCGTCGGGCTCGCGCGCCCTCTCGACCGACATCGTCGGCGAAGACCACTACCGCATCGCCCGCAAGGTACAGACGATGCTCCAGCGCTACCGCGACCTGCAGGACATCATCGCCATCCTTGGCGTCGACGAACTGAGCGAAGAAGACAAGCTCATCGTCAGCCGTGCCCGCAAGATCGAGCGATTCTTCAGCCAGCCGTTCGTCGTCGCCGAGCAGTTCACTGGCAAGAAGGGCATCTACACGCCGCTGAAGGAAACCCTGGCGAGCTTCGAAGAAATCACCGACGGCCGCGCCGACGACCTGCCCGAGCAGGCGTTCCTGTACGTCGGCGGGATCGAAGACGTCCGCAAGCGCGCCAAGGAAATGGCGTAAGCGGGTGGTGGTTGGCTGGGTGCTGGTCATTTGTCACTGGTCACTTGTAACTTGTTACTTGTGATCGGTCGGTGGCCATTACTCGGTAGCCTTCAGGCAGTCGTCAGAAGGTCGCCGAACGAACCCAAGGCGAGCCCGCCGAACGAACCCAAGGCAAGCAGCCAAACGAACCCAGAATCACCCCCAATCCCCTCCTCCGGTACGCCGGGGGAGGGTTAGGGTGGGGGTTGTGGCCGCAACGCATTCCCTCGCCACACGCCGCCCGGAAGACATTCCCTCGCCAAACGCCGCCGCCGAACGAACCCAACGCACCTTCGCCAAACGAACCCAAGGCGGCACTCCGAAACGCTGTCCGTGACACGGCTTTCCAAGCCGTGCGAGCGACGTCACACACCGGCAGCCGTCCATCCTCAACCACGCTGACCGCCGAACGAACCCGACGACGGCCAAACGAACCCGAGGCTCCGTTGCCATATGGCATGAGCAACTACGCTTGCCCATGGGCGTTGGCCGGACGACACGGGCTTGCCTACATGCGCATGCAACCGACCAGTCCACCGAACGAACCCAGCGGGAGCCGCCAAACGAACCCAACGCACCTTCGCCGAACGAACCCAAGCTACTTGCAGCCGTCTGTTCGGCTTCACTAACACCTCCCTCCACGTTCGCCAAAACAAGATCACTCGGCCCGACCCCTCCGGATCGTCCGAGTTCAGCGCCAGCCCGCCAGTCGAACCACGCCGGCGGATCAGCCCGACCCGCCGGTCGCACAACGTCGATCGAACCACCCGGTGCGACACCCCGACAGGCGACGGATCACACCCGCGCCAACCAGGCACCAGTCAATGTGAGCCAACCTCCGGCCGAACCCAAAAGGGTCTGACCCGAGGCCGTCAGTTTGTATGGAATATGTTAAGTATAAGCACCAGGTAATGGTATACTTTCGGAGATTCCTACAATCTACGCAAGTTTTTGACATCGCTGATTTTGGATTCAGTGAATCCAATTTCCAAAATCATTTCGACTTGACCGACAACAAAACATAGCCGATACTAGGGGACCTATTCGCCCTGGCGTTCCTTGTGGATGTCAGGCACCAATTAGAGCCGCCGTAACTGGCGGCTTTTTTTCTGCTTGGAGCCGGACTTGGGGAGATTTGCTAACTTCATCGATGGTGCGTATCTACAGAACCTGCTCGCCGCTTTTGGAAAGCCGAAGGTTGACTTTGAAAAGCTAGCTATTCACATGGCGGCGGGCTGCGAAAGGCTGCGAACGTACTACTACGATTGCATGCCATACCAATCAAACCCTCCAACTGCAGAAGAGGCCGAGCGATTCGGCAAAAAACAGCGATTTATTGCTGCCTTGGGCCACTACTCAAGGCTGCAGCCACGTCTTGGACGGCTGGAACGGCGTGGCGAACGCGGTGACGGAACGCCGATTTTTCAGCAAAAGCGTGTCGATATTCTTCTGGGCGTGGACTTGGCGATCTTGGCTGCGAAGCACCAAATCACTGACGCTGCGATCTTGGCTGGCGATAGTGATTTCCTTCCAGCGATTGAGGCCGCGAAGCCCGAGGGTGTAGTTATCCATCTTTTCCACGGCGCGAACGCACATCGCGACCTGCTGCAAGCGGCAGATGAATGCACGCCAATTGACGAGGGATTCATTGCCGCCATCAAGGCTTAGAGGCCTTGTAATCCGTCAGCCGCCCACCAAGTAACTTCTCTTCCCGCTCCAACAACCGAACGAAGTCCAGCATCGTCCACACGCGATCCGCCACGCCCGCCATAACTGCGGGCGTGGTCTTGATCGTCTGGTGCCTCCGAATGAAGTTGTAGTTGAAGTAGTGCAGGGAAATCGCGTGCTTGTGGTTCTCGGCACGCTTTGAAAACCCATTCGTAAGGCGGGTAAACCGGCGCATTCCCATTCGCATCGTCAGGTTTTGGCGTTCAACGAACGACGTGTTTATGTGCTTTTCGTCGGGGCTTCCAACGATTATTGAAGGTGTCGCGCCGATGCACTCGGCGGGACTGTAGCGGACCGCGCCGGTACGTTCGTTGGCGTACTGCTTAACGAGCATCGCGTAGTCGATGTTGGTGCCGAACGCCTCTTGAATCGCCTTGCGGTAAACCTGCCAGCCGTCGCTAGTGAGTTGGACGCGATTCGCCAAACGACCAGCGGTATCGGCAACAAACGCATTGCCGTAGCTGGCATCGCGACCGCCCACAAGCCAGTTGATGACCAGCTTGGAATCGGCGTCCATCGCCACCCACGTCCACGTATCGCCGTGCCCCTTGCCCCAGTTCTTCGGGTTCACGTTCTTCTGTTTGGCGTTTACGAACGACCAGATTTCATCGACCTGCACGCGCTTCGTCTGCAAATCCCAAACGACCAGTTCATGCCAGTTGGCCGCAAGCGTTCCGGCATCAGCCAGGAGCCGCAGAACCGTCACCTTGTTCACGCTGAACATGCGGCACGTCGAAGCGATGCTGTTGCCTTCCACGAGGGAGGAAAGGATCGCGGCACGGGCTTCGGTGTTCAGCTTGTTCATACGCCCCATTATGCTTGAGCGGTCAAGCATTGCAAGACAAAAGTAATAGGATTGGTAATAGAACTGTGCCGATTATTGACAGCGTGGGCGAGATCGTCTACTATTGGGCCATGGAAATTCCATTTCACAAGGATCAGCAGGCCGAGATCATGGCCGCTCTTGGAAGCGTAGTCCCTGTCCTACTCCGCGAAGCGGTCGATGAGGGTTTCCATGCTTACAAGGTAAGCCGTGCGCTTGATCCGGTTGGCCATGCTGAGTACGGGGCGTGTTCGCGAGCGAATATGCTGTACGATCGCATCGCATCTACTGGCCGCGAACTCGTCCGGTTGGCAGCAGATGAAATGCCGGAATTGACGTCCTCCATTCACCCGAACAAGCGCTCAACTGAGATTCTTCTTGACCCCTACTTCGCGTTTCGGATTAAGCGGACAAAGGAGAATCGAAAGGGATTGACAACGAGCGTAAGCACGAAGAGACAGAATCGAATCAAGGCGGAATTCATACCTGCCGCGCAGATGTCTATCGACTTCCCTGGGTACGCGTCCCCGCCAAGCGAAGATCGGTTGTGGCTGACAGTTGGCTTTGACCTTGACGAACTGGAAGAGCATCTCACAAAGGTTGCCATCGGTGTCGAAACGAAGAAGAGATTCCTTTGGAAGCAATCACTTCTGGAAGCCGAAGCAGAGATCATTGCAAGTTTTCCTACCATCCTTGCCGATCGTATTAACGAAATGCGAACTCGCAGAAGCGCCTAACTTGAACCGGAGGTGATCCTATGAGCAGCAATATGGATTCTCTGGCGATCGCGCGCGCGCCCAAGGAATCACTCTTTGGAACGTCGTTCAATTCTCGAATGCTGATTACGGCGCGAGAGGCGAGAACACTTACGCAATCCGATCTTGCGGAAAGGCTTGGGGTCAGCCAAGCACTCGTTGGAAAATGGGAAGCGGACCTTCTGACTCCCGGAATCGATCAAATCGACGGCATTGCACTAGCACTTGGTGTTCAGAGAGAACTCTTCTTTGTTGATCGCCCTCGCCGCTTGGCGAGCATGTCCGACTTTTATCACCGGGCGCTATCCAAAGCGCGGCGTGCCGACGTGAAGGCTATCCACGCCCGGTGCAATATCATTGACATTCAGATTGATCGGCTATTGCAGCTTGCGGAGCCGTCGCCAGACACCATCCCGTCCATTGACCCGGAAAACCACGCCGGAGATATCGAGAAGGTAGCTGCTATGGCCCGCGTTGCTATGAATGTTGCGCCGGGTCCGCTTCCGAACTTGGTTAGCGTTATCGAAGCCTGTGGTGGGATTGTTGTTGATCGCGAATTGGAGGTCGATGATATCGACGCGCTTTGCCGCTGGGTTCCAGAACTCCCGAAGCTGTTTTTCGTCAATGGTGCAAAGCCACCCGATCGCATCCGGTTTAGTCTGGCGCACGAACTCGGACACACAATCATGCACTTTGGCCGGGACCGGGACTTGGCGGTAGCAGAAAAAGAAGCCAACGCCTTCGCGTCTGCTTTTCTGATGCCTGCGAAAGACTTTCGTCGGGACGTCAGGCCCGACCTTGGTTTGGCTGACCTTGCCGCACTGAAGAGAAAATGGCGAGTGTCGATGCAGGCGTCGGCGTACCGGGCGAAGGCGGTTAATGGAATTGATGATCGCCGTTATGAGTCACTTTACGTTCAGATGTCTCGCAAAGGCTGGCGAAAAACAGAGCCAATCGAGATAGCTGGCGAATCGCCGCAGGTGTTTACGCGATTACTCCAAAGGCATTTGGAGGCAGGCTACACAAAGTCGGACTTGGCAAAGCTGCTATTCGTTTCCGAGCCAGACATCGACACGATGTTGGCCGACGCGGCCGCGCCTACATTCGCAGAGCATGGCGTAAGAATGCGAATGGTCAGGGACTAGTCTTCCCCCATCGTTTCGCCGCCGCGCGTGCCGCTATCTCCGTTCGCTGAACGGACGTGAGTTTGGCGGCACGCGCCTTCCCGCCCTTGAGCCCGCCAAGCTTTCCTAATTCCGCCGCGCCATTGGATGGCTTGGCTTGACGCGCCGCCTCCACGCCCGCCTCAAACGCCGCTCTAAGCAACGCTGCCGCCCGATCGTCTATTCTCCCC
Organism: Humisphaera borealis; assembly: GCF_015169395.1. Classification (GTDB taxonomy): domain Bacteria; phylum Planctomycetota; class Phycisphaerae; order Tepidisphaerales; family Tepidisphaeraceae; genus Humisphaera; species Humisphaera borealis. The sequence continues at coordinate 5,408,654 of NZ_CP063458.1, forward strand.
ACGCCAGCAGACCACCGCTCCCAAGCCGCTTCCACGTCGGCTGGGAGCGGTTCTTCTTTTGATGTTGACTCGCGGACGATGCGCGCCGCCACTTGGCTAGGGTCTTCGTTCTTCATGCCAGGATTATACGGGAGGGGTACGAATCGGAAGTGCGACGGCAGGATTCAAAGTATACCAATCGGCTCAAACGGCGTGCCGGATGTGTTTTTGAAAGTATCCCAGTACCAAGCACCAAAATTGCAACCCTTTTTTGAAGCGTTGCCCGCTTCTGATCGCACTTAAAAAGGAGCCGCGCACGAAGCGGTACTCCGCGCAGTAAGCGGGACCACGCCGGTGACCCGTCCCCGCCTGTCGCACGTCCCCGCTTACTGCGCGGCTCCTTCATGCCCTTCGTGCCGTTCGCGCCCGGCGCGAAACTGACGCGAGACAGGACATGCCGCAACGCGCCATCACCACCCGGTGCGACACACCGACACGCAACCCGCGTCGGCCGCCGGTGTGGTATAACCCTACACGGTCCTTGTGATTCCAACGCGGCTCGGCACCCCGAAGGCGGTTCCCATCTGGTCGCGACTTCCGCACAACCCGACGCCGTACGACGACGACTGGGAAGACCAGCCTGGCCAGGGGCCGTTCTACCAATGGGGGCTCGGTGTCGTCGTGCCATTAGCGCTCATCGGTTACGGCATCTACGCGATCGTGACGCAGCACATCACGTTAAGTTCACGATCCCCAATGACGCTGCAGGGCCAGAACGCGACCGCGTTCGGGATAGCGTGGGTTTCCGCGGGCGTCTTTGTCCACTGCCACTACTTCTGGGGAAACATCTTCAATCAGGCATGGTTCGCCGTCCTGGGTAAAATCCTGTCGGCCTGCGGCTTTATCGGCGGCCTCGCGTTCGTACTCGTGCGCAACGGCGTGCTCGGTATCAGATAACCCTGCACCGCTGCAACGGGGGGGCATGGTCTGTTTGATTCCAACGCGGCTCAGTGTTTGGCCGCCCACTCAACGGCATTGATAACGCGTCGGAGGAAACCCGTCTGAGACGCTGGCTGTTCAACTTCGCGGCGGCAGGATCGCTGGTGCTGTGCGTGGTGACCGGCGTGCTCTTGGCGTGCAGCTATTGGCGGTACAACGATGGCTTTGTCCGCGTGGGGCAGCAATATTTCGCGCTGAACTCCGGCAACGGCCGAATGGTGCTGTACTGGTACACCGGCTACCCCGAAACCAGTCGGTCTTCATGGCGTGCCCGGCCGGTGGAACCGACCGAGCAACCGACCGGCTGGGCCGACGGGACGGAGTAAAGGGGACGTACGAGATGTCCCCTTTGCATCCTCGTCCCATTTGCTGCGACCTTTTTCGCCGGCCTGTGCCGATTAGTTCATCGTCTCGACAGGCTTGCCGCTCTGAGCCCAGACCAACGATTTGCCATCTGCTGAGGGGCGCAGAATCATCTTCCCGCCGTTCCCCTGGATGCCGGCTACGATCATTCCGTCGTGACGAATGCCCCAGACGCCTTCCCTGTCGTGCCAACCGGCCGCGACAGTGTTGTCGTCCTTCAGCGTAAACCAGCCTCTGTTACCAAACTGGGGATCCATCCACTTGTACTTCCTCCCGATGAACGCCATCCGCACGGCGGCCGGCGGAGTACGCGGTTCGGAAGTCGGGCGATCGATGATGGCTTAAATTGCGTTCCCCTCCGACAATGCAGACGCGCCACCCGTCTTCAGAACATCGGCCTGCGCTTTCTTCAGATCAGCCAGCAGTTCTTCCCTCGCCTTTTGCTTCGCCTGTTCGTAAGCACGAGTCGCATCAGCCAATGCCCGTTCATGCCGCGCGATCGCGGCCAAGGCCGCCGCGGACTTGGGTGCGGCGGGTTTTGGCTCGTCGACGGCCAGGCAGCACGCAGCCAGCAGGGTCACTCCTGCAAGAACCCGGACAAAATGCTTGCGGTAATGCATCCGTCTCCTTGTTGGAACCCGGCACTCTCAGGGGCTCTTCGCCTTGGGTGGTTGGCCGTAGTATGGGAATCGATCGAACGTGTCGTCCGTCGGATCGACGCGAGGATCGCCGGTCGACTTCATCCATTGCTCCACTTTGGCGCGCAGGGCGGCTTTTCGCTCGTCGTACGCCGGTTCGGACGCGACATTCGTGAGCTGGTGCGGGTCCTTCTGAAGGTCGTACAGTTCCTCGGCCGGCCGTTTCGAGAAGATCAGCTTGATGAAGGGCTGAAACGCGGGATCCGCCTGCCGCGCAATCAGCACGTCCTTCACAGCGGTGGTGTCGACATCGCCATAAGGCCGTCCCGCCAGGAACAGCACGTCCGGATCACCGGCGGGCCAGCGGTCGGGTCGTAGATTTCGGATGTAGAGAAAGTCCTTCGTCCGTACCGCGCGAATAGGGTAGCTCTGGTGATCGCGACGCACATCCGCATGGCGTTCGCGCTCGATGAAGACACAGTCGCGCGCCTGCCCGTCGTCCTTCCCCATCAACAGTTCGGCCAACCCTCGGAAGGTCATCTCGCGCGGCGGCACCTGCCCGGCCAACTGCAGGAAGGTGGGGCCCAGCTCGGCCAGGTTGACGAATGCATCCACCTTGCGTCCGGCCTGCAGCTTTTTCCCCCAGCGGATTGCCAAGGGGACGCGCGAACCCGCGTCGTAACAGTTGGCCAGGCCGCGGGGCATCTGCCAGCCGTTGTCGCTGCAGTAGACCACGACCGTGTCGTCCAGTTCCCCCGCCTTTTCCAGCAGGGCGATCGCCTGGCCGGCTTGTTCGTCCATCGCGATGATGCCGCCGTAGTAGTTCAACAAGTCCAGCCGCACTTCCGGGCAGTCGGGTAGTTCGGGTGGGACTGTCAGCTTGCTGGCATCGAGCTTCTGCCGCGCGATTTCAAGGTAGGGATGTTTGCCCCCGCGGGTGGCCGTATCGGTGTTTCCCAACCAGAAGAAGTACGGGTTGGATTTGTCACGCTGGCGATGAAAGGATGCGAAGTCGGCGAACTTCGGTCCGACGGGGTTTTCCTTCCACCCCGAGACCTCAAAGTTGCCCGGCCCCCAAGGCTTACCGGCGTAGCCAACCTGATACCCCGCCTGGCGAAGTACTTCCGTGACGACCGGGGTGTCCTTCGGAAACGCGCTCCAGAGACTGGCCCGCTCGCCGAGCTGGTGGGCATATCTGCCAGTCAGCAGGCAGGCCCGCGTCGGAGAGCAGGAAGGAACGGGATTGAACGTGTGCGTGAACAGCACGCCTTCGCGGGCAACGCGATCGAAAGCCGGTGTGATCGCCAGAGGATCGCCGAGGATTCCCGCGTTCGGAGAGCGCCAGTTATCCGCCAGGATGAGAAGTATGTTGGGCCGCGGCTCGGCCGGACCTTTTGCGATCGCAACGGGCGCGATCGCGGCCCAGGTTACGACGAGTGTGAGCCATCGGACCAGAACGCTTCGCGAGAGCGGGTAGACCATTGAATTCACTCCCTGTTGTGACCGCGTAAGCCGCACAGGGGCGATACGACGGCAGCATTGCTTTCGGGCCGTCGACGCTGCAATACGACGGCGACAGGTGCGCGTAAAGTAACATTTCCGCCAAGTGCATGACACCACTTTGCGCCGCACGTAGTTTTTCGACCCTGTCGCCAGGATGGTAGGCGACGGTTCGCCCCGGCCCAAAGTCGGTGTCGGCGATGGTCCCGCTGCTGCGTAAAGGAGGTCTGTTCGCGAGTGGGTTCAGTCCCATGTTTCGCGATGTGCGTTCGTGCTGGTCCGTGTCGCGCGACCTCATGGACTCGTGAACACGACCCGAGATACCAACCACTCACGACAGTTGCGCGTGCGCGGCTACCGCCGCTCAACGGCATTCCGTTACGTGTCGGCGAAAGCTTTCATTTCCCCACGACGCTTTCCCAACCCGGCGTACAAATCGTTCCGGGCGGCATATCATCGGCGCGATCACAGCGTCTCTCGCGGCGATTCCCTTTTGAGTTCCGGCCTGTCCGGCTCAGCTAAAGGTCTCAACTGAAATTCACCATCGTCACCGTTCTCGTGTCGGCCTCGTTCCTGGGCTTCGGTTGCGGCTATCTGCTAGTGCCCCGAATGCAGGCCGAGTTTGTGCGCTACCAGCTGGCCCACTTGCTGCCGGCCGCCGCCTGGCTGCAAATCGCCGGCGCGCTGGGGCTGTTGCTGGGGTTGCGATACCCATTGCCGGGCATTATCGCGGCCGGCGGGCTGGCGCTGATGATGGCGGTCGCCGTCGCAACCCGATTGCGGATCGGCGACCCGCTGTTGCAATGCGTGCCGGCGGTTCTTTACCTGCTGCTCAATGTCTACCTCTGCGCGACATTCATCGGCCAGCGATCGACTTCGTAACGGGCAATTGGCTGTGTGAAAAGCGATCGCCCAGGCGGCAGCCGTGCTCAGAGGACGGCCGCGACGATCGACAACGCGAGCATGCAGGTCGCGGGCAGGGCCTTCAACGGCGGGTCGCCGGCTTTGACGTGCATTCCGATCGCGCCGACCATCAGCACAGCCATGCCGATCGCCGCCGGCATCACCAGCACCGGCACCCAGATTCCCACGACCAGCGCGATCGCCAGGGCGATCTTGAGCCCGCCGATCAGGCACATCACGCCATAGGACAACCCGTACGCTGCGAACTCCTCGCGCATGTTGCGGGCCGATCCCCCGCGGTAAGCCGTCGGCTTGCCGTAGCGCAAGACCCACACGTTAAAGATGCCCAATGCGATCACAACCTGCGCGACGACGCCGAGAGAATGCATGACTTCACTTTCGAGAAAGGGGAACGACTTGTTCGAACTTGCCGCCCGGATAGTAGGCGTCGGTTCAGCCCGGACATAATCCGGCGTTGGCGATTGTGATGCGGCAGGGAAAGGGAGGTCTGCTTTGGTGAGTGCTTGGGCTAGCGTGCTACCATGTGCCTTCGCACGCGTCGCATTGGGAAGCAGGACGCCTTCTGAACGGACGAACGATGGGCATTGATATCAGCATGTACGCCGAAGTACGGCGTCAGGAGGGATGGCAACTCGCTGAGCCATTGGCGCGGAATCCCTATCGTTATGATGAAGACGAACCGGAATGGATTCCGACAGCCCTTTATTCAAGTCGGAGCTACGAACTTTTTGCGGTTCTCGCCAACATTCGTAATCCCATCCGTGCAATGGCTCCATTCGAGTATCTGTCGGAGCCGAGAGGATTGCCGGCCGATGCTTCTCCGCAGCTGCTCGACTACTACCGTACGGTCGAATCCGACAGCTTTTCGGAAAGTTGGCTTCTGCTGGAAGAATTGACCGCGTTCGACTGGTACGGCAAGGAGATCATTCGCCGCGGCGTGGTGAACCCGGTCGCGTCCCACCTATTCCCGCCGGGTCGCCGAGGCTTTCCCTATGCCGATTGGCCTGGTGGCATACAGATTTCTGTCTCGGAACAGGGTCGTGGCGCGGAGGTGCAGTGGATCGACACCTATGCAGAAGCCGTAGGGGATGAGTTCATGATTGATGGGCTGAACAGACTGAAGTCGTACGGTACTCCAAAGGACGTACGCGTTGTTTTCTGGTTCGACTGCTAAATCTTCCGCGAAACCTTTGCCCGCGTTCGGCGGAAATGGTCTCGCTCGACTACTTCCTGCGAATCGGGATCTGCACTTCGCCGTAGCGCACCCACGGTAGCACGAACGGACTGTTGTAGCCCAGGTAGCGGGCATCGCCGGCGGGTTCGTACGTGGCGGCGTTGTCGGCGAGCCAGCGATTGAGCGTTGCCATCGCTGTTGCCATGCGCTCGTCGGTGTAGCTTCCCCGGATGCCGACGCTGACAACGGTCATCGCCGGCACGTCCACGACCTCGACCGCGCCCTGCTGGCCGACGTTGCCCTGCTTCGTCGATCGATACAGGAACGCCATATCGCGTGCCGCCACCTTCTGGTTGGCGGCGGTGTAGGTCATCTCCACCGGCGCGGTCATGGCGATCTGGTTGGCTTCGATGTGTTTGAAGAGCGTCCAGAACGGCTTGTTCTGGTCGCCGCCGGACATTGGCGTGCGGGCCAGGCGATAGCCCGGATACGCCTTGACGATGGCCCTGCCGATCGGGCCCGGCGACGGAAAGCCTTCGGGCAGGGGCGCTTCCATGGTCGGCTTGTAGTCCATCGCGAGGATCGCCTCGGCGATCGCGCCCTGCAGCCGATCAACCGCTTCGCGGTCGTCTCGCATCGCCGAGACGTCGGCCAGCGCGCGGCGCAAGGTGAGGGCGGGGTCCGATTCGTCGCCGATGACGGCGATCGCCTCCGAGATCTTCAGGGCCAGCCGCTTACGCGCCGCCGCGTCCAGATTGCCACGCAGCTGCCGCTGCGACTCTTCGACCGCGGACCGGAGTTTGATCTTGACCGGGGCCGAACGTTCGGCGGGCACGGCGGGGAAGTATTCCGGCGCCGGTTCTGAGGCCGGGCGTGTGGTCTCGGGTTGGGTCGTCGCTGCGGCCGCCGCGAGATGCTCTGCGCCGAACAGAGTCATCGACAAAGCGACGACGGTCCCGATCCGCCTGGAGGTAGGGTGGGTCATGATGACTGAATGGTAGGCCGGTGGATTGCCATTGTTTTAGCGCCACCGATGGCATCCGTCGTGCCGGGCAGAACAATCACCACGGAGTTCATCATGAGGCCGTCGGCCTCTCACCGAGATGACGACAACGCAACCGCAGATTTCGCAGATTGCGCAGATTGTTTGGACCAATCTGCGAAATCTGCGCAATCTGCGGTTTCCTCCCGTATTTTCGGAGCAGCTCATCATGAGGCCGACGGGCCTTTGTGCGGAATACTCTCCCTCTCCCGACGTTTAGCGAGCGTGAACCACACCTACCCGCCCGCCGTGACTTTCAGGCTGCTTGCCGCGGTCCTTCTCGCTGTCTTCTGTCAGGCGTTGATCGCCGGCCGGGCCGGTGCGGCCGAGGCTGGGGGCAACACAGCCCGACCCAACGTGGTGCTGGTGATGGCCGACGACCAGGGGTTCGGCGATACGGGCTACAACGGGCACCCCAACCTGAAGACGCCAAACCTCGACGCGCTCGCGCGTGAGGGGCTTCGGCTCAATCGGTTTTACACCGCCCACTTCAACTGCTCCCCGACGCGGGCGAGCATCATGACCGGCCGACATCCTGATCGTATGGGCACATTCAATCCTGGTGCGCCCATCAGGGCACAGGAACTAACGGTGGCAAAGGTCCTCCAGTCGGCCGGCTACGCCACGGGGCACTTCGGCAAGTGGCACCTCAACGGCAAGAACGGCGACAAGAACACCAAGGACCTGCCCGGCCGGGCGATCCTCGCGACAGACCCGCTTTCGCCGGGCAAAATGGGGTTCGACCAGTGGGTGTCGGCGGACAACTTCTTTGACCTGGACCCGGTGCTGGGCCGCAACGGCGTGCCGGAAAAGTTTCACGGCGACAGCTCCGACGTCACCACCGACGAGGCGCTGAAGTTCATCCGCGCACAGGCCGCCGCGGGCAAACCGTTCTTCGCGGTCGTCTGGTTCGGGTCGCCGCACGTTCCGCACGAGGCGCTGGCGGCCGACAAGGCGCTGTATGCCTCGCTGTCCGAGAGCGAGCAAAACTACTACGGCGAGCTGACGGCCGTCGATCGCAGCCTTGGCCGGGTGCGGGCGGCGCTGCGGGAACTGAAAGTCTCGGAGAACACGCTGCTCTGGTACAACAGCGACAACGGCGGGGCGGCGGGGCCGAAATCGACCGGCAACCTGCGCGGGTCGAAATCAACCCTGTGGGAGGGCGGCGTGCGGGTACCCGGGCTGGTCGAATGGCCGGCGCGGATCGCCAAGCCTTTTGTCAGCGAGATGCCCTGCTCCACGCTCGACATGTACCCCACGATACTCGCCGCCACCGGGGCCGTCGCCGAGAAGCAGATCCAGCCGCTGGACGGCGTGAACCTGCTGCCAATGTTCGACGGGAAGATGGAATCGCGCGGCAAGTCGATCCCATTCTGGAACCGCGCCGGCGGCCGCGACGGCCACGCGGCCCTGATCGACTGGCCGTACAAGCTGCACACGAACGCGGCGGCTGCGAAACCCAAAGGCAAGAAAGCCGCTCCCGATGCCGGCGAAGCAGCACCCGGATCATCGATCCAACTCTACGACGTCTCCAAAGACCCCCGCGAGACCACCGACCTCGCGAAAGAACAGCCCGACCGCGTCGCAAAGATGACGGCGGAACTCGAGGCGTGGAAGAAGTCCGTCGAGAAGAGCCTGGACGGCGCCGATTACGGAACGGCGGCAGCGACGGAGGCAAAGAGTGACGCGCCGCCAACCCGCAAGAAGAAGCCGAAGCAAGAGTAGCGGCAGACGTCATCGGGCCGTCGGGCGGTCTCGCCGCGCGGCCTCGGTCCGCTTCACGGGCTGATCACCAGTTCCGGCCGCTGGGCGGCCGCCTCGTCGCTTTGGAACGCTGCAGCGTTCGCCGTGACCGTCGGTGCCAGAAGCCCCAGCGAAACGGAAGTCTTCCCGGCGGCCTTCTCGCTCGTGAGCCAGGATGTGACATCCAGTTCGTACCACTTGGCCGTCCGGCCCACGACGGTGATCGTGCCGAGCGCTGCACCTATCGTAGACGGCTTGCTGGCCCAGGTGATCGCGGTTTCGCTCCATGCGCTCGCCACGGAATAGACGCGCACGTCGCCGGTGGCGGCACGATCGTCCACGAGGTTGCCGTAAAGGCGAATTTTGGCGGACGACACGGACGTTACGCGGGTCAGGTCGAACGAGAGGTAGCTCGATCGGCTGTATCCTGCAGAGCCGCTGTTGCGGACCTCCAGGGTGGAACTCGTTCCGAAGTTCTGGCCGGCGAAGGAACCGTCGCGAACGTAGGCGTCCGCGGACGAGCGAAGGGTGACGGCAGTGCCGACCGGCGGGGGAGAAGTCGGCGGGGGAGAAGTAGGGGGCGGCGGGGGCGGCGGCGAGACGGGGCCGCTTCCTTCAATGATTCGAAGCGTCGGATTGTTCGCTGCGGCTTCGTTGCTCGCAAAATAGATGTGCGGCTTGGACTCGACAGACGTGGACAGGGCGAACGCAACGCTCGTCGCCCCCTGGCTCCGCCGGGCGGCGACGTAGGCCGATACGTCGAACTCGAACCACTTGCCGGTGCTGTTGGCGAATGATCCGTTGCCGATCGCCGGCCCGAACAAAAGCCCGGTAGGCCAGTTCAACTGGGCAGCCGTCCACTTCGTATTGTCGACCGGATAAAGCGTGAAGGACGACGTGCCGGGCTCGCTCAACTTGCCATAGATGCGAAGCTTCGCCGATTGCGTGGGGGCGGCCGCTACACCGAGATTAAACTGAATAAACGATCGACGGTTGTATCCGGTGGCGCCTTTCTTCACCTGAAGTTCGGTGGATGTCGAGAACTGCTGGTACTGGTAGGCACCGTCGCGGATGTAGCCATCCTGGGACGGTCGCAAGGTACGGTCGGTGCTGGTCGGCGGCGGCGGTGGGTCGTTATCCAGCTCGCGAACGACCACCGACTTTCCGTTGACCCAGAGGCTCGCCGAACTGCTGACGGCGTCGGCGTCTTCGGCCGCCGAGATCACGAACGTCTGCGGCACGTTCCAGTTGTCGCGCGTGAAGACAAAATTGCCGGGCGTCTGAACGCCGGGCCGCGTGAACGACAAGCTCGGCTCCGGCAGATCCCAGTAGATCGACGCGCCGAACTCGCCCACAACTTGCTTGGACACGCTGACCGACACCGTGACGGAGCCGCCTTCTGGGACAACGAGGCTCGACGGCGTCAACACGACCTGCGGCGATACCGGATCCTTGTTCTGAATCCAACGCAGCTTCGGTCCCTTGCCCGATTCGTCGCTGTCGATGATGACATATTTGTTGGTGGTGTTCATGCTCGGCAGGGCGAAGGTGATGCTGGTCTGACCGGCACTGATGGCGTTTCGGACGTAGCTGGTGACGTTAAAGTCGTAAATCCGAGCCGCGGCACCGAACACTTCGGCATAAGGGTAGTTCTGTCCGGCAGGCGGAACTGGACGGTTCGAATACGTCAGCGCGTTCTCCGTCCAGGCACCGGTGGTTGGGATCGCATAAATGCCAACGAACGATCCATCGACTGACCGCGCCCGAAGTCGCAGAAGCGCCCTGGCATCTGCCGCGTCAGGATTAATCCCCGACAGGTCGAACTTCACGTAAGCGATGCGGGCCTCGTTGGCCGTGGTGTTCCAGCCGGTCTCGAGCGTCTGCGACTGGCCGAAATTGGTGTTGGTGTAGGTGCCGTACCGGACGTACGAATCGTCGGTCGCTGCGCGATCAGTGACGTAGCTGCCGCCGTCCACGATTTCCCAGTCCCACACCAGGTCGTTGATCATCGTTTCGCCACCCGGCCCGACGATGCCGCTCGATTTCGGCAGGACCAGTTTGTAACGGCCGGGCTCGGTGTTGTAGGGTGACAGGTCGGCGATGTCGTAGTGGTAACCGGGATCCCGGCCTGCATACGTCTCAATGTCATTGCCCAGCGGGATCTCGACCCCGTCCTTGAACAGGTGCAGGTCAGACGCTTCAAACCCGGTCACAACCTTGTAGGAATGCGGCGTGTAGAAAAGCACGGGCAGATCCGCGACTGGGGTCACCCGCGGGTTCGGATAGATGGAACCGCCGACAGCCTGCGCCTCCAGATGCCACAGTGACTGGTAGGAGCCTTCGAGGGTTGCCGCGACGGCGGTCCCCCCGGCGTCGGTGATCGTTGCATCGGCCGCCATCTGGAATCGGAAAAACGCACCCGACTTCAGCACCGACGAAAGACCCGAAATTCGATAGGTAGCGGGGCTGATCGCTTCGAGCACCACGCTCGGGAAGAAGTGCAGCATCACCCGGTTCGCGCTGTTCTCCGCGGTCGCGGTGAGATTGATATCGGCCAGATCGAACCCTTGTACCGGCTGATCGAACTGCACGGTGACTTGTTCGACCGGTTGCGACGTCGGAGCGGCGGGCAAACCGACGACCTGTCCGAGGACCGTATCGGACAGCAGAACGCGACTTTCAATCACTTCAACCGCCACGCGACTGTCGCTACGGCGCGAAACAAGACCGGGCAACGCGAAGGGACGGTAGCTCATGGAGCGGACTCCTAAGGATCCCTGAAGCCGGGAAACACCAACACGGCGCGCGGCCCGTTTCAGTTGGCAGCAAGACAGGAATCCCCTAGAGGCCCTCCCTTTTGCACCCGCGGGAGTATCGCCATCCCCCGGCGGGTCGGCAAGTCTATTTCCTACCCGCCGCAAGACTCGGTACTCGCGTTTCGCAGCATATTCATGCGATTCAGGGCTTCCGCATGACCAAGCCAGGTAGTCTTTGCCATCAAAGGCAGAACGGTCGACAGATACGTGTATGGCCACGACTCTGGCGACGCCATCGGCATGGCATGATTATGATGCCGGCCATGCTCGGCTCAGACCTGGACCCGATTGATCCCGCAAAGGACACCCCTCGCGCGCGAGCGGAGCGAAACGCCCGGCTGAACGCCGCGGGGTGGGGCATCTTCTTTATCCCGGTGTTCGGCTTCATCCTGCTGTTCGTGATCTACCCGGGGTTCGTCGCGGTGGTCGCCGGCACGATCTTGATTATGTCCGAGGTGGTGGACGCGTGGAGACCTTCGATGGTCAACGACAACACCGACTTTGCGATCATCCTTTCCCCGGCGGTCATCCTTGGCTTTATCGCGATTCGCCTCGAACAGCGCCTCGGTGCCCGTTCCGGCGTCTATCGTTTTCTACGGCACCTGGTGCGGGTGGTCATGCTGGGGGCGGTGGTGAACTGGGGTGCGCGGACGGAAATGGGGCTGCCGGAAGCGTTCGACCCGCTCACGCTTGTCGCCGACGTGCTATCCCGGCCCAAGCTCGCGCTGATCACGATCATTCCGATGCTGCTATACCACCTGATCCTGATCAAATGGCAGCAGGTGCGCGAGTTCTGGCATGGCGTTTTGAGGTTCTTCTATCTTCGGTCGACGTCACTGGGCGAATCATACGGAAGCCGAAACATGTTCGGTTTTGAGAAGGTCGCGGAATAGGGTGCGGCAAGCTCAGCAATTGTCGGGGGATGATGATTCCTCTAGGGTAGCGGCAACCCAAGGATAAACATGCACCCCCGATCTCTCGGATTGGCCGTATTCTTCGCAGTCATCTCCGGCTGCGATGACGGTAAGTCCGTCGCCGCAGCTCCCGATGCCAAGCCGCCCGTCGCCGCGGCACCCGCGGCAGTGGCGACGGCGACGGTGGCCGTCCCTGGAACCGCCTCCGGGCGAATCACGCGGCCCGACGGCAAGCCGATCGGGATCGATGGCGTGAAATACAAGATGGTCGTCAATGGCAACGCCGGCTCGGGGAACGCCATCGCGTACAACCCCAAGCCCAATCCCGACGGCACCTGGAGCACCAAGCTCGCCGAAGGCATCTATCACGAGCCGCGCGGAACCATGTCGGTCAAGTTCGACGGGGGCCTGTACACCTACGACCTCTATCCGACCGCCGAGCCCGGCGATACCGAATCGGCAAAGGGACTTGCGGCTGACTTTCAATGGCGGATCAGCGGCCCGATCAAGCAGTACGAAGACAAGGCCGATCCCAGCAATGCCACCCACTGGTACGGCGCTTCGTGCAGGCTCAACTGGAATCCGATCTACGGCATTGGCGAAGGCAAGCAGGGGGTTCACACGGTCGTCGACAAGACGAAGTTCGTTTTCACAGCCAAGCCGCAGGGAAAGCTGATCGACGGCAGTGACGGCAAGCCGTTGACCTGGACCCTAGAATGGGGCGCGTCCGACTTCAAGCCGAGCCTGCTACATGACCTTCCACCGGCGGTCGGTGGATGGCGCGTGAGTGGTACCGAGATCACGCCCGATGGGAAGCAACGGCCGCTCACTATTCGACTCAGCGGCGTGAGCGACAAGTTTCTAGCCGAGGTGGATGTGAAGGTGGAGGCCGATCAGTACGGCGGGCCGATCGTCGGGCCGATTCTGATCTTCACGCGCGCCGCGCCCTAATGCACCGCAGCCGGGCAAGGGAGGCCCTTTCCGGCAGGAGAGCCCGGGCGTTCTCTGTCTCTCCCATTCGCCGTATGATTTGGCCGAGTACGCGACGTTTTTGTTCAGGGAGAGATACGAATGAATCGCCGACAGTTCCTTCAGGCGGGTCTGGCTTTGGCCGCGTTTCCGTATGTCGCGCCGCATGTCGCGCATGCGCAATCGGCCAGCCCGCGAAAGCGCATCCTGCTGCGGTCGAGCTGGCAGACGGTCAACATCGGCGACATCGCTCATACGCCGGGCATGCTTCGGCTGCTCGAGCAGCATCTGCCGGACTGCCAGATCACGCTTTGGCCAAGCAGTGTCGAGAACGGCGTCGATGAGATGCTTCGCCGTCGGTTCCCGAAACTGCAAATCCTGGCCAAAGACGCCGCCGCCAAGGCCGAGGCGTTCAAGACGCATGATTTTCTGCTGCACGGTTCGGGACCGTCGATCGTCGGGCAGGCGAGCATCGTCGAATGGGCAGAGAAGACCGGCAAGCCGTATGGCATCGGCGGGGTGACGTGGACGCATTCCGACGCCGGACTGAAGGTGATCAACGGCGCGAAATTCGCCTTCTTCCGCGACTCGGTCTCGCTCGGCGTCGCAAAGGAGCACAAGTCGACCTGCCCCATCCTGGAATTCGGCCCCGACGCCACCTTCGCCTGCGACCTTGTGAACGATGCCCCCGCGGCGGCCTGGCTCAAAGAGGTTGGGCTGGAAGACGGCAAGTTCATGTGCTGCATTCCGAAGCTGCGGAACTCGCCATACTGGGAAATCAAGAAAGGCGTCGCCAAGGACGAGAAGAAGCACGCCCGCAACGAAGCGATGAAGGAGCACGACATTGGCCCGCTGCGCGACGCTGTGACGGCGGTGGTCACGCAGACGAACATGAAGGTGCTCCTCTGCCCCGAAGACGCCAGCCAGATGAAGCTCAACAAGGAAATGATCTACGACAAGCTGTCGGACGACGTGAAGAAGAAGGTCGTCTGGCGCGAGCAGTACTGGCTGACGGACTTTGCCCAGAGCGTCTACACCCGCTCGGCCGGCCTGTTCGGCAACGAACAGCACAGCCCGATCATGTGCATCGGCCACGGCGTCCCCGCGATCGTCTGCCGCTACAAGGAACAGACGAGCAAGGGCTTCATGTGGAAGGACATCGGCCTGTCGGAATGGCTGTTCGACCACGACCTGGACGAAGCCCACAAGGGCCTGACGCCGGCCGTACTGGCGATCGCCAACGACCAGCCCACCGCCCGGGCCAAGGCCGCCAAGGCGAAAGCAGTCGCGGATGATCGTATGAAGCGGATGATGGACGTGCTGAAGGACGAACTGGGGAAACTCTGAAGCAAGAAAGGTTAGCCGCGACGCGTAGCGGAGCGCGGACGCGAAGCGTAACGCATCGCCCGCGCTCCGCTCCGCGTCGCGGCTAACCGTTTGCGGAGTTCTCTAGAACTGACCGAACGATCCGCCGTTCACGACGGTGCCGGAGATTGCGACGGGTGCCCAGCCGGTTTCGCCCTCGGTGGTTTCCCAGCCGTTGACGGGGTAGACCCGCACAATATAGGTGCCCGACTCCAGGCCGGTGAACGTGTACTGGCCCGCGGCGTCGGTATAGACGTACGGATCGCCGCTCACGTAGTGGCCGTTGTTGCCCAGGTCGAGATAGACGATCCAGTTCAGCAGTCCTGCCTCGGACGGACCGCGGGTGAAGCTTGCGTCCGCGTCATCGTAAACGAAGCCCGTCAGAGTGCCCGATGCAAAGACTTCGCCGAAGGGACTGAACTCGGTGTTCTCGCCAGCGGTGACCGTGCCGACCCAGCCGAAGTTTACGCCGGCGGGCTGCGTCTGCGTCCAACCGGACTCCTGAACGACGCGGACGGTATAGGTGCCAGGCTGAAGGTCCCCGAAGATGTATTCACCGTTAACGTCGGTCAGCGTGGAGGCCTCGCCGGTGTCGAGCGTTCCGTCATTGTCGGCATCAAGGTAGACGGTCCAGCCTGTGGAGCCGACTTCACTGCTGTCGAGTGTTCCGTTGGCGTTCTCGTCTTCGTAGACAATACCACTGAGACTGCCAAGGTTTTCGGCGACGTTGGTCGCCGGGCTGAGCTGGGTGAGATTGGTAAGGTTGTTGCTGAGCTTGAGTTTGTAGTTGCCGGTATCAGCCGTTCCGCCGGCGAAGACGCCGATCTCGTAGGTTGTCCCTGCCACAGCGGAGAATCGAACGAACGCGGTATTGGCGCTCAAGGCATTCTCGTCCGTGCTGATGACATTGAGCTCGCCACTTTCATAAACTTCTGCGACCAGGAGTTGCGGCACAAAGGCCGTCGTGTCGACCAGCACACTCGCTTCGCCGGTGGTGGTGGCGGTAAAGGTAAAGACGTCGAAATTGTCGCCGCCGTCGGTCTGGAAGGAATCCACACCAAGCCGCTCGGCAATACCGTCGGTGATGGTGGGGGTCGGCGTGGGTTCGGGCTCGGGTGTCGGGTCGATCGTTGTCTGCACGATCGGGACAGTGCCGAACGACAGGCAGCCCATGGATTGCAGTGCGAGGTCACCGTTGACCGTAATGTGGCCGCCACTGCCGTCATTCGGATTGCCGCGGGTATTGGTCGCCCAGGGATTGCGCAGGGACAACGTGTTGTTGGCAACGTCGGCCGAGATGATGGAATACATGTGGCCGGTAAACAGGCCGGAGGGAAGTGGTTGTTCCGAGGTCCAGTTTCGCGGGTTGCTCGTGCCGAATTCCAGTGTTTGCCCCTGTTGCAGCCGTGCGGCGATGTCGGCGACCAGTTGCGGTGCAGTGCGGTACTGCGACGGACCGATATCACCGGCATCGGTGCTGCCGAAGCCTTTAAGGGGCTCAGAGCTGTAGCCCAGATCGATCCCGTCGTAGCTACCGGGATTGTTGCTGCTGGGGCGATAGAAGCAGAACGCCTTCTCCAGCAATGCGACCCAGATCGCGCCGCTGGCCGGCTGGCGGGCGAAGATCAGGTTGCCGGAGGCGTTGACCGGAAGTTTCGCGTCGATCTGCTGTGTGTATTCCTGCCCATTCAGCATGAACCTGACGACATAGTTGCTGTTGGCCTGCGGGATGATCGACTGCGCGATGAGGCCGGGGTTGGTCCGGGCGATGTTGGAGATGACCGCCATGAAGTAGCAGTCGCCGATACCGCCTTGGATGACGTCGTCGCCCTGCGGCCCGGTGGGGGACCAGAGCGGGCTGCCGGAGAAATCGCTGTATTGAAAGAACCCCGACTCGGCGGCCAGCTGAGGGCTGATCGCAGGCTCTGCAATGGCACCGGTCGCCCCGAACGCGGCCGAGAACTTCGACTGGTACACCGGCTGCTGCGGCGCGACGACCGTTTCGTCCGGCTTGATGCCGGCGACCGCCAGCGTGAATCCGTCGGTCGGCTTGATGTTGTACTTTTTGACCTTCGCCGCACCGTAGCCGTCTTGCTGTGAGCGATACCCGTGCGAGACATCGACATAGTAAACGCCGGCGTCGAGGCGCTGCTCGACCTTGAGTGTTGCCGCCTTCCCGCTGGTCCAGCCTTCGCTGATCGGCGTGCCGTCGGCAAACAGGACCTTCAGTTCATCCTGCTGCTTCAGCTTTGAAAGGGTCAGCTTGAGGTTGATCGGTTCCGTAACCGTCACCTTGTACAGTTCATCGGTGGCATCAACGCCCACCGTTCCCTTGGCCGTCGCCTTGGACTTAACGTGAAACGATCCCAGATCGGTCGCGGCGTCGGTAAAACTTCCGCCAACGATTGCCCCGAAGTCGATGATGTCGGCGCTCAGCAGGCACCTCGACTCCATGCTCTCGATGCACGGAGTGATACCGCCTCCGAAACTGCTGGGATCTGAACCCTGAACCTGAAAACCCAATGAAGACCAGAGGCCTGTAAACATAGCCCGATTCCCGCGAAAAAGATGACAACTCGAATACGGCGTGAAAAAACGTACAACCCCACCGCGATACCAAGCTTCCCGCAAACGGCCTACAACCTGCTTCGTACCCGGCAGCCCGATACACCTGTGTAGACAGGACTCGGCAATCTGTTGAACGTTTGTGGGCGCGTAGCGGAATTGGGGCGTGTAGCCGCCATGTTGGTCGGCGACGAGCGCGGGGAGGCGGGGCGTCTGCAGGTGCCAGTACCACCGCCACCGGTATGACGGAGGGCTGGTACCGACCGTAGGCCTGACTCGCCGACGATCCGGTCGCCGGCGAGTCCACTTTCCGACCTAAGCCGTCATTTTCCGCAGATTATCCAGGCACTTCTTCACCGTCGTGATCGGCGTCTTGCTGGTTTCGTGTTCGATGATGTACCACTCGGTCCCGCCCACCGTCTGGTAGGCTTCGAGCAGCGGTTTCCAGTCGATTTTGCCTTCGCCGATCGCGGCTTCGGGGCCGCCGCCGAACTCTTTGATGTGGGTGGACTTGGTCTGCCCGGGGTACTTTTTGATCATCGCCAGCGGGTCGCCGCCGCCGCCGAGGGTATTGCCGGTGTCGATCTGATGGATGACATCCTTGCCGGCGTTGTCGTAGAAGATTTCCCACGAGGTCTTGTCGCCGAACTTCTTGAAGTCACCGCCGTGGGCGTGGTAGCCGACGAACATGCCGTGCTCTTTCAGCTTCGCGGCGATCTCGGTGAACCGCTTTCCGAGATTGGCCCAGCCTTCGGCATCCTTGGCCGACAAGCTGGGGCAGATCAGGAACGAGTTGCCCAGTTCCTTGTGCAGATCCACCGTTGATTTCAGCGCGTCGCCCTGGAGGGTGATCAGTGGCGTGTGCGTCCCGCAGCATTTCAGTCCGCTGTCGTCGAGCAGTTTCCGAAGTTCCTTCGGCTTCTTGTCCCACGCGTAATAGCCGGCAAACTCGATCCCTTCGTAGCCCATCTTGCCCACCTGCTGAATCACGCCATTGAAGTCGGTCTTGAGTTCATTCCGCAGCGAGTAGAGCTCCAGTGCGATGGGGATCTTTTTCTTCGGTGCGTCGGCGGCGCTCGCCAGGGACGGCAGCACACCGGCCAAGGCAAGTCCGGTGGCGGCAAAGGCGGAGCGACGCAGGATGTCACGGCGGGAGAGCGTGGCGTTCATTTGAGGTTCCTGAATTAGTCGGGTCACAATGTGTGGGTGGCTGTCTGGCGATATCGCGGTAACCCCGCGATGTTGACCACCGGTAACAATGTCCGGTTAACATGCGGCGGCAGACGCTGTCGGCGGTCCACCTCTGGCCCGCCACGGAGAAAACCTACACGCCCGGTCGATTCCTATGGCTGACACCACGCTTTTCGAAGGCAAGTTCATCTCTGTTGTTAAGACCGGCAACTGGGAGTTCGTTCGGCGGCGCAACCTGTCGGGGATTGTCGGCATCGTCGCCGTGACGGCCGACGACAAGCTGATCCTGATCGAGCAGTTCCGCCCGCCGGTGGGAAAGTTTGTCATCGAGCTGCCGGCCGGGCTGGCGGGAGACATCGCCGGGAGCGAGTCGGAAGACCTGTCCGTCGCCGCCCGGCGGGAACTGCTGGAAGAGACGGGGTACGAGGCCAAAACCATGAAGCTGCTGGGCGCGGGTGCCGCCTCGGCGGGGTTGAGCGACGAAATCATCACCATGTTCCTCGCCAAGGGCCTGAAGAAGACCGGCACCGGCGAAGGGGACGGGCATGAACAGATCACCACCCATGAGATACCGCTCGTCAGAGTCGAAGCCTGGCTGAAGAAACAGGTGAAGGCCGGCAAGCTGATCGACCTGAAGGTGTACGGCGGATTGCACTTTGCCAACGCGGGGCGGAAACCTTCTACCGCACCGGCCGCCAACGCCGGTCCGCGGGCCACGGTAAGCAAGTCCAAGGGGGCATCGCGGAAGAAGACGGTTCGCAAGCGATGAATGACTGCGCGAAACCCGGCGCTGTTGTGGTGCAGCCGTCCGGCTGCATTGCAGGCGGGACGCCTGCACCACAATCGCTGGGTTCCGCACCGTCATCCAGCATGACGTCGCGGCACGTCAAACGAGGAGATATCTATGATGACGTCCATTTCCGTTCGCCGACTGATCCTGTCGGGATCGATCGCATTCGGCCTGTACCACTCGGCCCAAGCCGCCGACTGGACCATGTTCCGTGGCCCGACGCGGGACGGCGTCGTCCCCGCTGGCGAGAAAGCGCCGGCGGAATGGTCTGCGAGCAAGAACGTCAAGTGGAAGACCGCGCTGCCCCGTCCGGGCAATGCCAGCCCGGTCGTCGTCGGCGGGAAGGTGTTCCTGACGCTCGCGCTGGACGACAAAGGCACGCAGCGGAGCCTTTCCTGCTTTGATCGCACGGACGGCAAGCAGTTGTGGATCAAAACCGTCATCTACGATACGCCCGAGAAAACCCACGGCACCAATCCGTACTGCGCCGCATCGCCGGCGGCGGACAAAGACGTGGTGATCGCCTGGCACGCGTCGGCAGGGCTCGTCTGTTACGACCACGACGGCAAGGAACTCTGGAAGCGCGACCTGGGGCCCATCCGCCACATCTGGGGCTGGGCGGGGTCGCCGGTCATCCACGGCGATGTGGTGTTCCTGAACGCCGGCCCCGGCGATCGGCAGTTCGTTTGCGCGATCGACAAGAAGACCGGTGCCACACTCTGGCAGACGGAAGAACCCGGCGGCGCCGAAGACAAGAGCCCGGTCACCAACGGCTGGCTGGGTTCGTGGGGTTCACCGCGGGTGGTGGATGTCGCCGGCAAGGAGCAGGTGTGGGTCTTCCAGTCCGGCGGCGTGAAGAGCTATGACCCCAGGACCGGCAAAATACTCTGGACGGTCGAGGGTGCCGGGCCGCTGGCGTACAGCGACGTGTATGTGGCGCCAGCCGCCGCGGACGGCAGCCGGCTGGGCTTGGCGATCGCTGGTTATGGCGGGGCGGGGATCGGTTTCAAGGTGACGGCCGACGGCGCGAAGCGCACCTGGCAGAACAAGGACAAGCACCCGCAGCGCATCGGCACCGGCGTCATCCTCGGCAACCGGGTGATCGTGCCGAATGAGCCCTACATCGGCTGCTACGACCTGGAAACCGGCAAGGAAGTCTGGCGACAGCAGTTCCAGGGCGCGCGGTTCTGGGGCAGCATCATCCAGCTCGGCGACAGGCTGTACGTCACCAGCCAGCAGGGCACGACCTACGTCTTCGCAGCGGACCCGACGGCGTACAAGGAAATCGCACAGAACCCGCTCGGCGAGGCCAGCAATTCAACCCCAGCCGTCAGCGACGGGCAGATGTTTCTGCGCACCGCGAAGCATTTGTGGTGCGTGGAGCAGAAGTAGGCAGTAAGCAGTACGCCGAGAAGACAAGCGAAGACTAAAGACGAAGAACGGCCGACGGGAAGCACCCGTCGGCCGTTCTTCAACCTGTGTCGTCACTGCGTACTGCTGACTGCGTACCGCCTACTTCTTCTCCGTATTTTCCCGAATAAACGCCACCGTCGCCGGCCAGGCTTCCTGGGTGGCTTTGAGGTTCGCGCCGTTCTGGCCGTCCTGCTGGCGGAGGAAGCCGTGACCGGCACCGGTGTACTTCTTGACGATGTACGTCTTGCCCGCCTTCTTGGCGGCTTCCTCGGCGGCGGGGATGGTGGCGTTCACGCGGGCGTCGTTTTCGCCGTAGTTGCCGAATACGGGGGCCTTCACCTTCTCCACCTGGTCGGCGGGCGGATTGGTGCCGTAGTAGACGACGGCGGCATTGAGCTCGGGCTGCGCCGCGGCGTAGTTGAAACTCTGGCCGCCGCCCCAGCAGAAGCCGACGGTCGCCGTCTTGCCGTTGGACGCGGGCAGCTTCATGCCGTAGGCACGGACCGCGTCGAGTTGCTTGACCACCAGTTCGGGCTTGAGACCTCGAATCGCCTGAACGACGCCGTCGCGGCTATCGAACCCGTCGGTGCCTTTGCCGTCTTTGCCCATGCCGGTAATCAGGTCGGGTGCGATCGCAATAAAGCCGTCGGCGGCCAACTGATCGGCGACGGACTTGATCCAGTCCGACAGCCCGTAGATCTCATGAATAACGATAACGACCGGCGCCTTCTCCTTCTTTTCCGGGTAGACGACGTACGACCGCAGTGCCTTGGACCCGGCCAGCTCGACATCGACGTATTCGCCATGCCGCGGCGATTTCTCAAGGCGTGCCTTGGCGTCGGCTTCGCCGGGCGGCAGGGGGTCGGCGGCGAGTACGGGCGAAGCACCCATTGCCAGCAGCGGCAACAGGGCAAGCAATCGGCGGTGCAGGGATGTGTTCCAGCGCATCGGTCCTCCGGTCGGGTAGATTCCGCAGAATTGAACTGGCCGGTCGGCGACAATCGTCCGAACGACCGCTCGCATGAACGCGTTTGAGTGCGCATGCGATGCCGAATCATGCGACGGTGCTCAATCGGCCGTCAAGCGTCAAAACCTTCAGGATCGTGGACCTTCATATGCCCCGAATCATCGACTACCCGATCGTCGCCCGGCAGATGTCAGACCAGGGGCTGGTCTGCCTGTATCCCAACAGCGGGGCGTTCGGCTACGCGAAAGAGACACCCGTTCACGCCGTCGGCTGGGTGGCCGGCGACGACCCGACCATTCGGCCGGCAGCCCGCGCACTGACGACCGTCGTCGCACCGCCGGCCGAGGCGACGCTGGCGCGTCTCGCCGCCACGGCCTGGCACGACCTGCTGCCGGGCCCGGTATGGGTGCTGCCCAAGGCGCACTGGGCGTACGAACTGGACTTCGGCAGCGCAGCGTGGATGCCGGGACTTCTACAGAATGTCGGGTTGGACGACACAGCGCTTTCGCCACGACATGACGGAACGGCAATCGAGTTCACCGTCGACGAGACACCCGCGTTTGTCACGCTCGTCGAAGGCTTGCTGACACACCTTCTGGGGAGTGATTTCCAGCTCTGCTTTCCCGCGCGCGATGTCGTCTGCACCGTTCACCATCACAAGCAGCTCTGGTGGATGTCGCGCGATGAGGGAATTGTCGATCGGCTGAAAAAGCTGGTGGGAACTTCGACAGGCGCACAATAGCACGGCCCTGCGGTCGGCGACTGATTGGGTGCAGGAATGAACGCCGAGACGCCGAGACGCTAAGAGTTGCCGTACCTTGGGCGTCCTTGGCGACTCGGCGTCTTGGCGTCCATCTCATCTTCGAAGGCATCCTGGGTCGCCTGGCACCCCTCCGTGTCTCCGTGTCTCCGTGGTGATTCTTCCGCCGCCCCGGACGCATTGCACCTCGATCGAACTTCGTGCGTTCCCGAAACCGCATGTCGTTGGATACGCTCCGCCCGATGCCGCAGCAACGTGTATTGATCCTTCTGAACAGCAAGAGCGGAACGCTCGCCAACTCGGCGACGCACGACGAGCCCGAGCGCATTCGCCGGGGTTTCGCATCGGCCGGCCTCGATGCCGACGTGCAAGACGCCGATCCGGCCAACGCCAAGCGGCAGATCCAGTCGGCACGAGAGTCGGGGTTCTCGGCGGTCGTCGTGGGCGGCGGCGACGGCACCATTAACGCGATCGCCAATGCCGTCGCCGATACCCACCGCGACGGGAAGCCCGAACTGGTCTTCGCCGTCCTGCCGCTGGGGACGCACAACCACTTCGCCAAGGAAATGGGCGTTCCCGACGATCTTGAGTCGGCGGTGCCACGCATCGCCCGCGCCGTTGCCGACAACACGGCCGAGCCGCTGGACATGGCCGAGATCAACGGGACGCTCCTGCTGAACTTCTCCGGCATCGGGCTTCACCCCGAGCTGGTGGAAAGCCGCGACAGGGAACACAAACAGATCCGCAAGATCCCCTTCGTCAGCACGCTGCTGCGCAAGTTCACCAAGCCGCTATCGATGGCTGTCGCGTTCGCCCGGTCGATCGGGGAGATCCGGCTGCTGCGGCTGGGCATCGATGCCGACGGCAAACGCAGGACGGTCATCTCGCCGGCGGTCGTGATCGGGAACAATGTGCACCAGATGGAGGTCTTTGGCGTGTCCGGGATGTCGGTGTGCAGGCGCGACGCCCTCAATGCGTATATTGCGCGGGTGAAAAGGCCGATCGCGCTGGTGCGGCTTCTGATCGCGGCCGCAACGGGGAGCCTGGCGAAGATGCGAGAGTTTGAGTGTGTGTCCGGCAAAGCCTTGACGATCCACTATCGCCGACCGACGCTCAAGGTATCGGTCGATGGCGAGGTGATGAAGTTCAAGACGCCGCTCCGCTACCGGATTCGAAAGAACGCCCTGAAGGTCGTGCAGCTGTCCGAAGTGGCCGCTTCGGCTGCGACGGCTGTCGCCTGAGATTCGACGTATGCGAACGATCGCCCATATTTCCGACCTGCATTTCGGGCGGCTCGACGCGCCTGTCGCCGAAGGGCTGATCGCCGATCTGGCCGGTCGCAAGCCCGATCTGCTCGTCGTCAGCGGCGATCTGACGCAGCGGGCCCGCCGGCGGCAATATGCCGACGCGATGGCGTTCCTGAAGCGGCTGCCGTCGCCGCAACTGGTGGTACCGGGGAACCACGACATTCCGATGTTCAACATGGCGGCTCGGTTTTTCACCCCGGTTCGCAAATACCGGCAGATGGTGACCAGAGACCTTCGGCCCGTGTACGAAGACGAGCAGATGCTGGTGATCGGCCTGAACTCGGCCCGGTCGTTCACGCGCATCAGCGGTTGGCTGAACCGGGAGCAGATGGCGTTCGCCGAGGCGCGGTTCGCGGCGGCGAAAGGTAAGTTCAAGGTGCTGGTGACGCACCATCCGTTCTTCCCGCCACCACGCCGGCCCGACGCCAATGTAATTCGCGGCGGCGAGAAGTACCTGGCCGCACTGAGCGCCGTCGAGGTCGATCTGGTGCTCTCGGGGCACCTTCACCTGGCGTATCACGACGACCTGCGGTCGCACTTCAAGGCATCGCGGCGGGGCGTGCTGTCGATCCAGGCCGGCACCGCCACCAGCACTCGCCGGCGCGGCGAGCCCAACGCGTATAACTGGATCACGGTCAGTCCGCAGCTATGCACAGTCGCCGTGCGAGCCTGGGCGGGGAAGGCGTTCGAAGAATCGCTGGTCACTCGATACGAAAGCGACGAGAGCGGCTGGCACAAAATCCAGCAAGTGCCGATCGACCAGGTCGGGGCGGAAGTGATGTCAGATGTGAACAAGCAATAGAGAGGTTTCGGGGCATCTGTGCCCGCGGGATTGCTTTGGGTGGGGATACTTTGCCCGGGATTATTTTGCAGCCGGCAAGTGCGACAGCACCTGCTGCGCGATCGCGATCATGCGGTTGAACTCGATGCCATCGAAGGGGCGGCAGGAAAAGTCCAGGATCATGTAGCGACCCAGCAGCAGAAGCCCGATATCGGCCGGGAGCAGCCCGCGCACGCGGGAGTCGGCCAGGTGCTTACCGGTGGTACGGTGATCGGTGTGAATGACGAACCGGTGCGATCCAAAGCGCGCCGCCTGGCTCGGCAGCGACAGGATGTCGGACAGTGAGGTCGCCGCCGCCGCCGGACGCAGCGCGATCGCCGGCCAGTCCGATTCAACCGGCCAGACAAGGACATTGAACCGGTGAGACGGCATGGCGGCAGGGTCGTCT
This sequence comes from Humisphaera borealis, assembly GCF_015169395.1. GTDB lineage: Bacteria > Planctomycetota > Phycisphaerae > Tepidisphaerales > Tepidisphaeraceae > Humisphaera > Humisphaera borealis. The sequence goes on from NZ_CP063458.1 coordinate 5,433,302, forward strand.
GCGACGGTCGCCTTCGCCGGTGAATCGACACTGAACTCGACAACAGTCGCTTTCGAACTGACCAGGCAGTTCCGAATGCGAACGCCAGTGCCAAACCGCTCGAACGGGCGCGGCGGGCGGAGCTTGGCCAGCGGATTGAAATAGAACCCGGTCGCCTGAGCCCACTCGGCCAGCGCCACCGCGCGTCGGGCCGACGTCTCGCGCCAAACCAGTGCAAAGTAAGTGCAGCCGGCGATCGCGAGCAACAGCAGGAGAATGAAAACCACCAGCGCGGACGGGCCGGCCATGGTCAGTCGTTCGGCGAGGGTTAATGCAGAAGAAAACCGCACAGTGTTGAGGAAAACTATATCATCTGCGGACGCGAAGCGCGATTTCCATGCCCGACATCGTCCTCACCACCCTCAACGCCCGCTACGCCCACTCGGCGTTCGGGCTGCGCTACCTGATGGCCAACCTCGGCCACCTTCAGGATCGCGCCGCGATCGCCGAGTTCGACATCAGCCAGCGGCCGGTGGACGTGCTGGAGGCGATCCTGGCCCGGTCGCCGCGGATCGTCGGCGTCGGGGTCTACATCTGGAACATCGAGCAGACGACCCGCCTTGTCGCCGACCTTAAACGCGTCCGTCCGGACATCACCGTCATCCTCGGCGGACCGGAAGTCAGCTACGAGACCGAAGAGCAGGAGATCGTCCGAACGGCCGACTACGTCATTACCGGAGAGGCCGATCTGCGATTTGCATCGGTCTGCGAGAGCATCCTCGCCGGCACGCCGCCGAGCGAGAAGGTGATCGCATCGGCTCTGCCGCAGTTCGAGCACAAGCCGACCCGAAGTCTTCTTAACGTGGCCGTCGCTGAACTGGATCGGACGTCAGAGGCGTCCGCCGTCGCGCTTCCCTACGACCTCTATACCGATGAAGACATCAAGCAACGGGTGATCTACGTCGAAGCCTCTCGCGGCTGTCCGTTCAAGTGCGAGTTCTGCCTGTCATCGCTCGATGTGCCGGTTCGGAATGTGCCGACCGATGCATTTTTGGCCTCCATGCAGCGGCTCTTGGATCGCGGCGTGCGGCAGTTCAAGTTCGTCGACCGCACGTTCAACCTGAACCTGAACATCAGCCGGGCGATTCTCGATTTCTTCCGTGAACGGTACACGCCGGGGCTCTTCCTGCACTTCGAAATGATCCCCGACCGGCTGCCCGAGGCATTGCGAGCGCCGATCGCGGCGTTTCCGCCGGGCGTGTTGCAGTTCGAAGTGGGTATTCAGAGCTTCAATGAAGAAATCTGCGACCGCATCAGCCGGCGTCAGGACGCGGCCAAGGTGGAGCAGAACCTCCGATGGCTTCGGGCCGAGACGGGGGTTCACGTTCACGCCGACCTGATCGTGGGCCTGCCGGGGGAAGACCTGGCGAGTTTCGGGCGCGGGTTCGATCGGCTGGTCGATCTGGGGCCGCAGGAAATCCAGGTCGGCATTCTCAAACGGCTTCGCGGCACGCCCATCGTCCGGCACGACGGGCCCTTCGGCATGGTTTATAGCCCGCACGCGCCGTACGAAATCCTTCAGACCGGCGCGATCGGCTTTGCCGATATGCAACGCATGCGGCGGTTCGCGCGGTTCTGGGACCTGGTCGCCAACAGCGGCAACTTTGCCGGCACCACGCCCATGCTGTGGGAAGGCGGATCGGCGTTCCAGGCGTTTCTGCGGCTCAGCGACTGGCTGTTCGAGCGGCTTGGCCGGAACCATGCAATCGCCCTGGGCGCGCTGGCCGAGCGGCTGTTCGAGTACCTGACTGAGAGCCTGGGGCGAGACCGCAAGACCGTCGCCGAGGCCCTGTGGGAAGACGTCCGGCAGGGGGGCCGGCGCGATGGGCCGGACTTCCTTCGACCGTTCGTGTCCGAGGCGTCGCTGGCCCAGGGCAGGCGGACGGTGACGGCAAAGTCGCTGCCGGCACGACAGGAGCGGCATCTGGCTCGCGAGTTGAAGCGAGAGACCCCGGCAACTTAGTCGGGCCAAGCGGCTGGAAAGGTGCCCGGGAATCTGCAGCGGTATCGGAGGCCACTTTTGGACGACCAGCGTCCCTTGCAATTTCCACGCCATTCCGCTAGCATTCTCGACCCGCTCGACCGAGGGCGGGTTGTCCGTTTGAACTCTTACTGCTGTCAGGAATTTGTCATGGCTCATAAGAAAGGCGGCGGCTCTTCCAAGAACGGCCGCGACTCCAACCCGCAGTACCGTGGCGTCAAGGCTTACGGTGGTCAGTTCGTCACCGCCGGCTCGATCATCGTTCGGCAGTGCGGCAGCGTCTTCGCTCCGGGTTTCAACACCAAGAGCGCCAAAGACTGGACCATCTTCGCGCTTAAGGACGGCACCGTCGAGTTCCAGGGCCGTAAGGTCCATGTCCGCGTCGAAGAAAACGCCGTCGCGACGGTTTGACGCCTTCGGCGTCGGTAACCAGAAGCGAGTAGCGAGAAGCCAGAAGGTCGCCAGCAGGCTTAGAATGGCCTGCGAGCAACCGTCTGGCTTCCTTGTTTTGCGTTTACTTCCAACTTCCGGCTCCTGACTCCCGACTTCTCCCCCTCAATCCCATGTTTGTCGACGAAGCCAAAATCAAGGTCAAAGCAGGCGACGGCGGCAACGGGTGCGTCTCGTTCCGCCGTGAAAAGTACATCCCCAAAGGCGGACCCGACGGCGGCGATGGCGGCAACGGCGGCTCGATCATCTTCGTCGCCGACATCCACAAGGACACCCTTCTCGACTTCTCCGGCCAGCACCACTGGGACGCCGAACGCGGCCAGTCGGGCATGGGCAAGAAGATGTACGGCCGGGGCGGCAAAGATCTGATCATCCGTGTCCCCGCCGGCACCCTGATCTTCGACCTCGACCACGGCATCCTGCTGGCCGACATGGACACGCCCGATAAACAGGTCGTCATCGCCAAGGGCGGCAAAGGCGGGCAGGGCAACTTCCACTTTCGATCGAGCACCAACCAGGCCCCGCGCTACGCCGAGCCCGGCACGATCGGCGAAGAGCGCAACCTCCGGCTGGAACTGAAGCTCATCGCCGACGTCGGGCTGGTGGGCATGCCCAATGCCGGCAAAAGCACGCTGCTGCGGGCGATCTCCGCCGCCCGGCCGAAGGTGGCCGACTACCCGTTCACCACGCTCGATCCACAGCTCGGCATCGTGGACATGGGCCAGGACCGCCGGCTGGTCTTCGCCGACATCCCCGGCCTGATCGAAGGCGCCCAGCACGGCGCCGGGCTCGGTCATGCGTTTCTGCGGCACATCGAGCGGACGAAGGTGATCGTGCACATGCTCGATCTGTACCCGTCCGACGGATCGAACCCCGCCGACAACTACCGGACGATCAGGCGTGAACTCGAAGCGTTCAGCCCCAAGCTTGCCGAGAAGCGCGAACTGATCGCCGCCAACAAGCTGGACCTGGCGACCGACAACGAGGCGATCGACAAGCTCCGATCCGACCTGTCGGACAAGACGGTCTACGCGATCTCCGGCGCGTCGCACATGGGGTGTGAGAACCTGCTGGAAGCGATCTGGAAGATCCTCCAAGAGAAGAAGCAGGCCGAGGCACCGGCGGGGCCGGCATGGCATCCGGTGGCGTGATAGAATCATCACCATGCCTCCGACCATCTTTCTTGGTCGCGTTTATCGCCATTCAATAGCCGACCTCCTGCGCCTCGCAGGGATCGCGGCCACTGCACTTTCGGCTCTGATCTTCCTCGGACCGAACTGGACCGTCCATTACACCTGGGTTCATCGCACGGAAGAGAGTGCCGTCGCACGACGCGAATGGCATAGGTCCGTTTACATCGGTGTCGATCGGTCTGAGTTCAGCGAGCATTCGCGAACTTCGGTGAAATCTCCGGATGGTTTGCTTGTTCCTTTTTCACGTCTGGGTGGCGTGCACAAAGTTCCGCTTTTTGCATTGAACTGTGCGTGGTTGAAGTTCGTCGTTCTGGGATCGGTGGTCTGCTGGCCGATCGGGATTCATTTGCAAGCACGTATCAAGCGTCGAGGTTTTGAAGTGCACCCAGGAAGCTTGCGCGGAAGCTCGTGTCTGCCGCTTTGAACTGTCCACTTGGCAAGGCAATCAATCAACCAAGGCATTCAACCAAGTCGCCAACTGAGCTACGATTCGCCAATGCTTCCCCCCTCGCTCCATACCGGCCTGAAAGAATGGAAACTCCTCACCGACGCCCTGGCGTCGGGTCGCCAGATCATGCTGCTGCGCAAGGGCGGCATCATTGAAACCGCCGGCGAGTTCGAACTGGAAAGCCGACACTTCGTCTTCTTTCCGACCTACATCCACCAGAACATGGCGATGGTGAAGCCCGGCGATCAGGCCGGGTTTGAGAGCCATGCCGTCGAGCCGAAGAAGGTGACGCTTGCGATCGCCGGGGAAGTGACGGATATCGTTCCCGTCGCCCACCGGTCGCAGGTCGATAAGCTGGAAAACGAGCACGTCTGGACCCCGCCGCTGATCGATATGCGATTCAGCTACAAACCCGAGAATCCGCTGTATATCGTATTGGTGCGGGCGTATCGGCTGGCGACACCGGTGACGGTCGTTAACTCGCCGGCCTATGCTGGTTGCAAGAGCTGGGTGCCGCTAATCGAGCCGGTCAATACGGCAGGCGCCACGCCGGCGCTCGATGAGCGTGACTACGCCGCCAAACGAGACCGGATTTTGTCGGTAGTTGGTACTGGACTGCGGTAGACGAGACGTGCCCGATCTCTGTAGGGTCCCGCCTTGGCGGATGCCTAGGCGCGATCACGCCTACGCGTCCGCCAAGGCGGACCCTACGTCAGCTTCGCCAGCGCATAGGCCACCGACCCCATGGGTGTTACCGTGCCCATGCCACAAGACAGAGGCATCTTCCCTATGAACCTCCACGACCAAGCAATCAACCTCGAAACTCGCCGGCAGTTCTTCGGTCGCGGGGCCAAGGGCCTCGGCGTTGCCGCGCTGGCCACGCTGCTGGGCGAATCCGCCGTCCGCGGGGCGACCGCCGGCGAGCAGCCGCATGCGGGCAACTTCGGCGTCTCCGGCATTCCATCGCTGCCGCACCTGGCGCCCAAGGCTAAGCGGTGCATTTACCTGCACATGGTCGGCGCTCCGCCGCAACTGGATCTGTTCGACTACAAGCCCAAGATGGTCGATTGGTTCGATAAGGACCTTCCCGCCGAGATCCGCCAGGGCCAGCGGCTGACGACCATGACCAGCGGCCAGGCGCGGTTTCCCATCGCCCCGACCGTCTTCAAGTTTGCCCGTCACGGCAAGCATGGCGCGTGGATCAGCGAGCTTCTCCCCCACACCGCCCGCATGGCCGACGACATCTGCATCATCAAGTCGATGCACACCGAGGCAATCAATCACGAGCCGGCGATCACCTTCATGCAGTCTGGGTCGCAGATCGCGGGCAAGCCGTGCATGGGGTCGTGGCTGGCCTACGGCCTGGGCAGCGAGAACCGCAACCTGCCGACGTTCGTCGTGCTGAACGCCAATCATTCCGACCCGCGCGCGAATGTGCAGGCGATTGGTGCCAAGCTCTGGAGCAGCGGTTTCCTGTCGGCCGAGTACGCCGGCGTCAATCTCCGCAGCGTCGGCGACCCGGTGCTGTACATCAAGGATCCCGCCGGCGTCGATCGAAACACCCGCCGGCGGATGCTCGACGGGCTGTCAGCCCTTAATCAGGCGAAGTACGAACAGCTCGGCGACCCCGAAACACAAACCCGCATTCAGCAGTACGAGATGGCCTTCCGCATGCAGGCCAGCGTGCCTGAACTGACCAATATCGCCTCCGAATCGGCCGCCACCTACGAGATGTACGGCGAAGAGGCGAAGAAGCCGGGCACATTCGCCAACACCGCGCTGCTGGCCCGCCGGCTGGTCGAGCGGGGCGTGCGGTTCGTACAGATCTACCACCGCGGCTGGGACGTCCACGGCTCCTTGCCGCAAGTGCTGCCGAGCCAGTGCAAAGACATCGACCAGGCCGCCTGGGCCCTGGTGCAGGACCTCAAGAGCCGGGGCATGCTTGAAGACACGCTGGTCATCTGGGGCGGCGAGTTCGGGCGGACGATCTACTCGCAGGGCAAGCTCACCAAAGACACCTACGGCCGCGACCATCACCCACGCTGCTTCAGTCTCTGGATGGCCGGCGGCGGCATCAAGGGCGGCCAGGTCTACGGCGACACCGACGAGTTCTCTTACAACATCACCGAAAACCCCGTCCATCTCCGCGACTGGCACGCGACGATCATGCAGCTCTTCGGCATCGATCACGAACGGTTCACGGTCAAGTACCAGGGACTCGATCAGCGCCTGACGGGGGTGGAGAAGGCGAAGATCGTCAAGGCGATCCTTGCCTGAGCGGAATGACGAATGACGAAATGCGAATGGCGAGTGAAGCCTAAATAACCAATGACGAATCGTTGCGTAGCGCGATTGAAACATTGAGTATTCGAGCTTCATTCGTCATTCGCATTTCGTCATTCGCCATTCTCCCCCTATATTCCTCGCCCTATGGCATTGGAAGTCGGAATCGTCGGTCTGCCGAACGTCGGCAAGAGCACCATCTTTAACGCCCTCACCGCCGCCGGTGCGCTGGCGGCGAATTACCCGTTCGCCACCATCGAGCCCAACGTCGGCGTGGTGGACGTGCCGGACCCCCGGCTGAAGGTCATTCACGGGTTCATCAAGACCGACAAGGTCATCCCCGCCGCGCTGCGCGTGGTCGATATCGCCGGCATCGTGAAAGGCGCGAGCACCGGCGAAGGGTTGGGCAACAAGTTCCTGTCGCACATCCGCGAGGTCGACGCCATTCTGCACGTGGTGCGGTGCTTCGTGAATGAAGACATCATGCACGTGGACGGCAAGGTCGATCCGATCGGCGACATCGAAACTATCGATACCGAGCTTGCACTGGCCGACATGGAAACTGTCGGCAGCGCGCTCGATCGGGCGGAGCGGACGGCCCGCTCCGGCGACAAGGAATCGATCGCCCGCGCCGAAGTGCTTAAAAAGTGCAAAGCGCCGCTCGAAGCCGGCCTACCCGTGCGATCGCTCGACCTGAACGCCGACGAGCGCAAGCTCGTCCGCAGCTTAGGTCTGATCACGGCCAAGAAGGTGCTGTACGTCGCCAACGTGGACGAGGCCGACATGCACGGCACCGGCCCGCTGGTGCAGGTCGTCCGCGACCGCGCGGCGAAGGAAGGCGGCACCGTCGTCCCCGTCTGCGGCAAGCTGGAAAGCGAACTGGCCGAGCTCGGCGGCGATGACCAGAAGGAAATGCTGCAGAGCATGGGCCTGGAAGAGCCCGCCCTGGCCACCCTCGCCCGCGAGGCCTACAAGCTGCTCGGCTATCACAGCTACTTCACCGCCGGCGAAATTGAAATCCGCGCGTGGGATATTCCCGTCGGCTGGACCGCCCCGCAGGCCGCCGGCCGCATCCACGGCGACCTGGAAAAGAGCTTCATCAAGGCCGAGGTTTACACCGTCGAAGACCTGGTGAAGCACAAGACCGAGAAGGCGATCAAGGAAGCCGGGCGGCTGCGACTGGAAGGCAAGGAATACATCATGAAGGACGGCGATATCGTCCACTTCCAGGCGGGCTTGGCGGGGAAGAAGTAGGCCGGTTACCGACCAGACGCCAAGCAGACGAAACAGCCCTGGTGCCACGGGTCGCCGGTACTCCGGAGACCCGTGCGCTATCGTGCCGTCGGCACGGGTCTCCGGAGTACCGGCGACCCGTGGCACCATTATCCCCTGCCGGACTTCAATCCGATCACTTCAGCAAACGTCCCGACTCGGCATCCAGAAACAACGTGCAGTTCGGGTGCTCCTGCAATGCCGACGCAGGGACGTCCGGCGAAACCGGGCCTTCCATCGCGGCGGCGACGGCATCGGCCTTTCTGGCATCGGGCACGCTGCAGACGATCGCGTCGGCCGACAGGATCTGGCGGATCGACATCGAGATCGCCTGCTTCGGCACTGCCGACAGCTTGGGGAACCAGCCTTCGCCGAGTTGCTGCCGGCGGCAGGCCTCATCGAGTTCGACGACGTGGTAGGGCGCTTCGGTCTCAAAGTCCGCCGGCGGGTCGTTGAACGCCAGGTGGCCGTTCTCGCCGATGCCGCAGAACAGCACATCGATCCGCCGATCGGCGATCAAACCCGACAGCCGGGCACATTCGGCGGCGGGGTCGGCGTCGCCCTGGATCGGATGAAACGCCAGCGGCGGAACCGGCAGTCGGCTGATGAAACGCTCGGCGAGATACCGTCGAAACGACGCCGGATGGGTTGCGGGCAGGCCGACATACTCGTCGAGGTGAAGGACTTCGACCTTCGCCCAGTCGATGTCCGGCTCGGCGACCAGCGCTTCGTACATCTCAAACTGAGACGCGCCGGTGGCAACGACGATCGTCGCGTTGCCATTCGCCGCCAGTGCCTCGCGCAGCAGGAATGCCCCCTGGCTGGCGGCACGACGGCCGAGATCCTGCTTGGTCTTGCTGATCCAGATTTTCATGTTGTGTAGCCGTCGAGCTTGCTCGCCGCGTTTTCCCCAACGTGTGCAGACGCTGCGAGCAAGCTCGCTCGCTACACGGGCAGGTTTCACCACCGGCAAGACTCACCAGCGGCAAATCTCACCATGCGACGGGGTTGGCCTTGTAGGTGGCGAACGCCATCCCCTTTTCGTCACGAGCGCTGATCGTCGGCTTGCCGCCGGGCAGTTCGGCCAGCGGCCAGGCAACAGCCAGTTCCGCGTCGTCCCACTTGATGCCCCCTTCGCCGGGCGGGTTGTAGGGGTTGGTCACCTTGTAGAGCACGTCGGCCGACTCCGTGCCGAGCACACAAAAGCCGTGGGCGAAGCCTGGCGGAATCCAGAGGAGTTTGCCGTTCATGTCGCTCAGCTCGACGCCGTAATGCTGACCGTAGGTTTTGCTGCCGGCGCGGACATCCACGGCGACATCCCAGATCCGCCCGCGAATACATCCGACGAGCTTTCCCTGGGGCGGCGTGTGCTGGTAGTGCAGCCCGCGGAGAACGCCGGGGGCCGAGCGCGAATGGTTGTCCTGTGCGAAGTGCGTCGGCAGGCCTGCTTCGGCGAAGCGCGCTTCGTGAAAGCGCTCGACGAAGAACCCGCGGGCATCGCCGAAGAGCTTGAGCTCGACCAGGACCAGGCCTTGGATTTCCAGATGGGTGAACTTCATGCGGCTGTCTCAAATCAGTGGAAGGCGGGCGAATCCGTTGCGCCCGGAACGCGGGAAGATATAGCCGGAAGCAAAGGCTTTGTCGCGGTGCGCCGCGACGAACGTTGACACTTCCCGCAGGGGGCGCCTTGGCGGTCGCCTGGGTCACATGTAGGGTCCGCCTTGGCGGACGCGAACACGCGACCGGGACAATTTCGGGAAAGCGCGCGAGCCCAACGCGTCCGCCAAGGCGGACCCTACGGGAGCTTTGCCAGCGCATCGACCACCGGCCGTACCCAGCCGGTGTTCCAGTGGTGCTTCACGCGAAGGTCGTTGTTGAAGACGTGTTTGATCTTCAGCCGGTCCAGTTCGACGTGGAAGGTTGCGGTGTGCGGGCGGTCTTTGAAGCGGGCGGGCGGGTTCGGGCCGAACGAGTCTTCGCCGGCGATCACCAGCCGGGTGCGGGTCTGAAAGTCGGGGTCGGCGTTTTCGATCAACCGCAGGGGGCGGTATTCGGAGAAGACTTCCTTCGTGCCGAAGTGGTCTGCCGTCCCGAACAGGCCCAAGTCACGGTCTTCCATCATCAGCGGGGCATCCCACGCACCGGCGCAGCCGAACACCTTCGGGTTGCGAAGGATCAACGACATCGCGCCGAAGCCCGATTTGCTGAAGCCGACCAGCAGCCGCCCGTTGGCATCACCGGGGGTGACGTACAGCGATTCGATCGCCGGCACGACGGCGTTCAGCAGGTAGGCCTCGTGGCGAATGCCGGCGTCTTTGGCATGACGTCCGAACCAGGGGAGCGTGTCGAACGTGGGGTACACGCAGATCAGGTTGTGCCGGTCGTGGATCTGCGTCTTGATCGCCTCGGCGACCGGATCGCCCCATCGGGTGCCGAGGCCGGCCTCCACCGGAAGCATGTAGAGCACGCGCGTCGGCTTACCGGCGTCGTGCTTCGCCGGCAACAGGATGCGCACGGGGTTCTGCGCCTGTCGCAGCCAGGGGCTCTCGATCACGCACTGCAGCACCGGCCCGCCGGCGAGCGGCGTCGGCTTCTCGACGATGCGGAACGGTGCCGGCCCGGCGCTCGTCGGGCTCGAAGCATCCGCAGCGAACAGACGCTCAGAGCACGGCAAGAGGATGCCGCCTGTTGCCGATGCACAGAGACGCAGAAATCGCCTTCGATGGGTGTTCATGACGCTGCCTCTAAAGCGGTTCTGACGACGGTGTATCGGGATGGCGCATTTGTGGTGCGGGCTTCAGCCTGCACATTCGGGTGCGGGTGCAGGCTGAAGCCCGCACCACAACAAGGCCGCTACACCGACCCAAGATCCGGTCTACTTGGCCGTTTTCCCGCCCGGCGGACCGGGGTCGGGCTCGAAACCGAAGGCGATGTCGGACTGCTCGTAGGCGTCCTCGGCGTAGGTCGCCGTGTCGTCGTCTTCCTGGATGACCCACTGGTCGTGGACGACAGACTCCTGGCCGACTTCGCCGGGCAGCGCCTCATACGGCGACTCGGGATTCGCGGCCTCGGCGGCCGGATGCCCGGCGACTTCCGCGGGGGCCAGGCCGGAAGGCTCGACTTCCGAGACTTCCGGATAAGGCTGGCCGTCGGCGTACTGTGCCTCAGGCGCGTGTGGTGATTCGACAGCGTATTGCGGCTCGGGATCGTACTGGCCCTGCTCGGCGGCTTCCGGCTGTTCGTAGCCTTCGACGGCTTGGTCGGCGTACTCGCCGGGGGCGGCGTAACCCTCTTCTGCGTAGCCTTCGGCCGGCTGTTCGTAGGCCGCCTCTTGCTGCTCCGGGGCTTCCGGCGGCGGGCCGCCGAGGGGTGCCTGAATCAGTTCTTCCAATGGCGCGATCATGTTGCCCAGATGGCCGTCTGCCAGCGGCAGATGTGCCAGGGTCTCCGGCAGCGGCGGCAGGGCGCGGAGCGTGGGTGCCTTTCCCTTCCCCAGCCGTTTGGGGTCCTGCAACCGATAGCTGAGCTGCGCCGCCAGCGATTTAAGCCGTACCGTCGATACCCGCGCCGTCGTGGCACAGGTTTCCTGCAGCTTCATCTCCTCCTGGTACGACCGCGAGTACTTCGGCGGCACGACCATGTTGCCGGTCTCGGTGTCCCGACCGGACTTGCTCATGATGTCGGCAACCTTCTTCTTCGACGCGGCGTGCTTCTGCTTGCAGTCGTTGATCGTCGCCACCAGTTGCGGGATCGTCGCCGAGCAGCGGTGGAGCAAAAAGTAGGTCGCCAGGCGTTCCTTCCAGGTGCTGAGCGCCGCCAGGTCGACGATGATGTGCCGCCACCGCCGGGCCGCACCGGCGAGTTCCTCCTCCATCGACTTTTTGACTTCCGGTCGCGACAGCACGCGGCAGACCTTGCCGGCCCAGCTTTGCGAATCGCCGTTGTACGCGGCGAACTTCTGCACCGTTTCGATCGTCGACCGCCGCAGGTATTCCAGCAGGACGACCAGGTCGTCGCAGCGGTCAGTCATCAGGAACTTGGTGGGGATCGTCCGCTTGACCGGCTGGCCGTGCTCGTCGACCTCGACTTCTTCATCCGGGCCGGGCGGCGGGGCGGGGAGCGCCACCAGCATGGCGCCGTTGGCGTTGGTCGTCAGGGGCTTGTCACGCTTGTGGTCCCACAGCTCGATCGTTTTGCCGGAATTGTTGCGAATGAGCAGTTCGCCGGCACCGAGATCGACCGATTGCTCAAACTGATACGGGCCGAACCGGCTGCCCTGTCGCTCGATGTAGTAGGCATGAATGCCTTCGGCGCCGTTCTGGCGGATCAATCGTTCGATCAGCCGGGCCTTCTCGGCCATGTCCATGTACTCGCGCCAGCGGACGGCGACTTCCAGCGCCGACGCCTCGCTGCCGGCGCGGTTGAGCACCGGCTCAAAGTCGGCGAGCGTGGCCGCCGCCTCTTTCTTCGCCCCGGCCGCGTCGGATTCGCCGGAATTGATCTCTCGATCCAGCCGCTTGCCCAGCATCGAGTCCGTCGGAATCAGCGACGGCGGCATCTGCTTTTCAACCGCTTCGACGGCCGACCGGATCGCCGCGAACTTCTTCTCGGCGTCGTCGATCATCTTCGGCATCGAGAACTGCAACGGCTGCAGCTTGGCGGCGGGGGGGATTAGCTTGAGCGCGGCCATCGGCTCGTCCGGGTCGGCGGCAGGCACCAGGCCGGCCAGCTTGTCGATCTCACCGGTCAGCGGCGCTTTGGCTGCCGCTAGCGACTTGACCGCCTGCCGCAGCGCCGCGATCCGCCGGCGTCGTTCGCGGACGTAGTCGTACAGCGGCGACATCGACACCAGTTCCCGCGCCGCCTCGTCCAGGTCGCTCGCGACCGACTGCAAGTGCTCCGGAACGTCGTTCTCCATGAACAGGTTAAGCGCCAGACGGGTCTTATTGGCGTAATTCCGGAGTGTCAGCGGGTCGGGCGCCGAGTTGCCGAACAGGGATGACTGCGTCGCCAGGATCGACTGCTTCATCGATTCCAGCGATTGCGGCCCGTACTTGCAGATGCGCTCCAGCGGCTCGCCGCCGGCCTGCGGCGACAGGTTCGCCTGTCCGTCGATCGGCAGGATGCTGTGGTTGGCGGTCAGCCATTCCATTGCCGCGGGGTTCACGGCGTAGTCGGGGTCGTAGCTTCGGTACGCCAGTACGTCGCCGACTTTGCGGATCAGCCCCAGCAGCGTTTCATTCGGGTGCCAGAGGCCCTCGAGGTAGAGCCCTTCGTACGACACGTTGGGATGGAAGATCGCGGTCATCGGCTTGACGACCGGCGCCTGGTTCGGAAAGCCCGGCGGCAGCGCGATCTGCACCGAAGCATTGGCGACGTACTCGAGCTGGCTCGTCCGCGGGTTGACGATGACCGTCGTCAAACGGAAGTCCACCTGGTACGACGACGGCGGGTCACCTTCGAGGGGCGACAGCGTGACATGCGGGTGGTACGCGAACGCCCGCTGCAATCGCCGCCACTCGTTTTCCATCCGCGCCAGCTGGTCGGACGACCAGGTGACTTCGGCGTAGGGATCGCCTCCGACTTGGGGGGGAGTTTGACCGTAGGCGTCGTCCTGGGGGTTGTTCCACATTCTGATGCTGCTGCCAGGGGAGGAAGGTTCGATGTCTCGTGCCCGGCGCTGCTTACGCCCGGCTTCTTGGACCGCATCGAGAGTATACCATCGATCGGCGAGGGGCGAAGACAGAGGTTTGCGGATTGAGAATGGAGGATTGAGGATTGAAAACGCCGCTTTGGTGTGCGGCGACCCTCGATCCTCGATCCTCGATCCTCAATCGTCCAGTTCCCCGCCACGCACTTCCTCATCGCCCGATCAGCGCCTTCACTTCCGGCGATCCGAGGTTTTCCTTGGTGATCACGATCACGCCGGTATCGACATTCGGTTCCACCGGCTTGCCGTCGAGCTTGTTGACGATCACCTTGACCGACTCATACCCCATCTTCTCAGGGTTCTGGGCCACCAGACCCTGGATTTTGCCCTCCTCCATCGCCTTGAGCAGCGGCACCGACTTGTCGAACCCGACAAACTTCACCTTCTGGCTTTCGCCGGCGAGGCCGGCGCGTTCCAGTGCGTTCAGCATGCCCTGCGTGCTGGATTCGTTCGGGCAGAAGATGCCATCGGCATCACGAAGCACGTCGAGCATCGACTCGGCCTTCTTCTGGGCGCTGTCGGCGGTCGCGCCGGCGTATTGGTTGGACGAGATCAGCGTGATGCCGGGCGCTTCCTTCATCGCGTCCATAAAGCCCGCCTCTCGCTCGGCGGTGCTGGCGCTGTTTTCCTGGTAGCGAAGCAGGACGACCTTGCCCTTGCCCCCGAGCACCTCGGCCAGCCGTTTGCCGCCGAGATAGCCACCCTTCTTGTTGTCGGTGGCGACGAGCGAGATGAAGTCCTTGTTCAGTTCGCCGGCCAGGGGCGAATCCATGATGACCACGGGAATCTTCTTACCCGCCGCCTGCTGAACCGGGCGGAGTAGCGCCTTGTCGTCGAGCGGCGCCAGGACAATGCCGGCGACGCCATCGGTGACCATTTGCTCGACAATCTGGATCTGCCCCGCGCGGTCGTCTTCCTTGAGCGGGCCTTTCCAAATGATCTCGACGTTCATCTCGGCGGCCGCCTTCTTCGCGCCGGCCTCGACGCCTTTCCAGTGTTCGTGGGTGGTGCCCTTCGGGATGACGCCGATCTGCCGTTTGCCGGAGCCGGACTCCTTGCAGCCGACAAACGCGAGAACGGACACACACAGCGAAAGTGCGAGCAGGCGGTTCATGATGTTCCTCCGCGACCGAGATGCCCGGCTGCCACGCCGGTGAGAGGGTGGTTTAGCAGAGGGTCTGCCGGGATGCAATTTCGGGCTTTCGACGGCGGAAGAAGGCAGATCACCACGGAGGCACGGAGACACGGAGGGCAACTCGACTACGACGTCGTCTGCGAAAAGATTTGGGGAACCACAGATGCACACAGATCTGCACAGATCAGATGCGTCGGAGATGCATGAGCCAAAACGGACGGACACGGATGTGCCGCAGCAAATAGTGATTGCTGCCTGTCTCGACTATCTGTGCAGATCTGTGTGCATCTGTGGTTCCTCCCGTGTTTGCTCAGAGGACGTCGTAGTCGAGTTGCCCTCCGTGTCTCCGTGCCACCGTGGTGATCTCTCCCGCCGTGCATAGAATGCCATCCCTTGAACGAGCTTTCGAACCAACTCGATTCCCTCTGGCCGCGCGTGGACGACTGCATGCTGCGCGATCGGCCACGCCTGCGATCGCGGCTGCGGGCGGTGCGGAGCGAGTCGCAGAAAAAAACGTTCGATGCCGCCCGCCTGATCGCGACGGTGCAGTCGATCGGGGAGAGGATCGAAGACTCGTCCGCGGAAGTCCTCGCCCGGCGGGCCAATCTCCCGAAACCGACTTTTCCCGAAGAACTGCCGGTCGTGCAACGCCGGGAGGACATCAAAAAGGCGATCGCCGAGAACCAGGTGGTCGTTCTTTGCGGCGAGACGGGCAGCGGCAAGACCACCCAGTTGCCCAAAATTCTGCTCGAACTGGGTCGCGGCGTTACCGGCATGATCGGCCACACCCAGCCACGGCGGATCGCCGCCCGTTCGGTGGCGATGCGGATCGCGAGCGAACTCAAATCGCAGCTCGGGCACGCCGTCGGCTACAAGGTGCGGTTCAACGACCAGACCCGGCGGGAAACCTACGTCAAGTTGATGACCGATGGCATCCTGCTGGCCGAAGCGCAGGCCGATCGGTTCCTGAACGCCTACGACACGATCATCATTGACGAGGCCCACGAGCGAAGCCTGAACATCGACTTCCTGCTCGGCCTGCTCAAAACGCTGCTGCCGCGCCGGCCGGAACTGAAGCTGATCATCACCAGTGCCACGATCGACCCACAGCGGTTCGCGACGCACTTCGGCGAGCAGGGCAAGCCGGCGCCGATCCTGGAGATCTCCGGCCGCACCTATCCAGTTGAGGTGCGCTACCGCGCGCTGGACGACGACACCGATCCCGATTCCGAAGACCTGGCCATCGAAGATGCCATCGTGCAGGCGGCGGGGGAGCTTGCCGCCGAGGGGCCCGGCGACATGCTGGTCTTCCTCGCCGGCGAACGGGAGATCCGCGAAACCGCCGAGGCGCTGCGCAAACACCACCCGGCGGAAACAGAAATCCTGCCGCTGTTCAGCCGGCTCAACGCCGACGAGCAGATGAAGGTCTTCCAGCCGCACCAGCGACGGCGGATCGTGCTGGCGACAAACGTCGCCGAGACGTCGCTCACCGTGCCGGGCATCCGCTACGTCATCGACCCCGGCTTGGCCCGCATGAGCCGGTACAACGCGCGCACCAAGGTTCAGCGACTGCCGATCGAGCGCATCAGCCAGGCGTCGGCCGACCAGCGCAAGGGGCGGTGCGGCCGCGTCGGGCCGGGTGTCTGCGTACGGCTTTACAGCGAGGAAGACTTCGCCAGCCGGCCGGTCTACACCGATCCGGAAATCCTGCGGACGAACCTGTCGGCGGTCATCCTTCAGATGAAGGCGTTCGGCCTCGGCAACGTGCAGGACTTCCCGTTCATCGAACCGCCGGACTACCGCGCCGTCCGCGATGGCTACGCGACATTGCACGAACTGGGCGCGATCGACGACCGGAACGAGCTCACGCAACTCGGCCATCAACTGGCGAGGCTGCCGGTCGACCCGCGCCTCGGCCGCATGGTGCTGGCGGCGATCCACGAGGACTGCCTGGAGGAAGTGCTGGTCATCGCATCGGCACTCGCGATCCAGGACCCGCGCGAACGCCCCATGGAAAAAGCCGCCGAGGCCGACACGGCTCACGCGCCGTTCCGTGACCCGCAGTCAGATTTTCTGGGCTTCCTGCGGCTTTGGGATGCGTTCCACGACCGGCAGAAGCACCTGTCCGGCAGCAAACTTCGCAAGTGGTGCCAGGCGTCGTTCGTCAGCTACGTGCGGATGCGCGAGTGGCACGACGTGCATTCACAGTTGAAGGAAATCGTGGGGGAGTTGGGATTGCAGCAGGCCCGTCGCGCCGCGCAGCAGGTACAGGTCCGTGAGAGCCCCTCAGAGGGTTCCTATCGACGACGCAAGAGAGGTCCGCGCGTCGTGGAACGGGGTCGGTGAAGAGGACCGGGGAACGAATCGGATCGCGACGCGGCCGGGTCTCAACAGAAAAACAGAGGGAGCCACAGAGACACTGAGACACAGAGGGCATTTCGACGGATGCGCTTCATTGCGGGAAGGCGGGATGAATTCATCGAAGCGCGTCGGAGGCTGTCGGCCCTCTGTGCCTCCGTGTCTCTGTGGCATTCTGTAATGCTCGCAGAGAATCTCGTTAGCGGGGCAAAGCCGTGGGATATCAACAAGGGCATGAAGAAGCCCAACCTCACTGACGCTTTCTTCGCGTTCTCTTCGTGCCTTCGAGCCTTCGTGTTCTCTTCGTTTCGGCAACTGGGCTAGGATTCTTAAAACGCCGCGAGCCGGTTGCGACGCGTTGGCAACGCATCGTTCCGGCTCGCGATCTCCCTGTGATTCGTGGTCGTGTCTCTAAGCGATCAGACTTCGCCTTCGCTGTCCTGCGTCTCTTCGAGCATCTTGCGCAGGTAGCCGTTCTCCCGGCGGGTCGCTTCCAGGTCGAACACCAGATACTTGATGCTCAGCCGGAGGTAATCGAGGCTCTCCTGCAGGCTGCTCACCTGCTGGCGCAGCCGTTCATGACGTTCGCGCGTGTCGGTGGCGACCTTCTGCAGCTTCTGCCGCTCGGCCACGGGCAACGTGCTGATCTCCGTCATGAGTTCCGCCAGCTTGGTTTGAAAATCGTTTTCCGACATGGGCGATCGTGCTCCTGCATGCACGGCGACGCACAGGCGGGTCAGGCCTGAACTTGCGTTGCCGGCGGACTTCCTAGATCAAACGGCGTTCCACATCCGTGTGCCGATGGCGATCCTTCCCCTCGTTTCCAGCCGCGAGCCCTTATGCTTTCGCGAGTTACGTGCTCGCAGTCGATCCTGCTTCCGCCCGGCAACCGAAGTCGTCTGCACCAGGGCCGGTTATGCCGAATGTGGCCTGCGGGCATCGTTCCCCGAAGCCCAAAGCGTTCGACGTTGCCGGATGACCACCGCGTTGCGGCAAGGAAACAGGATTCTCGGACGTAGCCGGCGGTTCTTTGCCGCCTCGCGTCCGTCCACAACCTCTGACCGGCTTCGGGGCGACGTTGCGTTAAGGCAACACCGTGCGAACTGCCGGCCACTCGCGACGGACGGCACCTTAGCGGTTCGTCAAGCGCGGCCACAACGACGACTCACGACGCGATCGGTAAAAAGTTTGGACCGCGCGTCAATTCGCGTAAGATGCTCGGGTTCTTTGGATTCCGGCGGATGAATGGCCGGCGGATTTGGGTGATTTCCTTAAGTGACGTCGGCGAAGCGGGTGATCGAGATGAGCAATAGCAACGACGATTTGGCCAGGGCACTGGCGGGCTTGAGCAGCGGCGAACACCACGAGCCCGAGGAGCACGAGCACTACGAAGACCATGGCCATTACGAAGGCCACCACGAACCCGATGCGGTTCATCATGAGCAGTCGGCGTACGCGCCTGAACCCGCGCCCCCTGCACCAGTTGCGCCGGTCGCACCCGTAGCGCCCCGGCAGGCGCCGCCCACTGCCCCACGACAGACGGCTGCCCCGAGGCAGGCCGCCGCCCCTGCGGCGCAACGGCCTGCGACAGGCGGTGCGCCGCGCCGGCCGCTCCTCGCGCCGCCGCCCCGAAAGCCGCCATCCCTGGTGCTCGTCCCGCGTCGGCGCTCCAGCAGGCGCGGCCGGCAGCGCCCGGCACGCGCCCCGCGGCCCCTGCACAGCAGCGTCCTGCCGCCCCCGGCGCACCTGCCGCTGGCGCGCCCGCGCTTCCGGCCGCACCGCGAGCAGCGGTTCCCGGGGCGCCGGTCCGTCCCGCCGCCCCGGCGGGGCAGGCACAGCGTCCGGTCCGTCCGGTGACGCCGGGCAATGTCCCGCCGATGGCGCCGCAGCGGCCGGGACAGCCACCGGCGACCGCCGCGGCCCGGCCCGCCACACCCGCGCAGGACGCACCGTTCGCGATCAATCGCCCGGCCGCGCCGCCGGTCTCGCGTCCGGCTACGCCTCATGCCGAGATGCCGCCAGCCAATGAAGAGCCTGCCGGACCGGTGGAAGGGGTTGCCGTTCACCTGGACGGCGCGACAGCCGGCTACCAGGGAACCGATCAGGCGGCCTCAGGACTTGAATCTGTCGTGGCGGACGACGCCGACGAAGTGAATGTGCCCCCGGCCCCGATCGAATACCTCGGCCATACCCATCATGTGCAGCCGACGAACGGCCCGGCGTTCGTGCCCAAGTATCAGGCGATGAGCTACAAGCAGACGCTCATCCCCATCCTGCTGACCACGGGCCTGTGCCTGGCGGCGCTGGGGGCCTGCCGCTTCGTTCTGCCGCGCGACACCCCGCTGGGGAATCTTCCCATCTTCATTCCGATCATTCTGTTTGTCGCCGCGGCCGCGGCGTTGGCGTTCGGCGTGCTGTCGATGCTGCAGGTGAAGAACGCGCTCGACCAGCAGGCACTGGCCAAGGCGGCCGCCGCTCAGGCCGCCGGGGGATGAGCTTTAAGCCAGAGATGTGCGTGTTCTGAGCATGTAACTGGCCGTCTGGATGGGACGGGTAATCGATGGCGTGGCGAACCCCCGTAGGGTCCGCCTTGGCGGACGCGGTGGGTTGGCGCGATCGCGTGCTCGCGTCCGCCAAGGCGGACCCTACGAACCGAATCCCGCACAGTCCGTCAGGCCTTTTCGGAATCCCCAACCAGTGCCGCCGGCATCGGACGACCGGCGCTCTCGAGAGCCTCTGCGAGGCTGCCCCGTACTTCGAAGAGCCCGTCGAGCTTGGCGCGGTGGAAGGCGTCCATCACCTTCGCTGGGGCACCGAACTCGAACATCCGACCGTCCCTCCGCCTGATCGTATTGCGCAGATTCACAAACAACGCCATCCCGAGACTGGAAACAAATGTCACCTCGCGCATGTCCAGGATAATCACGCTGGGCCGGGTGACGGTGATCTTCGTGAACTCGTAGTCCAGGTTGGAGACGGCCAGACCCACTTCGCCACCGAGCTTGACCACCACCAGGCCATTGTCTTCCACGACTTCAATCTTCAACGGCGTATTCATACTGACTCCTGAACTAACGTCGGGCATCGCTTCCAGGACGGAAGCCCCGTATGTTTGCAGCAGATTGTCATTGGAACAATATGCCTAATCAATCCTTAAGATGCGGATTGTCGGACTCGACGATGCCGCGCCGGTCGCGATGTCTGCCCTGTTGAAGTAACTCGCCGATAGAAGCGATGACAACGCGTGAGAATTGACCCGGGAATGGGCCGCCGACTGGCTCGTCCTCGGCACCCAGCCCATCGGAAACATGAGCTTCAGTTACCCCGTCATGCTCGACCTGACGCAACGCCATGTCGCCGTTTTCGGCGGTGGGGCGGTTGCTGTGCGAAAAGTGCGGGCGCTGCGTCACGCCGGGGTCGCATCGATCGTCGTCGTATCCCCGGATTTCCACCCCGACCTGCCCGCCGAAGTCCGCCGGCTTACAGACATCTATCGCCCCAGCCATCTGGAAGGCATCGATCTGGCGCTGGCGGTGACAAACTCCACTGCCGTCAACGACCAGATCGTCCGTGACTGCCTCGATCGGCGCATCTGGGTGAACCGGGCCGATACCTCGGCCGATCTTCCCGGCGACTTTGTGACGCCCGCCCAACTTCAGAAAGGGCCGGTCATCGTCACCGTATCGGCCGGCAGCGCGTCGCTGACGGCGTCGATCCGTGACGGGCTGGCTGACCGATGGGACGATCGGTGGACGGTACTGGCCGAGACGATGCAGAAACTACGGCCGCTGGTCGTCGCGTCGGCACACCTGCCGCCGGAGCGAAGATCCGAAATCCTGCGACGGCTGGCGGGCGACGAAGCGCTGGAGCGGCTGACCCGCGACGGGGTCGAGGGGTTCAAGACTTGGGCCCGCGAACTGATCGGTGCCGTGAGCTGATCGGCCGCCCGCATCCGGCCAACCCGTCCACTGACTAACGCAGGTAAATCGGACTAACGCAGGTTAAACCGGAACGGCACCACCAGGGTCGATCGCACGGCGACGCCATCTTCGGTCGCCGGGCGGAACAGGTGGCCCCGCAGCGATGTAGCCGCGGCCTCGGCCAGGCGGGGGAAGCCGGCATCGGAAACCACCTGGATTTGCCCGACAGAACCGTCGGCGAGGATCTCCACGAGCAGTTTCACTTCCCCTCTTTCGCCCCGACGACGGGACATTTCCGGGTAAACCGGAGTCGGCAGGTGGTCGCCGTCACGAACGCCGGCGGGAATGCCGGGCTTTCCGGTGGCGGCCGAACCGCCGGCGCCGGTCGCCGCGCCACCCTGGCCGTTGGCGGTGCCGTCGCCGCCGGCAGCTTGCAACGCGGTATTGGCCTGGCCGACGGCGCCGCCAGCGCCGGGCACGTCGGAAAGGGATTGAGCATTGGAAGCCATCGCCGCACCGGCCGTCGCTTCCCCCGCCACTGAAGGTGGTGGCTCCCCGGTCATCGGCCTTGCATCGGACGGCAGGTCGGACGGCGGAGCCGATGGAGCAGCGTGTTGTGCCGTTGGTTCGACCGTGGCGGGCCGGATGTCGAGCTTGCGACGGAAATCCGGCAAAGGCGACTCGACCGCCGACTCGACCGATATCCGCCGTTCCGTCGGCGGCGGCGGCAGGACGACGGACCGTGATGCAATGCCGGCGATTTCCAGAGGTATAGCGGTATCAGTCTCGGGCTGAGTTTCAGTAGCCGCCACGGCCGCCACGGCCGGCGGGGAACTACCGACCGGAGCCTGCGTCATGGTGCGGGCCAGGCCGTCCCAGCCCGGGGGTAGATCCTGTGTACCTTCCCGGTTCTTCAACCCCACTTCCGGACTTGCGTCGCCGAATGCAAGTTCGATGACAGCCGGCCGGCTTTCCCTCACGTACCCGAGGAGCCACCACCCGCCGGCGACAGCGGCTCCGTGGATCGCAACCGACAAAAACCACGACAATGCCGCCGAGCAGGTCAGGCGTTGAGCCCAGGTCGCGGCTCGCGGACGGGTTGCGGCGGATTCAAATACGAATCCGACATCCTCGTCGGTCGCGCTATCGTCGTGCGCCGGCTGGTCCGATTCCTCCAAGCTCGCATCGGCGAATGAATCTGACGCACAAATACAATCGCCGGGACCGCGAAGAGACATCTCTCCTTCGGCCCCGGCGGTGCGAAAATCGAACCGCAGGCAGGTCACGCCGCCAGGCGCCTCGATCGTGCTTAGAAACTGTTCGGTATCGCTACTCATCAATTGCCTGCCGCAGCCGAACTTAGGTGCCGCGGCGATGGTCACCGCATGCTACCCAAGCCCGAGCTGCGACTGTGCAATTTCTGCTCAGAACTCCCAGCCCACGTTCAAAAAGGCGCGGAAGTCCGGCGAATCGTCTGTTACGCCCACCAGCGGCGAAAACGCGATACGCAGCGGCTCGATCGGACGCCACTGGATCGTCGGCCCGACGAACACGGTATGGCTGAAATTGCCGCGATCTTCCTTAACGTCGGCGAAAAGCCATTGCGCTTCGAGGCCCAGGGACAGGACCGAGTCGATGACGGCATACGTCACGCCGCCGGTGACCTGGTACTCGTACTCCCGTTCGCCGCCCAGCTCCATCTCGGCGACCAGATTCACGCCCCAGTGCCAGCGGGGGGTCAGCTCGTCACCCAGGAGGAGCTTGAACTCGAACTGGTCAGGGTCGGCATCCTTCTGAACCCACTCGAAGTAGAGCGTGGGATTACCCCAGATCTTGCCCCAGTCGGCGACCGCCCAGCGGACCTCGAGCTGCTGGCCGACCTTGGTCTCTTCGCCGTCGCCGCCGGAATCGGTACGCAGGTAGAAGTCGACCTGAAAGCGGTAGGGGAGGCCGATGCCGATTTCGTAAAGGGTGCGGATTTCGGTGTTTCCATCTTTCTCGATCGTCGGGCGGAGCCAGTATTCGAACTCGACGACGCCCGGCGGGCGAACGTAGACACGCGTGCCGGGGGTGAAACGACGGGCCGTCCAGCGCGGCTGACCGTAGGGGCCGATCTTGTCTTCTTCACGGAACGCGCCCAGCGCCTCGCCGGTCACGTTAACGGCCGGCATTTCGTACGACGGCATCCGGCCGGCGAAAGGGTTGCCGGGGCGGCGCGGGTCGGCCTCCTGGGTGGCGGCGACGTTGCGGGCGCGGTCGGCGGCCTTGTCACCGGGATTCATGATCGCCTGCAGGAACAGCGGACTGACCTGCTCCGCATCGTCGGATACGCCGGTCGTGTCCAGACCGAAGGGCCGAACTGCCGGGGCCTCGAGCCGGTCGTCTGGTGCGGACTGAGCAAGAGTTGACGACGACAGCATCGCAACAGCGCACCCAAAACCGCAGGCAATCGCCCGCGAAAGAACTGAACGTGACATAAATGACTCCTCAATTCCCTTTGCCGACCGCTTGCCCGCGCAGGGCTGAACAACGAACGGCCCGGACATCATGGGAGAATCGACGGCCGACATCGAGTGTGGGCAATAAGTGCGCGCATTACCACCCTTGCCTCCGGATAACACCGATCCGTGATCTACTGCGGTGAATGTAGGCATCCCCCTATAAGAAGCCTGGGGCGATTACTGCTTGACCGACATGGTCCGCCGTCCCAGGACCCATGCAACACACGCCAAAGAAGGTCGGTAGAGCCATATGATCGCCTCTACACGAGGCTGGCACGTCGTCTTGGCCGATTGTTCGACCTCCGAGTTGGCGCATGCGGAAAACCGTCGTTCTTCTCGACCTGCGCAGCTTCAAGCATGCGTCGTTGGTCGCCTTCCTGGGCGCGGTGGCGTTCTGCGTAAACACAGCCCCGGCCGCCCCGGCGATCGACAAGAGCGTCCGCGCACTCTTCGACACCCACTGCGTCAGTTGCCACGACGCCGATTCGAAGAAGGGAGGCCTCGACCTCTCCTCGGTCTCCGGCGACTTCAAGACGCAGTTCGACACCTGGCTGAAAATCCACGACCGCATCGAGTCCGGCGAGATGCCCCCGGCCAAGGCCAAACAGCGGCCGACGGCGGCGGAGACCGAGCCGGTGCTCAAACAACTGAAGTCGCAACTGACCGGCGCCGAAAAGTCCCGCCGTCAGCCCGGCGACGGGCGCGCCGTTTACCGGCGGCTCAACCGCACCGAATACGAGAACACGCTGCGCGATTTGCTCGCGCTGCCGGGGCTGTCGGTGAAGAACCTGCTTCCCGACGACGGCCGAGTGAACGGGTACGACAAGCTCGCCGGCGCACTCGATCTGTCGCACGTGCAGTTGTCCAAATATCTAGAAGCGGCCGATGTCGCACTGACCGCCGCCACTGCCCCCCACGCCGCCTGGCCGCAGGTCTACAAGAACCGCCTGTACGCCGGCGATTCGTACGCGTTCAAGATCGTTCTGACCAACGGCGACGCTATCCCGATCAAGGATTTCAAGTACGACGACACGCTGCTTCCCATCATCCGCGAGGACGCCGACCGCCCGAAGCTCGGCGAGATGGAGAAGGAAAAGAAGTTCCCCTACACCGGCTCGGTCGGCCTTTTCCGCCACGAGGACGACGCGTTTCGTCCGAAGTTCAACCCGTTCATCGCGTCGTACGCCGGCCGCTATCGCCTTCGCATCTCGCTCTGGTCGTTCCAGTACGACAAGGGACAGATCCTGCCGAGCCTGAGGACCGAGCAGGCCTCGCTGCGGGCCGATTCGCGGCTGATCGGCTACTACGATGCGCCGTCGCTCAAGCCGACCGTTCATGAAGTCGAAGTCTGGCTGAACGAGGGGGAAGAGATCTGCTACAACGCCGCCTCGCTCTGGCCGGTGCGCGTCAGCGAGCGTAAGGGCAAGGCGGCGGAGTATGTCGGCCCGGGGATCGCCGTGGACTGGCTGGATGTCGAGGGCCCCATCTTCGAGCAGTGGCCGCCGGCGAGCCATCAGCAACTCTGGGGCGATCTCCCCCTGGCTCCCATTCCCCGTGGCAAGCCCGCCGAAACCGACCCCCGCCTGCCGAAGCGCACGCCGATCAAGGCGATCCGCAACGCGCCGCGGATCGGCCCGATCACCTACGGTGCCGTCACATCCGCCGCCCCGGATACCGATGCCACCCGACTGCTCAAGGATTTCTTACGGCGGGCCTTTCGCCGAACCGTCTCAACCGAAGAAGTGAACCGTTACTTGGGGCTCTTCAAATCGCAGCTCTCCGACGGCGCCGGCTTTGAAGAGGCGATGCGCACCACCTACGAGGCCGCCTTGTGCTCGCCGGAGTTTCTGTTCCTCAAGGAACCGGCCGGCAGGCTAGACCCCTGGGCGGTCGCCAGCCGGCTGTCGTTCTTCCTTTGGAACTCGGCCCCCGACGACGAATTGCTTTCGCTGGCCGAGAAGAACAAGCTGGGGCAGAAAGATGTGCTGCGCGAGCAGGTCGAGCGGATGCTGAAAGACCCCAGGTCCGAGCGGTTCGTCGAAGACTTCACCGACCAGTGGCTCGACCTGCGCGACATCGATTCCACCACACCCGACGGGCGGCTTTACCCGGAGTTCCGGCCCAACCTCCGCGACGCGATGCTCGCCGAATCGCGGGCCTACTTTCGGGCGATGGTCGACGGCGATCTGCCGACGACGGCGGTTGTCGATTCCGACTTTGCCTTCCTCAACCAGCGCCTCGCCGAGCATTACCGCATTCCCGGCGTCGAAGGCTCGGCGTTTCGCAAGGTGTCGCTGCCGCCCGACGCCCATCGCGGCGGATTGCTGACGCAGGCGAGCGTGCTGAAGGTGACCGCCAACGGCACCACGACCAGCCCGGTGAAGCGCGGCGCCTGGGTGCAGCGGAAGATCGTCGGCCGCCCGCCGGAACCGCCGCCGCCCGACGTGCCGGCGATCGAGCCCGATGTGCAGGGCGCTACGACCGTCCGCGAGCTGCTCGACAAGCACCGCAACAACGCCGCCTGCGCAGCCTGCCACACCCGCATCGATCCGCCCGGCTTCGCGCTGGAAAGCTATGACGTCATCGGCGGCTGGCAGGAGCGCTACCGGTCGCTCGGCCAGGGCGACGCCGTTCCAAAGGAGTTCAGCTTCGGCCGGGCCGCCAGTTACAAGTTCGGTCCGAAGGTCGACAGCGCCGGCCAAACCGCCGACGGCAGGGCGTTCGACGAGATCGCCGGCTTCAAGAAACTGTTGCTCGCCGACGAGAAGGCCTTGGCGCGGAATCTGGTCAACCACCTGGTGATCTATGCCACCGGCGCGCCGGTCGGCTTCACCGATCGCCAGGCGGTCGAACAGGTGCTCGAAAAATCCGCCGCGAGCAAGTACGGCATCAAGACGCTGATTCACGAGATCGTGCAGAGTCCGTTGTTCTTATCGAAGTGATACCGCACTGGGAAAGCCGAGCTCCAGCTCGGCTATCCCTGGTTGCGAAGAAAAAGCCGAGCTGGAGCTCGGCGTTCCCAGGAGTCCCCCATGGCCGGCCGTTCCCTCTCGCGTCGCACCTTCCTCCGCGGCACCGGCGTTGCGCTCTCGCTTCCGCTGCTGGATGCGATGATCCCCGCCCTGGCCCGGGCCAAAGCCGTCGAGGCCGCCGCCCGGCCCCGGCGGATGATCGCCATCCAGACCAACATGGGCATCCTGCCGCAGTTCTTCTTCCCCGAAGGCACCGGCAAGGACTACAAACCCTCGGAATACCTCAAGGTGCTCGACGGCTACCGCGACCGCATGAGCGTCTTCAGCGGCGTATCGCACCCCGGCGTGGATGGCGGCCACGCCGCCGAGGCATCGTTCCTCACCGCCGCCCCGCACCCCGGCAGCGGGGCGTTTCGAAATACCGTCTCTCTCGACCAGCTTGCCGCCGAACAGATCGGCCCGGCCACCCGCTTCCCGACCCTCGCCACCCGCATCGGCAACGAACGCGGAAGCCTCTCTTACACCCGCGGCGGCGTGATGATCCCCAGCGAGCGCAGCCCCGCCGCGCTCTACCGGCAGATGTTCGTCCAGGGCACCGCCAAAGAGATCGACGCCCGCCTGACCGATCTCCGCACCGGCCGCAGCGTGCTCGATTTCGTCAACGACAGTGCCAAGCGAATCGAGAAGGATCTGGGCCCGAAAGACAAAGACCGCCTCGACCAGTACTTCACCAGCGTCCGCGACCTAGAGAAGAACATGGTGAAGTCCGAAGAGTGGGAGAAGAAGCCGAAACCGAGCGTAGCCGTGCCCGAGCCCAAGGACGTGGACGGCCGGCAGATGACGGCATCGCACAAGCTGATGTACGACGTCATCCGCCTGGCGCTCGAAACCGACAGCACCCGGCTGGTGACCGTCTTCATCAACACCATCGGCAACGCCAGCGACATCGCCGGCGTCACCCACGAAACCCACTCGCTGACGCACCACGGCAACCGTCCGGAAACGCTGACCGAATTGAAGACGATCGAGACCATGCAGTTCCACGCCCTGGCCGACCTGCTCAAAGGGCTCGACGCGACGAAGGAAGGCGAGCAGACCATGCTCGACCGCACGATGGTGCTCTACGGCACCTGCATGGGCAGCGCCAATTCCCACTCCAACATCAACCTCCCCGCGATCCTCGTCGGCGGCGGTTTCCGCCATGGCGGACACGTGGCGTTCGACACCAAAAAGAACCACCCGCTGCCCAACCTCTACGTGTCGATGCTCCAGCAACTGGGACTCGAAATCGACCGCTTCGCCACCAGCACGGGCACGATGCGCGGGATTGAGGTCAAGGCGTGATCCCAATCCCTCCGCCGGTATCCCGCCGGAGGGCCAGGGTGGGGATTGTTTCCTGTGGGGAAGCCGTATCCGCCGCGACCGGACAGGGCACGACGAACACCCAGGCCAACAACGCGGCCATGCCGATCGATCGGAGCGGTGGGTTCATTCCCAATGGCTTACCGATCTGCAGGGCTGCACGCAAACGGATCGCCCGTCACATCTGGATGGCGAGCTACTGTCCCTTCGGCTGCCGCATGGCTCGCGCGATCATGTACGTTGACCCCGACGCGAGCCCGATAAAGACCAGCGGTATCAGCAGCGAGAAAATCCTGGGCGTCTGCCCCGATTCTGACGGCAGAAGGCTCGCCAGCGGATGAAGCAGGGCGGCCACCACCCAGTACGCTACATTCACAACGAGTACGTTCCGGTTGGATGGAGTCATGGGCATCCTGCAGAGTTAGAGACGTGGCGGCCAGTGGCGTTAATCCGCCTGGCCAATGCGGTGATCATAATCGATCGGCCGCCGGCGGATGCGCCATCCGCGTCTGCAAAAGGCGTCCGTGACACGGCTTTCCTAAGCCGTGCTAGGTGCGTCCGAGCACGGAAAGCCGTAAATCCCGGGTCGTCAATTTGCGTCGAGGAGTGCCTCAACCAGACCACGGCGTACAAGGGCGAATCAGCGGTCCTGGCCCGGCGACCCAAGCTGGTTCCGAAGATCCATTTGTAGTCCCCAAGCCTCCTCGATCGGAACTTCCATGCGCTGGCCGCAGCCTCCCGCACCTTCTTTTGTGAAGAGGAACGGGTAGAACGCGTAGCAGCGATCCCCGTGCAGCGTGCGCACGTCGGCGTCCCAGCCGGGCCAGCGAATCCACTCATAGAATTGGTCAAGCTTCCCAGAAAATGCCCACTGGAGAAACTCGGAGTAGCCCATCTCGGTAGGCTCCCATTCAAGCGAATCCGGGGCGAAGTAATACAGATTTTTTCGGTCATCCCCCAACGCGCCGCCATTGATAGCAAAGAATCCGCCGACGGCGTCGTCGGCGACGAGGAAAAAACCGTCACTTCGCCCGGCATTCCACGCCGGCAGCGTTCGAGTCACTTCCGCGTTGCCGGAACCCAGGATGCGAAGCCAGCCGCCGTCCACGACGATTCCGCCGGTTTCGTAGACGACTGCCCCCATGGCAGAGCGTGTCGTCACTTGGGTCTGAAACAGTGCATCATCCCGTGTGTGTGATGGCGGCAGGACATCCACGGGACGGACGGCCGCCTTAACCCACTCTCGTACAAGCGGGAAAGCGGGATCGTCTCGGTTGATGAGTTCGTGCAATGGCCGCATCGCAATGGCACTACCGTAATGGCGGGTAGCATTGAGTGCCATGCCAACGCTCGAACGTCTGAGCATGTCATACGCTTGGTCAGACCGCCGCCCAGATAGCGGCAAACGCGGAAGCCGTCCATCCTACTAAATCGGAGACTTGGCCGTCCCCGACCTCGACCACGCGCAGCACGCCATCGTCGCGACGGATGACGTCAACCGAGAAGTAAGGAGACGAGATTCGCGAGGCCACCTGATGAATCAAGTCGGGCGCGGGTTGACCATCGGGTGAGAATGGCCTGCCGTTCAGCACAAAGTAACGCCGCTCAGACTCGGCAATGAACGATTCCACACGACGGACGCAAAGCCCGCCCTCGATCATGCCCCTGAACCGCTCCATCTCCGCGACGACGGATCCGATCTCCGATGGATCTTTCACGATGGAACCGCGCGAGGTCTTTAATGACTTGACGTAATCCTTGATGAAGAACTCGTCCCATCCGAGCGAACGAAGTTCGGTCTCGAAGTCAGCGGTCAAGGGAATCACAAAAGTCTCGGGCGTGAACTCCGCAATCAGTGGATACCAGTTGGGGAGGTGGTGCGTCGCGAGGTACTTGTCAGGCGACGTCAGCGGAGTCGCGGTAGCGGCACCGATCGCCGCAGCAAGCCGATCGTACTCCGTCGCATTCAACATCCAGCCACGGTAGACGACCGTCGCGCCGGCCGGCATGTTGCGAAGCGGCTTGCCTTCCTGGATTACAGAATCCGGACAGAAAGATGCCGAGTACCCCGATTGGCGGACCGCCAACAGTTGATCGGCGAACATTTCGTCGACCGTAGCCGGTCTCAGAGGGTGAGCCGGGAATAGGAAATGCGTCATCATGTCGCCGGATTACGTCAGGCCGTTCGATTGCCGCTACCTACACATCTGACAAGAGCTCGCTTCGCAACGGACGAGAACGCGCCCGCTCGGTCCGGCACAAGCGAAGTTGGCTTACGAGCGGATTAATCATTGCTACCGTGATGTTGACCGCAAGTCACGCCTCGGGAACGCCGTGCTCCAGCTCGGCGTTCCCGGGCGCAGTTCCGGTGGAAGTATCCAGCGCTTCAGCGAAATCTCTGGACAACCAAGAACCGTACACTATACTAACATACATGCTTTGTCATGCAAGCCTTTTCTCCGACGGTTGTTCACAGGACCGGGGCACTCATACGGTTCACCTGCTGGACCCGCTACCCGAATTCGAGCCTCGGGTTCGTTCGGCTGAAAAGGTGATTGAAGATGAAGGCCTGCTGGCGTGTGACGCACCTTGCACGGCTTGGAAAGCACAACTGTCCGGCATTTCGACGCCGTGACATTCGCAAGATTTCGCTCTTGCGCTTTCTGATGCCGCGTGGCATAGTTCGCGCCCGTGGCGGTCCGTCGTTCATCCTCGCAGCAGCAACCGACGCCGTCGGACCGACGTCTGGCCGTGCGCCGCTCCGGGAATCTCCTCGACGAACATCTCCATCGTCTGGCGGCGCTGCCGGCTCACGGCAACACCATCCTCGGCCGCGACCAGTTGGTCAAAGGCCTGCTCCTGTCGTTCTTCGATCCCATGGCCCGATCGCTGCGACGCATCGAAGACTGCGGCGACTTCCAGGGCGATCTGCGACTCGACAAGCTGGCACGCTCGACCACCGCCGACGCTCTTGCAGCGTTCGACCCTCAGCTGCTCGTGCCGCTGATCGACGACCTGCAGCAACGTGTCCCGAATCTCGGCGACGCCGACGGCCTCGAAGGGATCACCCGGCAGATCATCGCCGCCGACGGCACTTACATGACCACGCTGTGCGATGTGGCCTGGGCGATGCGCCAAAAGAACCGCGACGGCGGCGTGCAGGGACAGGTCCGCGCCAACGTCCAGCTCGACGCCGGCAACTGGATTCCCCGCGTGCTGACCGTCAGCGGCGACGACGGGCATTCGGAGGCCGCGGCCTTCGCCGCCGACCTCCTGCCCGGCGTGCTGTACGTCGTGGACCGCAACTTCGTCGAGTTCGGCTTCCTCGGCGCCGTCCTGGACAAGGGCAGCGACTTTGTCGTTCGTATCAAATCCAACCAACCGGCGATGACGGTGGTCCAGACCCTGCCGCCGTCGGCGGCGGACGTCGAGGCGGGCGTGATCGCCGAGGAAGTGGTGAGACTTCCCGGCCGCGACGCGCCGGCGGGCCTGTTCCGCTGCATCACCATCGAGAGCACCGACCGATCGGGCGAATCCCAGGCACTGCGGCTGCTGACCAATCTTCCCGCGGCGACGGTCGGGGCTCACGTCGTCGGCGCCGTTTACCGGCTGCGCTGGCAGATCGAGCTGTTTTTCAAGTGGCTCAAGACCTGGGCGGGAATGGACCACCTGCTGAGCACCAGCCGCAATGGGATCACCACGCAGCTGTACATCGCGGTGATCGCCGTGCTGATGATGTACGTGCAGAGCGGCTACCGCGTCAGCGTCTACGCCCTGGCGGCGCTGGGCCGCGTGGCCCGGGGCCAGATGTCGATCCAGGAGGCGATGGCGGTGATCGCCAAACGCGAGCGAGAGCGTTCGCTGGAACGAGCGCGTCAGGCCCGGCTGCGGGCACGCAAGAAGCTGGCCTGAAGCCACGACGTTCCCGCACACCCTGATCTGAGGGTGACGCCGCCGCATGCGCGCCATCAGCCGCGATCGCAAGCAAAGCCGAGCGACTCTGGTGAAATGAGGATGTGCCAGGTCATGGCTCACGCTGGAATTGGTAAATTGCCGGACAGTTGTGCTTGGAAAGCCGTGTCACGCACAGCGGGCCGGCAGTCAAGTTTCTCGGGTTCGTTTGGCGATCTCGGGTTCGTTTGGCAGAGGGAGGTGGAAGATGTACGCTTCGAACGGCTGTCAGAAGCATCGTGCATCACGCACGGGCTGGAAGCCCGTGTCACTGATGGGGTCGCTTGGCAGTGCGATCTCGGGTTCGTTTGGCGGCGCGGCGAGGCGGTCGGCTTGGGTTCGTTCGGCAATCTGGCATTTTCGGGCCGCTGGCGCGGGTACATGCGACTTTAGATCTTCGGTATTTGATGCACCGGATCGGTGTGAGCTTTACGCCAGGTGACGCGCTCCGCTGCGGGTCGCGGCTAACCACTCGATTGCGGCGCAGCGTCTCCGGATCGGTTAGCCGCGACGCGAAGCGGAGCGTGTCACGTGCCCTTGCGCGTGTACATCTCGGGTTCGTTCGGCGGCGTGGCATGCCGTCGCCTTGGGTTCGTTCGGCAATCCTGAAAGGAGCGAGGTCCACCGGAACCGCATGCTGCCCGGTCCGCCGGTGTACGCCGGAGGAGGGGACCGTTCCGCGATGCTCCATCCTCAGTTGTCTATCCTCCATCTTCCATCTTCACCCGCTCGCCACCGACCGCCCCGGCTACACCTGGCGTGGGTTCTCCTGTAAAACGGTGCCCCTCTATGGCCAAAACCCAATCCCTGCCGCCGCGTGCCAAAGTCAAAACCGCCGACACCTGGAATCTCGATTCGCTCTTTAAGAGCGACGCCGACTGGGAGAAGGCGTTTGGCGAGTGGGAAAAGCAGATCGCCGGGTTCGAGAAGTTCCGCGGCAAGCTGAAGGAGTCGGCCGAGATGGTCGCCGCTTGTCTGAAGTTTGACGCCGCCATCGATCGCATGGGCGAACGGCTGGGCGTCTATGCGTTCCTGAAGACCGCCGAGGACCAGGGCAACAGCGACTACCAGCGGATGAAGGGGCGATACCAGCACGTCTCGACCAGGGCCGGCGAGTTGGCAAGCTTCATTCGGCCGGAACTGCTGGCGATCCCCGACAAGAAGATGAAGGCGTTCCTTGCCGACCCTTCCCTGGCCGACTGGAAGCTGGCGCTGGACCGGGTCGTTCGGTACCGCCCGCACACGCTCGGCGACAAGGAAGAGCAACTGCTCGCGATGCAGGGGCAGATGTCGGACGCGGCCAACCAGATTTTCCGACAGCTCAATGACGCCGACCTGAAGTGGCCGGCGATCAAGAATGAGAAGGGGCAGAAGGTCGAGCTGTCGCACAGCTCGTTCTCGGCGTTCCTGCATTCGCCGAGCCGGGCGGTGCGGAAGGAAGCATTCCATACGTATTACGCGCAGTTCGACGCCCACAAGAACACAATCGCGGCGAGCCTGAACGGGTCGGTGCAGCGCGACGTCTACTACGCCAAGGTGCGCAATCACCCGTCGGCGCTGGAGGCGGCGCTCTTTCCCGACAGGATGCCGACCAGCGTCTACACCAACCTGATCGACAGCGTTCACGCCAACCTGCCGGCGGTGCACCGGTACCTGGAGCTTCGTCGCAAGAAGATGAAGATCAAGGACATCCACCAGTACGACACGTATGTGCCGATCCTGTCGGACCTGGACAAGAAGTATTCGTGGGAGCAGGCGACCAAGGCGGTAATCGAGTCGCTCGAGCCGTTGGGCACGGAGTATTGCAAGACGCTCAACGACGGGCTGTCGGCGGCCCGCTGGAGCGACCGCTACCCCAACCAGGGCAAGCAGAGCGGAGCGTTCAGTTACGGCACGTTCGACGGGCTGCCGTACATCATGATGAACTACCAGCCGACGGTGCTGGATCATGTGTTCACGCTGGCACACGAGGCGGGGCACAGCATGCACAGCTGGTACTCGGCGCGGAACCAGCCGTTCCAGTACTACAACTACACAATCTTCGTCGCCGAGGTGGCCAGCACGTTCAACGAGCAGTTGCTCGCCCGGCACCTGATGGCCAAGGCGAAAACGAAGCAGGAGAAGGCATACCTGATCAACCGTCAGATCGACGGCATCCGCGCGACGCTGGTGCGGCAGACGATGTTCGCGGAGTTCGAGAAGGTGATCCACGCGATCGTCGAAGCGGGTGAGCCGCTGACGGTGGACAAGCTGCGGAGCGAATACCGCAAGCTGCTGGACCTGTATTTCGGCGAAGACTTTGTCATCGACAAGGAGCTGGAGCTGGAGTGCCTGCGGATTCCGCACTTCTACCGTGCTTTCTACGTCTACAAGTACGCGACGGGGCTGAGCGCGGCGATCGCGCTGAGCGAACGCGTGACCACGGGCGGCGCGAAGGAACTGAACGACTACCTCGGCTTCCTGAAAGGCGGCTGCTCGAAAGACCCGCTCGACCTGCTGCGCGGGGCGGGCGTCGATATGGAGAAGCCCGACGCGGTGAACAGTGCGATGGCGGTGTTCGACCGGCTGGTCGGAGAATTGGATGAATTGTTGTAACCCAGGGAAAAGAGCCACAGAGACACGGAGGCACGGAGAGGTATCTGGTCCACGATCTGATTCAGCGTTCAGGCTCGATGCAGGTGCTGAGGCATCGAAATTGAGACGACTCTCTGTGCCTCTGTGTCTCTGTGGCTTTCAACTCTCGTAAGCAGGCCTCATGAAGAATCGAAAGAAGATCACACGCGACGGTCCCCCACACTTTGGCGAAGAAGGGCGTGTCTCCATCTGGGTGGGCATCGCGCCGCTGAAGAAGGTGCCGAAAGACTACTTCGACGAGAACCACGAAGACGAGGATGCGCCGATCGATCAGTTCGCGGCGGATTTCGGCTTCGGCTACTACAGCCACGACCTGGTCGAGCTCAACGACGAAGAGCCCAAGCCCCGGCCGACCCATGAGCTGCTGGCGTTTCACTCGTATTCAATGTCGTTCATCGACGAAGCCGCGGCCGCAGCCGCCAAGGCGGGCGTGAAGACGTCGCAGTTCGCCGTGGTGATGTTCGACTTCGACTATAACCCGAAGGTGACCGGCGTCTCGCGGAACGCGTACCTGCAGTTCATCGGCAGCTTCGACTACGACAAGGACGCGCCGGTGGCCGCCGAGGACATCGATGTGACGGAGTAGTTCCGGGTGGCATGGGCGAGCGTACCCGCTAGCCCATGCCACCCAAGGTGAACCTCTTGCTGACTGAAACCCACGAATCCTCGAGCGTCGAGCAGACCGAGCAGATTGCCGCGGCTCTGGCGGCGACGCTTGTCGGCGGGGAGGTGATCGCGCTGCACGGCGATCTCGGCGCGGGCAAGACACAGTTCGTTCGCGGATTGGTGCGCGGCCTCGGCGGCGATCCGCTGCGCGTCAGCAGTCCGACCTACGTGCTGCTGCACATTTACGCACAGTCGCCGGAATCCGCCGACGCGATGCGGCTGGCGGTGTTCCACCTCGACGCGTATCGCGTCGGCGGGGCGGACGACTTTGAGGCGATCGGCTTCAGCGAACTGCTGGAGCAGGGCGGCGTGGTGGTCGTCGAGTGGCCGAGCCGGGTGGCGGAACTGCTGCCGAGCGAGCGGATCGAAGTTCGGATCGAGCCGACTGGAGAAAGCGCCCGGCGGATCACGATCAGCAGGTAGGCCTGCCAGGGCCCGTGCGGTTCAGCTGTATCGATCAGCGGGTGAGCGCCGAGGGTGTCGGGCGCGATTGCGTGCGACCGTCGCGTCGCGACAGGTGTCGGTGCCTGGCGTGTTGGACGGCGAGGTGGTGAAGCTCGGCCAAGTCGTCTTCACTGACGTCGGCGAGCGAACCGATTTCGCGAAGCGCGTGAGCCCAGTCCTCGCGCTGCACGACACTTTGCTCCGGCTTGTGGGCGGCAAGTGCGGCGGGGTATCGCCGCCAGGTGAACAGCCAGTTGAAAAGCACCGCGACCAGGAGGATGAGCCCGACGTTGAGTGCGACCGGAATCAGCACGTAGCTGTAGCCGAGCCGTCGCAGGCTCTCGCCGCCCAGAACTGCCGTCAGGGCCGTCGCACCGCCGGGGGGATGGATACAGCGGGCGTAGTACATCGCGGTGATCGCGAGGCCGACGGAGGCGGCGCCGGCGACGGGAGCGTTGTCGATCTGGCGGGCACAGGTGACGCCGATCACCGCCGACAGCAGGTGGCCCATGACCAGTGCCCAAGGCTGCGACAAAGGCCCGTGCGGTGCGGCGAACAGGAGAACCGCCGACGCGCCCAGCGACGCCACGACAGGCATGACGGCCGAGTGGTCAACGAGCATCGCCGTGGTTGCCATGACGACTGCGATGCCGGCAAATCCGCCGAGTCCGGAGATGAGCTTTTCCCGGTGGTGGTGGGGCGTGAGTTCGAGTCCGATGAGAGTCAGAAATCGCTTCAAATTGCCCTCGGCAACCAAGTTTCCTGGCGAGGCGGAAACTATCAGCGAGGGCGGGCGGGAAGTAAAGGACAAACGCATCCAGAATTAGTTCTTCGGCACGAGCGTCCCGCTGAAGACCTCGACTGATTCCATCAGGCCGACATAGCCGGTGGGTGCGGGTTTGTCGGTGACGGCTGAGCGGGCGTCGGTTCCGACCTGCAGGTTGTCGTTGGGCTCTTTGGCAATCAAAGAGGAGAGAGGGGCCGACGCGACCTTCTGGCCGTCGACGTAGATCGCGATCTGCCCGTCGCCTCGAATCGCCGCGAGAACGCGATGCCATTCCCCGACGATCGGCTTGTCGGCCTGGGCTCGGCTGGGCTTGCCGCCGGCGGCGACAACGAAGGTCGGTTTCCCGTCCTGAAGCAGCAGCGAATAACCGTTCGACGGGCCACCCGATGCGAACAGGACGCCGTTGTCTTTCTCAGGCTTGCAGACGATCTGGACGCTCCAACCGCTGTTGGCGGGATTCAGCGACGGCGACTTCGGAATGTCGATTGAAGCGCTGCCGTCGAACCGGGCAGCCTTCTTTCCGTCGCGGCCGTCCACGACGGTGAGCCCTTTGGCGGTGCCGTGGTTGGCGAGCGTCGAGACGTCGGCGACGCGCGTGAAGCCTTCGGGCTGGTTGGCGGCGGCGAAGCTGAAGTTCAGCACGTAACGGTTGGGCGCGGCGGATCCGGCCTCAACCCCGGGAGCGGCCTTGGGTGCCGCGGGAGCAGCCGCTTCCTTCTTCGGATCGTCGGCGTAGTCCGGAATCTTGAAATCGACCGCCTTCGACTGCTTCTCGAACTCGCCTTCCATCTGCTTGCGCAGGTCGGCCGAGGCGGGGTCGTTGTAGAGGTTCTTCTTTCGTACGGGTCGGCCTTGAGGTCGAACAGTTCGGTCCAGTCGTCGTGGCCGGGGTACTTGATGATCTTGTGCGTGTCGGTACGGACAGCCAAGATCGTGGGAATGCTGTAGCCGCGCTCGTAGAAGTACTCGTAGAACCAGGCCTTCCGCCAGTCGGGGGTCATCTCGCCGGCGAGCAGGGGCCTGAGGCTGCGGCCCTGCATTTGTGGCGGAATCGGCACGCCGGCCAGATCCAGAAAAGTCGGGGCGAGGTCGATGTTGATGACCATCTCGTCCCGCGTGGTGCCCGCTTTGGCCAGCTTCGGATAGCGGACGATGAAGGGAATCCGCAGGCTTTCATC
This sequence comes from Humisphaera borealis, assembly GCF_015169395.1. GTDB lineage: Bacteria > Planctomycetota > Phycisphaerae > Tepidisphaerales > Tepidisphaeraceae > Humisphaera > Humisphaera borealis. The sequence continues at coordinate 5,470,586 of NZ_CP063458.1, forward strand.
GTAGGCGCTGCGCTTGTCGCCGAGCCCGTGATCGCCGAGGTAGTAGCCGTTGTCGCTGGAGTAAACGACGACGGTGTTGTCGGTGAGCTTGAGTTCGTCGAGAAGGTCGAGGAGTTTACCGAGGTTGTCATCGACGCCGAGCAGCGTGCGGAAGTAGTTCTGCTGCATCGCCGAACGATCGCCGGAGACCGCACCGGCATTGCCCTGCTTCCGTGCGGCGTTCTTCTTCGGTGCGGCGGCGTCGTCGGAGTCGCCGGGGGCGGCGGGTTCGGTGGAATTCTGAAGGTAGGGCGGCTTGGCGTTGGCGTTCTGCGGCGGCTTTGCCACCGCGCCGGCCAGGTCATCCTTGCGCCGCCCGGGGGGCTGCCAGGGGCCGTGCGACGACTTGAAACCGATCACCGCCGCGAACGGCCGGGCCATGTTTTCCCGGATGAAGGTCGACGCGTAGTCCGTCGTGACGTCGTCCACCCAGCCCTGGCTCGGCGTGCTCTTTCCGTTGACTTCGATCGGACAATCGAAGTACTTGCCCTGGCCAACGAAGCTTGCCGAGAAGTCGAACCCCGGGCGCTGGCCGGACTGCGGGCCCATGTGCCACTTGCCGAAGTAGCCGGTGATGTAGCCGGCTTTGCGGAGCTCGGTGCTCCAGGTGACGCTGTCCACCGGGAAAGGCGTGTGGTTGTTCGCCACGCCGTTGAGATGGCTGTAGCGGCCGGTGAGGAAGTTGGCCCGGCTCGGCGAGCACAGCGAGTTCACCACGAACGCGTTGCGGAAGCGGATGCCGCCGGCGGCGAGCCGGTCGTGGTTAGGCGTATTCAGCCAGGGAAACCGCCCGGCTTCGCCGAGTTCCTTCTGTACCACGCTCATCGCGTCGTACCGCTGATCGTCGGTGTAGATGAAGAGAAAGTTGGGACGCGCCGCCTCGGCCGCCAAGGCGCGCCCAGCCCACAGTAGAACAAAGAGGCAGCCTGGAAGTAGAGGGATACGCATCATGGCTCCGGTGACAAGCGTCGCAACCCGTGTTCGTCCGGAAAGCTACTTTCCCGGCTGTTTGTTCTTCGCGTTGGGCCTTGCCGGCCGTGTCGTTCCCGGCTGCGTTGCCGGACGACGATTCTCCTGCGGCAGCTCGTCGGCGAACTGGTCGTCGTCCTTGAGTTCCTTCTTCAGGCGGTAGAGCTCTTCCTTGAGTGCGGCCTGCGTGGTGGCGTAGGCGGGATCGTTGTAGACGTTGTTCAGTTCGTTGGGGTCCTTATTGAGGTCGTACATTTCCCACTGATCCTTCTTCCAGAAGTAGATCAGCTTGTGGTCGACGGTTCGCACGCCGTAGTGGCGGGCGGTGTTGTGGTCGCCGGGATCGTGGTAGTAGCGGTAGTAGAAGCTCGTCCGCCAGTCCTTGGGCACCTCGCCCTTAAGGAGCGGAATGAGGCTGTGGCCCTGCATGTCGTCGGGCACGGCGGTGCTGGCGGCGCTCAGGAAGGTGGGTGCGAAGTCGATGTTGCCGGCGATCGCCGACTGCACGGTGCCGGCTTTGGCCACGCCGGGCCAGCGTACCAGCAGCGGGGTTCGGAACGATTCTTCGTACATGAATCGCTTGTCGTACATCCCCTTCTCGCCGAGGTAAAAGCCCTGATCCGACGTGTAAACAACGATCGTGTTCTTGGCCAGATCGTTCTTGTCGAGGTAATCGAGGATCTGTCCGACGCTGTCGTCCACCGACTGCACGCAGGCGAAGTAGTCCTGCATGTAGCGCTGATACTTCCACTTGTTCAGTTCATCGCCGGAAAGGGTCTTCTTGGTGCCGTCGATCTCAATTTCGACCTCCTTAGGCTTGACATTCATCCACTGGGCCAGCTCAGGGCCCTTCAGACCCTCGGGCGGCTTGAGCTTGAGATCGCGCCGGGTGAGGTCGTCGAAGACGCGCTGGCGGTTTTCCTTGATCGCGTCGGTGCGGGTCTTGTAGTCGTCGTAGAGCGTTTCCGGCTCCGCGAAGGTCTTTTTCGAGAACTCTTCCTTGTACTTCTGGCTCGGCTCCCAGGCGCGGTGCGGCGCCTTCTGATGGCTCATCAGGAAGAAGGGCTTGTCCCTTGGCCGTTTCTCGAGGAACGCGATGGTGAGGTCGGTGGTGATCTCGGTGACGTAGCCCTTGATCTGTCGCGGCCCGGTGGGCGTCAGGAATTGAGGGTCGTAGTACGCGCCCTGGCCGGGCAGCACGATCCAGTCGTCAAAGCCGGTGGGATCGGTGCCGAGGTGCCACTTGCCGATCACGCCGGTGTGATAGCCGGCCTTCTGCAGGTACTTGGCAACGTTGGGTGATGCGGGATCAATGCTGTTGAACACCGGGACGCCGTTCAGATGGCTGTACTTGCCGGTCAACATTACGGCGCGGCTGGGCGTGCAGATGCTGTTGGTGACGAAGAACCGGTCGAACCGCACGCCTTCTTTGGCGATGCGATCCATGTTCGGGGTCTTGTTGCGATTGCTGCCGTAGCAGCTCAGCGCCTGGACGGCGTGATCGTCCGTCATGATGAACAGGATGTTCGGTTTCGCCGGCGCTTCGGCGGCGCGGGCTGCGATGGGAAGCAGGCCGCAGATGCAGGCGATCAGGAAAGGAAGATGGTGTTTCAACATTGGACTCTCGAAATGCGGATCGTGCTGTACGCTGCTACGCCTCTACATCAATGGAGTTCGACTCACCGGCGGCGACAGGCGACAGGTTCTTGAACTCGCGCCATTGGTCCAGGTCGGGATTGCCGACGCGAACGGTGTACGTTCCTTCCTCGAAGACGAACGGCTCGAACTTACCAGCCGCGGGCCGAAGGGCGTAGACCAACTCACGCGAATTGTCCGTTTCCTTCAGGACCTGGATGACCGGCTGGATGTTCCCCTTCATATTGATCGCCGGCAGCCTGCCGGTCACCTTGCGGCCGTAGTTCTGCTGAAGCGGAACTTTCACCGGCCAGCCGGGGAACTGAGGGTCTTTGGAAACGTCGGCGTCGAAGGGCCAGCATTCGATCGACGCCGTGCGGGCGGGCTTGTCGAAGCGAACGATGCCCAGGCCGGAGGCTTTGTCGGCCATGTTCTCGAGGACGGGCGTTCGCGGTTGAACCTTGCCGTTGACGTAGGCGATCACCGTGAGCGGGTTCCCGAAGGCGTCGGCGTACTGGCCGGTGAACTCGGCCGAGCCGTCCTTCGCGTTCGCACCGCGTTTGCCGGGCTCCCACCAGCGCGGGTAGGTGACGTTGACCGCCGGTCCGGCGAACGCGACACCGGCATCGTCGTGCGAATCGATGCCGTACTGAACGACTGCCGGCAGGTGCTGATCGCCGGCGATGTGCAGGGCGAAGCACTTGCGGATTTCGCGCAGCGCTTCGTTGCGGGGGTTCTGGGGCCAGCCGTTGGCGTCGTAGTCGGCGCGGAGCACCTCGCGGTTGCCGCCGTGCGTTGTCGCCATCGCGGTGAAGATCGTCTGGGAGATGACGGCCTTGAGGTCGGCGCCGCGAAAGTCCTGGGCCCAGTCGCGCAGGAACTTCGTCTGGCTTTCACCAAGAAGGCTCAGGCCGGGCAGGTTCGCGACCTTCGGGTCGAAGTTGGGATCGGTCACATGGTCGCCGCGGCCTCCGGTCGGGGGGACCTTGCCTTCGGGCGCAGACTTGTACATGCGGTCGGCGAGGATCGCGAAACTGATGCGACCGTAGGTCCAGCCGCCGAAGTACTGCGAAATGCCCTGTTTTGCCGGCGTAGGGTCGGCGGGGTCGGGGTGGTGGGCGGTGTGGGTGCGGTGGACCATGTTGACCCAGCGCGGGTCCATGTCGTAGCCGCCGGCTTCCTGCGTGCTGACGCGCGGTGCGCCGCCTTCGCCCCAGATGTTGCCCTGGTAGACGTCGTGGTCATCCGGGATGGAGATGCTTGGCCGGTCGCGGGTCAGCTCGCGCCATGTCCACCCGTGCATCGACCACTTGCGGAGGTAGTCGAGCATCGCCGACTCGACCGGCTTGCGCTGAATGCCGTAGCCGCCATTCGCCTCGTAAAACTGATCCCCGACGAATGCGATGATGTCGGGGTTGAGCTTGGCCACGTTCGCGGTGTACGCCGCATTGGGGAACGCCGCGTGGCCGTTGCAGGAGATGTCGGCGACGGTGACGACCGGCTGATCGACGGGGTCTTTTCGGATGGTGCCCTCCCAGACGTGGGGCTCCGTCTTTCCGTCCTTCCATTTCAGGTCGTAAGCGACACGGTAGGGGATGTCTCTGCTCGCGTCCCACTTTTCGACACGAAACAACGCCAGGCGGGCGTCGGCTTCGATCTTCGAATCTGCGATCTTCTCCCACTGGCCGGACTTCCCCTTGATCTCAAGCCGTACCGTCTGGGTGTCGTCAGAACCGATTGCCGGCATCTGGGCCGTCAGTTTCAGCGACCGCTCGTGCAGGGTGTAGGTCGTCCAGAGGATGGGGCCGAAGGTCTGGTCCGGTCGATTCTGCAGTTTTGGTCCGGTGAGCTTCCAGTCGGCAAACCAGAACGATCCGTTGCCGAAGTTGGGTTGATCGGCGTTCGCCTGTTGCTGGCGAGGGCGGGGGCCGGCTGCGCCGAAGTTCGCGACGATCGCCAGATTGCCGGCGAGCTGCGCGCCGGGCACTGCCTTGCGCGAGACGCTGCCGATTTCACCAGCGGCGGTCGTCACCGACAGCGAGAGGTCATAGGCTCCGCCAGCGGCGGGGACGATCTTCAGTCGCAGCTCGATTTCGGTCACGCCGTCGAGTTTGACGGTTCCTGCCTTGGCCTCTCGCAGCGGGCCGATGAACAGGCCGCCTTCCGCCGTAAGTCCCGCGTTCAGGCCCTGGCCGGCGGCAAAGAGGTTGCTGCGGTAGTCGCCAAGCGCGTGTCGAATGCCGATTCGGAAGCCGACCGATCCCTTCCCCGAAAGCATGCCGCCCACTCGACCGACACGAACGGACATCGATACTTCGCCTGGGCTATCGGTCAACTGGTGAGTGAGCAGGTGAACGTTACGGTCCGGGGCGGCGTTGACGCACTCGGCCCGGCCATTGTTGAGGCGCCAATCCTGCTGCGGATTGGCCCACATATCGGCTCCGAGCCAAACGCGATCCGGGGCGCGATGCCACTGCGAGGCGAAGTTTTGCGCACCGGTCGCCGCGGCGGGAGAAGCGTCTGCAATGGCGGTAGAAACGTCTGCGCCGCTGAGCCATGTCGCCCCGCCCACGACCGCCGAGTCCTTCAAGAGTTTCCGTCGGCTGATCCTCTCCATGCTCGCTCCCGTCCGCTGTTCGGTCTCAAACCCCATCACATGAGAACTCACCAATACGTCAACCGTTACCTCGCCGAAACCCGAACGTCAGTCGGCATCCAATATTGCGTCCGGCAACCGGCGATCCAGACGGCCGCGGCTTGCATCACCCACCGTTCTGAATCTTGCGATCAGTGCCGCATTCAGGACAGTGTTCCGGCGTGGCTCGAAGGTCATAGCCACATGACCGGCAGAACCCGGGACCACGACGGCGGTGCCGATTGCGACGCCATAGGGTCGTCATCGATGCCATCGGCTCGGCGGACGCGGCACTGGTCAGGACCCAGCCTCAGTTCGCAGGTCTAAAGTGCGACACACATTCACCGTCCGTCACATGACGCCGATCTCATGCACTTTACTGATTTGCGACCTCGTTCCCATTCCCCATAATCGCATCCTGCCGGTTGCGCGTGGTGCCCGGACCTTGTTCACCTTCGGACTCTCGAATGACGCTATTGGCCTGTTCTCAAATGCTCGCCACGACCGCACTGGATGTCATGGCGGCGCTTCAGATCAATGCCGGCCAGGGCGTCGCGCTCGCAGCACGCATCATCAACGCGGACAAGGTCGAAGACTGGGTCGCCTATGGCGGGCCGTGGATGGTCTTCGGGCTGTTGTTTCTTTGCGGCCTCGGATTCCCGCTGCCGGAAGAGATCCCCATCATGGCGGCCGGTTATTTCATCGGCACCGGTCGCATGGGATGGGCGCTCACCTGCGTGCTCGCGTGGTGTGGCATCATCGCCGGCGACTGCATTCTGTACTGGTTCGGGCGGCGCTACGGGCTGAACATCACCCGCATCAAGCTTGTCGGCAAGCATTTCACCAAGGAACGCATTCTCAAGGCCGAACACCTCTTCGAGCGCTGGGGTGTCTGGGTGGTCGCGATCGGCAGGTTGATTTCCGGCGTTCGCGGTGTCATGTGCGTTGCCGCGGGGGCGATCAAGTACAATTTCGTCAAGTTCCTTATCGTTGACGGTCTGGCCGCGCTCGTCAGCGGCGGCATTTTCATCTTCCTCGGCTGGTGGCTCGGAAAGACCCTCGGCGACTTCGACAAGGCCGTCGCGAAGGTCGAGCCGTATGTCGAGTTGTTCGTGACGCTTGCAACCGTCGGTCTCCTGGGATTCATCCTGTATCTCTACATCCGGCACCGTCGCAAGAAAGGCGTCACCGACGTCGCGCTGACCAAGGCAGTGGAGTTTGCCGACAAGCATCCCGGCAAAGGGGTCTGACCTCCGACCGACTTCCCAGGTTTGAGTTCATCGACACGTGCACTCACCTGGTGCATTTTCCCTATCTTTACACAATCTTCTTTCGGTGGAGTGAGCGGGGGTGATAGCATGGCGGGCACGGGCGAGCAGTTCGGCAGCTGAGCGGTTTGCTGTCCCCTCATTTCACGCTTGTGTCATTGGTTTGCAGCATTTCGGAAACGATCATGATTCCATTCGCTTCCACACGCGTTGAGGCGCTTCTAATCACGGCTGTGATCGAGTCGCTGGAAACCCGCCGCCTGTACAGCACCTACGACATCGTCGGCGTCCAGGCGGCGTCGATGGATCAGCCTCAGGTTCACGCGATTTTCCGAAACTCTGCCACGGGAAATCCGCTGGGCGGAACAGGCCCGAACGATGGAACAGCCGTCAAGGGATTTCTCGACACCGGTGCCAGCGGCATTCTGCTCTCCCAGGAGACGGCCGACGGACTGGGTATCGGCCACGCCACGGTGAACGGGCAGCCGGTAACCTTCGCCGACATCGGTGTCGCCGGCAGCGAAGAGTTTGATGTTTCCACCGTGTTGTATGGGGCGGCGGCACCAGTGCGTTCGTTGTTCGACGGCGACCTTCCCGTGTCGGAATTTGATCAGCCTTTCGGTCCGATCCGGGCCCAGATCAATCGAAGTCCCGCCGACTTCCTGACCGGCCCGCTGGACATCATCGGCATGCCGGCAATGCAGGGGAAAGTGGTCGTGATGGACCCGACGCCCCTCAACCAGACGGACATCAGCCTGCTCGACGGCATGCGGACGTTTCTCTACTCGCCGGGCACGCCTTACAGCGCGGCGACCAAAGCGACCGATCCGGGCATTCCGTCGGTGAACCGCCACGTGAAGATGAGCTACGGAAGCTTCGGCCGCTTCACGCAGGTCACGCCGGCGGGCGCACCCGGCCCGACCATCTCCAACAATCCGTTCATCGGGCCGAATCCCACACGGGCGGCCGGCGTCGTCGACACGACCCCCGCCGTTCAGTTGACCGAGGGAACCAGGTCTGCCTCCGGAAGCTTCCTGCTCGATACGGGCGCGGCGGCTTCGTTTGTATCGCAGGGAATCGCGAGCAAGCTCGGCGTTCACTACGCGCCGGGCACATACGGCTCCGATACGCCCCGATTGCTCGATGCGAATAACAATCCCGTCGCGAATCAGTTTACGATTCCGATTGGCGGAATCGGCGGTACGGTAAACGCCGCCGGCTTCTTCGCCGATTCGTTGACACTGCCGACGATCGAGGGCGAGGGAATCCGGTTCGTCAACGCACCGCTGCTGGTGCTCGACGTCACCGTGGCAGACCCCGTCACGGGTCAGACGTTGACGCTCGACGGCGATTTCGGGATGAACTTCCTGGTCGCGAGCTTTGCGGTGGACGGGACGACGCTGGGCGCGAGTTCGGCCGGCGCCTTCGACTGGATCACCTTTGATCAGCCCAACGGCGTGCTCGGATTGAACATCCCCGGCGCGGGGCCGGTGAGCCCACCGCCGGTGCCTCCGCCGCCGCCAGTGACCGCGACCATCACCGGTACGCTTTACGAAGACCTCAACGCCAACAAATCGCGCGACGCCAATGAACCGGCGTTGTCGGGCCGCACGGTGTATCTGGATGTCGATGGCAGCGGCACGCTCACCGCCGCCGACAAGACAACCACAACAGCCGCCGGCGGTTCCTACAGCTTTACCGGGCTCGCCGCCGGTGCCACGTACCGCGTTAAGCAGGTGATTCCGAGCGGGTGGAAACTGGGCGGCCCCGCAACAAACCTCTACACCGTCACGCCCACTGCAGGGCAGACGGTCGCCGGCCGTGACTTCGGCTCCTTCCGAACCGCGACGATCAAGGGAAGCCTGTTCAACGACGCCAATGGCAATGGTGTTCGCGAATCAACCGAAGTCGCGCTATCCGGCTGGACGGCGTGGATTGATCTCAACGGCAACGGCGTGCGAGACACGACGATCGATCGATCTGCCACCACCGATGCCGCCGGCAATTACAGCTTCACCGGACTGGATCCTGCGACATACACCGTTCGCCTGGTTGTCAAAACCGGATGGCGGCAGACGCCAACCGCTGGAAAGACGCTCGCCGGCACGGTCGTCAGTGGACAGGCACTCACTCTGACCGCGTTCAGTGTCACTCAGCGCGGCGCCGCCAGCGGCTTTGTGTTCAACGACCTCAATCGCAACGGCATCAAGGACGCAGGCGAAGTCGGCCTGGCCAACTGGCGCGTCTACAACGACACGAACCGCAACGGCGTCTGGAACACCGGGGAAAAGTACGTCCTAACATCGAGCACGGGTGCCTGGAGCATGACCGATCTGCTGGCAGGCACTGCGTACCAGATTCGCGTGACCCAGCAAACCGATTGGGTGCGGACGTCACCGACGGTCGGCTACTACAGCATTACGCCGACGGCTGGGTCGTCGGTCACCGGGAAGAATTTCGGCCAGCGAAAGTGAACCGCACTCTTTTTGATGCTCGCGCCGAATGATGAGCTGGCAAACATAAACGCCCACGGACGATCGTCCGTGGGCGTTTATGTTTGCGTCGGCTTGTTACGAGCAAATCCGTCAGTCGTCCGACTTCGATCCTTCGATCTTCATCCCGTAGAAGCTGCGGAGAATGAACACCACGGCGATCAGGAAGAACGAGCCGGCCAGGACCAGGCGAAGCGGGCTGGCGTGTCCGTCGGGGGTTTTGAGGGTGATCGCCAGTTCGACCGCAAGCAGCCCGAACAGCGTCGCGAACTTGATGATGGGGTTCATCGCCACGCTGCTGGTGTCCTTGAACGGGTCGCCGACGGTGTCGCCGACGACGCAGGCATCATGCAGCGGCGTGCCCTTGGCCTTGAGTTCGGTCTCCACGATCTTCTTGGCGTTGTCCCAGGCGCCGCCGGCGTTGGCCATAAAGATGGCTTGGAACAACCCGCTGACGGCGATGCCGATCAGGAACCCGATGAAGAAGAACTCGTCAACGAACGCCGCGGCGAGCGTGATGAAGAAAATCGTCAGGAAGATGTTGAACATGCCCGCCTGGGCGAACTTGGTGCAGATCGCGACGACTTTCTTGCTGTCCTCGACGTTGGCCCGTTCGACGCCTTCCAGCTTGATGTTCTTCTTGATGAACTCGACGGCGCGGTAGGCCCCGGTGATGACCGCCTGCATACTGGCCCCGCTGAACCAGTAGATCACCGACACGCCGCCGATGATGCCCAGCAGGAACGGGGCGTGCAGGATCGACAGCTTGTCGACGTTGGCCGTCAGGCCGTTGGTCAGCAGCATGATGATCGAGAAGATCAACGTCGTGGCACCGACGACGGCCGTACCGATCAGCACGGGTTTGGCGGTCGCCTTGAAGGTATTGCCGGCACCATCGTTCTCTTCGAGCAGGCCCTTGGCGTGTTCGAAGTCGGCGTGGGTGTCGTAGTGCTTGCGAATGTCGTCCTGGATGTCGGCGTGGGTTTCGATCAGCGAAAGCTCGTACACGCTCTGGGCGTTGTCGGTCACCGGGCCGTAGCTATCGACGGCGATCGTCACCGGGCCCATGCCCAGGAAGCCGAACGCGACCAGGCCGAACGCGAAGATCGCGGTGGACTGCGGAATCATGATCGTCGCCAGGCCGGTCTCGGTCCCGCCGATCAGCGAGATGCCGTAGGCCAGTGCCATCAGTCCGCCGATTGTGACGCCGCCGACCCAGAAGCCGGAGAAGTTGCCGGCGGTGAGGCCTGACAGCACGTTCAACGAAGCGCCACCTTCCTTGCTGGCGGTGACCACTTCGCGGACGTGGCCGCTGTGGGTGGAGGTAAAGATCTTGGTGACTTCCGGGATCACCGCGCCCGCCAGGGTGCCGCAGGTGATGATGGTCGCCAGGATCCACCAGAGGGACGAGTTGCCGTTGATGTTGCCGATCAGCACGTACGACGCGAGGTAGGTGGCCGCGATGGAGGTCACCGAGGCCACCCAGACCAGCAGGGTCAGCGGAACCTCGAAGTTCATCAGCTTGTGGGTCGCGTACCGTTTGGCCGAGAAGCCTTCGGCGATGAAGTAGGACAGTGCGCTGGTGACGACCATCAACAGCCGCATGACGAAGATCCAGACCAGCAACTGAATCTGAATGACGGGGTTGGCGACGGCGAGCAGGATGAAGGTGATCAGCGCCACGCCGGTAACGCCGTAGGTTTCGAACCCGTCGGCGGTGGGGCCGACGGAGTCGCCGGCGTTGTCGCCCACGCAGTCGGCGATGACGCCGGGGTTGCGGGCATCGTCTTCCTTGATCTTGAAGACGATCTTCATCAGGTCGGCGCCGATGTCGGCGATCTTGGTGAAGATACCGCCGGCCACGCGAAGGGCGGCAGCACCCAGCGATTCGCCGATCGCAAAACCGATGAAGCACGGTCCGGCCAGGTTACGCGGGACGAACAACAGAATGCAGAGCATGATGAACAGCTCGACGCTGATCAGCACCATGCCGATGCTCATGCCGGCCTTAAGGGGAATCGCATACACCGGCCGGGCCTTGCCACCGAGCGACGCCATCGCCGTTCGGCTGTTGGCGAACGTGTTCACACGCATGCCGAACCAGGCCACCGCATAGCTGCCGGCGATACCGACCAAGCTGAAGGCGAGAATCGAAATGACCTGCGTCGCCTTGCCGTACTCGACCAGGCCCTCGGCCTTGAGCATGGCCGCGGTCCCGGCATCAGTGTGATCGCCGCGGAGGAATCCGAAGTACGCCACCATGACGGCGGCGATACAGACCCACAGGATCAGGATGAACTTGGCCTGGGTAAGCAGGTAGGTCTTGCAGGTCTCGTAGATCAGGTCCGACACCTCGAGCATCGCGCGATGCACGGGAAGTCGGCGGAGCTGTGCGTAGATGACCAGGCCGAACGCGATGCCCGCCAGCGTGACGAGCAACCCGAGTGTGAGCAGGGTTTTTCCGTCGATCGATTGCCCGAAAAACTTCTGCGAACTGAAATCAGGCAGGACCAGATCCGCTTCGCCTTTGGCCAAGGCAGGGAGTGGCATACAGAGGAGTCCCGCGATGAAGAAGAAGAAAATCGACGACAGAACCCTCTGCACGGAGCATGTTGTTCGCTGCATATTTACGTTTCCTCAAGCTTCCCAAATCCGCCGCTAAGTCGAGTCGATAGCGATCCGAATGTTACTTAGGGCACCACCGATCAGCAATTCAGGCAATATCCCGGAACAACCCTCGATCGTGCTCCAGCAGATGCATCGCGCCGAAAAACCCTCACCGCCTCTCCGGATTATCGGCTATAACGGGCGTGGTGCGACGGTATCGGAGGACCATTTCCTGGGAGCGGCAATGAAACCTGTATTCCTTATGGCGGCGGTTGCCTCGCTGGTATTGAACGCGGTCGCAGTGTCGGTCCTGCCGGCAGCCGATAAACCGCGCCTCCCCGTCGCTCGCACCGACGACAAACCGGCCGAGGGAAAGGTGCGGCTTGGCGGAGCGATTGACTTCACCCCGCCTGAAGGCTGGATTGTCGCCAAGCAGGCGACCACACCTACGCGCGCCGCCTACGTCAGCGCGGACAAGCAGGCGATGATGTCCGTGGAGGTCTTGCCGGCGTCCATGAAGATCGAGCCCGACCTCGCGGCGGCGATGACCAAGAAAATGCGCCAGAATCGGCAGGCGAACGCGCAGAAATTCGTCACCGAGCCCACAGTCGAGAAGGACGACAACTTCGTCATCCGCATCCGCGAGCGGTATCAGATCAAGACCCAGGTCGCCGACCAGCTGCACCTTTATCGGGCGGTCGGACCTCGGTTTCTGCTGGTGACGATCAACTCGCTTGCCGGCGAGGACAACGTCAAGGCCCACCACGATGCAGGCGTTTCGACGAGCATGTCGGCCCAGTTCGTCAATGCCGGCAAATGAGCCGCCGACCAATCAAGAAGTAAGCCTGCAACCGCAAAAGTCCGGTAACTTGATCAACTTCTTGCCCCTCGCTTTCCCGAATCGTAACTCCTTTCGAGCCGAAACGAATTGCCTGCGGTGACCGTCAAAGTGTGGGACGGGCAGGAGAAGGTTCGTGGTTCGGCCGGGAAGTTGTGGGAGCGTGTGATGGTGAGCAAAGATTCGAACGCCACTTGTGGCGTCGGCTGCGTCGTCGAAATGCTGGAAGACCGCCAGCTTCTCTCGGCGGCGACAGTCCTGGCGTCTCTGCGTCCTCTGGCGCGCTGGCCGGCACATGTCCGATCCGAACCGGCGATTCACGTCCCGGTGGAAGTGGGCCAGTCAGTCAAGGCGGCCAAGGCTGCCGCGAAGGCCGCGGCAAAGCAGGCCAAACTCGACAAGCAGGCCAACAAGAATCAGCCGACCGAGCCTGTCACGCCCGCTGTAGAGCCCGGCCCGACGGTCGAATTGACACCCAAGGAAAAGAAGGCGATCGATGAGGCCAACAAGCCCGCCGTCGAACTCCTTGGCACCTGGTCCGGCACATTCACCCGGAACCAGGATCATGCGGTGGTCAACGGCTCGGTCACCTTCAAGACTCAAAAGAAGGACATCGCGACCGGAACGTTCGATGTCTCGGCGATCGCCGGGCAATCCGTGATGTCCACAGTCAACGTCGGTAAGAATCGCGCATTCATTGCGATGCTGATGCTCAACGGCGGCGGGCAGGTTTCGATCGCCGGCGCGGTGACGCAGGACGAGAACTCCATCATCGGGCGATGGAGCGTGCAGACAAAAACCGGCTGGACGACCGGCATCTTCGAACTGAAACGCAACCCCTGATCAACGAGGAGCCCGCCGCGCCGGTGGACGAAACCGGCCGGCTCGTCACTGCTCGGTCTCCAGGCTCGCTTCCTGCAGGTCCAGTTCCATTTGCAGTTTTCGCAGCACGTCATCCCCGATCTCGCCGGTGTCGCGGAGCTTCAGCAGCATCTCCCGCTCCGCGCCCAGGGCGGCACGCAGCACATCGTCGGTGGTTTTACAGTTGGCGGCGGCGTCGTCGATGATGATGCCCCGGCGCCTCGGGCCGTAATAGTTCAGCCGCTGTTCGTACGGCTGTCGAACCCGGTCAATCATGGGCACCGCGCTCTCATCAAGAATCGCCATCACCTGCAACCTGCTCAGCGCTGCGTTGGCCAATTGAAGACGCGCGACCTCTTCCTCCCGTTCTTCGATATCGTCGGCGCCGATCCTGAGCGCCTTGATGACAAGCGGCAGAGTCAGCCCCTGGCCGACCAGCGTCATCAGGATGACCCCGAATGTGATGAAGATAATCAGGTCGCGCGACGGAAAGTCGGCTCCCGAGGGGATCGCCAGTGGAAGGGCCAAAGCCGCGGCCAGCGACACAATGCCGCGCAGCCCGACCCACGAGACGAGGAAGACCTGACGCGGATCGGGCCAGGGTTCCCGCCGGCGGATGGAGGGGATCAGCCTTGGCAGATATGCCGCGGGGAACACCCACAGGATGCGCACGAGGATCGCGGTCGATCCAATCACCAGCACGTTTCCGGTCAGCGAACCCCAGGATTGCATCTCGAGCCGCTCGATCACGGCCGGAAGCTGCAATCCGATCAGGATGAAGATCAGCCCGTTCAGCAGGAAGACCAGCGTGTCCCAGACGGCATAGAGCCTGAGCCGTCCGTGGCTGGTGGCGATCTGCGGCACCTTTCGGCCGACGAAAACCCCCGCGGTAACCACTGACAAGACGCCCGACAGGTGCAGCCACTCCGCGGGGAGAAATGCAATGTACGGGATCAGCAGAGCCACGAACCCTTCCACCGACGGGTCGTGAATCCGCGGGCGAATCCAGACCATGATTTTCCCGACGGCGTACCCCACGGCGATGCCGCCGGTCGCGGCAATGACGAACTTCATTCCCGCATCGCCCAGCGAGAATACGCCGCCAGCGACAGCGGCAATCGCCACGCGATAGGCGATCAGGGCGCTGGCGTCATTGACCAGCGATTCCCCTTCGAGGATGGTCACGATCCGCTTGGGCACCCGCAGCCGCTGGGTGATTGCGGTGGCCGCGACGGCATCGGGAGGGCTGATGATCGCCCCGAGAACGAACGCCGGCCCCCAGCCGATGCCGATCGCGTAGTGCGCAACGAACGCAATCGCGATCATCGTGAACAGCACCAGCCCGACCGCCAGCATCGAAATCGCGCGCAGGTTGCTTCGGAAGTCCCGCCAACTGGTCATCAGGCCGGCGTGGTAAAGCAATGGCGGAAGGAAAATCAGGAACACCACTTCCGGGTTCAGCTCCACCGGACGGAAGTGACCGTGCGACAGCCGGGAAAGCTGACTGATTCCCAAGCCCGCCAGCGTGAGAAAAATGGGGTAAGGCACCCGGACGCGCGAGGCAAGCCAGGCGAGGGCGGCGGTGGCAACGAGTAGAATAATGATCAGTTCAACCGTGGTCATAGTGCAGCCGTCTGCAACGGCGGGGCGATTGTAGAGTTCGGCCCGCCCGACGCGAGTGGCCGCTACTGCCAGATGTTAAAGGTTCGCTTGCTTCGCCGATCGGCGGGCGCCACCGTGCCTATCATCCCGCAAACCAACCTCATCCAAGGAGCTCAGATCGTGGCAGAAACAACCGCATACCCCGCCGTGGGCAAGAAGGCACCGGCGTTTTCCCTTCCAGCAAGTTCAGGCGAGACCATCAGCCTTAAGGATCAGATCGGCAAACCCGTCGTCGTCTACTTTTATCCCAAGGCCGATACCCCCGGCTGCACGAAGGAAGCGTGCGGCTTTCGGGATGCGATCGCCGGTTACAAAAAGGCCGGTGTGCCCGTGTTCGGGGTCAGTCCCGATCCCGTCAAAGCCGTTACCAAGTTCGCCGACAAATTCGACCTGACTTTTCCCCTGCTCGCCGACGAAGACCACGCCGTGTGCGACAAATACGGCGTCTGGCAGGAGAAAAGCATGTACGGCCGAAAGTACATGGGTGCCGCCCGCGTGACGTTCATCATTGACAAGGACGGCAAGGTGGCTCACGTGTTCGAGAAGGTGAAGCCCGAAGGCCATGATGCAGAAGTGATGGGCTGGCTCAAGGAACACGGGATGGCGTAGGAAGTCCCGAGACCGAAACGCAGCGCGGGTACGAGGCGCGAAGACAAACGGCACGAAGGCACGCAGGACAGACGCCTGCGTGCCAGCCTGTTCGATGCCCTTGTGCGTTCTGTTCAAGGATCAGCACTTTTCGTTCTTCGCCCGATAATCCCTTAAAGACGGAAAGTTTGCTTCGCCGATGAAAGGGGTGTTCGGCGGGTACGTCGCGATGTTGCGGCGGGCGTCGGACATGCCGGCGGCGCGCAGGGATGTGCCGCCCGCTTCAACCGAAAACCAAGCCGTGCAGAAGGGATTCACCATGGCAGCCAAGAAATCCACCACCGCCAAGCCCGCCGCGAAGAAGACATCGGCCAAGGGCAAGAGCACTTCCGTTCGTCACACCCCGATTCCGCAGGTCGAATCGGTCGTCATGCCCGCCGCCGTCGAAGTGACGCCGGACATGATCGCCCGCCGCGCCTACGAGATCTGGACGATGCGAGGCGGCAGCGAGATCGACAACTGGACCGCCGCGGAGAACGAACTCCGCGCGGCATAAGCGACGACTGGACCACCGGCGTCCCGGATCGCGAAACAGCAGAAACGAGCTCAAAAGGGTCCTGGCCACCGGCCGGACCCTTTCTTGATTGCCACGGCGACAACCTGAATGCCCGGGCTATCATGCAATCCACGGAGGTGTTCGGATGGCATGGTTGATCCTTATTCTCGCGGGGCTGCTGGAAATCGCCTGGGCTTTCGGGCTCAAGAAGTATGGATTGTCGCTCTCAGTGGGAAGCGCAATCACGGTCGCCGGGGTGTTTCTCAGTTTCTGGATGCTTCACGTCGCCATGCGGTCGCTTCCGCTGGGGGTCGCGTACCCCGTCTGGACCGGCATTGGTGCGATCGGGTCGGCGATCGTGGGGATGGTGTTCCTCAATGAATCAAAGGACGTCATCCGGATCGTCTGCATTATCCTGATCGTTGCCGGAATCGTCGGTCTCAAGGTCTTTTCCCCGAATGAAGACGCGGTCGTCGCGGCTCCGCAGACGGTAGAGCCGTCCAAATCGCTGTAGGCACGAAGCGGCACGCCGTCATCGCAACTGTACGTCGTCACAGGCGCGCCAGTCGCTCTGTCAGCATCTCGAAGAAACGGTCGTCATCGATGGTGTCGATGACCTTGCAGTTGGCCGCTTGACCGGTGACGCCACCCCAATCGACCAGCGTTCTGCCGATGGAAGGCTCGCTCGCGACTTCGATCGCGACGTGGCAATCCCTGCCGCCGAACAGATCTGGTTGAATCACATAAGCGACCGCACAGGGGTCATGGAGCGGCGCTCCGCCACCGGCCCCGCGATGCTGATCGTATTTGCCGTAAAACGTCAGCATGCCGTAAACGGCGCGACCGACGGCCGTGCCTAGGTCAGCGATACGTTCGAGACGTTCGGGCGTGCACCGTGCTTTGTGGGTGACGTCCAGGCCGTGCATGACAAGTGGCACGCCCGACCGGAACACGATGTCTGCCGCATGCGGATCGACGTAGATATTGAACTCCGCGGCCGGCGTGATGTTGCCCAGGCCGATCGCTCCGCCCATCAGGACGATCTGCCTGATCCGCGGCACGATGTCCGGGGCCAGCCGCATCGCAAGGGCGACGTTTGTCATCGGCCCGACCGGGCAGATCGTCACCGAACGCTCCGGGCGGCTTCGCACGATGTCGATGATCGCCTGTGACGCGTGACCGCCTGCCAGCGGTTGTGCAGGCGAAGGAAGGTCGGCACCGTCGAGGCCTGTCTTGCCGTGAACGTACTCCGCCGTCACCAAGGGGCGAACCAGCGGTCGGTCGCTGCCGGCGTAGACCGGAACGTCCTGGCGACCGGCCAGAGAAACGACGCTTCGCGCGTTTTCCTGCGTTCGCGTCAGCGGCACATTGCCGGCAACCGCCGTGACGGCAAGCAGTTCGACGTCCTGCGGCGAACCCAGCGCCAGCAGAATCGCGACGGCATCGTCCTGGCCGGGATCGCAATCAATGATGAGGGATTGGGCGGGCATTGACTTGGAATCTGGATGAGTGAAAAGGCGGATGAGTGGCGCGGTCGATTGTGGAACAGTCGACGTCAATCGGCGAGGATACTGCGAAGGCACGCCAGCGACCGCGCCACCCTCCACCCATCGACCCCGACTTCACGTCACACATCCCGTGGCGGTTGCTGCGGGGGCTGCTGGCCGGACATCTTGGTCTTGTACTGCTTCATCCCGTTTTCCAGCGCCGTCAGGAATCGCGGCGCCTGGCCGGCAGGCAGAAACACCCGTGCCGATACCGCCGCCGCGGGGAAGAACCCCGTCAGAAAGTCGAAGAAGAACTCCGATGGCGAATGCCCGATCAGTACGCCGTTGGCGTAGACCCCGCTGAGCATGTCGTCGGGCACTTTAAAGTTGTCGTAGAGCTCTTGAAGGTTGGTGCGCCCGGGTTGCGGCAGCGGCAACACCGGCGGGGGCCCGAACGCCTTGCTGAAGTTCTCGATGTTCTGCTTCAAGGCCGCGATCAACTCGCTGATCGTCTGGGGCGTCATGACCACACGCGCAACCACCTGATGGGGCCGGGTCAGGTGCTGGAAGAAATCGACAACGAATTCCTTGGGGCCGTCCAACACAACCTGGCCGGTCGTGAATACGCCACGCGCGACCTTCTCCGGAACCCGCGCAGAAAGCGGAGCCTGTTGGGGGGGAGGCGGGGGGGAGGACGGTTGGAAGCCGGACAGGTCGCCCGGCGGTGGGGTCGGATCGCTCATGTCCCCACTATGGTACGGATGCCGTCGGCGATGTCATCCCTCGCCAGCTTTGCTTCTGTGGCGCCACCGGCCGGATTGGCTGTCAATAAATCGGCTTCCCGCGCGATTCAATGCCAGAGGTAACGTCCCTGTACGCGAGCGGAGAATTGCGATGCGGATCTGGATCGGGTTGGTCGTGTCGGTGGTGGCAGTCGGTCTGGCAACTTCCAGCCCCGCCGGTGCGGCGGAGAAGAAGCCCAATATCATCTTCATTCTGTCGGACGACGTCGCCCAGGGGGACCTCGGCTGCTACGGGCAGAAACTGATCAAAACGCCGAACCTCGATCGGATGGCGGCCGAGGGAACCCGGTTCGAGCAGGCGTATTGCGGTACGAGCGTGTGCGCGCCCTCGCGATCAAGCCTGATGACGGGGCTGCACATGGGGCACTGCCCGGTGCGCGCCAATCGAGAGATTCAGCCGGAAGGGCAGTTCCCGCTTCCCGCCGGGACGGCGACAGTCGCCCAGTCGCTGAAAGCCGCCGGTTATGCCACCGCGACGGCCGGCAAGTGGGGCATGGGCATGTTCGACACCACCGGCAGCCCGTTCAAGAAGGGAATGGATCACTTCTTCGGCTACAACTGCCAGCGACACGCACACAGCTATTTCCCGACGTACCTCTACAACGATGACAAGCGGTTCGAACTGCCCGGGAACGATGGCAAAGGGATCGGGCAGACCTATGCACAGGACCTGATCCAGAACGATGTCCAAGCCTGGCTTCGCAAGCACAAGGATCAGCCGTTCTTCCTGTTCTATGCCATTACGTTGCCGCACGGCAGGTTTGAGATCGACAAGCTCGGACAGTACGAAAGCACGAACTGGACGCCGCAGCAGAAGACGTACGCCGCCATGGTCAGCCGGCTGGACAGCGACGTCGGCGGGGTGCTCAACGTGCTCAAGGAACTGGGCATCGACGACAATACGATCGTCTTCTTCGCCGGCGACAATGGCTCATCGTTCGACCCGAAGTCGGAGATCGGCAAACACTTCGACCAGACCATTGGCGGAAAACTGCGCGGTTTTAAACGCGGCATGTATGAAGGTGCTTTGCGGCAGGCCGCACTGGTCCGCTGGCCGGGCAAGGTGCCGGCCGGCCGGGTGAGCCAGGATCCCTGGGCGTTCTGGGACTTCTTTCCGACGGCACTGGAACTTTCAGGGGCTGACGCACCCAAAGACGTGAAACTCGACGGCAAGTCGCTCGTTTCGTTCCTCAAGGGCGGCGACGCGCCCAAGCGTAACTACTTTTACTGGGAGCTTCACGAAGGACCGAAGTCCATTCAGGCGATCCGCTTCGGCGATTGGAAAGCGGTCCGCAATGGACCGAGCGCACCAATCGAGTTGTACGACCTGTCCGTCGATGTCGCCGAGACGAAGAATCTTGCCGTCAGTAAGCCCGATCTCGTCGCCAAAGCCGAGAAGCTCATGAAGGAAGCCCGGGTCGATGATCCGAACTGGCCGATGAAGGACGGGAAGGCGGGAACGCCGAAGAAGAAGTAGCAGGACTGATGACCCGCATTCACACCGATGCCGATGGGGAGCCGGTCGGGACCCGACGCGGGACTCCTGGTTTGTCGAATCGCGTCTGCGCCCCTACACAATCTCGGTTCGTTCGCTAGATTATCCGCTTCATTGCAGACCGCGACGGACAGCAAAGGAGCGACATGGCGACCGCGACGGCGTTTTATGCCACCGGCAAGGTGACGGCAGTCAAGGATGGCAAAGTGATCTTTGCCCCGACCGGCACGAATTACGAACTGGAACTGGTCAGCCCCAAGTATGCCGGACCCACCGGCAAACCGGTGAAGGCGATCATTCGCGTAAAGGCCCGCAAGGTATGGACTGTGCCCAGCGGCGGGAACTTCATCACGCCTATCTTTGGCCCCCCCAAGATCATCCAGGGCCGGGTCCGCTCCCTCGACGCTCGCACGCTGGTCATTCAGGCCGGGACGGCGATTACCGTCGATCTGCCCGACGAAGACATCGTCTTCGACCTCGCCAATGGCGCCATCAGCGAAGGCGTCATGGTCAATGTAACGGCATTTGCTGGTGGGACGTTTGAGCTGGTGTAGGGGTACTCAATGGGGAGGAGATGAGACCCAGAGGCCAAGAGACGCAGTGACGAAGCGCGTACGGATGTTTCGCCAATTTGTCGCCGGCTCGCTCCGACACTGCGTCTCTCCCCTCTTCCAATCACACCAATGATCGTTCGTATCAACCAGATCGACATCTCGAGGATCGACGCCGACGGTGGTTGGCCGGCTGAAACCTATGCCGGGGCGATTCAGGGCAACTGGCCGGCTGACGCCCGGGCTTTCGAGTTGCAGATCCTCTCCCAGGACGAAAAACAGCAGCCATTGACCGACGACTTTCGTCAGCAGCAACTCCGACAGATGATCCCGCAGGCGGCAATCGCACTGACGACGGGGGACCGGCCCGCCGGGTCGGCCTCCGAAGCGCCGATCGTTTTGCGCCTCGATGGAAAAATCGCTGCGGAAGAACTGCTGCCCGTGTGGGGGATGCTGACCGAGCCCGATGGGTCCGGGCAGTACGGTTTCGGTCCGACGGTCAAGATAGCCGCCGAGCCGACAGACGCCTGGGGATCTGTACGGATCGTTCCGTCCTGGAAGCGGCTGGCGTCGGCGTGCGCCGATACGAGCATCGGACTGGAAAGTTCTGTCAGACTTCGACTTATGGCTATTCCGACGCTGTTCGTCCCCGAGCTTGTCGATGTTTCCAGCATAGATGACCCGCGATGGGAACATCTGCTGAGCGAATGCCAGTTCTATCTCGGGACGACCCCGGGACTTACCGCACTACAGCTCGTTGTTCGCCGCATGGAAGCGGCGCAGGTCAAGTCCCGGGTGATGCAACGCCTGATCGCAGTCGCCAGAGGCGAACCGGCCATTCCGGACTAGCCCTTGAAAGAACGGCGCGGACAATTTGCGCCGCGCTAACAACTTTCGTTTCTCGGCTTGGTAAGAATACGCACACAGCTCGTGTGATCCCAAAAACATTAAGCAGTTCAAAGTAGAGAAGGGCTCTGGCCGTCGCGTGGGTGAGGCCAGGGCCCCATTTCTTATTTCCGGCGTTCCCGTAGACTCGCCGGCCCACGTGACGTTATCCGACTGGCTCATCCAACAATTCCCCCACGCCAAGCGCACTGCATTGCGCCAGATGGTGGACGACCGCCGGGTCCTGATCAACGGCAAACCGGCAACTCGATTCACCGCCGTCATGGCCGTCGGTGATCGGGCCTCTGTCATCGACCGACCGCTGCCGGGGATGGATCCTCGAATGCCAAAGGGCGATCGCGCCCGCAAGCCGACCCTGCGCGAGTCACGGCATTACGACATTGTTTTTGAAGACGACGACATCCTGATCGTCTACAAGCCGCCCGGTTTGCTGACCAGCACCGTACCCAATGAGCCTCGGCCGACACTGCTGGCGATGATCCGGGACGATCAGGCGCGGCAGAATCTGAGGGTGCGGGTCGGGCTCATTCATCGGCTGGACCGCGACGCCTCCGGGCTGCTGGTCTTCTCGAAGACGGATGAAGCGTACCAGTCGCTCAAGTCGCAGTTCTTTCACCATGCCGTCCAGCGCGTGTACCACGCCGCCGTCCGAGGCAAGCCCAAGCCTGCTGCGGGACGAATCGAGACACGGCTTGTCGAGCGCGCCGACGGGCACGTGTACTCGACGAAGCAGCAGGGGCGCGGCGACCGCGCCGTGACCGACTATGAACTGGTGCGGACCGTCGGCAAAGTGTCGCTGGTGCGCGTGACACTGCACACCGGGCGAAAGCATCAGATTCGCGTTCACATGAGCCAGAAGAACTGGTCCATCGTCGGCGACGCGATCTACGGGCACGGCGAAAAATCACCACCGGAAACGGGCCTGATGCTGGTGGCGACAAAGTTGGGCTTCCAGCACCCCGGCACCGGCCGCCCGGTGAGTTTTGAGATTCCGCTTCCTGAAGAGATCGCGGCACTGTTCCCGGAACCGCAGAAGCCGACCGATTCGTGATTGCCGACCGAACGGCTTCACTGAAGACGGGCCCGATTACCCGTGACTGTACCGCCGCTTCACTTATCCACAGCATTCAACAGCCCGCCGGGTGTCGACAAACATCGACTTCTGCACGACTTGGAAGTCAGAACCAGGTGCACCTGTGTTCAGAACTTTCATTCGCGTTGACGCGCCGGCATTTGCCTGTATCTTCCGATTCGCAAGCGAAAGGTGTCCGGACACGGCCGAGGAATCTGCCGCCGTTCGGCTGAATAGGGAAGTGTGGTGACTCGGTGTAGGCCGCTTGAGGGCCGGAATGCCGGGGATTCCACCGCGGACGCGCCGCCGTGAAGGGTGGGCGAATACCGGAAGCAGGGTCGTGAAGATCCCTCGCCGGTCTCGCCAAGCGTTCGGCCAACGAAGTCACTGCCGACGGGAAAAACCCGTGGCGGGAAGACGGCCGACGTGATCACCCTGAGCCGGAAGACCTGCCTGTCGTTTGGTGTTCGTCCTCGCGACCCAAAGGACTCAGCACCGGGCAGGCCCCTGTTCCATCGACCCCGGACAGACACGCCACCCGGTACTTCGTCGCGAAGGACCGGGTGTTTTCGTTTTCAGGATTGGGGTTTCGCGTCGCCAGCGGGCGACGACCGTCCCGCGCGAATCGGGACAGGGAGCTATTGTGAAAGGTCTGATGTCTCGGTCCGTTGTCCCCCGGGGACGACGGCGTTTTCTCGTGCTTCTATCCCTGGGCAGCCTTGGGGCCGCGACGGCCGCAACCGCGGCACCGATCGCCGTCGGCACCGGCGACGAATCGGCGACGGTGGTGCTCAACTTCTCGGACGGGGCGACCTTCGATTTCCTCGTCAATTACGCCGGGCCGACCACCACCGGCGAGCAACTGCTGCGAACCATCGACACGTTGCCGGGGTTCACGCTTGACGCACCGGGCACAGGCGGATCGTTCTTCATCTCATCCATCGCCTACAACGGGCATACCGACGGACCGACCTACATCCCGCCCGAAGGCTGGTGGCACTACTGGACCGCCGACTCCGCCGGCGCGAGCTGGACGTTCTCGTCGATCGGCGCGGGCGTTCGCACGATCGACAACGGATACGTTGACGGCTGGGTGTTCGGCTCGGCCGCCGCGCCGGTTCCGGAACCGGCGTCGCTCGGCCTGATGGGTGTCGCCACCGTCGGGTTGCTCGCCCGCCGACGCCGCTGACCTCTGTGCACACTGTCGTTGTCGGCCGGGCCGCAGGGCCTGCGGCCCGGCCGACAATCTCTTCGAACCGAAGGCACGACCGATTGCCGCGAAACGGATTTCAATGAGACGATCAATTTCTGCAGTTCTCTTTGCCGGCGCGGCAGCCGTCTTTGCCCTGCCCGCCATGGCATCGCCTTTTGCGACGTCTGTCGTTTCGACGACGGGCTTCCCGGTAACGCCGGGGCTCTACACCGATCCTTCCGCGGTCCTGGGCAAGCCGACCACGATGTATCACGATGCTCTGAACGGCATCGACTATCGCTCGTCGGTCGTCGCCGCGCCATTTGGGACCGCCACCGACCAGGCAACCTCGATCGTCACCACGCTCAACGCCGGACAGTCGATCGTCGTTACGTTCGACCACGATGTCGAGAATGACACGAAGAACCCGTTCGGCGTCGATTTCATCGTGTTCGGGAACTCGTTCTTCACCGGATCGGCCGCTGTCACGCCGACCAGTGACATGGGGCAGATCAGCATCCTTGCCGGCGTCAACAGCGAGGCGGTGACCGTGGAGGTTGCTCAATCCCTCGCCGGCCCGTGGTACAGCTACTCCACCCGCACCGGCGACGGATTGTTTCCGACGCAGGCGTATACATGGGACGGAGCCAACAACGCGTGGGGTGCTGAATCGGACTTCACAAAACCGGTCGATCCGTCGCTGGGCGACGCCAGTTTCGTCGGTAAGACCGCCGCCGAAGCGATCGCGCTCTACAACGGGTCGGGCGGCGGGGCGGGGTTCGATCTGACCGACAGCGGCTTTGCCTGGATTCGCTACATCCGGCTAAGTGGAGACGGCGGCGACGTCGATGCGATCGCCGATGTGACGGCCGTGCCCGAACCGGGAGCCGTCGCTTTGGCGTTTGCCGCCGGTGGGTTGCTCTTACGTCGTAGAACGCGCCGATGCTGAAAGGCTCTTGTCCGACAATCTCCGGCCGCCGTTCGGGCATCCTGCCCTCAACCGCGCGCGATCGCGGGGGCTTCACCCTCGTCGAACTGCTGGTTGTTGTCGGTATTGTTGCCGCGCTTGTGGCGTTGATCCTCCCGGCGATGGGCCGGGCCCGAGACAGTGGTCGCTCGACCCTTTGTCTTTCCAATCTTCGCCAGATGGCGATCGCGGCGCAGGCCTATGCCGGCACCGGCGACCGTCGCTATCCGATCGCCTACTACACCGCCATCACGCCGACGACGATCACCAGCTACAACTGGGACTTCACCCTGACGCGATCGCGAACGCCCGGCAGCACCTGGACGGTCAAGCCCGGCCTGCTCTGGGCGGCGGGCGGTGTCCCGGTCGCGGCGGGCGGCGATGCACTGGCCGTCCAGCAATGCCCGGCGTTCGAAGGCGCCTCCAATTCCGGGGGCGACCCGTACACCGGCTACAACTACAACACCAGCTACATCGGCCACGGCGAGCATGAGGCCATCCCGGCACCGGCTCGCATCAGCGACATCAGGAAACCCGCGACGTGCGTCCTTTTCGGCGACGGCGGATTCGCCGCCGGTGCCAACAAGTTCATGCGTGCCCCCTGGCCGAATCCCGGTGATGCAGGGTTCCAGGGCCGATGGGCCGGGACGCAGGCGTTCCGCCATCGCGGTCGAACCAATGCCGTCTTCGCCGATCATCACGCCGAGTCATTCGACGAACGTTTCACCTCGACCGCACCGGCCGACGTGGGGCGCATCGGTGCCGGGACGGGATTTCTGTCGATCGACAACACGATGTACAAGCCGGATTAAGCAGGCGGGGTTATGAGGCTGATGCGATTCGACGCCGGGCACACCGACCGACGAGATCAGGCAAAATCCATCGCGGTCGCCGCCATCCCCTGAACACCCGCGGGGCTCGCCTGAGCGGTGACCGCGAGCGTCGCGAGCACGCCCATGATCGTGCGAATCGTCGTCCGCTTCTTGTAGTTCCGATCGATGCTGCGGAAGCGAACGACCCCCTGGTTATCGATCACGAACACACTCGGGTGCGGCAGAACGCTGCTGCCGCCGAGAAATCCGTTGCGTGTCCCGAAGTGGTCGATGACCTGTCCGCCGGTGTCGCTGAGTATTGTGAACGTGAGTCCCAGTTCCCGGGCCATTGCGGCACCGGCCGACGGCGGTTCGGGACTGATGGCGACGACCCGCCCGCCGGCTTCTTCAATGCGCTTGAGATTCGCCTGCAGTTTGCAGAGATATCGCCGGCAGTACGGGCACCAATGGCCGCGATAGAAGACCAGGATCAACCCGCCCACCGGAAGTGCATCAAAAGGTCGAAAGGAGTTTCCGGCGATATCGGGGATGACAAAATCGGGAGCGGGCAGCCCGACGCGGGCGGACTCCAGGCGTGTCGCGGGAATGGTCGGTCCGTCAGTGCTCACGATAAAGATACTGCCGAGCGCTCGGAAGATTTCACCGGAATCAGAATATTCTATTCCCAGGATAGGCTTTCAGGCGACTGAAAATCGCCTACGCGCCCTTGAGGACCTCGGCGGCCGTGGGTTTGATCGACAGGATCTTGTCAAGCCGGGTGATCTTCAGCAGTTGCAGCAGGGAAGGGCCAACGCCGCAAAGCGTGATCGAGGCCCCTTTCGTCTGACCGACCTTCTTGTTCAGCGTCAGAATGATGCCGACCGCCTGCGAGGACAAGTATTTGACCTTCTGGAAGTTGAGCAGGAGCTTCTGAGGCTTGGTGGAATCGACCAGGCGATAAAGGGCTTGGCCGATGGACTCGAGTTCGAGCGGGTTCATCAGCGACTCCGTCGTGAAGTCGACAATCGAATAGCCCTTTTCAGTGCGTTCGGTGAAAAACGGTTCCATAGTCAGAGTTTCCTTCCGGAACCTTCAGAATACGACAGACCGCCGCGAAGTTCCACGCCGACTACGGACTATTGCTTTGCCGCCGCAGGCAGTGCCCGGTCAGGAGCGGGAATCCTGATCTAACGCGGTTCTCACGACGGTGTAGCGGGTTAGGCATCTGTGGTGCGAGCTTCAGCCTGCACATTCAGTTTGCAGAAGCCCTCACCACAACAAGTCCGTTACACCAGCCCGAGATGCCTCACTTTCGCGCGCGTGTTGTCTTTTTCGACTTTGCGGATCCGTTCGTTGCCGCGCGAGCCGGTTGGGATTTCGGCTTTGGCACCAGTGCGAACTCCATGACCTGATCGACATTCTCGACAAAGTGCCATGTCAGCCCTTCGCGCACTTCCTGCGGAATGTCGGGCATGTCCTTCTCATTTCGCTTGGGAACGATGACCTGACGGATACCCGCCCGCTTGGCCGCGAGCGACTTCTCCTTCAAGCCGCCAATCGGCAGCACCAGGCCACGCAGGGTGATCTCGCCGGTCATCGCGACGTCCGACCGCACCGGACGATTCAGGAACAGCGAGGCGAGCGAGGTAAACATCGCCGTTCCGGCGCTGGGGCCGTCTTTTGGCACCGCGCCAGCCGGGACGTGCAGGTGGACGTCACTCTCGGCGAGCAGCTTGGGGTCGATTCCCAGCGCGACGGCGCGCGACCGGACCAGGCTGAACGCCGCCGTTGCCGACTCCTTCATCACGTCGCCGATCTGTCCGGTCAGGGTGATACCGCCCTTGCCCGGCATGCGCGTGGCTTCGATGAAGAGAATCTCGCCGCCGAAGGGCGTATAGGCCATTCCTGTCGCCACCCCGGGAACACTGGTTCGCTGCGCCAGCTCCGGTTCGAAGCGGCGGGGGCCCAGGATCCGGGTGACGTAGTCGCGGTCAACAACGAACTTGCCCGCTTCCGGTTCTGACTGTGCCGCTGCGGCGACGGGCAATGCGGTGGCCGTCTTCTCGCGGAGCGCCGCGTCAGACGTTGTGACTTCGGACTGGGCCGTATGCCCGTTGGAGACGTGCACGGCCTTTCGACCTTTTGCCGGCCTCGCGTTGGCGCTGGCATTGGAGGCGTCGGATCGCGTCACGAGTTCGGCCGCAATCGCGCGAGCGACCGACCCGATGTTGCGTTCCAGGTTCCGCACGCCGGCTTCCCGCGTGTACCCCTCGATGATCCACTTGAGCGCCTCGTCCTTGAACTTCACCTGGGGGCGCGTCAGGCCGTTGGCCTCAAGCTGTCGGGGGACAAGGTACTGCTTGGCGATGCTCAGTTTGTCGGTCTCGGTATAGCCGGGGATGTCGATCACTTCCATGCGGTCGCGCAGCGGACCCGGCACGGTGTCCATCGTGTTGGCGGTTGCGATGAACATGACCTTTGACAGGTCAAAGGGCACGTCGAGGTAATGGTCGGTGAAGGTGTGATTCTGGGCGGGGTCAAGCACCTCGAGCATCGCGCTGGCGGGGTCGCCGCGGAAGTCGTTGCTCATCTTGTCGATCTCGTCCAGCATCATCACCGGGTTGCGCGTGCCGGCTTTGCGAAGTTCGGCGATCAGCCGACCGGGCATGCTGCCGATGTAGGTTCGGCGGTGGCCGCGGATGTCGGCTTCGTCCCGCACACCGCCCAGCGCCACGCGGATGAACTTCCGGCCCATTGCTTCCGCGATGCTCATCCCAAGCGACGTCTTGCCGACCCCCGGCGGCCCGACGAAACAAAGGATCGCGCCGCCGCCCGACTTTTTCTGATCGCCCAGGCTTTTGCCTTCGGCAAGCGCCTTGGCTTCAGCAGTCTTTTTCACCTCGCCGAGCAGTTTGCGCACGGCCAGGTATTCGACGATGCGGCGTTTGACCTTGTCCAGGTCGTGGTGATCGCGATCGAGGATCTTGCGAGCCTCGATCAGGTCGATCTTATCGATGGTCTCCTTCGACCAGGGCAGCTCGCTCACGATCTGCAGCCACGTCCGGATGACGCCATACTCCGGCGACGCCGACGGGATGGATTCCAGCCGCGCCAGTTCGCGGTCGGCCTCTTTGAGCACCAGTTCGGGAAGGCGGGCTTCGTCGAGCTTCGTCCGGAGCTGCTCGATTTCCCCGCCGCCCGCGCCGCCTTCAGATTCGCCCAGCTCCTTGCGGATCGCCTTGAGCTGCTCGGTCAGGTAGTAGCGTCGCTGGCTCTTATCGATGTTTTCTTTGACCTGCGACTGGATCTTGTTCTGGAGTTCCAGGACGTCGAGCTGGGTCGCAAGCCGGGCGGCGATCAGGCGCAGCCTGTTCTCGACGTCGAGCTCCTCCAGCATTTTCTGTTTATCAGTGATGTCCCCCTTTTCGATCGGCAGGTTCGCCGCCAGGAAATCGGCCAGCGCCGCCGGCTGCGTGATGCTGTTCAGCACCTGCGCCGCTTCTTCGGGGGTGTTGGGAGAAAGCTCGATCACGCGGTTCGCCTGCTGACGGACCGAAGCCACGAGCGCGTCCAGCCCCTGCGAGGGGACCAGGATGTCTTCGAGAACCTCGATCCGACCCAGGGCAAAGGGCTCGGTCTGGACCAGCTCCAGTAAACGGAAGCGCGTCAGCCCGTGCACGATGATCGATTGGTTGCCGTCGGGCATCTTGAAGAGCTTGAGGATCATGCACGCGACGCCGATCGAATGGAGGTCTCCCGCACCGGGGTCCTCCAGTTCTGGGTTGCGCTGCGTGCAGACGCCGATCAGCTTCTCGCCGGGCATGACTTCGTCGAGCAGCGCCTTGCTCTTGGGCCGGCCGACATTCAGGGGCATGACGGTGCCGGGAAAGACGACGATGTTACGGATCGGCAGAAGGGGGATGATGTTCGGCAGCGTGAGCGTTTGGCCGTTGGACCCCGTACGGATGGTTGTCGCTTCAGGCGTGCGTTCGATGATCTGGGTATCGGGCATTTCGCTTCAGCAGGCAGATGGCAGCAGAAGGCAGGCAGAAACACGTCGTCGAATGATTTGTGCAACGCGTTCGACCGTTCGCCGGCCCGCGCTGTTCCGTGTGTTCTGCCCGCAGACGCTGCGGATTGCCTACTCCTCCTAAGTTCTCGGAATCTCAATCCAGAGCATGCCCTGGCGGTAGTTGGCGACGATGCCGTCGCGATTCGCGTCGGGCGGCAGTTCCACGACCCGACTGAAGGGGCCGTGGTCGATTTCCATCAGATGCACCCGGGCGCGCTTCTGGGCCGGATCGCTTTCTCCGGGGACGTCAGGAAAATCGGGACTGGGCACCAGCCGGCTCCCTTTGAGCGTCAGCCGCTGATTGACGACCTCGACGTCGATTTTTTCCTTGTCCACCCCCGCCAGATCGACGCAAACGAAGTAAGAGGCAGGGGTTTCGTAAAGGTTGACGTTCGGGGTCCAGGTGTCGGACGAGTAGACGACAAACCCCTTCTGGAGCGGGTCGGTCATCTTCCCCGCGCCGCGGCCCAGGTGGCCAAACAAACCTTCCGAAGCGGTTTCGATGGGCATAAGCCTCCTCAGAAATCAGAACCGGCACATGATACGACCGATCGGGGGATTTGGCGCGGTATTGCCCCGGATTGCGCCGCATGATTTCCGTCCGGCAGACTTTTCTTTGACTTCATACCCCGCAATCGAGACAATCCCTTTGGCGAGTGAGGTTTGGCGACAGATTGCCCGTACCCTTCCCGGTCGCCCCCGAGTTGCCACTCGGCCGGGTCAGCCCGGCTCGGTCAGCCCGTTTTGTTGCAGAAGCTGATCGGTGACTCTTCCCATAGTCGTCGCGTCCACTTTGGTTTGTGCACCTGCGGAGAAGCATTGATGTTCGCACCTTGGAAACGAGGCAGTCGATCGGCTCTTGTGCCCGCGTCGTCGCGCTTGCAGTCGGCCGTTTTTGCCTCGCTGGCACTTACCGGCCTGGGCGTTGTCGGCTGTGATACCGAGTCGCACAAGGCCGACAAGGCTCTGTACGCCGCTGTCACCAAAGCCGCCGAGAAGACCCCAACCCGGACCGACGCCGAGCCCGTAACCACTGCCGTTCAAAAGGCGGCGATCACCGACGCGCAGAAGGCCGTCGCCGCGTTGACGCCCCTGAGCGCGGTCGATGCCACCAAGCCGGAAAGCATGGGCGACTGGAAGGCTGCCGAACGCGGCTTGAACTTCCGCCAGCGCGAAGCGATCGCAACCGCCCTGCGCTCCATCGCAATCGAAGACCGCAAGGCGCTGATTGCCGCAATGGACGAAGCGGCCAAGACCGCCGGCACGACGCCGGAAGCCCAGGTCGATCCGCTGGTCCGGCTGGCAACCCTCGAGGCGGCCGTCGGTGACGCGATCGCCCGCGAGGCGTCGATCCACGAGGTCGAAGCCGCTCGTGTCGTGGAAGAAATCCACCGCCTGCTCGGCCAGGTCAAGCTGAACAACGCCCGCGTGGCCGCCTACAACCTCCGGAAGCCGACCGCGATCGAAGAGGACCTGGACAAGAAGAAGGCACTGATCGCCGGCACCGCTCCCGACTCGGTCTGGATGGGCACCGATCCGGCCGTGATGCCCGCCGGATCGCGCGTCGACGCCGAGGCCGCCAAGGCACAGGCCGATCTCGATAAGGCTAACGAAGAACGCAAGGCCGCCGTCGAAAAGGCGACCAAGCTGCGTCAGGACGCCGCCGGCCTGGTCGAAGAAGCCAAGAAGGACGCCGGCGAAGTCGCGTATAACAAGCTGATCGAAGCATCCAAGCAGAATCAGCAGGCCACGATGCTCGACTTGGACATCCAGGCAATCGACGGCCGGATCATGAACGCCCAGCACCAAATACAGGTCGCCCAGTCCCGCAAGCCGGCGATCGACGAAGCCGTCAAGCTGATGGAAGTGCGCAAGCAGTTGGAAGCGGATCGCTGGAAGTCGGTGCAGGACCTGGTGGCCCTCGTCACCGCCGAGACAAAAAAGGTCGTACAAGGTGAAGACGCTGGCGGCCGGCCAGCCTCGATTCCATCGGAGGCCACCCTCACCAAGCCCGGCGATGGTCCGTCGTCGCGCCCTGCGACCCTGGCGGAACTGGCCAAGATCAATGCCGACAACAACGTCGTCTCCAAGCTCGACCAGCTACGCCAGGCAGTGGCGGCCGCCGACGAACTGTACGGTCGATCCAGCGACATGTATCAGACTGCGCTGAAGCACCTCAAGGACGCCCGCGATGCCGCCAAGGGTGCCTCGGCCACGTTGAAGGAACGCAAGGGGCTGCTGGGGCCCAAGGCCCCTGACCGCACGGCGTTCGACCAACGGATGGACCTGCTGGACGAATCGCGGTTCGCATACCGCGACGCCGAGATCCGCCAGCGGCTCGCACGCGTCTATGCCGACAAGGCAATCGGCCTGGCCGTTCGGGCAGACCTCCGAAACCTGGCCGTCCCGATCATCCAGGCCGGGGGAATCGACCCGGCCCCCGAGGCCGTCACCGCATTGCCTCAGCGGGCGGAAGTCGATGAGGCGGTCAAGAAGGCCGACACCGCGTTTGCCGAAGCGAGCAGCGCCCTCGACCCGTTCTTCGCGTCGGCTGATGGCGGCGAACCGCCGCTGTACGACATCCAGAAGGTCGATTCCACGCGGGGCGTGCATACCAAGGCCGCCCGGGAACTCCTGATAAACACCGCCTACGCGCGTTCGCGCGTGCTGGCGCTGACGGGGGACAAATCAGCCCCGGACAAGCTGACGGTTGCCGTCGAAGTCGCCAAGGCCTACCGGCGGGATTACGACAACGCGTTGCCACGCCATGCTCCCGAAGAAATCCTGACAAAGCTCGGCGTCGCACCGACGACCCAGCCCACGCTCCGCCCCGCGACGCTGCCGTCAGCGCCGACAACGGCTCCCTCGACCGAGCCTTCGACGGGTCCACTGTTTAATCCCGACGGAACGCCTGCGACGGCCCCGACACCGACGCCAACACCGGCCACGGCTCCAACGCCGACCGACGGCACGACCCCAACGCCGCCGCCCGCCCCGACGGATGGTACAACGCCGACCCCAACCCCCGCGCCGACCGACGGAACAACACCCGCGCCGACGCCTACACCACCGCCAACTGACGGCTCGACCCCCACGCCGCCACCAGCCCCGACGGATGGTGCAACGCCGGCCCCGGCACCCGCGCCTGCACCGGCCGACGGTGCGACCCCGGCACCAACACCGCCACCTCCGTGATGGTTTGCCGGTTCGGGAGGCACACCAAGGCTCCCGCGGGATGATTGGTTCAAACAGAAGGTTGTGGTGCAGGCTTTCCGGCGCGCGTCCGCAGACGTGCAGCTTGGAAAAACTGCGCTAATCTGTTTGCGGTATGCGTGTACCGACGTGTTCCCCGCCCGAGCCGGTTTGTCATTGAACAGCCAGCGATCGGAGTGCACCTCCGGTGCGACCGCTAAACGAGCAGCACGACACGCGATGAGAACCCGCGGGGGCGTCAAACGGTCGGTGCTGCCCCGTCCCCTTTGGTCTTGGTTTGTAGCATCCCTGCCTTCTCTTTGAGCTGGGTGAACTCCTGTTCGCGTTTCTCGACCGCCTGCCTCTGTTTGAGCTCGCGAATCTGGGCGATCGTGCGGAACGTCGTACGGATCAGGATCGTTACGACCACGCCGGAGATGAACGCGATCAGAACCAGCTTCAGAACCGACGTCGTCACCTCGCGCCCGGCACCGAAGAAGAACCAGAGCTTGGCCGTTTCCTCGCTGTTGTTGATCGCAAAGAAGCTGAGATAGATGACCGCGAGCGAGACGGCGACCACCTTCGACCAGATCTTAAGTTTGAGCCAGAAATCGGCCATTGCAGTCCTCGTTCGATGATCTACCCGCCAGCGATCTGACGCACAAAAAGCCCGAGTCCGCCAAGGCCCGGAGCCATCCACTCGGCAATCGGGCAGTAACATAACAGCACCGCCGCCGATGCCATACCCAGGTAGGGCCCGTAAGGCAGTTCGCGGCTCTTGCCGGTGATAAGCAGGTAGAGGGCGGTGAGAATGCCAAAGAACGGCGCGATGAAGAACGCGACGGTCGCCGGCCCCGCACCAATGATCGCTCCGACCCCGAACATGAGGTCCACGTCGCCCAGGCCCATCGCCTCGCGGCCGAATGCCATCGATCCCAGGATACGCGTCAACCAGACGACCAATCCCCCGATGAGTGCGCCGAAAAGCGATCCGAGCAGACCGCTGACCCATTGATGCGCGACGGCCGACTCCCACGCCGCGGCGATGGGCGCAACCCGCACCGTCAGAAACCAGGCGAGGATCGCCAGCAGCATCGGCGGGATGAGGAACGCCATCTCCTTGCGCATCTCCGCGCGAACTTCCTTTGCGGAGTATTCCCGAATCGGCTGCTCGTCGTCCCTGGGTTGCTTGCTCTCGTGGTCGACGGCGTTCTTCTTCTTTTTGGCCTCCGACGCTTCTGAGACGGCCTCGGCCTCCAACGCTTTTCGCTCGACATCCAGCAGTGGAGCGCCTTCGTCAAAGCTCCGCCGCAGCACGCCCGCCCTAAGCAGGATCAGGCTCAGGATGAGTCCGAGCGTCCCACCGACCGCCAGCGCGGCGGCGGGGGATGGCGTGCCATCGGCCAGCACGACGCTGAGCGCGCCGCTCAGTCGTGGCCCGTCGAACGCGGTGTGAACACCCACGCCCAGCACCGCCAGGAGCAGCGGAATGGTGGGTGGAATGATGAACAGTTCGGCGTCGATCAGGCTCGCGGCGAGCAGGGCACTGATCATCGCCAGGTGCAGAAGAAAGATTGGCGCTTCCGGTGGCCGATACAGGCCGATCGCAGAATCGCTGAACAGGCCTGTCGGCACCGGGGCGCACGGGCCGACCTCCATCATGTAGTACATGACGTAGTAGAAGACGAACAAAAGCGCGGTGACCGCTTCGACAATCGGGTACCGCATCGAGATCGGTTCCCTGCAGAACCGGCATTTCCCGCCAAGTTTGATCCAGCCGAGAATAGGCACGTTGTCGTACCACTTGAGCTTCTTATCGCACTTGGGGCAGTGCGAAGGCGGATCGGAAAGGCCCATCAACACATACCACGGCTGTTTCCAGAGCGGCGTGCCGTCTGGAGCCGTGATCCGCGGCAGTCGCCAGACGACGACGTTGAGAAAGCTGCCCACGCAGGCACCGAGCAGGAAGAGGAAGAAGATGTAGAAGGGGTGGGGCAAGGTCTGAGGCGTAAGGATGAAGGAAGAAGGCGGAAGGATGAAAACCTTGGGCTTTAGAGCATTCGTGCGATGTAGACGGTCGCATCTTCGGGGGACAAGTTGGTGACATCCAGCTCTGCGCTCATCGTCGCACGGTAAATGGGCTCGCGCTCGGCGAGCTTCGCTCTGACCTCTTCTATTCCTCCGCCCAGAGTGCTGAGCGCCGGTCGGTTCGCGGCAGTGGCCGGGTCGCCCTGGATGCGACGGTGCAGTTCTTCCGGCTCGCACCGAAGGTAAATCACCTTATGACCGCGGTCATGAATGGCCTTGCGGTTTTCCTCCCGAAGCACCGCGCCGCCGCCCAGCGCGACAACTTGTTCATCGAGCATTGCCAGTTCGCGGACGACCAGTGTCTCCCGGTCACGAAAGCCGACTTCACCTTCGGCTTCGAAGATCGCCTTGATGGTCATACCCGCCTGCTTCACGATCAGCTCATCGCTGTCGAGAAATGTCTGCCATAACCGGTCGGCGAGCCTGCGCCCGACGGTCGACTTGCCGCTGCCGCGATATCCGATCAAAAACACACTCATCCGCAGGGATTATCGGCTTGAACCAGGAAAAGTCAGTAGGCCGAGCCGCATCTCATGGCCTTTAAGTTTGATGGGATATGCCTGGAGTAGCACCGCGTCCATTTGCTCCGGCCTGGAATCCATGGACGGGTCTGTTCCAAGGAGAGATCGGCGCTAAGCGTCCAAAGGCGTCGGATTCTCAGGGTCCTGGAGCCTCTGCGACATTCTTCGGTAACGGCTGTTGACCCCGAAGCCCTGCCGGGCTTCCAATCGCGGCATGATCGAAAGCATTCGGCTGGCCGGGTGGACGCTTCCGGAGGCCATGACCAAGCGGCTGGGTGAGCGCGTCGGCCGACAGCGGGCGATGACCGCTGACGGTCATCTGCTGATCATCCTTCATGCTTTGCCCGCCGAGAACGACTTCGAGCGTCAGCCCCGGCTGTTCTGGCGATCGCCGACCGGCGAATGGCGGTCGCTCACGTCCTCGATCGACGGCTTTCAGTCCCTTCGGCGTCATATCGACGAGTTCGCCAAGGCGATCGAAGCACTGGAACAGGGCGTTGAAACGTCGACCGATGCCGATGCGTTTTACAAGGTTCTCCTGAAGGTCGCCCCGATCCACCGCACGGCCCGAAACATGCACGCGACACTGCAGCAGGCGCGGGAACTGGTCGAAGATCGCGACATTATTACGCTGCGTGATCGTGCCGGCGAAATCGAGCGTGCCGCGGAACTGCTTCACGCCGACGCGAAAGTAGGCCTCGAATACTCGGTGGCCAAGCAGGAAGAGGCCCAGACCCGCGCCAGCCACGAGATTGCCGAGGCAGGGCACCGACTGAATCTTCTCGCGGCGGTGTTTCTCCCACTGACCGCCCTTGGAGCCGCACTCGGCATGAACTTGCGGAGCGGCCTGGAGAACGCGATGTCTCCTTGGCTCTTCTGGGTGGTGCTGGCGACGGGACTGGCCGTCGGATTCTACCTGCGATCACTGTTCGTGCGGGGCCGTCGAAAGTAGCGCGACGCCGACGGCTTACTTTGAACCCGGCGATCCGTATAATCCTCCACCATGCCAGAAAACGCTCCGCGCTCCTACAAACGTATTCTTCTCAAAATCTCCGGCGAAGGCTTCTGCCACGAAGGCGGCTTTGGCATCGAAGCCGGCGAACTCAAGAATATTGCCCAGCAGTGCGTCGATATCTGCAAATCCGGCGTTGAACTGGCAGTGGTGGTTGGCGGCGGAAATTTCATCCGCGGAGCGACATTCGCCGAAGACGGCCATATTCCCCGCGCCACTGCCGACTACATGGGCATGCTCGCGACGGTGCTGAACGCCCTGGCCCTTCAGGAGACCATGGAGGCCCTCGGCCAGCCGACGCGGGTGATGTCGGCAATCAGCGTGCACAGCGTCGCCGAACCCTTCATCCGTCGTCGTGCGGTTCGTCATCTGGAGAAAGGCCGCTGTATCGTTCTCGCCGCCGGGACCGGCAATCCGTTCTTCACCACCGATACCTGCGCCGCGTTGCGAGCCCACGAAATCGCGGCCGACGTCATCCTGAAGGCGACCAAGGTGGACGGCATCTACGATTCGGACCCCAAGAAAAACCCCAACGCCAAGCTTCTGACCAACGCCAGCTACGCCGAGGTGCTCGAGAAGCAGCTTCGCGTGATGGACCTGACGGCGATCACCTTCTGCATGGATTATAAGATCCCGCTGGTGGTCTTTAACCTTCGCAAGCAAGGCAACATCGCGCGCGTCGTCGCCGGCGAAAACATCGGGACGAAGATCGTCCCGGTCTGAAGTCTTTGAACGCCTTCTGCCGACTGCCTGCCGCCTATTGCCCACTGCATACTATTTCCGACGAGGAGCCTCAAATGCCTGCCGACGACATCATGATGGACTGCGAAGAGAATATGGAAAAGGCGATCGAGCACCTGAAGCACGAGATGCGCACCGTGCGCACCGGTCGAGCCTCGCCGGCAATGGTCGAAAACATCCGCGCCGAGTACTACGGCACACCCACCGAACTGCGCGGCATGGCGGCGATCAGCGTCCCCGAGGCGACGCAACTGCTCATCAAGCCTTTCGATGCGGGCAGCCTGAAGTTCATTGAAAAGGCGATCAACGACGCGAAGCTTCCCATCACCGTTCGCAATGACGGCAAGACGCTTCGGCTCATCCTGCCGGCGATGTCGCAGGAAGTCCGCAAGAAGATGGTGTCGCAGGTGAAGGGGTTCTCGGAAACTGCCAAGATCCACATCCGCAACGCCCGCCGCGACGCCAACAAGCTCGCCGACGCCGAGCAGAAGGGCGGCATCCTGACCGAAGACCAGGGCGCCAAGCTCAAGGAAGACATCCAGGAACTGACCAAGAGCTACGAAAGCAAGGTGGATGAAGCGATCGCAAAGAAGGAAAAGGAAATCATGGAGGTGTAGGGTCCGCCTTGGCGGACGCGTCCGCGAAAGCGGACCCTACGGTCAGATCGTCGCGACCCACCTCCCCACTCATCGAACGCGTCCGCCAAGGCGGACCCTACGGTCAGGTCGTCTGCACGCCCTCCGCGATCAGCTTAGCCCGCAGTTCGTCCAAAGTTGCCACGCCCGCCGGCAGCTTCGCCTCTTCCATCAGCATCACGGGGAATCCTTCACGGATCGGGTAGCGCAAACCGCCGACCTCGGCGACCAGCTCGTCCCCTTCTTGCTGCAGTCGGCTGCGGGTAAAGGGGCAGCGGAGAAGATCGAGAGTTTCGGCGTCGATGTTGGCGGAAGTGGGCATGGGGTTTTCGAATTCTGACGTCAGTTCGTGGCACGCCGCGAAGGCGTTCAGCCGTACACCGGCTGTCGACTGCGCGACGAAAGGGATCGCCTGCGATACAAGGGCTACCGCCTGCGCCACGAATATAGCGCGTCAGCGAGCAGGATCAAACTGATGCCCGACAATCGCTCGGGTTGATCGACCGCGGCGGCGTGCACAAGTCCCTCAGCCATCAGGTGCGTATCCGCGTTAATGAGGAATGCCGACAGTCCCCATGGCTGATTCGTCGCGTGGTCGGGTTGGGTTTCGTTCATGTGGAACCTGGCCGCACGGGACGCCGAAGCCAGCAGGTCCGGATCGCCGGTCTGCAAGCCAAGACTCGCGACCGCATGGGCGATCTGCAACTCATGGAACCAGAGCGACTCCAGGTTGTCGGAACGGGATGCCAGCAGATAGGTGCCATCCGAGTTTTGCCGCCCGGCGACAGAGCGAACCGCGCGGACAGCCGTGCGAACGAGTTGATCGTCGTGCAGCAGTTCCGCGCCGGCTAGCAACGCGACCGCTTTCCAAGCAAGACCGGCCGCCGCGTCGCCGTTGGAGGCGGAAATTGCACTCGGCTCGAACGACGACACGCCCACTCCGATTTCCGCCCGAAGCGAGTCGATCTGTCGGACGGCTGACTCGGCCTCGGTATCCAGAAGTACGCGGTCTGATGCCCGCAGCGCCTGAAACGCCGAGTACCAGAGCAGTCCCGAATACGCAGAACGGCAATGCCCGGCACGATCGACGATGACCGCGTCGTCCGGCTCGGCGTTGGTCGCCAGCAGAGGTTCGAGCCACGCGAAGATCGCTGATGAATCCGGTGCCGCGTTCAGCGCCGGCCATGCCGCGCGCGCTCGACAGCAATTCGATCAGGCGGCGCGTCCTGGAACGCCGACGCGCTCGCTGTCAACGATGCTACACCTGTTTCCAAAACGCTGCGCAATCTGTCTAACACTGGGATTTCTGCAGTTTTCACACCTTCTCCGCTTTCCCCAGCGAGCTTAGTATCCGCCGACCAACCATGCATGCCCGTCGGGGGACCGATCCGGGCATTGCGAATCGCTGAAAGGGCTCGTCCGGGGACACGTTGTAATGCATTACGTTGATTCAGAGTACAGCGAACTACTTTCATTATTGATGAGGAAAACGATCGACGGCTCGGCCAGATCTGGCCGGCGCGTTGTCAGCGTTGGACCCTTCGCCGCCGCGCTGCACGAGACCGACGACCTCATCTGGCTCAGTTACGCACTTCCGTGGCCCGGTGCGGCCCGGGAACGGTTCTCGCGGCAGGACCTTGTCGAGCTTCGCAGGCTGTTCCGCGAAGCCGGCCGCGTGCTGCGGTTTGAGTTCTTCGAACCCCTGCACCCCTGGCTGGCCGCGCTGCTGGCGCAGAACGATTTCAAGCTTCAGGCGGCTCAACCGCTGATGCTCTGCGGCCCCGACGATCTCCGACCGGACAGGCTTCGCCTTCGACCGGCCGACGGCGAAGAGGTCGAAGTCTGCGACCTTTCGCCAGACGATTCCAGCGATCTCATCGGCCAGTTCATGGTGGTCTCCAAGCTTTGCTTTAACGAACCTCCCTACGTGACGCCGCAGGAACTGCAAACGACGCGCGAAAACCTGCTCAATGGCACTTATCGCTCGGCTTACGCGAAGGTGCGGGGCGTGGTGGCCGGCGTCGGCTCGATTTCGCCGGCGAATGACGAACTGGTCGGCATCGGCACGCTCGCGCCGTTTCGGCGACAAGGCGTTGCCTGCGCCGTCAGCAGCCACCTGCTCGCGTCCCGCTTCCAGGCCGGTTCGCCCCTGGCATGGCTCAGTGCCGGCGACGAAGCCGCCAAATTGCTTTACCAGAAGATCGGCTTCCGGATGGTGGGCATGCAACTGAACTACATCGACGACAGCTGGGACGGCCGAACGCGCGCAAGCGTGCCCAGGCCACTCTGATTCTCGATCGAACCACACCGCGTTACACTCCCTCTCATGTCCCTCAACAACGACCTCTCCGAGCTGTTCAAGAACTTCAGCCGGCTGATGGAGCTCAAAGGCGAGAGCGTCTTCAAGGTGATCGCGTTCCAGAAAGTCAGTCGAATTCTCAACGACATGACTTTCGACATCCGCCAGGCGTTCGAGAAGGGCGAACTTGATTCCATCGAGGGCATCGGCGAATCCAGCCGTCGTATCATCTCCGAGTTCATCCGCACCGGACGAAGCACCGAGTTCGATGAAGTCGCGACGACCGTCCCGGCGGGGCTGCTTCCGATGCTCGATATCCAGGGCCTGGGGCCCAAGACCATCGCGCTGTTCTGGAAGGAAAAGGGCATCACCAGTGTGGACGCACTGGTCAAGGCGATCGACGACGGGTCGCTCAAGGGCCTCAAGGGGGTCGGCGATAAGAAGTTGCTTGGCATCAAGGAAGCGCTCGAACGGATGAAAAACGCCTCCGGTCGCCTGCGCATCGATGAGGCGATGTCGATCGCGACCGACTTCGTCGAGCGGCTTCGGAAACTGCCCGAGGTCGCTTATGTCGAATACGCCGGCAGCCTGCGCCGGTCCAGGGAAACGATCGGCGATGTTGACCTGATCTGCTCCGGCAAGTCGCCCGACGACGGCGAAGCAATCGCGAAGGTGTTCACCCAGTTTCCCGAAGTTTCCAAGATCCTCGGGCAGGGCACGACCAAGGCCAGCATCCTGACAGCCCGGGGTTTTCAGATCGACATCCGTATTGTGCCGCAGGAAAACTTTGGCGCGGCGCTGCTCTATTTCACGGGGTCCAAGGAGCACAACGTGCGGCTTCGCGGCCGGGCAATCGACCAGGGCATGACCCTCAACGAGTGGGGCCTCTACAAGCAGACGGATTACGACAAGGCGCAGAAAAAGACCGGCGAAGCCCCCGACGCAAAACCAGTCGCGAGCAAGACCGAGTCCGACGTTTACAGGAAGCTCGGTCTTCAGTTCATCGCGCCCGAGATGCGCGAAGATCGCGGCGAGATCGACGCCGCCGAGACTGACACGCTTCCGACGCTGATCGAGCTGTCTGATGTCCGCGGCGACCTGCACTGCCACACCACCGCGTCCGACGGCCGGCACACGATCGAGCAGATGGTCGAGGCGGCGATCGAGATGGGCTACGCGTTCTTGGCGATCACGGATCATTCCAAGAGCCAGGTGCAGGCGCACGGCCTGAGCGTTGAACGTCTGCTGGCGCACGTCAAGGCGATCCACGACGTGGGCCGCAAGTACAAGGAGATCACCCTCTTTGCCGGTTGCGAAGTGGATATTCTCGCCGACGGTCGGCTCGATTACGAGGACGAAGTATTGGCTGAGCTCGATTTCATCGTCGCCAGCCCGCACCACGCGCTGACCCAGAACGAAGCCAAGGCGACCGACCGTATCGTTCGGGCGATCGAGCACAAGTATGTGAACGTGATCGGCCATCCGACGGGCCGGCGGGTGGAGGTTCGTGCGCCGCTGCCGCTGCAGTTCGACCGCGTCTTCAAGGCGGCGGCCGCCGCCGGCACGGCACTTGAGATCAATGCCAACGCCGATCGGCTCGATCTCAATGACGTCAATGCCCGGGCGGCGGCCCAGGCCGGCGTTAAGATCTCCATCAATACCGACAGCCACGACATCGCTTCGTTCCCCGACATGCGATACGGCATTGGCGTCGCCCGTCGGGCGTGGCTGACGGCCGGCGACGTTATCAACTGCATGGACGTCAAGGCGCTCAAAAAGTTCATCGCCGCCAAGCGATGACGGCCGCTGAATGGTCGAATCCACATTGCGGCCGGGCTGCGGTATAAGGAACATCCAAACCGCCATGGGGCGATCGGGCTTCGGAAAACTGCGGGATGTCCGCCGCAACTTTTCACCTCCCCGATCGTCCATTGTTTCACGGGGGCCGAGGGGTTCGGTCCTGACGACAGCGAAATTGGGCAGGAACAGAACCATGAAAGTCAGCATTCGATATCGATTGATGCTCGCGGCTGGTGTCGCACTGGCATGCATCGGGACGTCTTCTACCGCCCGGGCCGATTCGCTCGTGCTGCGCGACGGGCGCGAGATCACCGGCGAGATCGAGCGCATCGACGGCGGCTACCGAGTCAAGACCGCGACCGGCGTGGTCCAGGTGGCGCGTTCGGACGTGGCCGAGTGGAAGCGGTCCGCCGCGCCCGGTGTGACCACGCCCGGCACCACCACGCCGCCGTCTACACCCGCCGCCACGCCCGCTCCGGCTATTCCAAAGCCGGCCACCCCAGCGGGTACCGCTCCGTCACCGGCCGTCAGCGGGGCACCCGTGCCCAGGCCCGGACCGGCGACGAATCCCGCCGACCGCAACCGGCGAACCGTGGAAGTCCTCGTTTCGCAGGGCGTTGACGCCCTGGCGCTGGGCGACGTCAAGGCCGCCCGCGACCTGCTGGTTGACGCGATCCAGCTCGATCCGCGCCATCGCCTGGCGCTTGAATCCGTCGGCTACTGCTACCTGAAGCTCGACGATATTCCCCGCGCCACCCGGTCGATGGAAGCTGCCGTCGCGGGTTCGACCCCGCAGTCGCGAGCGCTGACCATGAACCTGGCTTACGCGCTGCTGCGCGGCCGCAACCCGATGCGCGGCGCCAAGATGATCAAGGACTATCTCGCCGCCAACAGCACCGTCATGGACGAAGAGGCCCTCAACGCCTTTGCGATCTGTCTCGGCCAGAGCAGCGACGAATCGCGAGTAAGCCGATTCTGGACCGAATGTGTCACGTTCTACGACCAGTACAACGCCAAGCTCGAAGCGACCAAACCCGGTCAGAAGCGCTGGGGCGTCGATTGGGTCAGCGCATCCGAACGGGCTTCCACCGACAGCAAGAACAAGGCTATCCAGTCGCGGATGGACACCAAGTGGCGCGAATTGCAGACCGCGATCGGCGACTTCAACAAGGCCAAGAAGGCGTACGCCGACGCCTATTCCGCCAACCGCTTCCGCAAGAACTCCGGCCCCAGCCCGGCCTCGCTCGAGCCGCAGGTCAAATCGACCAAGGATCGGGCGGACAGGCTGCAGTCCGAGTACAACGAGCTATCGGCGACGCTCATCCGCCCGACGTTGCCGAAGCTGTTCGATCCTGTGCAGCTCGACCCGGCCGGGCTGACGCTGGCCAGCGCAGGCACCGGTACCGGTGTGTCGTCCGGGGTCGGCTCGATGTCGCCGGGGCTGAAGCCCGAGGCCGCGCCCGTCACACCGCCGGTGGTCGTACAACCACAGCCACAACCGCAGCCACAGCCTCAACCGTCGCAGCCCAAGCCGGTCGATCCACCGGTTGCCGTCGCGCCTCAACCCGCGGTGCCGCAGCCCGTCACCCCTACGCCGACCCCGCAACCCGAGACCCGCAAGCGTGCCATCTTCACGTCGGCGTGCGGATTCGCGGTCGGGCCGGATCTGATCGTCACGTCGGCCGCCAGCGTCGAGGGCACAACGCGCGTCACCGTGCAGCCGGTCGACGCGAACCCCATGGACGCCGAGGTCGTCCGCACCGACCCGGCAACCGGGCTCGCCCTCCTTCGGCTCAAGGGCAGGACGATGGCCTATCTGCCGGTGGGGGACAACTTCGCGGGCGGCGCGGTGCAGTGCGTCAGTTTCCCGACCGTCTCGATCTTCGATCCCACGTGCGAGGTCATCGGCGGAAGTGCCGTCCCGCCGAAGGACGACTGGTCCATCCGCCTGAACAAGCACCCACGGCTTGCCGGCGCACCGATTTTGGCCGGCGGTAAGGTCATCGGCGTGGAACTCGCCAGCCGCGACAACGACGCGACAACCCTGCCCTCCGTCAACCTCGGCAAGCTCAAAGCGTTCATCGGTGCGCTGCCCCCGTCACCCACCGTCGCTGATCCGACGATCGCCGTCGTGCTCGTCAGCGGCGTGCGGGAAAAGTAGACCGGGGAAGGACGACGATGGACGGTTGAAGATAGACGATCGAAGGCGGAGGTCCGGCGTCCATCTTCGATCTTCCATCGTCAATCGTCTGTTCTCACGGTCTATTTCGCTGCTGGCCCCAACTGCTTCGATATCGCGGCGTACCATCGCGCCGCCATCTTCTCGGCACCGGCTGCGTTCGGGTGCACTTTGTCGGCGATGGTGTCCTTCTCCCAGTCGAAGCCCGTCGCCTGATCGACAATCACGACCGGCTGCTCCGCCGTGTGCAATCGCTTGGCCAGTGCCGCCAGCTTCTCATTCAGCGCGGGGATGTACGAGTACTTCGGCAGCTTGCCGCTGGGGATCACCTGCGCCAGCATGACGACCACTTTCGGATTGGCCTTCCGCACCGTGGCGATCATCGTTTCGGTCGCGGCAACGATACCGTCCACCGGCTTCTCGTCGATGAAATGGTTGTGCCCGGCGTGAATCAGCACGATATCCGCAGGGTGATCGGCGAACGATTTGCCGAGCACCGTCGCCAGGAACTCGGCGTTCTTTCCGCCGTAGCCCTCATGCGCCAGCGGCCCGGCCGGCGAATCGCTCTTGCGCGACCCGACAAACTCCACCCGATATCCCGCCGCCGTCAGCTTCTGAAACAATGGATAGCGGTAGGTGGAAAACGTCTTGCCGCCCTCGGTGATCGAATCGCCGACGGGCATGATGCGGACGGGCTTTGTCGGCGTTGACGCACCGCCGGCGGTCGCTGTCGCGAGTAGCAGCACAAGGGTAACAAGCAATTTCATGTGTTTAAGCATAGCGGTCCTCCTGATTGCTTACCCGAACCCCTGCCTCTACCATCGCATCGACACCTTTTATGAGATCGCACCGATGGCAGACCGAACCGACGTACCTGAAAAAACCGCCTCCCGACCCCCGCGCCCG
The DNA here is from genome assembly GCF_015169395.1 of Humisphaera borealis. GTDB lineage: Bacteria > Planctomycetota > Phycisphaerae > Tepidisphaerales > Tepidisphaeraceae > Humisphaera > Humisphaera borealis. The sequence goes on from NZ_CP063458.1 coordinate 5,515,466, forward strand.
ATGGCCAAATCCGAGGCGGCGTTTGCCCGTGCGCAAGCCGTTATGCCCGGTGGCGTCAGTTCGCCGGTGCGGTCATTTCGCGGCGTCGGCGGGACGCCGGTGTTCATCGCCGAGGGTAACGGGTGCATGTTGCGCGACGTCGACGGCAACAGCTATGTCGATTACGTCGGCAGCTATGGCCCGCTGATCGCCGGGCATCAGAACGAACGCGTCGTCGCGGCGCTGTCCAAGGCGATCGGTCGGGGCTGGACGTTCGGCATGCCCACCGAGTACGAGACGCAGCTCGCGTCGCTCATCATCTCGGCGTTGCCGGCGGTGGAGATGGTGCGGTTCGTCAACAGCGGCACCGAGGCCGCCATGAGCGCCATCCGCCTGGCCCGCGCGGCGACGGGGCGCGACCTGGTCGTCAAATGCATCGGCTGTTACCACGGCCATGTCGACGGCCTGCTGGTCGAAGCCGGCAGCGGGGCGCTCACGCTCGGTACCCCCAGCAGCCCCGGCGTACCCAAGGCCGTCGCCGGTGCCACCGTGCTCGCGCCCTACAACGACCTGGAAGGCGCTCGCGCGGTTTTCGAGAAGTACCCGGGGCAGATTGCCTGCTTCGCGATCGAACCGGTCGCCGGCAACATGGGCTGCGTGCCACCGGCCGCGGGGTATCTCGAAGGCCTGCGGGCGCTGTGCGATCAGCACGGGGCGCTCCTGCTGTTCGATGAAGTCATGACCGGTTTCCGCGTCGCCTGGGGCGGGGCGCAGGTGCGGTACAACATTCGGCCGGACATCACCTGCCTGGGCAAGGTCATCGGCGGCGGACTGCCATGCGCAGCGTACGGCGGGCCGAAGAAACTCATGGAGCTCATCAGCCCGTCCGGCAGCGTCTACCAGGCGGGCACGCTCAGCGGCAATCCGCTGGCGATGGCCGGCGGCATGGCGACGCTGGAGATCATGAAGGAACCCGGCGCCTACGACATCCTCGAACGCCGCAGTGCCATGCTCGCCGAGGGCCTGATCGATGCCGCCCGCAAGGCCGGCGTGCCCATCGCGCTCAACCGCGTCGGCTCGATGCTCACCCCGTTCTTCACCCACGCCGACGGCGACACCGTCACCAACTTCAAGCAGGCCGTCGGCGGCAACACCGCCGCCTTCAACCGCTTCTTCCACGCGATGCTCGATCATGGCGTGCATCTTCCTCCCAGTCAGTACGAGGCGTGGTTCGTCAGCCTGGCCCACACCGAGAAGCACATCGAGCAAACGATCTCCGCCGCCGAGTCGGCATTCGCCGCCGCGAAATGACCGGTGGGGGCCTCTTACGTCCGCTTTCACCACGAAGGCACGAAGAGCACGAAGAGCCACGAAGAAGAACTCAGGCTAAAGCGCTGCTCGCCTGCCTTCTTGCTCATCGGATTGTTTTTCTTCGCGATCCTTCGTGCCTTCGCACCTTCGTGTTCTCTTCGTTTCGGGCCCACGCCGTCACTCCACCCGATACAAACTCCCCGTTGACCGCAGAATCAGTGCGTTGCCAGCCACCGCAGGGCTCGCCATGAAGCCGTCTTCCGTCTTGAACTCGCTGACCACCTCAGGCTCGGTGCCGGCCGTTGGCTTGATCACGTGCACGTCCCCTTTCTCGGACAGGAAGTAAATGTGCCCGCCGGCATACAACGGCGAGGCGCTGTAGGCCTGCCCGAGGCGCTTGGTCCAGAGTACGTCACCGGTCTTCGGGTCGACGCACCGCGCTACGCCGGTGTCGGCGACCATGTACAGCCGGTCGTTCACCTGCAACACCGACGGCTTGTACGGAATGCCTACCTTACCGTTCCAGGCGATCTGCTTGCCGAGGTCGATCGGTTTGTCGCCGTCCTTCAGTTCGGCCGGTAGTTTCACCGCGAGCATTTCCGAGCGGTCGTAGCAGCTCGACAGGATCAACAGTCCGCCGCTCACGAGCGGCCTGCAGACGTTCGAGTAGCCGGGGTGATCGACGAAGAACAGCTCGCGGCCGGTGACGGGGTCGTAGCCGTACGCGCGCTGTGCCCCGATGCTCAGCAGGACGTCACGACCGGCGACCGTTTCGACAATCGCCGTGCTGAACGCCCGCCGCTTGTTGGGATTGGTCTCGGGGAACTGCTTGCTGCGTGCTGTCTTCCAGGCCTGTTTGCCGGTCTTCTTGTCGAGCGCAATCACGTACTGCGAATTGACCGCGTCGCACTCGATGATGAGCAGGTCGTTGTAGAGGATCGGCGTCGATCCGGCACCAGTCAGGAAATCGAGACTGAAATCGCGGTTCGTCCAGATTGGCTTGGCGGTCTTCACGTCCAGCGCGGCGACGCCGTGGGTGCCGAAACTGACGTACACGCGCTCGTCATCCACCGCCGGCGACGGCGACGCGAACGAGTTGTGGTTGTGCTTGGGGCCGGGGTTGGACGTCTTGAAGACCTCGACATCGTGCAGGATTTTGCCCGAAGCAAGATCAACGCACACCGCGTGCAGCGACGCGCCGTTGCCCAGGGCGCTCGTCAGCCAGATTCGTCCATCGCGAATGATCGGCGAAGAGTATCCCGAACCGGCGATCGGAGTCTTCCACTTAAAACCCTCCGAGTCCGACCATTTGATCGGCGGCTTGGCGGCGGGGTCGGCGTGCCCGTTCCTCTGGGGCCCGCGGAAATCCGTCCAGGACGGTTCGGCCCCGAGAACACCGGCCGACAGACAAAGAAGTGCGATCGCGAAAGAGCGGTGGTAGATCATGAGTGGGGTAGTGTAAGGGGAACCTGAACAGTTCGCTTGGGGATATACCCCTGTTAACGTCATCCCGTTTGGCCAAACGAACCCGAGAATCGAGATCGCGCCACCCGGCGTCCACGTCGGCGGATCGCCATGGTTGAACTCGCCGAACGAACCCCGAATCCAACCGCACGGTCAGCCCGATTGCCAAACGAACCCAAGGCGATCCCGCCGAACGAACCCGAGCCATCTGAGTTGGACGATCTCAGCACCCCACGGGCGGCCCGGTTAGCGGTCGCACCGCAGGTGCACTCTTGTCTCGCGCCACCCGCCCGGGACGATTTCGCCGAACGAACCCAAGGCGCTTCCGCCGGACGAACCCGAGGCCTTGCCTGTCGTGACGGCGCGTCTACTCGGTCGGCGTTGCCGCCGCGACAACAAGACTACCCGGCCGATCAAGGCGATCGGTCGGGACTTAGTGCGCCGTAGCTCGAAGATTTTTGTACAGTATATGTTAGGTCTCAGGCCGCGGGTGTCAAGCCTTTCCTTGGCGGTCGGTCGCGAGCCGGGAACGCGCTAGGCGTTCCGAATCACACACCCACTTGCCAGATGAGGTCGATCTTGCGAAACTCTGCCGCAATCCGCTCGCCAGCCAACCGATCCGACACCTCCCATTGCCCGAACCAAGTTTTCATCAATTTCGAAACTTCTGAGACTCGGGACGAACGCTCACTCCTTCTTTATACTTCTGCCGGCGTCGATGTGAGGCACAACCTCCACCGCCCGACCCGGAGCACCCATGACCAGCGCCTTGGCGTCTCTAACCGAACTCATCCGCCCACAACTCGCGGCTGTGGAAGATCTCTTCCACAGCGAGCTGTCGTCGGACCTTAAGTGCGTCAACACGCTGGTGAAGCACGTCAGCCGATTCCGCGGCAAGATGCTCCGCCCGTGCCTGGTGCTGCTGACGGCCAAGGCGGTCAACCCGACCGGGCAGCTGACGGCCGACCACGTGAAGCTCGCCACCGTCGTCGAGATGGTTCACATGGCCACGCTCGTTCACGACGACGTCCTGGATGAAGCAGAGCTTCGCCGCAAGGGCGCGACGATCAACCACCTCCGCGGGAACGAGGCGGCGGTCATCCTCGGCGACTACCTCATCAGCCACAGCTACCACCTCTGCTCCGACGTCGACAACGCCAGCCGCGGCCTGCCGTCGCAGTACGCCAGCCGACTGATCGCCAAGACCACCAACGATGTCTGCTCCGGCGAGCTGCTGCAGCTCGACAACCGAAACAACCTCGACCTCGACGAGCAGACCTACCTGGAAATCATCAAGCGCAAGACTGCCGTCCTGACGGCGGTCTGCTGCCGCCTGGGCGCCGCGTTCGCCGGCGGCAGCGAAGCGGTTACCGAGGCGATGGAGCTGTACGGCCTGTCGCTCGGCGTCGCGTTCCAGATCCAGGATGACATCCTCGACCTCGTCGGCGACGCCGGCAGCGTGGGCAAGACCCTCGGCATCGATATCGAGAAGGGGAAAATGACGCTGCCGCTGATTCACTTCATGCGCACCGCGCCCGCCGAGCATCAGGCGCTGCTGCGTTCACTTTTGAGTGAAGGCGGGGCGGCCGACCGGGCGGAAAAGATCCGCAATCTGGTCATCCCCAGTGGAAGCCTGCAATACGCCCGCGACCGGGCCAGAGCCCTCGTCGATCGCGCCCGCGGATGCCTGAGCGGCTTGCCCGACAGCGAGGCGAAGCGTGTGATGGACACGATGGCGGAGTTCGTCGTGACGCGGCCAATGTGAACGTAGGGTCCGCCTTGGCGGACGCGTGGGCTGCGGCGTTACTCTCGATTCGAGGAGATCGCGTCCGCCAAGGAGGACCCCGCTTCAAACCTTCGCGGTGGCGTGGTCAAAGATGGTGAGGGCGGACCGGCATTCGGGAACACGATCGGCGAGTTCGGCCAAGGCCTCTCGAAACTTAGAGGTCTTGTCGTCCGGGGATGCAATCAGGGTGGGCAGAAGTTCGATCCAATCCAGCGCGTCCGCGATGTCCACATGATCGGCATTGTTCAATGCCATGAATCGAACGTGGACGATCGCCCGGTGCAGGGCTTCGCATGCCTGATCATGGTGGGATGGATCGATCATGAGACCAAACTCGAATTCACACATCAAAGCCGTACGATCACATCTGCAATCAGAACTCCTCGGTCGCCCAGCCTGATAACTATCGGCGGCAGCAAGTCCGGTTCTGTAGCCATCGCGCTGAAAACGCTTTCCCACCGTGCGTGGCTGGTTTGGCTCTGCGCATAGATTGAGGATCGCGGCGAGCGAAGCGTGTTGATTACCACGCGGAATTCGATCTCAGTATCGGCAATCACCGCCCATATGGAGCCCAGCCCGAGCAATTGGGCTGCCTTGGCACGGCGTACGCCATCTACGATCTCGAACGTGTCCACAGGGTCCCGGGTGTTGCGCCGACTCTAAGCTCATTTGGGATCGTTGCGGAGCGGAATGTCAGATCCGGGCGGATCAGCCGGGAACGGTTCCGGCCTTGGCCAGCCCGGACTCTTTCCGCCAAACAACTTCCTCTTTAATGACGGTCGGGCCAACTTCATCAGCAGGGCTACCTCTTCATCGTTCGGCGGACGATCAAGCTGGTGCAGATGCTCCACCAGCTTCCGCAGTTCGTCCGGGATGGGATTCGGACGGCTTGAATCTTCATCCGTTGAATCGGCCATGAATAGGATGGTACCGCACAGCTAATCGTGGAACCAAAATTTATGTCGATACTAGTCGGCCATGTCTGCTCAGCCGACGGCCACTGGCTCGGCTGCTGTCGCCCTAGCCAAGTTCTTTTTCTCAAACTCCTTGCACCACCCCTTCACCTGTAGGTCGTTGAAGATCTTCGACATCACCCGGCGCAGCAGGCCCTTCAGGCTGGCGTTCTCGAGGTAAGTCAGCGTCTTGATCGCCTCTTCCTTGTACCCTTCGTACAGGTTCTGGCACCGCTCGTCCGATCGGCTGTCGGTGATGATCTTGCGGATGCGGTCGCTGATTTCGATCGGCGTTCCCTCATCGGCGAGTTGCCGCCGCCAGACGCGGTCCATGAACGGCTTCTGGTCCTTCGCCCGCTCATGGGCGACGGCCAATAGCAACGACGGCCGCAGCGCGGCGATGTCGTCCGGGGCGTGGCCTTCGGTGCTCAAATCCTCCAGGTCGTCGTGGATCTGGTACGCGATGCCGAGCTTCTCGGAATAGTTGGCGATCACATCGTGGACTTCTTCGTCCGCGCCAGCGTAAAGGGCGCCCAGGCGAAGGGCGACCTCGAATGCCGGGGCCGTCTTCTGGCGGAAGATGTCCAGCACCTCGACCGGCGACAGCGGCTTGGGGTTGCGAGCCCAGCACAGCTCCGCGCCCTGCCCGAGCGACAGCGTGCGATGGCCGATCGCCGCCACGCGGAGCATTTCGACCTTGTTCATCGGATCGGCGGCGCACTCGGCGAGCAGCCGGTAGCCTTCGCCGAGCAGGTAGTCGCCGACGTTCAGCGCCACGCCGACACCGTGGGTTTCGTGCAATGTCGCGTCGCCGTAGCGCAGGGCGTCGTTGTCTTCGATGTCGTCGTGGATCAGCGACGCCTTGTGGAAGCACTCGACCGCGGCGGCGACCTTCCGCAGGTCGCTGGGGATCGGGGCGTCGGCGTCTTCTTTACGCAGCGCCTTGTACGCGCAGACCGTCAGGAACGGCCGCCAGCGCTTGCCACCCTTGTTGAGCCACTGGCGAGCGATGTCGTCGGTTTCGCCCCCCATCCCCGGATGCCTCTTGCCCATGATGTCGGCGAGGTTTTCCGGCGTGAACCAGCCGTCGACTTCGTCGCGGATGGCGTCGAGGTTCAGCCGGTGGGTCTTGTCGTCGCTGGTCAGGTGGATGACTTCCCACACCCAGTCCATGTCCACGTTGGTATCGACGCAGTCGTCCTGCAGCAGCGGGATGGCGATGCCGGGGATGGCCGCCGCTTCCATGAACGGGAACGACTTTTCCAGCACCGACAGGCAGGAAACGCCGACGATCGCTTCGATCTTGCCGGTCTGGATGATCGACATGACCAGCTGCGAACCCTCGGCGACCAGGACCGCGTAGCCGAGTTTTTCGGCTTCGCCTTGCAGGTCCTGGATGCTGCACAAGCCGCAGTTTTTGCAGAGCAGGCCGAACTCATCGAACGGGGCGGGGCATTTCTCTTCGATCCGCATACACTTGGGCATGAGGAGCAGCCGCCGCTCGAACGGCACGGTCGCCAGGTGCTCGCGCCAGGCCTGGTTGTTGATGAGGATGGCGGTGTAGTCGCGGAAGATCGGGTCGAGCCCGGCCATCTCGATGCACTTGTCGGCGTGGACCTTGAGCTCTTCCAGCGGCATCGGCGGGACGGGGTTGTACGTGGCGACGTACTCGCGAACGATGCGCGCAAGCTGGTCGCGTTCCTGCCGCGTCTGCGGAACGTTGTCCTGCGGCTTGCGCATCTTCTGCATCGGCACAGCCTGCGGAAGCGTGATCAGGGGCATACCCATTCGTTTAACTCCTTCGAACCGATGCAACTCATTCACCACGGAGGCACGGAGACACGGAGGGCAATCCGTACTACCGCGCATCTTGCGAAACGTCAGTCTTTCCGTCCCAAACCAAGCAAGTCAGCAAACTCGTCGAAACTCTTGGCACACACAACCCACTCGTTCTTATCGCCGCGCTCGGACCACTTGAGCCGTCGTACTTTAGGGCTGCCTAACGCGTCGCGATAATCAAGAATGATAGGTGAATCGGTCCCCGGGCCGAAGTCACCGATCACTGTTGCCTGCTCAGCCACGAGTTGATCAACTGCGCCCTGCTCTTTCCAGAAGTTGTAACCTTCTGCCAAACCGTCGCGCCGCAATCCGTGCTCCACCTCGTACTGTGCTACTGTTTTGAATGGCGGCGAACAGAAGTAGATTTCCGATTCGTCACTTGCGATCTGTCGCACTCGGTCGGCGGAAACCGCTATCCGCAGTCCCCAGCCACATTGTTCACCTTCAACTGCCCAGGTACCGCCTTGCAGCAGTTCTTGCAGGCGGATCGGGATTGGAAGGTGCTTCGACGCCAATTCTCGCCCTCCGATTTCCGAACGACCCTCCGTGTCTCCGTGCCTCCGTGGTGATCTCTTCTTTGCCGGTCACCCGTAAGCCCCGAACCCGAAGAAGTAATGCTTCTTCGCGAACCGGTAAATGAAATTCTCCTCCGGCACTTCGTTGCCTGGGTTGTGCTGGCTGTTTCGCGGCGTCATCGCTTCGATCTCGGCCATGCCTGCACCGGGTTCGCGGTGCGTGGTGTCTTTTGCACCGTGCTTCAGCACCAGCGCCTTCACGATGTCCGGGCGTTCCAGCACGATGCAGCCTTGCGTCGACTGGGCGGCGGCCTTGCGGAAGTCGGCGAGGTACTCGCTGTCTTTGAACACGTGCAGCAGGTTGCGCTCGTCGTGGACGGTTTCCTTGGCGAACTGGATGATCGGGCAGGGCTCGATCTCGCCCCACGGGTTGATGTGATGGCTGATGCCGGTCGCCATCGGGCAGAGCGCGCCGCCTTTGTCGTCCCAGTAGGCATCGATCACGCCGATCGGCTTGGTGTTTCGCAGGTGGACGATGAACTTGCGAATCCGCAGCACCTGGTCCGGCGAGAGTGCCAGTTCAGGGTGCGGATCGGCTCCCACCGGGCGGTAGGTGTGATACCAGACGTAATGCGCGCCCATCTCGATCAGCCGATCAACCCACGACTCCTGCACGAGGTCGTCGATGTTCGTCTGGCAGACGCTGGTCGCGACGCCGGTGATGAGCCGATTGCGGATGCACGCTTCGAGGCCGCTCAGCGTGCGATTGAGCACGTTCAGCCGGCCGCGGCGTTCGTTGGAGATGATCTCGGTGCCTTCGATGCTCACCAGCGGCGTGATGTTGCCGAGCTTGCGCATCTCGGCGGCGATCTTGTCGGTGATCAACTGCCCGTTGGTGAAGATCTGGAAGTAGCAGTCGGGGTGGCGGCGGACGATCTCCAGCAGTTCCGGGTGCATGAACGGCTCGCCGCCGAGCAGGCCGAAGAACGCGTTCCCCTGCTTCTTGGCGTCGCCGATGATGCGGTCCATCTTCCCGGCGTCGAGGTAATGCCGCGGGCCGTCGACCTTCACCCAGCACCCCTGGCAGCGCAGGTTGCAGGAGTTGATCACCGAGATGTAAAGGAACGGCGGGAAGTAGTCGCCCTTCTTGATCCGTTTCTTGAACTTCTGGACCGAGCGCATGCCCTTGTAGCCGAAGTTGTAGGCGAACTTCCACATGACCTTGGGGTCGGTGGTGGTGAGCATTCGCTTGGAGAGGGTGAACAGCATAACGACCACTCGGGTGACGATGACGGGACAGAGAACACGAAGGCGCGAAGGATCACGAAGAAATCAGGGACTGTGGATCACTCGCTTGATCCCATCGGCTAATCGTTCGACGTTAAAGTTGATGACCAATCCAAGTTGGAGCTTCAGAAGTCGGAGGTACTTCAGGCATTGAGCCTTATGGACCGGAGAGATCGCATCGACTGCCTTGAGTTCCAGAACAAGCATATCTGCGACCAGGATGTCGATACGCGCCTCCCCGACTTCCTTCCCTTTGTAACTGATTACAACGGGAACCTCGCATCTAAACGGAATCCGTCGCAGCTCAAGCTCGTAGCAAAGTGCCAGAAGATACGATCGCTCAGGCATACCGGGTCCAAGCTCTTTGTGAACTTCGATCGCCGCCCCGATCACCTCAGAAGCAAGTCGCTCGACCGCCGGATCAACCGACGATTCAGACCGCATTCGTGTTCGGGAATCGAACGGACCCATCTCCAACTCCTTGTCTTCACTTCGCGATCCTTCGTACCTTCGCGCCTTCGTGTTCTCTTCGCCGGCGAGGGGGTTAAGAGTTCGCGGTCGCCGCCGCGGCCGCTTTCGCCTTGATCATGTCCATGCTCGGCAGCGCGTTCATCACCTCCGCCGGAATATCGAGCGCCTCCTGCAACGTCTGCTGAAGTTTCGTCAGGCACGCTTTCCGCTCGGCGATGGCGCGCTTCTCATCGCGTTCCTTGCTGAAGCGGGCCTTGGCGTCGGTGCTCCGCTGCCGCAGGGCGGCGTAGATGTCGCCGCCCAGCAACGCGCTGATGTCGATCTTCATCTTCTCACGGCTGATATCCGCCTCGCGGACTTCGTCGCCGTTGATCGGGCCGGCTTTGTACTTGGGGAAGAGAATCGCGACTTCCGGGCAGACGCGGCTGCACGCCGGGCAGTCGGTCTTGCAGTTGGCGGGGTTCTCGACGCCGATCTTTCCGCCAGGCGCGCCGTAGACATCGAACAGGCAGAACGACAGGCACTGCATGCAGTTGGTGCAGCGCTGATAGTCGATGACGGGGAACCAGGGCTTCCAGGGCTTGGCGGGGGTACCGCCGCGCACTTCGTCGACGATCTTGCCGACCTGGTCGACGCTCAAGCCGGCGATATCGCGGAAGCGGACGGTGACGCCGTTCTCCCCTTCGGCTTCGTTGGGCTTGGCTTCGTTGAACCGGCCGAGGACCAGCAACTGTCCGCCGGGCGGAGGCGTGACCGATCGGCCCGGCCGAATGCACGAGATGGCGACGCCTTTTTCGAGCAGCGACTTGAGAATCGCGCCGCGATCGACGGCGGACAGCTCTTCGCTGCCGGCGCCTTCGTACAGCGCGACCTTCATCATCGGGGTTTTGGTGGTCGGTGCGGCCATGCGGTTGAATTTCTTATAACTTTCGAGCTTCTGAACCTTTGATCTGTGCTCGTTCGTCAGTACATCATCGGCGAGGCGGTTTTTCGCCACCTCTTGGTTGCGCCTCACACATCAAAGCCTTCCAAGGCACGTCTGATCTGGGTGGCATGGGCAAGTACTCTTGCCCGTGGCGAACACCAATCGACGTCCCGCACGGGCAAGAGTACTTGCCCATGCCACCCAAGGCGATGCCATATCGTTCATCACACCGCCGCCGGTTCTTCTTCCGGCGGGGCGGGCTGGTCCGTCGGGCGGCCGTTGAGCAGGATCTGCACGATCGGTTCGGCCTGCTCCACCCGCATGTTGACGACTTCCAGGCCTTCCGGCCAGGGCACCTTCGCCGCGTTAAACAGCCATTTCACCGCCCGCGGGTAACACGCGGCGATGCGGAGTTCATTACCCGGGCCGACGCCTTCGACGAGCTGGTTCAACGCCGGGTCGCGCTTGGCCGACAGTTCGCACAGGTCGGCGACCGCGTCGAAGGCGACGCCGCTCTCGGCAAGACGGCGCAACACGTCGTTCTTCACCTCGTCCGGTACGACCTTGGCGTACGCACAGTGACAGTAGAGGATGCGAGCGTTGTCGGGCATTCGGTATTCAAGTGGCACGGGACAGGCGTACGTGCGGCGATGTTACGCCTCGGCCAGACGGTGCGTCGGTTCCGGCTTGCCAGGGCGGAAGTGCTCCAGGTGCTGAACGCTCAGCTTCAGGCCTTCCGTTTCGATCATCAGTTCCTCGATCGCTTCGACTGTAGCATCCTTCAGGGCTTCGGGGTCGGCCTCGGCGCGAAGATTTACGATCAATTCCCCGGCGTCGATCTCCGCCGCCAGCTCGTGTGACAGCTCGGCCGAGCCGTCGGTGCGAACCAGGTTCAGCACTGCGATATCACTGCCGGCGTCGGGGGTGAGCGTCATCTTCAGATGCGCCACCTCGGCGCTCTGCCCGGCCAGCCGGGCGTGGATCCTGGCCGCCAGGTCGCGAAGCAGCCTGTTGCCATCGGTCGGCGATTGAGCGGCAACCGACACCGTGCAATTCATCCAACCCAGCAGAGCCTCGCCCTCGGCGTAAATCTCGTAATCGACCTCCATCGACGGCTCAAATCCCAGATCGCTGCCGGCGATCAGGTCGAACCAGGTCTGCATGCCTTCGCCATGCCGGGCGGACATCAGCACGACCCTGGCCTTGGGGAACCGCGACGTCAGCGCGCCGACCAGCCGGGCCTGGCGATCGGGCGGCAGCAGGTCCATCTTGTTAACGGCGATGACCTCCGCCTCTTCCAACTGCTTCTCGTAAACGTAGACGACCTTTTTCGTAAACGCCTTGCCGACTTCCAGACCCAGGATGCGTTCGGCCCGGATCGGATCGACCAGCACCGACAGCGGGGCGACGGAATAGGCATCACCATACATCCGCCGAAGCGGGTAACTCACGGACGCCTTCAGGTCGGTGCAGCTGCCGACGGGCTCGGCGATGAATACTTCCGGCCGTGACGCTTCGGTCAGCCGGTCGGCGGCGTCGGTCAGGCTGTTAAACCGGCAGCAGAAGCACCCGCCGGTGATTTCTTCGGTGGCAAAACCGTGGGAAGACAGCATCGCCGTATCCACCAGGCCCACGGACTGATCATTGGTGATCAGCCCGACGCGCTTCCCCTGCGACCGAAGGTGCTCGGCCAGCTTAAGGATGGCGGTCGTCTTCCCGGCGCCCAGGAAACCGCCGATCATGATGTAACGGGAGGGGGTCATGGTTGTTTGTCACTGGTCACTGGTCACTGGTCACTGGTCACTTGTCACTTGTCGCCCGTTAGGAATTGCTCGGTCGTACCTGTCCTGCCGGTGCCGTCCAATTGGTTACCAGTGACAAATGACCAGTGACCAGTGACGAATTCCTTCATCCGAGCATCTTGTCAATCGTCGCGTCCAACACCTGCATATACCCGTCGACGGCGGTGCTGTTGGGGTCGGGCGTTCCTCGCGCAAGATAAAGCCAGCCAGCGTAATACGGATCTTTGTCGATGCGCGACGGGTCGTCGTTCAGTGTGGTGTTGGCTCCCTCGAACGTGCCGTCGATCACGCCATAAACATCCGACAGTGCCTTAAACCCTTCGACCCAGCCGAGGGTTTGCCCGACGGTGATCGCACTGCCGGGCTTGGCTTCGAATCCCTGTTCGACGATCTCACCGAGCATGCGGGTGGCGAAGCGGGTGAAGCCGACCTTGTAGAGGGGGGCTTTGCCGTCCGACGCCGGTTCCAGCTCTTCGAGCCAGAAGTGGGAACGGGTGTAGAGGAACTTCCGTGGCAGGCGGCTCTGAAAACGGTTCCGCTTGTACAAAATGACGGTGGCGGGGTCGAAGGGGGTCTTCGACACAGGTGCCGGGGTGGCCGACAGTGGGTTGGGGTCGCATTCCATGCCGCGCTCAAGCGTAGTCGGCCCGCGGCCGGTTGTCATATTGTCGAACGTCATTGCCGGCAAATGACAAGCGGTTGAAGACTTATCACGTTTGCATTGGACAAACGACCCGGCTTGGGTTCTAATCCTCGTACCACCACCGCGCTCCCCACGATCGGGGAGAGCTTCATGACGCGCCTGTCCGAGCCGGTACGGCCATCTTTAGTTCCGATGCATGCAGTCGCATCGGTCGATTCCATCCGGGGAGAATCCCCCAAGCTTTCTGTATCAACTTCAGGCAGCAACCACGGTTCGTCCGAAAGAACCGGCCAGGCTTTCTCGCCGATGGGTCAATCGTTGCCGGCCACGCCGCCGGTGCCTAGTTCCGTTGTCGCTGCCCGTCTGCGCTGGTTCCGCACCGAGCGGGGTTTACGCCTCGAAGACGTCGCCAAACGGGCCGGATACACCAAGGGATTTCTGAGCAAGATCGAGCACGGCAAGGCGTCGCCGCCGATGACGACGCTGCTTCGCGTTGCCGCCGCGTTGGGTGTGGAGGCTGACGTTCTGTTCGCCCCGGACGCGGGCGTCGCACCCGACGCGACGGTGCACACCAGTTCCGGCGCGGGCGTTCACGTGCGTGACGACACCGCCGGCCCCGGCCGCACCTTGCTCGCTGTCGCCGCCAACCGGCATCACAAGTTGATGGAGCCGTTCGTTGTAACCCTCGAACCGGGACAGACTTCGACCGAGCGCCGGCTGACCTACCCGGGCGAAGAGTTCGTCTACGTACTGGAAGGCGAGATCGATTACACGGTGGGAGAAGAAACCTTCACCATGAAGCCGGGCGACGGGCTTTACTTCAACTCGACCCGCCCGCACGCCGCGATCAGCAGAGGCGGCAGGGCACGCATGGTGCGGGTCTTCTGCGCGTCGCCGGCCCGGCGGAACCGGGGAGAAGAGTAGCCTAGATGTCAGAGCGCTTCTCGCCCTGCCAAGGAATCGCTTCCTTGCGAGTTCTTTTGCGTCTTGCGATTCGGAGCCCGCACTCGGGGCAACGAATCTTGCTTTCCCGAAGATCATAGCCGCATTTCGGACAATGCCCGACCGGATGTCCTGTCTGGGTTAAGCCGTGAATCATCCACCTCGCGAGGCGGAGCCCCGGGAAGATTCCAAGCACCACGGCCATCTGCCAAAACGGAACGACGAGACTCCAACTCCGAGTGTGGATCTCTCGGCCGTTTACAACGGAGATGAGTTCAAATTCCGATGGATGGTGGAATCGAAAGCCCCTTGCACCCAAGACCGTCCGCCCCCGCGCACCGTCGTCGAAGTACGAAAGCATATGTGACATTTCGCTGGAACTGGGGGCACGAATGAGAAACTCTGAGGAGTACGCCTCAAACGCATCTCGATCCCAGCTGATCCCCCTTTCAACAACAACTGCTTGAGTTTCAGACTCTCGAGTGATGACCCGGGGCCAACGCGGCGCACCCACGTATTGAACAGAAAGCCAAAGACCGCAAACCACGAAAAGAAGGACGGAAATCACAATCCGGCATACACGCCTACCGCGAGCAACGAAAGATGCCGCAAAACCGGTGAGATACCGCATCAACGCATACCTACTTCATTCGGCGAGCAGTTTCGGGATCAGTTCCTTGTAGTTCTCCCGGGCCGTGACCGATCGCACGACGCCTTTCTTGTCGATCAGGAACATTGTCGGGATGCCGTCGATGCCGAACTCTTCGGCGAGCGGATGCCAGCCGGGCTTGCCGGGCTCGAAGAGCTGCGGCCAGGGCATGTCGGCGTTCTGTGACAGGAAACCCTTGAGGTCGTCCACGTCGCGGTCACACGAAACGCCAACAATCTCAAGCCCCTTGGCGTGGAACTCGGCATAGACCTTCTTCACTTCGGGCAGCTCGGCGCGGCAGGGCGGACACCAGGTCGCCCAGAAATCGACGAGAACAACCTTGCCCTTCCAGCCGGCGGTGCTGAACTTGCTTCCGTCCAGCGCCGCACCCTGAAGCACCAGTGGCTTGTTCACCAACCCCTTGAGCTTTCGTTTCCCCGCCAGCGTCTGCGCGATCTGCTGCGCGACCGGCCCCTTGAGATCTTCCGAAACAATCTTCTCGGCCTGCTCGGCCAGGGTGGCGTTGGCGGCGGTCTCGGTCATCACCGCGGCGACCTGCGCGATCGTGGGGTTGTCGCGGCGAACCTTGGCCAGCTCGGAAAGTTCCAGAGCGAGCTTCTCCTGCGAGAGGGCCTCGTTGCGGGCCCGAACCCAGCGGACCAACACCGACCAGGCCTTTCCGCCGGTGGCAATTTCGTCTTCCGGCGAAACGGTCAGGCGCTTGATGTCGTCGTCGGCGGCCTTGTCACCGAGAACAGCCATCCAGGCCTTGAGCTCCATTGAAGCGCGACCGATCTGGATCGCCGATCGCGGCTCGGCCTTGACGTATTCGTCAAGCAGGCGGCTCAACCGGCGCATCGCCGGAAGGGCCGTGACGGCGGCCTTGTCTCGCTGTGCCGGATCGTAGAGAGCCTCCATCGACGGAACGGCCTCGGACATCGCCTGTCCGGCCTCGTTCAGCTCCTTTTGGATTTCTTCGATGCTGCGCACGGGTTCAACCGTGACGCCGGGTGCCTGGCCGAAGGCCGGCCGCGACGGCATTACCCAGGTGCCGCCGGCGACGGCAAGTACCATTAGAAGCCTGCGCGATAAACGCATCGCCATCGCGAGTCGAAGCGCCGGGTCACGGGGAAGGGGTGAGGAGGATAGCTGCATATGAGTTTCCGATGTCCGTTTGCCGACCGGCAGATAACAAAGGGCGACGAGAACAATCCCGGTGGCAACAGGAACAAGTCTAGCCGCGCCGAATCATCGCGCGGCTATACTTTTCACTTATACTTCTCCTGGTACTTCTTCCAAAGCCGGGTGTGACGGCTGGTCAGATCAACGGGCCGGCCCTGGATGAACGCAAGTTCAACCTGCGTCGGTGTTTCCAGCACATCGCCGGACGTGACGATGAGCGTGGCGTCCTTCCCTTTTTCGATCGAGCCGACCCGGTCCGCGACGCCCAGGATCGTCGCCGCGTGCAGCGTGATCGACCGAACCGCCTCATCGGCCGGCAGCCCGAAAGCGACGGCCTGCCCGGCGTGATACGGCAGGTTGCGGACGTTCGACGCGAAGCGGCCGCTATAGCTGATGCAGTAGGTGACGCCCGCTTTGTGCAGGCGCGCCGGCAGGGCATAGGCTTCGTCGTAGTCGGCGTCGCGACGCTGCGGCACGCGCTGGGTCCCGCTGACGACCACCGCCACGTTATTCCGCTTGAGCAGATCGGCGCATCGGTCGGCATCGTACCCGCCGACGATAACGAGCTTCACCTTCTGCTTCGCGGCGAACGCGACCGCCGACTCGATCTGCCTGAGCTCGTCGGCCCAGACGAAGATCGGGAGATCGCCTTTAACAACCGGGACCATCGCCTCCAGGCGTGCGTCGAATCCAGCCGGCGCTGGTGCCCGGGGACCGGCGGGCCGGGTCGTCGGTCCGGAAGCGACGGTTCGCCCGGCGGCGTAAGCGCGGGCCTCGTCGAAGAGCGCTTCCAACTCCCTCAGTTGATCGCCCCGACGTGAAACTTTGTCTTCTTCCTCGCCGGCGGCGGCGCCCCTCCGTGCCTGCGACATACGCGGCCAGGCGATGTGCATGCCGACCGGCGCCTTGAGCGTCATGTCTTCCCAGGTCCACCCGTCCAGTTGCAGCAAGACGCTTGTCCCTGTGACCAAGCCGCCGGACGGCGTGGTCAGGTTCAGCAGCACGCCGTTGGCCCGGGTGACGGGAATCAGTTCGCTGTCGGGATTCACGCCGCGTTCGGCGCGTACGTTGGCATTAAGCTGCCCGGCTTCGGAAGCGTCGCGCGACGCGCGGACGGAGGGGATCTCTACCAATCCAAGCTCGTTGCCGATCGCGATCAGGCCGGGATAGACGCGCTTTCCCTTGATGTCGATCGCACGGCCGCCTTCCGGCAGTTTTGGAGGCGCATCTTTCCCGAGGTCGGCAATCTTGCCGTTCTCGATGAGAACCCAACCGCCGAGGATGACGTCTCCCGATACCGTGTGAATGTCACCGCCGTGCAGTAGAAGCGGACCGGGCAGCGGCTTGCCTGGTATCTGGTCGTTACCTGACGCATTCGAGATGGCAATCCCCAGCGTCGCGACGAGGACTGCAATCAGTGACACACATGTCCAACGACTCTTCGTTTGGATGTCACGCGAGTCCGGCAATCGACGCGAGCCCACCCCTTCGGGGATGGCGCTAAAAGATGATTGCATGTTCTGAATCCGGTTCATCACTTGCCCCCTTCCACGCGGCAGCCGCAGTACAGGTCTTCCCGGGCCCACTTGTCGCGCTCGCGCGGTTCCTTGTCCTTGTCGTCGGCGACGGCGGCGTCGCCGGAGAGGATCTTTTGAATCAACGTCGTCCGCCGCTCGGCGTCGCGCTGGCGCATCTTCTGGTCGTCGGTGCGGCTGAAGTAGAGCCGGCCGTCGATCCAGGTTTCGTTGACGCGGCTCATCGTCGAAAGGGGGGAGCCGCTCCAGAGAACCAGGTCGGCGTCCTTGCCGGGCTCGATCGACCCGACGCGATCGTCGATCCGGAGCTGCTTTGCCGGGTTGAGTGTCACAAACTTGAGCGCTTCCACCTCCGGCACGCCGCCATACTTCACCGCCTTGGCGGCCTCCAGGTTCAATCGCCGGGCCATCTCGGCGTCGTCGCTGTTGAAGCTCACCAGAACGCCGGCGTCACGCAGGAGCTGGCCGTTGTAGGGGATGGCATCGTAGACCTCGAGCTTGTACGCCCACCAGTCGCTGAAGCTGCTGGCCCCGGCACCGTGTTTGGCGATCGCGTCGGCGACCTTGTAACCCTCTAGGATGTGCTGCAGCGTAGCGATCTTCACGCCGAACTCTTCGCACACCCGCAGTAAGGCAAGAATCTCATCCTGCCGGTAGCTGTGGCAGTGGATCAGCCGCTTGCCGCTAACGATCTCCCACATCGCTTCCAGCTCCAGGTCGATGCGTGGCGGAACTCCGACCGCAGTCGATTTGTAACGCTCGTGGGCCTGGTGGTACTCGCGGGCGGCGGTGAATCGGTCTCGGATGATCTGCTCCACGCCCAGCCGCGTCTGCGGATACCGGCTGGTGAACTTTTCGCCCCAGTTGGCCTGCTTCACGTTTTCGCCGAGGGCGAACTTCACGCCCGGCGCCGCGTCCTGGAACTTCATCTGTTCCGGACCGGCACCCCAGCGGAGCTTGATGACCTGGTTCTGCCCACCGATCGGGTTCGCCGAGCCGTGAAGGATGTTGGACGACGTCACGCCGCCGGCGAGTTGGCGGTAGATGCTGATGTCGTCGGGGTCGATGAAGTCGCCGATGCGGACATTACAGGTGACGGCCCGCCCCGACTCGTTGATGCCGCCATCGGTCGCGATGTGCGAGTGACAGTCGATGATGCCCGGGGAAAGGTGGAGCCCAGTACAATCGACCACCTTCAGGTTCGCGTCGGGCTCGGGGAGCGAGCCGTTCTCAAAGACCGTTACGATTCTGCCGTCTTCGATCAATACACTCGCACTGGCAAGCTTCCCCTTGGGGCCGCTCGTCCAGACGGTTGCGTTCTGGAACAAGACGCGCCGCTTCTGCGGCGGTGTGGTGGTGCCCCGACTGCCCAGCGGGTAGTTGATGTCGAACGACGAAGGACGCGTTGTCGGATCGTTCTTCGACTGCGGCGCGGGTCCTGACGCCGCCTGCGACTTTGCGCCTTCGGCGCTCTCGGGATCGACCGGCTTCTTGTCACCCTCCTGAGCGGCGGAGGTGCGTTTGCCCGCCAGCGGGAATGTCGTCCCGTCGGGGAGCACCATCCGGCCCGACCATTCGTCGCCGATGATCGTTCCCGACACCTGGGCAACGCCGGCCATCCCCAGCCGATCGAACGCTTCGCCGGAGCGTTCTGCCTTGATCGTGAAGGTGATCTGGCCCGGCGCGTAATCGATATGTGCCAGTGCGGTGGGGGAAGGGCGTGTGGCGGCGGCGGCACCGGTGGCGACGGCGGTCGGTGCGCGAGCCGGCCGGGTGGCCGCTTCGCCCGCTGCCAGCGTGGTTAAGACGATCGTTCCGGCCAGCTTTACAGCGGTGCCGGTGATCCGTACCGACAGTGTGCGCTTGGTGTCGCCGGCGCCCCAGTTCAGCACCCAGACGCCGCGTGGGTCGGGGCTCAGCGACGGCGTCACCTCGTGCCGCCGACCGTCAACCCAGGTGGCCAGGACGAGTGTCTTGTCGGCGAAAAGATCGCCGTCAGTGACGAGGAAGCTTGCCGACTTCCCGCGATCGATCGAGCCGTGCGTTTTGTCGATACCGATCAGTTCCGCCGGCGTCGCGGTCAGCGAGCGCAGCGCCGCCTCCCGCGGCAGACCGCGTTTCACCGCCTTGCGGACCGCGGCGAGAAACCCGGATTTGTCTTTCAGCCCGTGTGACGTCAGTGCGATCTTGACGCCGGCCTTTTCGAGCCGGGCGGGATTCTCGGGCTGTAGATCCCAGTCCATCAATTCGTCGAGTGAGACCGCCAGTGCCGCCTCCGGCGATGCGACATTGGGCGCCTTCGCAAAGTTCACCGGGACGATGACGGCGCGCTTGGCGTCGGCGATGAGCTGCAGCCGGCGGTACTCCTGGCCACTGCCACGGATCACGATAGGGATTTCGAACTCCTTCCCCAGCAGGTCGGCACGCAGTGCGTAAAGCTCGTCGGGGGCGTCGACAAACAGGGGCATTTTCCCCTTCGCCGCCGGCACCAGCGCCGCCAGCGCGTCGTTGTGTTCCGGTCGGGAGAAAGATCGGTCGGTGTCCCACGCGGACCGCGTCTTGTCGTACCAGCGGGCGTCGAGGATCGCCTGTCGAACCAGCGACAGTGCGCCCATCGGCGAGTTGGGATAGACCCGATCGTCGCCACGCTTTGCCGCGGGTGTCAGTCGAACGTGCATGCCGACCATCGGTTGCAGGACGGTGTCAGTAGACGGGGAATCGTCGGTGGTGACGGCGACGCTCGAACCCTTGACGATCTGCCGCGATGGAACGACCAGCCTTGCGACGACGCCTTGCGACCGCAGCTTCTTGTTGGTTTCGGGGTCGCTCTTGTAGGCGTCGGAAGCGCGAAACTGCGGCGTGACGAAAGGATTCCAGTAACCCGCGCCGCCGACGGGACGCAGCATTTCGCCTGGAGGCGTATCGGCGTCGGGCGGTGTGTCGGAAAGCTCGCTGTACGCGTCGATCAGACCCGGATAGACCGTCTTGCCGGTCAGGTCCCAGATGCGAGCATCGGCAGGGGGTTTGATGTCGTCGCCCACGGCTTCGATGACACCGTCGCGGAAGACGACCGTCCCCTTCTCGACAACGCGGCCGGCCGACAGCACGAGGCGGGCATTGACGAAGGCGTGGACCGACGGAGGGTTCTCCTGCAACCCTTCCGGCGATGCGGATCGTTCCGCACGATCGCCGCGGGCAATCAATGCGAGAAACGCCGCGCACAGGGCTGGCAGAAGAAACAGCCCGGCGACAGCCAGCGGCCGACGGCGGCGCGGTGGAGAGTGCATGCTTTTCCTGAGGCAAAGGTCGGGAGATCGGGTGGGGCGATGATACCACGATCAGGTCGGACCGTGATGATCGCCGAAGACCGCCTGGTGCAGGATCTCCACCGGATGGACGACTTTCAGGGGCTGGCCGGCCTGTCGGGCGGCGGATTGCATGTGCATCGAACAACCCACGTTGCCGGCGATACAGACCTTCGCGCCGGTCGAGGCGACATACCGCAGCTTGCGGTCGGCCAGATCCGACGCCATTGCCGGCTGCGTCAGGTTGTAGGTGCCCGCAGCGCCGCAGCACATGTCGGACTCGGGCAGTGGAACCAGCTTGAGCCCCGGAACACTGGCCAACAACGCCCGCGGCTGGGCGGCGACCTTTTGCGCGTGGATCAGGTGGCAGGCATCGTGATAGGTGGCGGTCATTTCGACCGGATGCGCCATCGCCGGAAGTCCGATCTCGGCGAGGACTTCGGTGATGTCCCGCACGCGGGCAGCGAACTGCTTGGCCCGCTCGGCGTATGCCGGATCATCGCGCAGCAGGGTGCCGTAATCGCGCAGCATCGCTCCGCAGCCGGCGATATTGGTGACGATGTACTTGGGAAGTTTTGCCGCCCCAATCGGCAACGTCTGATCGATGACCTGCCGTGCCATGGCTTCGGCGTCGCCGTGCAGACCATTGTGGTGATGGATGGCACCGCAGCACCCGCCTGAGGGGGCAATCACCGTGCAGCCCGCGGCCTGGAGCAGATCGACCGCCTGCTGGTTCACGCGGGCAAACATGATCGAACCGACGCAACCCGGGAACATCGAGACCTCGGCCGTCTCGGATCGGTTGGTCGATGGAACCGATGATGGTGGAAGGCTGACGGCAACCGCACGGGGCCAGAGTGGTCCGTCGTCCGGCAGCATCGCCTCCATTTTGCGCAAGCCCGCGGGGAGCAGGTTGAACAGTCCAGACCTCCGAAGCAACGCGTAGACACCAATCTTCTGCAGCAATCGCGCCGGCAGGAGCGCGAGCTTGAGTCGGGTTGGTTTGGTGAGCACGTGCAAGAACATCCACCGCACGATCCGATCCTGCACGCTCATGTGTGCCGGCGGAAGCTTGGCGCGGGTTTCCTCTATCAGCTCGTGATAAACGACATTGCTCGGACAGGCGGTCTCGCAGGCACGGCAGTCGAGGCAGAGATCGAGATGATGACGGACGGTTTCCGTGGCTTCGATCTTGCCTTCGTGCAGGCCGAGCATGAGCTGGATGCGGCCGCGCGGCGAATCAGCTTCAAGGCCATTCTGCGTGTACGTGGGGCAGACGGGCAGGCAGAGCCCGCAGTGAACACAGGACAAACCGCGATCGAGGGTTCTCGGATCGAGCCGAAGGGCGGAAGGATTTACCTGGGCGAGCGGAGCGGTCATTCGGTCTCACAGATCAATATCGCTTCGAGTAACCGGGAAGCATCACGCCCACGGACAGCAGTCCGTGGGTCTACTCATTGCAGCTATCCCACGGACTGCTGTCTGTGGGCGTTCGCGTATGTGGTCGGGATGGGGTTCAACATCTGCGCCCCGTCAAATGCCCGCTTGAGTTGTTCCAAAACGTCTCGTTCTTCCGGCGAGAGTCCCGAAAGCACGGTCGATGAATCCCTCGAGTGATCGTTGAGCGACAGACGTCCGCCGACGGACTCGACCGCCGAGACCAGCTGCGCGACATCGTCCGGTATCGGGCCGACGACGATGCCGAATGCCGCGTCGGCAGTCCACCTGGAGTTGCCGGAGGCCAGTCCCGATGACGCTGTAAATGTCAGCAGCTTCGCCGGTGGTAGCGTCGCCCGAAATGCCCGGTCGCCGTGAACCCAAAGCGATCGCCGGTCGGCGATGTCGTCGTCCACCGTCCGCTCGACAATTCGCTTCGGCGAGAGTGAGGGTAGGTGCTGACGGTAGTAGTCGAGTGTTCGCTCGTCGCCGAGATAGCCCAGCCGCAGTGAATCCGCGGTCAGCACCTCCCATTGCGGCCGCAGGGGCGTCGGGAGCAGATCGTTGATCTTTAGGGGCTCCGGTGGAAGGTCGATCGCGATCGCACCGGCGGGACGGCGGTAGGTACGGGTCGTCAGCGTCATCAGGCGGCCGAAAACGCCGCGCTGACCGACCATGAACTTCGTCAGGTCGTAGCCGGCGACGTTTTTGACGGTTCGGCCGCCGGCGGTAATGAGATCGCCGCCGCCGTTGGTGAATTGAACGCCCAGCAACAGGTCGCGCCAGGCGCCATAGCCGAGGCGAAGGGGCCCCGTAGAGTTCTCGTTCACCAGTTGTCCGAGGGACAGTTCGGGATTGCCGTCGATCGGCAGCCACTGGCCGATCTCCGCCAGGCGCGACTGGGCTTCGGCGAGCGTGACATCGGCGCTGAACGTGGCGGTCATGTCCCGTTCGTGCAGGTCGATGCCCCCGGGTGGCACGAGCGGCGTTCGCGGCGGGCGGCTGTGGGCGTGGGAATCCATCTGGCGGGATGATAGCGGGGAGATGTCGAGAGCGAGAAGCGTCCCCGATTCGCGGTCGCACCGAAGGTGCACTCTTTCCGTTGCACGCTCCTGTCGGAGAGGCGTGCACGTGCGGTGCGACCGCTAATCTGGAACGAGATCTTTGGTGTTCACGTTTGCGGAGTCTGAACTTCTGCCGCGGACGTTGCTGCGGGCGGCAGGCGATCGAGGATCGATTGCAGGGTTTTCAAAATGTCCTGCTGGATCGCATCGGCCCGGCCGACCGTGTCGTCCTGCGCCTGCCCGTCGAGTGCCCGCGCTGCCAGCGCCGGACCGGCGGTCATCAGAATGGTGCCGATCAGCTTTCCGATCGGCGTTCGCGGAAAAATGTCGGCGTAGCCGACGCTCAGGCACGTCGAGCAATAGATCATCGCATCGTAGATGTCGTTGACCTTCGGATTGTGCCCCCGCTCGGCGGCCAGGAACGCCGCCGAGCTGACCGCGATCAGTGCGGCCGAGTTTCGCAGCGGCGCGCTGGCGAGTTTGGGAGCGAGCGCGTCGAGCGGCATCGTCTCGGGGATCTTGATCCCGAAGGCGGCCAGGCCGTAATTGAGGTCGTCTTTCCAGCCCATAACTGGCTCATTTCTCACTGACGGATGTCATTGTCAGTGACACCGGCTTCCAGCCCGTGCGCGTTGCAACGGAGGCGCAGGAAATCGAGAATTGCCCGAAGCCCTGCGCATCCGGCACGGGCTCGAAGCCCGTGTCACGGATGCACCAGGCGACGCCAGCCGCTTACGTCCGTTTCGGCTTCTTGTCCTGCGTGACGTCCGTTGCCGACTTGGCTTCGGCCGTCGCGACCGGCGTGCTGTGGCCGTTGCCGGTGGTCGGAGGTGCCGATGCGTCGGTACTCGACGGCGTCAGGCTCGATGCGACACTCCCGACCACCTTGGCCAGTAGTTCCTGCCCGCCTGTCGGCAGCGTGCGCATCAGGCCGTCGGCGGCATTGCCGAGGCTGGCGGCTCGCATGAACTGCTGGCTCATGGTCGCCATCGTGCTCGGGTCGCCGAAGATCTGCATCTGCGCCTTGGAGAACATGTTCGCCATCGCCTGGGCGGCGGCGATTCGGACTTCCTTCTCCATCTGGATGCGGAGCTTTTCGAGTTCGAAATTGAGTGCGGCCGCTTCGAACTCCTGCTTGTTCGACAGGCTGAGGCGTTCGACGTCCACCCGCGCCTGCTCGACGTTCACCAGCTCCCGCTGCACCGTGACGTCGACCATTTTCAGCGCCCGCTCACCTTCGGCGCGCTTCGCGGCCGACTGGGCGTCGGCGTCGGCGACACGCAGCTTGGCTTCGTACTGCATCTCGGCCGCCGTCCGCTGACCTTCGGCTTCCTTGACCGCCATGTAGGCCATCACGTCGGCGTTGGTCTGCTCGCGGATCTTGCTTTCGTTGATCGACTGCTGGGCGGCGATCAGCTTCTTCTGCGCCTCGCGTTCGGCCTCGCTGGTGACCGTGACGGTGACGATCTTCTGTTTTTCGCGTTCGGCCTCGGCCTCGGCGGCAAGCACCTGGCCGATCGCCGTTGCACGTTCCCGCTCCTTTTCCGCCACCGCCACCTGCTTGGTCCGCTCGGCGACTTCGACCGCCTGCTTCTTCAGAATGTCGGCGGTTTCCTGCTCCTTCATCTTGGCGATGATCGCCACCCGCTTGGCGATCTCGGCCTGCTCGACGACCAGTCGTCGCTCGACTTCGCTCGTCTCGACGGCCTTGAGCTTCTCGATGTCGCGCTTGGCGATCGCCTCGTCCTGGGTGATCTTGAACTCCGCCACCTCGCGGTCGCGGGCCGCCTTGACGTTGGCCACCTTCATCCGCTGCTCGGCTTCAAACTCCGCCTGGTCGCGCTGCAGGTCGAGCACCTTCTTGGAGGTCGCCACGTTCTTTTCGACCACGGCCCGTTCGGCTTCCCGTTCGATTTCGTTCCGTTCGATGCGGGCTTTCTGCGTGATTTCGGCGATCTTGCGCAGGCCCTGGGCGTCGAAGACGTTCCGCTCCTGAAGCGCCGAGGTGTCGGTCTGGTCCAACGCCGAGATCGTCACCGATTCAAGGGACAGGCCGTTGCTCGCCAAATCGTGCTGAACGATCTCCTGCACACTGGAAGCGAATTCGTCGCGCTTGCTGTGCAGTTCGACGAGGTCCTTTGTAGCGGCGACAGTGCGCAAGGCGCTGACGAGCTTCTCTTGGACCAGTTCGCTCACGGCCTCCGGTTGGATGTTCTTGCCACCCAGCGACCGCGCCGCCTGCAGGATGTTGTCGGCGTCGGACTGCACCTTGATGTAGAACTCGGCCGACAGGTCGACGCGCAGATTGTCCTTGGTGATCAGGGCGTGCGGTCCGCGTCGTTCGACGTTGAGGCGCATCGTTTCGAGCGAGACCGGAATGACCTGATGGATGACCGGAATCACCAGCGTGCCGCCGTCGCGCACGACGCGGACGCCGCCCATGCCGGTTCGAACGAAGGCCATGTTCGCCGACGCCTTGCGGTACAGCCGGGTGATCAGCAGGCAGACGCAGCCGATCAGAAGCAGTACGAAGCCAGCGATGGACAACGCCACTTTAACCGTGAAGTCGAACTGTCCCTGCGTCAGCCAGGGGCCGATGGTCAGGGCTGCACCGATGAGAATGAGGACGACGATGGGCATACGAACTCCGATCAAGAGTTGCGAGCATTGCAGGCGTCACGCCTGCGGATCACAGGCCTGAAGCCTGTGGTGTGTTTTGTTTGTCAGGACGCGAAGACTTTCTGGGCTTCCACAGCCTCGGGGGCGACCACCCTGTAGAGATTCTCCCTCGCGTTGTAGGCGACCAGTACGACCGGCTGATTCTTAGCGATCGGTCCGTGGCCGTCGGCGACGCGACAGGGCACCTGGTGCAGTTCCCCGCGGTCGTCACGGAGGGTCACCATACCGAATTTGTCGCTGATGTCGTACAGCGCCACGCCGCGGAGCCCGAGCAGGTCGTGTCGGCGACGGGCGGTGGTTTCGTCCAGCGGTAACCAGCGGTCGATCGATCGGACGACCAGCCGGGTGACCAGCAGCGACAGGAGCACCGCCGCCGGCAGCGAAACGAAAGTCACCTGCCAGGGGCGTTCGAAATAGTCGCGGAAGCTCTGGTTGAAGAGAAACCCGCTGACGCCCCACGTCAGGCAAAGGACCATGAGCAGGATGCTCAGCGGCACCCGACCGACGCCAATCCAGATCAGCGCCGTCTTGAGCGCGCCCGGATCGGGCGCAATCGAACCATGGTCGGTCGTCGGCGGCGAACCGTGGAAGAGGTCGCCGGTCCCGCCCGCATGGCCGGCGGATGCTGGGGCGACGGCGGTGTCGGTGCCGTCGGCATCCAAGTCGGCGTCGTGGTCGATGTCCGCCTCGGCGTCGACGTCGGTGTCGGCGGAGAAGTCGTGATCGGCATCGGCATCACCAAACGTGATACCACTGACCGCATACAGCAGGAGGTACGTGAGGGCGACAGCGAACGGCACGATGAAGACGAGATTTTGCCAGCCCAGAAGCCATTCAGATGTCATAGGTTCGTCCCCTTGTCAGGGGTGTCAGGCTTGTGAGCCGACATTGTACCTATTCCTGCGGCGTGTGGTGGTATAACCGGCCCCAATGAATGTAACCGCCTGTGGCGACAGCACGTGTGGGCGTTTATTGGTGCGTTCGTTGGGGGCGTCTGAACCCCGCGAGGAGAAGAAGCGGAGCCACTAGAAGAGCGCCCGGTTCCGGGATCGCTCGAAGGCCGACCTCTGCGCTGCGCACGTTGCCGACGACCGACGATCCGGCGGCCGAGCCGCCCGCCCCGAGGCTTAACCCCTGTTTCGTCAGGAAGGAGATGTTGCGGGTGTTGGCCAACGAAGCGTAGATGCTGACGTCGCCGTACTGGAAATCCTGGCCCTTCTTGTTGAACCCGCCGTTGAGCACGCCGACGATGTTCCAGGCGTTGTTTCCGAAATCGGCCCAGAGGGCGCTACCGCTGTCGCCGCTGGCCGTCGTTCCCTCATAGGTCAGGGGCGTGGACGGACCGAAGGTGCTGGTATTGCCGGTCGGGCTATCGAAATCGGTTTGGTAGGTGCCGTCACGGAGGATGGAGATTTCGTTGAACGCGCCGAGCTTGTTCGCGGCACCCGGGACGCTAAGGCCACGCCCGGTCCCCTGAAAGCCGTAGCCGACCATCGCGCCGCGCTTGCCGACGGCATCCCTGGACGACATACGGCCTGGCGTGACACCATTGACGGGGGATGACAGCGTGATGACTGCCAGGTCGAACGCCGCCTTTCCACCCTTGTACGCCGGGTTGATCTTGATCGACTTCACATTTGCCGACAGCGCCGACGGAATGTTGGTTTGCGTGCCGAAGGTCAGATACTTGAACGCCCGCGGGCGATCGACGGCAAGGTCGCCGTCGTCGTCGAACACGTGTGCAGCGGTCAGGATCTTGGTGGGGGAGACGAGGGTTGCCGACCCGATTTCGAAGCCGTCACGGCTGTCGGCGAGGTAGCCGGATGCACCGAAGGTCGGCCGTGCACCGATGGCGTTGTAATCGCCGACCGAACGGTCGTGCCGGATGTAAACCGCGCGGGCAGGCAGTGTCGGCAGGGCGATTACCAGGAGCGCGAGCGCTCGCAGGAAACCGCGAGTGAACTTGGTACGACCCGTCGCGACTGTCGAAGCACCCGCGACCGACCGGCTAATCGTGACGCCCGATGAGCGCATATACCGGAGACGGTACTCCTGGGGGTCGAGATAGGCCAGACCAAGGGGTTCGATAATCAGCGTCATCAGTTGGTAGAACCGCTCCGGGGAGTTTCACAGTTCGGATATGCCATATAGACGTCACAACCGGTGCGGTCGTTCGCCGGCGTCTACACCGCACAACCGGACGTCCGATAATACCTCGGCAGGCAGGCTGTTGCCCCAAGCGGCAGGGCGGCAGTCCCTAACACCGCGGTAACTGCAAGAAGCATAAGCATTTACGGATTTTGTTCGGGCTTCGAAGTGACCCACCAGAAGTCCCCCGTTTGTCCACGTCTGATAACCGTTACGGATTGGGGTTTCAGCCTTTGCGTCGCGGAATTTCGCAAGCGGTTTCCCGGCATGGCCGATCCTTCTTAAGGCAGTTTACGCAACGCTCGTTTTATCGGGTCAGTCATGTCCGGCTGATCCGGGTCCGAGAAGGCGTTCTGTTCCCGACTGGCGAAGCCCCGGCATTTCGTTACCTGCCGGTGGTTCAAGTGGGTCGACCTCTGTTTTTGGTGGGCTTGGTCATGAGTGCAGCAGTCATCGCAAAACCGGGCGTCCGAGGGAAGACCGGCCGCGCGTCGGTTCGACCGACCAGTCGCAAGGCGTCACCCGATCAGGCGACACCGCGTCGAACCAAGTCGGCGCCTCGCGCCCAAGCCCCGGCAGCAGCCACCAGCCGTCGGCGCAAGGTCATCGTTTTCGCCGGGCTTGTGGGGGTGATGACCATCACTGGCGCACTGCTGATGGCGATGCAGCCCACGCCGCTGAGCCCCGACATGTCCAAGAGCCTGATGTCAGTAGAGACTTCGGCCCAGGTCGAAGCGCTCTTCGACACGCAGGTTCCCGTGAACGTGAATCGCTGGAAGTACATCTACGTGCATCACAGTGGTGCGGCGACTGGCAATGCATCGATCGTCGCAGATGCTTCAGGATCGTCTGCGACACTGCCGGACCACTTTGTCGTAGGCAACGGCCTGGGCGCTGGTGACGGCGAAGTGCAGGTCGGCCAGCGGTGGAACGCTCAGCAGCCGGCGGGTAAGACCGTCGGGCTCGACCGGGTTGACAGCGATTGCATCAGCATCTGCGTGGTCGGTGATCTGGACCGGGCACCGGCAACCCCGCGACAACTCGAACAGCTTCAGCGGCTCGTCACCGCCCTCCAGGATCGACTGAAGGTGAGCCGGGACCGGGTATGGGTCGTTGATGCGGCCGGACTGCCGGCCGGCTGCGGCCGGTACTTTCCACGGGAAGCGTTTCGGACCGGTCTTTTGCCTTGATGACCAGCATATTTGTCAAATCAGAGTGCCTGCGGATGTCCGTCCGCAGGCACTTTTCGTTTCAAACAATCTGATTTGCGCGCCGAATGCCGCATCGTCACCCATAGACATCACGAAGAATGCCCTGTTCCCTGGTGTCCGGTCGGTCGGGCGGGGGACTAGGGATTGTCTTGCTTTCGCAAGACGTTTTCTCTAGGCTTGATTGGGAATACGTAAAGGCCGATGGCTTGGCGGCAAACGCGAGTGGGGATTTAGAAAAGTCATATATCGAGTCAGGTACTGGCTTTCGGTGGCACCTCAGTGTTGTTGTTGCCGTGGAACACCTGTCCGGTATCGAGTAGCGAGTAGTGACGGCAATCAAAGAAAGTGGCCGCGGCCCTTAGGTGAAACACCGGGTGGCCAAGAATCTGTGATGGATCGATTGCCTCGGTTCCGCAACGGAAGTTCCCGCAACTGAAGTTCCATGGTTCAGAAACTCCTTCAGTACGATGTACTCGGCCGCCTCGGCGAAGGTGCCAAGAGCACCATCTACAAGGTCCGAGACCCCGGAACCGGGCGCATCCTCGCCCTGAAGCACGTGGTCCGTAAAGACGAAAAGGACATCCGCTTCGTCGAGCAGATGGAAGCCGAGTTCGAAGTAGCCAAGGCCTTCCACCACCCCCACCTGCGCCGGTGCTTCGAGTTCAAAACGAACAAGACGATGATCTTCAAGGTCACCGAGGCCTTCCTCACCATGGAGTTGGTGGAGGGGCAGCCTCTGGACGTGTCGCTGCCGCGCGACATGATCGGCATCGTCGAGGTCTTCATTCAGTCGGCCGGCGCGCTGCACGCGATGCACAAAGCCGGCTACGTCCACTGCGACATCAAACCGATCAACATCATGATCACCACCGACGGCTCGGTGAAAGTGATCGACTTCGGTCAGAGTTGTAAGAGTGGAACGGTTAAGGAGCGAATTCAGGGCACGCCCGACTACATCGCTCCCGAACAGGTCGCCCGCAAGCCGGTGACCCCCCAGACCGACGTCTTCAATCTCGGCGCGACCATGTACTGGGCAGTGACCGGGCGGACCATTCCGACGCTCTACACCGTCAACAAGGCCGGCGACAACGCGATCCTGTCCGACGCGCTGTTCCAGACCCCGCAGCAGCTGAATCCGACGATTCCCGATCCCTTTAACCGCCTGATCATGGAGTGCATTTCCACCAGCCCGAGCAAGCGGCCGGCAACAATGGAAATGGTGATTCAACGGCTGGAGCTGGTGAAGCACATCCTGATGAAGAAGGCAGGAAAGCTTCAGGAGCAGGGCGCGGCGTCGGTTGCCCCCGATCTTTACGAAGACGAACCCTAAATCGCCCACCCTTCGGAAACGACTTCACCCGATCGACCGCACCATCACGTCCGGCTGAACTGCCCTTACCCATCCCAGGTCTTCCCCGATCACCTTCCGTCGATACCGGAAGATGTCCATCAATTGTCGCTTCACTGTCAGTGCGTGAACCAGACGCGAAACACCCGGGCCGGGAAGCTTATAGATCACGCGGTCGGTGCATTCGATCCCCTCGCCGGTAGTTTTGAACGTGTGCTGATGGTGCCAGAGCGTGTAGGGGCCCCGAATCTGCAGGTCGATGAACTGCGTCGGCGGCGTCCAGTCGATGATCCGGGTCCGCCATTTGATCGGGATTCCCGCCCAGCGAATGGTGTAATCGAGCGTCGAATCCAGCTCGATGTGGATCGGCTCGGGGGTTCTGTTGGTAAATTGAAGCCAGGGGGGCGTAATGCGGGGCAGGTTCTCGGCCCGGCTGAAAAACGACCAGGTCTTTTCCTGCGACGCCGCGACGACGAAATGGTCGGTCAGTTCGTAATACATGGTGGATGGTGCATGCTACGCGGCCATGTGGCTGAGATCGTTCACAAGATTTGGCGCGTCGGCATACTCGGCAAGCATGGCTTCCAGCCTCCATCTACGTTCCGGAAAGACGATCCGCGCCGCTTGGCTAACCGGCGATTGCCTGAGTGTTCGAGGGGCAGGTTGAGTTGAGATCGGGAGACCTCGCCTCATAGACGCCGATTCGCCGCTTCGTATACTCTCGGCCCCTCGGTCCAATGTCGTGAACGAGCTACTCTCAGAGATCACTATGGCATCGAACGAAGCCCCCAAGAAGATCGTGTTGGCCTACTCCGGCGGACTTGATACGTCCGTCATTCTTCCCTGGCTCAAGGAGCGGTACCCCGGCGTCAAGCTCGTGGCGTTCGCGGCCGAACTCGGGCAGGGGAGCGAGCTTAAAGGCGTCGAGGAGAAGGCTTATAAGAGCGGGGCGGACGAAGTCGTGGTGATGGACCTGCGGAAGGAGTTTGCCGAGCAGTACTGCTGGCCGATGCTCCGGGCCCATGCGATCTACGAGCAGGATTACCTGCTGGGCACCAGCATCGCCCGGCCGCTGATCGCCGCTAAGCAGGTGGAAGTCGCCCGGCAGACCGGCGCCGACGCCGTCGGCCACGGCGCGACCGGCAAGGGCAACGACCAGGTGCGTTTCGAACTGACGTACATGGCCCTGGCGCCCGACCTGAAGATCATCGCGCCGTGGAAGGACACCAGCTTCGAGCTGCGCGACCGCGAAAGCGCGATCGAGTATGCCGACAAGCATGGCATTCCGATCCCGGTCAGCAAGAAGAAGATCTACAGCCAGGACCGCAACCTCTGGCACATCAGCCATGAAGGCGCGGAGATCGAGCACCCCGACGCCGAGCCGAACTGGGAAGCCTGCCTGACGATGACGGTGCCGCCGGAAAAGGCACCGGACCAGTCGGAGATCGTCGAAGTCGGGTTCGAGCGCGGCAATCCGGTCAGCGTCAACGGCAAGGCGATGGCCGGACATGATCTTCTGGCGGCACTGAACGAGATCGGCGGCAAGCATGGCGTCGGTGTGACGGTGCTGGCGGAAAACCGCCTGGTCGGAATGAAGTCCCGCGGCGTGTACGAGACGCCCGGCGGCACCATCCTGTACGAGGCCCACAAGGCCCTAGAGCAGATCTGTGTCGAGCGTGATACGGCTCACTTCAAGCAGCAGCTCGTGCTGCGGTACGCCGAGTTGGTTTACTACGGCCAGTGGTTCCATCCGCTGCGCGAGGCGATGCAGGCGTTCATCGATCACACGAATGCGACTGTCACCGGCACGGCAAAGGTGAAGCTCTTCAAGGGCCGGGCCATGCAGGTCGGCGCCAAGAGCCCGCACACGCTGTACGACCCGCAGTTGGCCAGCTTCAGCATGGAAGGCTACGACGTCACCGCCGCCCGCGGTTTCATCGATCTGTTCGGTCTGCCAATGAAGGTCGCGCAGCAGGCGAAGCGTTGGTAAGCAGGCGAGTTTTGTAGGGTCCGCCTTGGCGGACGCGGACGGCGTCATGCGTCACCCCCGTCCGCCAAGGCGGACCCTACATTGCTCAGTTTCACCGCCCCGTCGCCCGCGTCATCTCGGCGACGCGCTCTTCGGTCATGCGGGCCGGGGCGTTGCGGGCCATCGAATAGAACCCGCACAACGCCGCGAAGCACATCGCCGCCGTCACGGCGAACACCCAGTTCCCCACGAACGCAAGCTTGAACAGCGCCACGCCAATGAACGGCGCGATGAACCCACGCAACCCGGTCAGCATGACGTGAACCGCCATGTAGCTGCCGGCTTTCTCGGGCGGGGCGAAGTCGTTGTGGCCGAGGTTCCATGCCAGATTACCCGCGGCATTGGATACGCCGACCACGAACTGTGCCGCGGCGATGACCCACAACTGGCCCGTCAGCGCGCCGGCCAGAAGGACGAGTTGCGCCGTCGTCGAGACAAAGCCCTGCGCGACGCGGAACACCGTGATGTGCACGCGATCGAACAGCGGCGACCAAAGCTGCGTGAAGATGATGCTCGTCACCATCGGAATGATCTGCAGCACGATTGTCGCCAGCAGGTATTCCTTGCGCGGGTCGGTCAGGTCGCGGCTGACGAGGAACACCGTCGGCGGCACCATCATCATGAACGCGGCCCCGTTCATGAACTGCCACCACTGATAAACCCTGAAGCGGCGGTCGTCTCGAAGGATCTGCCTGGCTTCGCCGACAAAACGCCGGATCGATGCAATTGCTCCCTCTCCCCTGTACTCAGGGGAGAGGGCTGGGGTGAGGGGCCGAACGTCAGGCGTCGCCGATTTCGCTTCCGGTGAATAGTTCAGAACCTCTGATTCCGCCGTCTGCGCCAGGTCCGCATTCGGCGTCGATATCAGTTGCCTGGCCCGCTGCGCCTTGAGCAGTTTGCCTTCGCCGCGAACGCGAATCCCCGAGAACTGCCAGATGCCCACCAGTCCGAGTGCCGCCGCCATCGGGTACAGAAAGACGTACGCCGCCGGATCGCGGTCCAGCCACCACGCGCCCAGGAAGGTCGCCAGCGCCAGGACGGCCGTCGCAGTCATTGTGATACGGCCGATGATCTGGCCGCGCACCTGTCGCGGGTAATTGTGTCGCCAGATGCTGGCCCGGATCGTGATGATGCCGCTGGCCAGTACACGGGCCAGGATGATCAGTCCGGCAAAGGCCCATCCTCCCACGGCTTCGGGCAGTGGCTTGGTCAATGCCACCGCCGCGATCGCTGTTACCACGCCCAACTGCAGCGTATTGACGAACGGGACCATGCGACGGCTCTTGGCCAATTCCGCCCAGAGCAGCGCCATGATGTTGCCGAACATCGGAGCGGCGGTGATGACGGCAAGCAGAATGGGGGAGGCGTGAAAATACTTGGTCGCGACCACGCCGGTGAACGCGCCTTCGGCAAGCGCCGCCGCCAGGGGATAGGTCAGTGCCGACCGAATCTCCCGACGGTAGCTCAGCCGAACCATGTAGGGCTGGTGGCGCGTGCGAAACCGCAACAAGGCAGGAACTCTTCGCCGTGGGGGTGAGATGTCTTGCGTCGCCAGTTCCGCCATGCCTGTTCCGGTCTCGATCTCAGGAAAACCGGATTGTAGGTGTGCCGGCGGTTGTCGTCGCCAGCTGTCACGTTTTCAGTTTCGCTTCGCCAACTCGCCAACGGTCCCGATGGGCGACTCGCAGAGCGTGCCTGACTTCGAGTCGTACACGTACACCAG
Organism: Humisphaera borealis; assembly: GCF_015169395.1. Lineage (GTDB taxonomy): Bacteria > Planctomycetota > Phycisphaerae > Tepidisphaerales > Tepidisphaeraceae > Humisphaera > Humisphaera borealis. Next base: position 5,549,693 of record NZ_CP063458.1, read on the forward strand.
GCGGTCCAGCTGGCCGCGGGTGTCGGCGTAGTATCGATAGAGTTCGACGTTCTTCGCCCCCAGATCGGCGGCACGGATGATCCGGGCATCATCCGGCCACGGCACGTCGACCGTATAGACAGGTTCCCCCGCGCGGATGGAAGTCGACAGGTCGAGCTTAAAGTGCACGATCGCACGCTTGGAGGGGCCGAGACGAGCTGACAGGTCATCGAGCAGCACCTGAACGTACACCACCTCGCTTCCGGGAAAGATCGTGTGGTCTCGTTGCTTCGGATTGATCTCCGGAAGTGGGCGACGGCCCAGAATGGAATGCCTAACCAGACCGCCGGCACGTAGAAAAGTGCGGTACTTGGGAAGTATATCGAGCTGTACGTGGGATCGACCAGAAGGTTGAGTGTGTCGAAGAACGGGCGGATTTCCGGCGGGTGCGGGGCGTGCCACAGGTAGCCCGCCGCGAGCATTCGCGCCTGGATGAGATAGCTGAACTCATCTGAGAGGCGCTGTTCGAGGAACGTCCCCTGCCAGGTCGCGGTCGTCAGCAGGTATCCACTGGAGAGAAGACCGACGGCTACGGCAGCCCGCGTCGCAGTTTTTGGGGTGGGATGGCGGACGCGATCGAATAGCCGGAGGATTGCCCGCCGCAAGGCGGGAACCCATGCGGCAATCGCAGCAGCCAGGACGAGCACGGCGGGTCTCCACCCACCAAACTCCGCCCTTAGATTGAACACCCAAAAGGCAGCACCGATCGCAAGCAGCAGCGCGACCACACAGGGCCGCGATGTGCCACGGGCGGCGACCAAGACCGGGGTATCCGGAGCCGTGCCATCGATCGGCTTGTTGCTCGACTGCCTCGCCATCGCGCGGCGACTATAGAATCGGGCGTGACCCGCCGCCACTCGCAACGCAGCAGCGCGTACGTCCTCACACCTTCGACGACGCCTTGGAGTACATCAGCGACAGGATTTCCGATCGGCTGGCCGAGTTTTCCTTGAAGATACCGCGGAGCGCACTGGTCACCATCGTGCTGCCGTGCTTCTTGGCCCCGCGAATGGTCATGCAGGTGTGGACGGCTTCAATGACGCATGCCGACCCGATCGGGCTGAGTTCTTCCATGATCGCGTCGGCGATCTGTGTCGTCAGTCGTTCCTGGACCTGCGGGCGGCGTGCGAACCCTTCGACAAGCCGGGCCAGCTTGCTCAGGCCGACGACTTTGCCATCGGGAAGATAAGCAACGTGGGCCCGCCCGGTGAACGGAAGCAAATGGTGCTCGCAAAGGCTGTGGAACTCGATGTCGCGAAGCAGGACGACTTCATCGTACCGCTCGTTGAACACGGTCTTCAGATGGCGTCGGGGGTCATCCTGCAGCCCGGCCATCAGTTCGCCGTAGGCCCGGGCGACGCGGTTGGGCGTCTTGATCAGGCCCTCGCGGTCGGGGTCCTCGCCGACGGCGATCAGGATTTCGCGGACGGCGTGCTCGATGCGTGGGATGTCCACCTTCGCCGGCGCCATGTTGGCCGATTTCGGCTCCGTGGCGTCGTCTTCGTCTTCGAGGTCGTGGGGGTCGATGTCGCGGCGGATCGAAGCCATCAGCGGGTTCTCCGGAAAGTGCGTTACGAAAGCGGCGACCGCATTATAGGCAAGCGAGCGCTGCGGTCTTGCTGGCTGCTATGATGTCTGAAAGAACCCGAACCACCCGATGCTCCATCTGACCGAAGACCAATCCCGCCAATTCGCAGAACAGGTACTGGCCGCCGCCGGCCGTCCAGAGGTCCTGGCGGCGGTGGGGGAGATCTACACCCGCGTACAGGCCGAGATCGATGCCCGACAGCCGGTCTGTCAGATTTCCGGCAGGTGTTGCCGGTTCGAGTCGTTCGGACACCGCCTGTTCGTCACGACAGCCGAGATGGCGGCGTTTCGGCGGCAGCTGCCCGTCCCAGCACCTGCGGCAATCCGGTGGGACGGCACTGGCTGCCCGTACCAGATCGCCGGTCGGTGCGGCGTACACGGAATTCGCCCATTCGGGTGCCGGATTTTCTTCTGCGACGCCACCAGCACCGCGTGGCAGCAGGCCCAGTACGAGCAATTTCATGCTGAAATCCGCTCGCTTCACGGGCGGTTTGAAATCCCCTATTTTTACGTGGAATGGCGCGAGGCGATCCGTGCGGTGGGCGTCTAGGGGTCGCCCAGACGCTTCCATGCGCTTCCGGAAAGAATGGTTTTGACTCGCTAGAGTCGCCCCGTTACAACATATCTCGGCGGCAGGAGCGATTGGGTACATCAGCTCCGCCCTTTCATCGAACGTCGCATTTGTGTTCGACGTCGATACCCCCAAGCGGTTCTCGAGGCGACTCCATGACCAAGCTGCTCTCGCTACTCTCGTTGCTTGCCCTGACCCTCCTTGCCGGTGGTTGCCTGGCACCGCCAGCCTACACCCCGGTCGAGCGATATCAGCAGATTGGTCGCAATTGGGACTACGAAGGCCAGCAGGCGGTCGAGGACTGGGACCATATCGCGCTGCTTCGCCCGGCCAGCCGGCTGACGATCTGGAGCGTGCGGTAATTACGCTTACCCTGCTTCGTTCGTAATTCTTAGACAGATCAAATGGCCCGTCTCCGTTCGGAGACGGGCCGTTCTTTTGTCCACCGGGATCGATGCCGTTGTGGTGCAGCCCGCACCGTTATTCAGGCCACCATTCGGTCGCGGTTGCGATCGGTTGGAACCGGTCGAGGCTGGCGCTGCCGGGCGGCGTTAAGGTGTTCGAGGTACTGCCGAAGCGCCGGCACGTCGAACCCACTCAGAAACTTGAGCGTGGCCGACGGGTTCAGCTTGCAGATGGCATCAATCAGTTGACGTTTCTCCATGGTCAAACTACTTTCGGTTCGAAAGAACGAGAGCCGAAGTGACGGCCGGCGAATCGTGACTCCGAAGAGGCGGATCGCTGGCCTGACGTTCGGCAAGGAAGGCGGAGGTTGTTCATCGAAGCGGGTTGGCACCGTCCTTGATCGGACCGGTTGCCATCGTTGCTTGAAACCTCCTTGAACCGGGTCACCCCAATTCAGGATCCACCCCCCAGGGCGATCGTCCGATAAGCCCGGCGACGATCTGGCGGTGTGGCGTGAGCTGTATGCAGGACGCACCCCCTTCAAACTCTGCTCCCGCAACTCCCCTCGAGTACGCCTCCGGTCCCGGCATCGAAGGCCTGAGGAAGATGTCCACCACCGCAGGACTGGGCAGCGGTGACTACGCCGCCGTCAATACGCTGGCGGTGGTGGCGTTCGTCGGGTCGCTGCTGGGCTGCCTCGCTTTGCTTGCCGACCTGCTCGTTGTGATTCCTGTGGCGGCAGTCGTTTGTGCCGTGATCGCGCTGCGGCAGATCGCCGCCAGCAATGGCACACAGGCAGGGCGATGGGCCGGCATTCTCGCAATTGTGATCGGCGTTGGTGTCGTCGGGATCCTTGTCGGCTCGCGCATTTACGTCAGTGTTCAGAACAAGCCCGACCAGCAGCAGGTGCTTTCAATCATTTCAGAGTTCGACAAGCGAATCGGCGGCCGCGACTACGCCGGCGCCTATCAACTGACCACGCCGCAGTTCCGGTCGCGCGTCAGTGAGCAGAGCTTCGTTCAGAAGATGCTGCAGTTCGAGGCCAACGCCGACACGGGCGGCGTCGCCGGGGTCACCTGGAACGGCACGCCCATCGAGTACCAGGACGACCCCCAGTCGAGCCTGAAAACGGCCTGGGTGGGAACGGTCTTCCGGTATCGCACGACGCTTCCGCCGAACCGCATCCCGGTCAGTTTCGCCCGGCAGGACGGGAAGTGGGGCATCAATGACATCCCGGCGCTGTTCAAGTAATGGACGTCTGATCTGTCAGCCGAGCATGTCCGAGTAGGAGCCCGCGATCGTCGCTGCGGGATCGATCGCCAAGGCGTCGCACAAAGCCACAAGCCGTTGTTGGCTCGCCGCCTCGTCGGCCGCGGGGTCTTCGGCGGAGGGGTTCAGGACGGCTTCAAACTCCAGGAACGACCCGAGTCCGTCCACGTCATCCAGGTGAATCCGCACATTCTCCCATAGCAGCAGCTCCCGCCGCTTTCTGACCACCACCCGCACGCCCAGCGCACTGGCGAGCACCGCCTTCATTGAAGCGGCGTTCGGCACCGGTGATACCGTGTAGTCGCTCCCGCGAAAGCCGATGTCGTCGGCCCGCTGGTAGGCGATCAATTCCGCAGTGTTTGTCACGGCTCCGTTCGGCAGCGTCTCGATGATCTCACGCAGTTTCAGCCGGCCGCTGGAGCATGTGAAATAGGTGTCGGTTTGAACGAGGGCCGCGGACGACCTGGCCCCAAGGCGACGAAGCGTCTCCCGCCGCGAATCGGTGAGTACAAACGGCACTTTGAGTTCGATGTTTCGGGGCATCCGTTGATCGTAACGATTGGCCCGTAATGTCGCAGCCGTTCCCGCGTTATCCAAGACGACCGCCGTGCGGTCGCATCCTCAAACCGTTGCCCCGGAGCGTCTATGTATCGCGCAGCTCTTTGCCTGATCGCATTTCTGATCGTTTCGGTCCCGGTCGTTGCCGGCGAACCCGCGCGGCAAACCTGGTCCGTTGACGGCGTCGAACGCGAGGGCCTGGTCTATGCCCCGGAGTCGGCCAAAAAGAGCCCGACGCCGATCGTGTTCGTTTTCCACGGTCACGGCGGATCGATGAAGAACGCCGCCCGGCAGTTTCACATCCACGACCTGTGGCCCGAGGCGATTGCGGTCTACCTTCAGGGATTGAACACGCCCGGCAGACTGACCGACCCCGAAGGCAAGAAGCCGGGCTGGCAGTCGGGCCCGGGTGATCAGGGGGACCGCGACCTCAAGCTGTTCGATACGGTCTTGAAGTCACTCAAGGAGACATACAAGGTCGATGAGAGCCGGATCTACTCGACCGGGCATTCCAACGGCGGCGGCTTCACATATTTGCTGTGGGCCGCGCGAGGCGAGGTGTTCGCGGCGATGGCTCCGTCCGCCGCGGCCGCGGCCAAGACGTCCAACCTGCTCAAGCCCAAGCCCGTCCTTCACCTGGCTGGCGAGACCGACCCGCTGGTCAAATACGAATGGCAGAAGGCGATGATGGACTACCTTCGGAAACTGAACGGCTGCGCCGCCGAGGGCAAGAAAGAGGGGGAGCGACTCACCGTTTATCCTTCGGCGACTGGTACACCAGTGGCAACATACATCCATCCCGGCGGGCATCAGTTCACACCGGATTCGCCGGCGGTGATCGTGAAGTTTTTGAAGGAGCAAGTGAAGCCAGTGAAGTGAACTCTCTCTCTGCGGTACTCGGGGGAGAGGGCCGGGGTGAGGGGCCGAACGTCGGGGGCCGTGGCGAGGCGAACACCGACCATCGAAAACTGAATGCTAAATGCCGAACGCGGGAGAACGAACTCGAACATCGAATAGTCTTAGCCTTCGAAGCGATGTCCGGCTCCTGAGACGCCCTACGTTCGGCCCCTCACCCTAGCCCTCTCCCCTGAGTACAGGGGAGAGGGGACCAGACCTACTTCGGCGGTTCGCGGGTCAACAGGAAAGCAACCAGGTCCCGGAACTCCTGTTCGCTCATCTGCTGCTCCAGTCCCTCCGGCATGAAGCTGATCTCCTGCACGCTAAGTTTCTGAAGATTCGACCGCGGGATGTTCATCGTTCGGGTCTGGTCCTTCAGGACGATCTGCGATTCGGACTCTTCGACAAGCAGCCCGGAGACGACGTCGCCGTCCTTAAGCCTGGCGACATTCACGTAGTAGGGCTTGCCGATGACCAGGTTGGGGTCCAGGACGTTGGTGAGAATCGCCGTCACGTCATCCCGGCCGACGCCGGTGAGATCGGGGCCGAGCGTGCCGCCTTTGCCGTAGATCGTGTGGCACTGGGCACAGCGGGCTTCGAAGACTTTCCAGCCGGCGCTGGCGTTGCCCTTGCCTGCTTCGACCACCTTCTTCATCCTGTCGACAACCTTCACGCGTTCGGGATCGCGCTCGGTCTTGATGGTGCCCCAGGCGGCCTCGAGGCGTTCGGCGACCTTGCTGTTGCCCAGCGCCTGGATCGACCGCGCATGGTTGCTCGTCAGGTCGCGCGACGGGATCGTCTTGTTCTCGATCGCGGTAAGCAGCGCCGACGCGCCGCCGAGCGAGCGCGTAAGCGTGTTGATCGCGGCCGGCTTCATCTCGGCCGGCAGGTTCGCATACAGCCCGACGATGGACTTTTCACCGCCCGAATTGCCGATGGCATCAATGGCGACCTGCCGCAGACAGATCGGGACATTGCCATCTCCGGCAAGGGCGGCGAACGCAGGAATGTTGCCGGCGGCCCTGGCGTCGCCGAGGGTGCGGGCAAGGCTCAGGCGGGCTTCGAGCGGTGCGGCGGCATCGGCGACAATGAGTCGGGCCGACTCGATCGCCTTGGCGTCGTTCCACCAGAGGGCGATGGTCGTCGCGGGGATGCGGGCCGCCGGCTCGCTGTCGTTGATGTACTTCGTAATCGTTTGCCGCACTTCCGGCTTGATCGCCTTGGCGCGGTCCTCGATCGGCAGGCTGGCCAGCCCATCAACCAGGGTGGCCATCGCCTGGCCGGCCTTCTTGGGTTCGGGGGAGGCTTTCAAGTTCTTCACGACCTCGCCGACAATCGCATCGGCACCCTTGCCGCTGGTAGCAATCGCCTGCTTGATCCACTTGACGGTCGTTTCACCGAACGCCTTCTCGACGTCGGGGATCGCCGCAAGCCCGTCGAGGATCGCCTGCCCCTTGCTCTCGGCGAGCGGGCGGAGGTTCATGTAGGTGATGTGCGGGATGAGCGGGTCTTTGCCGTTGGCGGGGTCCTTGAGTAACGACAGCAGGATCGGCAGGGGGTCTTCCCGCGTCAGTCGGCCGGCGGCGATCGGAATCTGCACCCGCACCGACGGCGACGGATCCTTGGTGGCCATCTCGATAAGCTTCTGAGCAATCGGCTGCGGCGCGCGACCGGCATTGCCAACGGCCCGAACAGCCCAGGCACGAACGGTTTCATCCGAGTGAGACAACAGCTTCTGGAGCAGGTCTGCATCGATCGTGTTCTGGCTCACCAGGAGCCACAGGGCGTGCATCGCCGCGTTGTTGGCGGTGTTGGGGCCTGTCGCGAGCTTTGCGATCTTCTCGAACATCGGCGGATCCATCAGCAACTGGTGCCGCTCGTTCAGCAGCCGCTGCGCGGTCCTTCGCCACCAGACGTTGGGATGATCCAGTGCCGCCAGCAGTTCATCGGATGATGCCTTGGCCAGGTCGAACGGTTTAGCCCGCGGCGTATTGTTATGGCTGATGCGGTAGATGCGGCCCTTCAAGCGGTCGAGTCCCTGGGGGTCGCGGTTGGCGTCCTGATAGCAGTGATAGCGGTCGTACCAGTCCATGACATAGATGCAGCCGTCGGGGCCGATCTTCTGTGCCACAGGCATGAACCAGGCGTCGTTGGCCTGCAGGAAATCGAGGCTCCCCATCTCGTCGGACAGGGGCGACTTGTCTTCCTTCCCGCCGGGGGCTTTGACGGTGGACTGTCGATAGGTGCTGCCGTTGCGCGATAGCACGTCCTGGTTCAACGCCGAGCCGTGCAGGTTGCCCATGATCAGCCGGCCGCGGTACTCCTCGGGATAGGCGTCGGCATCGTAGATGCAAAGCCCGGCATACGCCGCCGCCTGATGCCGCTGCGTGGTGATCGACGGCAACTTGGCCATCTGCACGTTCGGGGGATAGGCACCGCCCTGACGGTGGTAGTAGCCCGACTGCGTCATGTGGAACATGTGGTCGATGACGCAACAGGAGATGAACCACTCGCCGGCGCGGTTGTAGTCGAGGCCCCAGGGGTTGCTGGTGCCTTCGGCGAAGAGCTCGAACCGCTTCGTCGGCGGGTGATACCGCCAGATGGCGCAGCTGAAGTTGTAGACTTTTTCGCTGGCAGGGTCTTTGACGGTGGCGGGGTTGAACACGCCGTTCATCCCGTAGAGCCAACCGTCGGGGCCCCAGGTCAGGCTGTTGGGCAGTTCGTGCGTGTCGGCGCGGCCGAAGCCGGTAAGGATGACGGTTTCCTTGTCCGCGACGTCGTCGCCGTTGGTGTCCTCGAGGAAGAGGATGTCAGGCGCGTTGGTGACATAGACGCCGCCGTTCCCGTGGACGACGCCGCACGGAATATTCAGTCCGTCTTTGAAGATTGTGGCCTTGTCCATTTTCCCGTCGCCGTCGGTGTCGGTCAGGATCTTGACGCGATCCTGTCCTTTGCCACTGGGCTTGCGGGGGTACTCGATGGATTCCGTGACCCAGATGCGGCCACGGTCGTCCCACGTGAAACTGGTGGGGTTGACCACCAGCGGTTCCTCGGCGACGCATTCGACTTTGAAACCGGCGGGCATTTCCATCTTTGCAATCGCCTCGGCCGACGAGAGCGCCGGCCCCGGCGGGGCTTTCTGGGCATGAGGGATGACGTCCTTGGGCGCCGGTTTGGGCGCATCGGCAGCGAAAGCGGTCAACCCCGCCGCAAGCAGACCAGCCGCGACGGCTACGGATGCGACGATAACCTTCGAAGTTTTCATTGACGTTTCCTCGTGAGCCCCAAAGTCATCAATACGTCGGGTGCCATGGACTGCGGTACTCCGCTGCCCGTGGTCCGATTTCACCGCGCCAGCCCGCCACGGGCAGGCAATCCTCTCCATTGGCAGTCCGGCCCGAATACGTTAACCGCGCCAAGGACTGACCGGAACAACCTACTGGACACTACCGCCGCTGTTCGGTCCAATTTACGCACCGGCGAACGAATCTTCGCAACCTCTCAGCGGCGGAAGGAAAATCTCTCATGCAGACGATCTCGCGGCGACACATCCTCGGCGGTGCGGCGGCGATGGCATTGGGTGCGGGCTCGGCCCGGACACTCCTGGGCGAAGTGACCGCCACCCCGGCCACCCCGGCGGGCACACCCAAGTTCCAACTTGGCACGGTCACCTACAACGTTTCAAAGGATTATGACCTGCCGACACTCCTGAAAGTCTGCAAGAACGCCGGCATCGCCGCCGTCGAACTGCGGACCACGCACAAGCATGGCGTCGAGCCGACGCTCTCCAAGGCCGACCGCGCCGACGTGAAGAAGCGTTTCGCCGACAGTGGCGTCGTCTGCTGGGGAACCGGTTCGACGTGCGAGTTCCACGCCGCCGATGCCGCCACCGTGCAGAAGAACATCGAAACCTGCAAGCAGTTCATCGACCTGACGGCCGACATCGGCGGGCACGGCGTGAAGGTCCGACCCAACGGCTTTCCCAAAGACGTGCCGGAAGCCAAGACGCTCGAACAGATCGGCAAGGCTCTGGTCGAATGTGGCAAGGCCGCCGAGTCGGCCGGTGTCGAGATCTGTGTGGAGGTTCACGGCGCGGGCACGAGCCATCCGCCTCACATGAAGACGGTGATGGAGCACTGCGGGCATAAGAGCGTCGGCCTGACGTGGAACTCCAATGCAACGGACGTGAAAGACGGCAGCGTTGCCGAGTACTTCGCGATGCTCCGGCCCTGGATCAAGTCGTGCCATATCAACGACCTGTCGAAGGGCGCGGCCGGCTATCCGTATCGCGAACTGTTCAAGCTCTTCCGCGACACGGGATACGACCGCTACACGATGTGCGAAGTAGGAACCGGCTTCACCGACCCGACGGCGGGGGAGACGTTCTATAGGCACTACAAAGCGCTTTGGACGATGCTGGCGACGGCGTGAGTGGAGCTTTCTGACGTTCGATTTTCACCACGAAGGACCTTTCGTGACCGCATCGCCATCCCGTCCCTCGTCCGCCGTCGGCCTGATCTATGCGATGGCGGCTTATCTGTCGTGGGGGTTCATCACCCTCTACTTTGCTGCGCTCAAAGCCGTCCCGCCGATCCTGGTGTTGGCCCATCGCATCGTCTGGTCGGTCGTTTTCCTGACGGTGCTGCTGATTGTGTTCAAGCAGGGGCCCGACTTCCGCCGGGCGGTACGGAACGGCCGGCTGCGCTGGGCGATGCTGGGCAGTACGGTCATGATCGCGATCAACTGGTACACGTTTATCTGGGCCGTCACCAACCGTCAGACGGTGGAAGCGAGTTTCGGCTATTTCATCAACCCGCTGGTCAACGTGCTGCTGGGCGTGATCGTGTTGAAGGAGCGACTGCGGCTCATGCAGTGGATCGCGATCGGCTTTGCCGTCGCCGGGGTGGCGGTGATGGGGTGGTATCGCGGCGGATTGCCGACGGTGTCGCTCATCCTCGCAAGCTCGTTCGGACTGTACGGCCTGATTCGCAAGACGGCATCGGTCGGCCCTCTCGTCGGGCTCTCGATCGAGACGGCGATCCTCTGTCCGATCGCGATCGGTTTTGTCGCGGTCAGCACCTTTGACGGCCGGCCGATGTTTCACTGGGGCCCGCTGGTGGGCGTGCTGCTGATGCTCGGCGGGATCGTGACTGCACTCCCGCTCATCTGGTTCGCCGCCGCCGCAAGGCGGCTTCGCCTGGCGACCATGGGATTCCTGCAGTACACCGCGCCGACATGCCAGCTGCTGATTGCCGTGCTGGTGCTCGGAGAAGCCTTCACGATCTGGCACGGCCGGAGCTTCGGCCTGATCTGGATCGGCCTGGCGATCTACTCCGTGGATGCTGCTTTGGCGTTCGGGCGTTGGCGGTCGGACAACGCTGCCGCCGATAAGGCCGCCGCTGTCACTGCTTCCGCCGGTTCAACCCCGACCCCGACCGGCAACGATGCCGAACCAGTGGCCGTGCCGGAGTGTCAGGCCTGATACCAGCCGTCCTCGGGCAGCCGAGTCGGTCCTGGCGGCAAACGTCTGGTCTCGAATCCGGTATTCTCTGGTAAATGCCTTACCGACCCCAGTTGATTGCGATTGTTGTGCTGTTGGCTTCGTCCCTTCGCGCCGCTGAACCGACGGCCGATGTCTTCGTCGCGCCCAACGGCAACGACGCCTGGTCAGGAAGGCTTGCCGCCGCCAATGCCGACCGCACCGATGGTCCGCTGGTGTCGCTCGATGCCGCGCGGTTTAAGGTCCGCGACATCCGGCTGCAATCCCCCGACCGTAAGTCGCCGGTGACGGTCATGTTTCGCGGGGGCATGTATCGCCTGGCAATGCCGGTGGCATTCGCTGCCGTCGATTCCGGTAGCGGCGCTGCCTCGCCGACCCAGTACGTTGCATACCCCGACGAAACGCCGGTCCTCAGCGGCGGCGAGATCATTGTCGGCTGGAAGGTACAACCCGACGGTCGGTGGTCCGTCAAACTCGACGACGTGAAGTCCGGCAGATGGAATTTTTCACAGCTCTTCGTGAACGGCCAGCGACGCATGCGGCCGCGAGCGCCCAAGGACGGATACTTCCACATCGCGTCGCGCGTCGAATCGCCCAATGCCAAGCCCGGCCGCGGCGATGACCGCTTCCGTTTCACCGCCGGCGACATTCGGCCGGATTGGAAGAACCTTTCCGATGTCGAGGTGATCTCTTTCCACCCCTGGTTCACATCGATGCTCCGGATCGACAAGGTCGACCCGGCGACGCGAATCGTGAGCTTCACCGGCCATACTCGAACCGACGCCGCATTCGGACTGCTGTCGGCCGGGATGCGCTACCTGGTCGATAACGTCGCCGAGGCGTTGGACGAGCCCGGCGAGTGGTATCTCGACCGGCCGACCGGCGTGCTGACATACATCCCGATGCCCGGCGAAACGCCCGCGACCGCGACCGTAATCGCACCATGGCTGGAGAAACTGATCACGCTGGAGGTTCCAGCCGGTCGGACGCCCATCGAGAGCCTGATGTTCAAAGGGCTCTCATTCGCTCACACCAATTGGGTGACGCCCGCCGACGGCTCGAGCATTTCGCAGGCGGCGGTTTCCGTGAACGCGGCGGTGTCCATCGCAGGCGCTCGACAGCTCGAGATTCGCGACTGCACTTTCACTCAGCTAGGGACTTACGGGCTGGAGATCGGCCGCGATGCTTCCGACATCACGGTCGCTGACTGCCGCTTCGTTGACCTGGGAACGGGCGGTATCAAGGTCGGTACCACGGGTATCCCGGCGAAGGGTTCCAACATCACCCATCGCGTTATCGTCAGGAATAATCTGATCGCCCACCTCGGCCGCATTCACCCGGCGGCGGTCGGTGTCTGGATCGGCCATGCCGCCGACGTGTCGGTCGAGCACAATGACATCTACGACCTCTACTACACCGGAATCAGCTCCGGCTGGACCTGGGGTTTTCGCCCGACGAAGAACAGCGGGATCCAAATCCGTAACAACCACATCCACCACCTCGGCCAGAGCGTGTTGAGTGATATGGCGGGCATTTACACGCTCGGAGCGTCGCCATACTCGGTGCTTGAGTTCAACCGCATCCACGACGTCACCCGCGACAAGTACGGCGGCTGGGGCATCTACTACGACGAGGGATCCGCCGGCTACGCTTCCAGCAACAACCTCCTCTATCGCACCCAGGACGGCGGGTTTCATCAGCATTACGGGGAAGACAACCGGTTTGAAAACAACGTGATCCTCGACTCGACCGAAGTCGCGTGGGGCCCGACGCGGCTGGATTCATCGCAGACACCGGGGCAAGTCCGTGAGAAGCCGGCGTTCTACTTCGAGCGGAACATTGTCAGCGGATGGGGATCAGCGTCGGTCGTCCGCCCGGAGGCCGCCGGCAAGCTGTTCATGGATCATCCGGAGCTGTTGAAGGTCGACCGCAACCTTTACTGGAACGGCGGGGCGGAGCCGCAGTTCAAGCACCTGTCGCTCGCCGACTGGCGGAAGCTGGGGCACGACAAGGCGTCGGTCGTAGCCGACCCGAAACTGGGCAATCCGGACGATGCCAATTTCCGTGTTCCTGACGACTCTCCGGCGGTCGGGCTGGGCTTTAAGCCGTTCGACATCAGCAAAGCCGGGCGGCAGAACGGCGGGCCGGCCGATCTCGATCCGAAGCGCTGGCCGCGATGGTTTCCGCCATCGACCGGCGGTCCGAAGCGGATCGCCGACGACTTCGAATCGACGCCGGTGGGATCGGTCGCGGAGTTTGCGCAAACCAGCGAAGAGCCGCCCGCCGCCACACTGCGGGTGACCGACGCCGTCGCGTTCGAGGGTAAACGGTCGCTGAAGTTTGCCGACGCGCCCAAGCTCAAGGCGGCGTTCAACCCGCACCTGTACTGGTCCCCGCACTACCGCAAGGGTGTTGTGACGGCGAAGTTTGCCCTTCGCAGCGACGGAGCAGCGATCGCCCACGAGTGGCGCGGGCCCGGCTACCCGTACGCCACCGGCCCGGCACTCTTTCTCAGTGGCAGCGGCAAACTGAAGGTCGGCTCGACCGAATTGCTGACTGTTCCCAAGGGCACCTGGATGACGGTCGAGATTCAGTGCCCCGTCGGTACTGCCGCCGCAAAGTATGACGTGCGAATCACGCTCGCCGACGGCACAATGAAGGAAGTCAAAGGGTTGGCCTGCTCGCCGGACTTCAAGGAACTCGACTGGTTCGGGTTCTCGGCGGCGGGTGATCGCGGCGAGGCTTATCTGGATGCGCTGGAGTTGCAGGTGAAGTGAATGTTGCCGTTCCGCGCCACGAAAGGAAACGAACATGAATACGAATGACGCTTCGTCGATCTCTCGCAGGACTGCGCTCACCATGGCTGCCGGAGGAACGCTGGCGGCGATGGCGGGGCGTGTCGTCGCCGATCCCGTGGCACCTGCCGCCGCGCCTGCCGCGGCCGCTGCGCTCAAAGGCAACATCAACCACTCCCTCGTGAGCTGGTGTTACTTCAAGCACTTCGACAATGACATCGACAAGTTCTGTGTCGCCGCCAAGTCGATCGGCTGCAAGAGCATCGAGCTGATCGACCCCAAGCACTGGGCCACGCTCAAGAAGCACGGCCTGACCTGCGCGATCTCCGGGAGTCACGGTTTCGTGCAGGGGTTCAACAACCCGAAGCACTGGGACAAGTGCATCGCAACCCTGACCGAGCGGATCGACCAGTGCGCTGCCGCCGGCGTGCCGAGCGTAATCAGTTTTACCGGCATGCGCGAGCCGGAGATCCCGGATGACGTCGGCGCGAAGAACTGCATCGAGGGGTACAAGAAAATTCTCGGCCACGCCGAGAAGAACAAGGTCACGATCTGCCTGGAGATGCTCAACAGCCGATACGACATCAACATGGTCGGCCATCCCGGTTACCAGGGCGACCACATGGACTACTGCATCGACATCCTGAAGAAGGTGGGCTCGGAACGGCTAAAGGTGCTGTTCGATATCTACCACGTGCAGATTATGGACGGCGATGTGATCACCCGCATCCGCCAACACAAGCAGTACATTGGCCACATCCACACCGCCGGCAACCCGGGTCGCGGCGAGCTGGACAACAAGCAGGAGATCAACTACCCGCCGATCATGGAGGCGCTCGTGGAGGTGGGCTACAAGGGGTATGTCGGCCATGAATACATCCCGACACGCGAGGTGATGGCGGGGCTGAAGCAGGCGGTGGCGTTGTGTGATGTGTGAGCGTGGTCCGGCGAGGGTCCTTAATGGTGGAGCGAGTCGTCACGTGGATATTGGTGGCCGGCGTGGCGGGTTGCGTTCTGGGCCATGTCCTTGGAAATCGCCTGCTGTCGGCCATAGGCGCGGGGTTGATCAGCCTGATCCTCGTGCCGGCTGCGACTCTTGCGGTCATTGTCGTTCCGTTTTCATTGTGGAAGAATCGAAAACGATAGAATTACAAGGTTATTTCTTTTGCGTTCGGGCGGTGCTATAGTGAGCGGTCAGCGGAGGATCTCATGCCCAAATCAATGGCGGCCCTCGTCAAGCGGAAACGCGAAGAAGGCCTGTGGCTCGAACAAGTTCCCGTCCCCGACTACGGCATCAACGATGTGCTGATCGAAGTGCTGCGCACCGGCATCTGCGGCACCGATGTCCACATCTACAACTGGGACGCCTGGGCGCAAAAGACGATTCCCGTGCCGATGGTGGTCGGCCATGAGTTCGTCGGCAAGATCGTCGCCGTCGGGTCGAATGTGCACGACTTCTCCGAGGGCGACATCGTCTCCGGCGAAGGGCATGTCGTCTGTGGCCGATGCCGGAACTGCCTGGCCGGTCGGCGGCACCTTTGTACAGACACCAAGGGCATCGGCGTGAACCGCCCGGGCGCGTTCGCCGAGTACCTGGCGCTGCCGATGACCAACGTCTGGGTGCACGAGCACCACGACGGCCCGCACTTCACGATCAAGCCCGACGAGCAGCCATCCATTCGCGACGTGCAGTCGATCTTCGATCCACTGGGCAATGCGGTGCACACGGCGTTGTCGTTCGACCTGCTCGGCGAAGATGTCCTGATCACCGGTGCCGGCCCGATCGGCTGCATGGCCGCCGCCGTCGCGCGGCACGCCGGGGCACGGTATGTCGTGGTGACCGACGTCAATCCGTACCGGCTGGAACTGGCGCGCAAGATGGGCGCAACGCTCGCCGTTGATGTGCGCGAGCAGTCGATCGGCGACGCCCAGAAGCAACTCGGCATGAAGGAAGGTTTCGACGTCGGCCTGGAGATGAGCGGCAACCCGCACGCGTTCCGCGACATGATCGCCAACATGGCCCACGGCGGAAAAATCTCCATGCTCGGCATCCCCGAAAAAGATATGGCGATCGACTGGAACGCCGTCGTTTTCAACATGCTGACGATCAAAGGCATCTACGGCCGGGAGATGTACGAGACCTGGTACAAGATGACGGTGATGCTGCAATCGGGTCTCGACATTCGGCCGGTGATTACACATCACTACGGTTACGAGCAGTTCGAGAAGGGATTCGACGCCATGCGGTCGGGGCAGAGCGGGAAAGTCGTTTTGAAGTGGAAAGAAGGGTAGGGTCCGCCTTGGCGGACGCGAGAGGTTCTCGTACCGCCGACGTGCGACCGATATTCAGCCGCCGCGTCCGCCAAGGCGGACCCTACAGGAATGCTCATGCCCGCCTACGAACGCCTCCAGGAACACCTCTCCAAGACCCTCACCGAGATCCGCGACGCCGGTCTGTACAAGACCGAGCGGATCATGACGACGGCTCAGCAGGCTCATGTTGACACGCTGAACCGCCGCGACGTGCTGAACCTCTGCGCCAACAACTATTTGGGCCTGGCCAATCACCCCGAAGTCGTTCGCGCCGCCGAAAACGCGCTGACCAACTGGGGCTATGGCATGGCGTCGGTTCGGTTCATCTGCGGCACGCAGGAACTGCACAAGGAACTTGAAGCCGAGCTCACCGACTTCCTGGGGCTGGAAGACACGATCCTGTATTCATCGTGCTGGGACGCCAACGGCGGATTGTTCGAGACGATCCTGACGGCCGAGGATGCCGTCATCTCCGACGAGCTCAATCACGCGTCGATCATCGACGGCATCCGCCTCTGCAAGGCGCAGCGGCATCGTTACAAGAACAACGACATGACCGATCTTGAGGAGAAGCTCAAGGCGTCGAAGGACGCCCGCTTCCGGCTGATCGCGACCGACGGCGTCTTCTCGATGGACGGGTACATCGCCAACCTGCCGGCGATCTGCGAACTGGCCGACAAGTACGATGCCCTGGTGATGGTCGACGACTCACACTCGGTCGGCTTCATGGGCAAGCAGGGACGCGGCACGCACGAACACACGGGTGTGATGGGCCGGATCGACATCATCACCGGCACGCTCGGCAAGGCGCTGGGCGGTGGCAGCGGTGGGTACACCAGCAGCCGTAAGGAGATCGTCGATCTGCTCCGCCAGCGGAGCCGACCTTACCTGTTCAGCAACAGCCTGCCGCCGCCGATCGTCGCGGCGTCGCTCGAGAGTTTGAATCTGCTCAAAACCAGCACCGAGCTGCGCGACAAGCTGGAGGCGAATACCAGGTTCTTCCGCGGCGCGATGACCGAAGCCGGGTTCAACATCCTGCCGGGCGAGCATCCGATCACGCCGGTCATGCTAGGTGATGCCAAGCTCGCACAGACGATGTCGGCGAAGATGCTGGATCGCGGCGTCTACGTCGTGGGGTTCTTCTATCCGGTCGTGCCGCAGGGGAAGGCGCGCATTCGCACGCAGGTCTCGGCGGGCCATTCGCAGGATGATCTGGCGTTTGCTGTCGAAGCGTTCAAAGCGGTCAGAGCAGAGATGGGAAGCGGACGCGGACGGCCGTTCGATGCGTTGCAACAGCGTCAGTGAGCCGGACCGGTCGATAAGACGTGTTGGATTTTGCGTACATCGGCGTCGAAGCCTACCGGCGGCTACGACGAGCGAGTGTCGGGAACAATGCGACGCCGATCAGGATAAACGCCGACGGCTCCGGGACCAGTAGCCATCCCATGTCCTGAAACATGCCCAGGTCCATGCTGCTGTAGTTTGCCGGCCCGCTGTCGAACGGGCTCATGAGGTCGGACGGGTGGATCGTCTCGTCGAGGTGCGACAGACTGGAGCCGGAACTAAAAGTCGTCGGAGCGTAGATGCGCGGGCGAGTGCCGCCGTTGCCGGCAACGCCGTTCGCGCCATCCCACCAGAGGTCATTTCCCGTTCGCTCTGCAAGTCGCAGGGCGTCGCTCGCGAGACTCGGAAGCCTGGTCCCGCCAACGTTCGACGTGTTCAGGAATCGATCCCAGATCGACGGGAAGCTGCCATTGTACGCACCGGTCGACGTCAGGAACGAGGAAAAGCCCAGCCCATGGCCGATCTCGTGCATCGCCGTGGTAACCATGTCGATGTTTGCGCCGGGTGTACGGTTTGTGCCGTAGTACCAACTGGTGCCGCCGAGGACGGTGCTGTTATCGACGTCGCTGTTGAAGGTGATGTCGATCTCCGCCGTGGCGCCGTTGCTGTCGCTACCAGACAGGTGATTGACCAGGGCCCGGGGGTAGAATGTGCTCGCCTGCGAGGCCCCGGCAAAGTCTCGACCGAAGCTCGACGCGCTGGCCGACGCGAGCACTGCCGAACTTGCCGTGCCTCCGAGGGGATCAAACTTGGCACGGACGACCACGGTTTCGCCGGCGTACCGCGGCGCGAAGTAGCTCCCCACAAACCCGAGCGTGAACTCGAATGCTGCCTTTCGCTGGGCCCCGTTGACAGGATCATTGAATCCCTCACCGGCCCCTTCCAACGAATAGTCCGCAGTGAAATTGATCGCCCCGAAAGCTCTGGCCGTGAAACACAGGACCAGAACGAGCGCGCAAACTTTGAAGCGATTCATCCGTTCTCCGCCAGGAGTGCCATCCGCCGCCCGTTGCAGGGGGGCGGACACTCATTCAAACGCTGAAACAGGTGTTCCGCCATCATTTTCGACAAGGGGTTACCCTCGTCTGGACCGGCAGCATCCCGCTTCAATGGATTCCCAGTCAGTGCGACGAACCCAACAGAACTCTTGAGGCAATGATTTTGACAACTTCACGCAGACGGCTATCATTTCGTTATCTGGCGAAATATAGGAGATATGCGACAGCTCATTTCGGTCACCTCTGCACTTTCAGACGAGAACCGCGTCCGCGTGGTGGCCGCGCTTCACCGGCATGGCGAGCTTTGCGTCTGCCAGATCGTGGAGTTGCTCGGACTGGCTGCGAGCACGGTATCGAAGCATCTATCGCTCCTGCATTCGGCGGCGCTGATCGACGGCCGCAAGCAGGGCCGCTGGATGTACTACCGCATCGCCAGCAATGACATTCCCGAAACAGCACGCAAGGCAATCGAGTGGGTCGTCGAGGTCTTAAGCGACGATCCGCGCATGGCCGCCGACGACATCCGCGTCCGCGGCATTCTTGGTGACAACCCGGAGGATCTGTGCAAGCGTCAGACGGCCCGCATCAAATCAAATCGGACGGGCGAAAGCTCAACGTGTTGTTCCTCTGCACCGGGAACTCCTGTCGGAGCCAGATGGCCGAAGGGTTCGCCCGGCACCTCAGGGGCGACGTCATCGAAGCGTACTCGGCGGGCGTCGACCCGCACGGAATGAACCCGCGTGCGATCGCAGCGATGGCCGAGGCCGGGGTCGATATCTCCACCGCCGCCGGTTACCGATCGAAGCACGTGAACGAGCTTCTGTCCGTCGCGTTCGATTACGTGATCACGGTGTGCGGGCACGCCGCCGAGACCTGCCCGATGTTCCCGGGCAAGGCAAAGGTCGTGCACGTGGGCTTCGACGATCCCCCGGCGCTGGCCCGCGAGGCCGGTGCGACCACCGACGACGCCGCGATGCCGCACTACCGGCGCGTGCGCGACGAGATCAGGCGGTTCATCGAGCGGTTCGAAGAGACCGTCAACCCGGCGGCCCCGGCCGGCGGCTGATCCGAACACCGTCCACGGTCTCCCATGACTTCCAACCTGAACAAGTTCGCCGCCGAGTTCATCGGCACTTACGCGATGGTGCTCGCCGGTACCGGAGCGATCGTTGTCGATGCCGTCCGAAACGGGGCGATCGGGCATGCTGGGATTGCGCTAACTTTTGGTTTGATTGTAATGGCGATGATCTACGCCGTCGGCGACATTTCCGGCGCTCATTTTAACCCTGCGGTGACGCTCGGGTTCTGGGCCAGCGGACGTCTGGCTGCGTCGCATATCCCGCGGTATTTGCTGGCCCAGCTCGCCGGCGCGCTGTCGGCAAGCGTTACCCTCCGGGTGCTTTTTGGCGATGTTAAATCGCTCGGTGCCACCCTACCTTCGGACGGAATCTGGCAGTCGTTCACGCTTGAAATTCTTCTCACGGCGTTGTTGATGTTCGTCATTCTGCATGTGTCGACCGGTCCCAGAGAGATCGGGACCATGGCGGCCGTGGCGATCGGCGGGACCGTCGCGCTCGAAGCCATGTTCGCCGGCCCGATCTGCGGGGCTTCCATGAACCCGGCCCGGTCCATTGCGCCCGCGGTTGTCTCCGGAAACCTCTCGGGGCTCTGGGCGTACGTGGTCGCACCCGTACTCGGTGCGTTGCTTGCGGTTCCAGCCTGGACGCTGACACGCGGCACAGGGCGGGTTCCCCATCAGCAAGATGGGGCCAAACCGCGATAGCGGTCTCATGAAGTCGATCGGCCAAGCGAAGCTTGCGGAAAGGAACATTTATGCTGACACGATTTCGCCCGGCTTTTACCAATGTCTTGGCGCTGCCGTTCCATTCCCCACTGTGCGTGACACTCCTTGTTTGTCTTGCCGTCATGCCAGGCTGCGACACGGGGACTGATGTGGGGCTACCGGCTCCCGGTAGTGGAGTGACGATCAGCGGAACTGGTTCCACCTTCGCCGATCCGCTCTACAGGAAGTGGTTCGAGGAGTACGCAAAGGTTACTCCCGACACCAGGCTCGCCTACACGCCCACCGGCTCGTCCAGCGGCATTCGTGGCGTGATGAAGGGCGAGGTCGATTTCGGGGGCACCGATGCACCGCTGACACCCAAGCAGCAGGAGGTTTTCTTCTCGCGCTTCGGTGTCAGGTTGCTTCACATTCCCGTCGCGCTGGGTGGTGTGGTGCCCGCTTATAACGTCCCCGGCGTCGCTACCGAGCTGAACTTCACCTCCGACATTCTCGCCGATATCTTCCTGGGCGTGATCACCCGTTGGAACGACCCCCGGCTTCTTGCGGTCAACGCCGGTGCCGCATTGCCCGACCGGAAGATCGTGGTGATGCACCGCTCCGACGGCAGCGGAACGACGTACTTGTGGACCGATTACCTCTCGAAAGTCAGTCCCGTCTGGAAGAAGAAGGTCGGGACGGCGACGAGTGTCAACTGGCCCGTCGGGACCGGCCATGAAGGCAACTCCGGGGTTGCCAAGGCGATCAAGGAGACACCTTTTGCGGTGGGATACGTCGCCGTTTCCGCCGCCGAGAAAGCCGGAGTGCCTTACGGCAGAGTGAAGAACAAATCCGGCCAGTTCGTGAAAGCCGAACCCGCCAGCGTTACCGCGGCGGCTGCTACGATGGCCGATGCCTTGTCGAAAGACTTTGATTTTTCGATCACCGATGCTCCGGGCGATGGCGTTTACCCCATCACCGGCTTCACCTGGATGCTCATTCCCGAACGGTTCGAAAACGCCGCCAAACGCGATGCCATGAAGGCGTTGCTCCGTTGGGGGCTTTCCAGTGGCCAGGACATGATCGAGCCGCTGGGATACGCCCGGCTTCCCGGGCAACTTGTCAAGCGTGAAGCAGAAGTGATCGGTCAGATTAAGTGATAGCGGCCTTGCCCGGGGAATGGTTCCGACGCTTGCTGCTGTTCCACGTTAGGATGGATGACATGTCTATATCAACGATCCAGGAAGCAGTACGAACCCAGTACGGCGCGGTCGCCCGCAGCAATCTGACGAACGATAGCGCCGGTGTTCGGGCGGTCGCCGAGGCCTTTGGCTACAGCGAGGGAGACCTCGCCGGTATTCCCGCCGAGGCCAACATGGGCCTTTCCTGCGGCAACCCCATCGCCAGCGCCAGCCTCCGTCCCGGTGAAGTGGTGGTCGATCTCGGTTCCGGCGGGGGGCTGGATGTCTTCCTGGCGGCGCAGCGCGTCGGGCCGACCGGCCGTGCGATCGGTATCGACATGACCCCCGCGATGATCGACCGCGCCCGTGATGCGGCGGCCAAGGGGATTAATGGCAAACCGATCGAGAATGTCGAGTTTCATCTCGCGTCGATCGACAAGCTTCCCCTCGCCGACGCATCCGTCGATTGCGTCATCAGCAACTGCGTGATCAATCTCGCCGAAGATAAGCAGGCGGTCTTCCACGAGATCGCTCGGGTTCTCAAGCCCGGGGGTCGGCTTGCCGTCAGTGATATCGCGCTCAAGCAGGCGCTACCGGCGGAGCTGGCCGACAGCATCAGCGGCTATGTCGGATGCATCTCCGGCGCGATCGCGATCGCCGACTATCAGTCCGGCCTGAAAGCCGCGGGCTTTGCGCACGTTCAGGTGATCGACAGCGGTGCCGATCTCAACGCCTACGCCAAGGTGGAGAATCAGTCCGGCTGCTGCTCGCCGGCGATGGTTGAATCGACGGCCGTTGCGGCGACAGCCGATGGCACTGCCGCCCCCAGGGTACGGTCACTGCAACTGGCCAAGACCGGATGTTGCTCTGGCGAGAAGCCTGTCGGCGCTGCCGAGTCCGGCGTGCATACAGGCCTGGCCGAACTCCTGACCAAATACGATGTCAACGCGTATGCGGCGAGCGTGAAGATCTTCGCCACCAAACCGGTCGTCTGACACAACTCTCAGACGGGTCCTGCGAAAAAGAGGCTATGCAAGGATCTCCTTGACGACACGTCCGGTCTGATCATTCAGCAGGGTCTGCGCCCGGCTGTTTCGCATAAATGTCAGCCGTGCCGGATCGAGGCCGAACTGGTGGAGCAGGGTGGCGTGATAGTCGTGGTGCGACACGACATCGACCGCGGCCTTGTGGCCGACGTCGTCTGTCGCCCCGTGAACGTGGCCTCCCCGGAACCCGCCGCCCGCGAGCCACATGCTGAAGCCGTGGGTGTTGTGGTCGCGGCCGGTTTTGTCCGCGCCACCTTTCTGCACGACCGGCAGCCGCCCCATCTCCCCGCCCCAGTGCACAACCGTGGTATCGAGGAGGCCGCGGTTCTTTAGATCGGTCACCAGTGCCGCGCTGGGCTGATCGACTTTTTTGCACGCCAGCGGCAGCGACTTCTGAATCCCTAGGTGGTGATCCCAGAACTGGTTGGCCGTAAAGACCTGCACGAACCGGACGCCCCGTTCGACCAGCCGCCGGGCGATCAGGCAGCGGGTTCCGTACTCGGCCGATGCCGGGTCTTCCAGGCCGTACATCCGCTTGGTCGCAGCGCTTTCGCCGGAAATGTCCAGCGCCTCTTTTGCCGACATCTGCATTTTGGCGGCCAGTTCGTAGCTCGCGATGCGTGCCGAGAGATCGGTCTCGCTGGGGTAACGATCCTGGTGCCGCTGGTTCAGCCGATCGACCAGCGACAGGTAGCCGTCCTGGACTTCGCCGCGCAGGTTTGGCGGGGTATCGAGGTTGAGAATCCGCGGTTCCTTCGGACGGACCACCGTTCCCTGGAATAGCGACGGCAGCCAGCCGTTGCCCCAATTCTCGACGCCCATGACCGGCAGTTGCCCAGGGTCGATCAGCGCCATGTACGCCGGCAGGTTCTGGCATTCGGCCCCCAGGCCGTAGGTGATCCAGCTTCCCAGCGACGGGTGTCCGATCGTGATGCGGCCGGTGTTGAGCGCCTGAATCGATTGACCGTGATTATTGACGCCGGTCTGCATCGACCGGATCAACGTAATGTCATCGACGATCTTCGCGGTGTACGGAAGCAGCTCGGACAATTCCATGCCGCACTGGCCGTGTTTGCTGAACTTCCAGGGGCTGGCCATCAGCGTGCCGTCATACTGCGTCGGGCTGTCGATCTGCATCTCCCCCTTAAACTTCTGCCCGTTGAGCTTGTCGAGCAACGGCTTGGGCTCGAAGAGGTCGAGATGGCTCGGCCCGCCCTGCATGTAAAGCGAGATCATCGCCGTTGCCCGCGGCGGATGATGCGGCACCTTCGGCTTGAGATCGAACGTCGGCGGAACGAGCGCCGGCTTGGCGGGCTCGGGCGCGTCGGCAGCTTTCGCCTGCTCCCTACTCAGCAGCCAGTTGAGTGCCAGCGAACTGATACCCATGCTGCCGGCGGTCAGCAGATGTCGGCGGGAATAGCAGGGGCGTTGCATGGCGGATCTCGTGGGGGTCAGTCGATGTACAGGAACGCGTTGGAACTCCAGAGCGCCTGGCCGAGTGTGCCCAGGGCCTGCATGGATGGTTCAGACATGCTTGGCTTGGTTGCAGGAGCCGTTTTCGCCCCAGCCGCCTTGGCGACCGGCTGCGTTGCCGGTTGCGTGCGTGCTGACGGCTTTCGGGCTTCAAAACGGGCTGTCTGCTCGGCGAGATACCGCCGAAGGTCTTCCACGTCTGCATCGCCCGGCTCGTTCCCGATCGCCAGTTGCCACGCCCGCTTCGCCTGTGCCACAGCGTCGGGACCGGCCTCCGCTCGCACACGCTCGGCAAGCTCGACAGAGCGATCGATCACGAACTCGTTGTTCATCAGCAGGAGCGATTGCGGTGCGACCGTTGATGCCTTCCGCGCCTCGCAATTCGGTTCCATCGACGGCGAATCAAACGTCGCCAGCAAACTGAGCGGCCGTGACCGCCGAAACTGAACGTAGACGCTCCTGCGGAAGTCTTCACCGTTCATCGGCAACACCGGCCCGGGGCGACCGGCGCTCAGGTTCTCCTTGCCGATCACCACCTGCCCGAACGGATCATTCATGACCGGAACCGGCGGGCCGAACATCTTCTCGTTGAGCTTGCCACTGCTCATCAGCACGGCGTCGCGGAACTGCTCGGCATCGAGCCGTCGCAGCGACCAGTGGCCCAGCAACTTGTTGTCCGGGTCGATTGCGTCCTGGGCTGCGTCATGCCGTGCCGACTGTCGATAGACCGTCGAGAGCATGATTTGCTTGTGTAGCCGCTTTAGCTGCCACCCGTTGGCGGTGAAATCAGCGGCCAGCCAATCGAGCAGCTCGGGATGGGTCGGCCGCTCGCCGAGCGTGCCGAAGTCGCCGGGGCTGGCGACGATGCCGCGGCCCAGGTGGTGCATCCAGAATCGATTCACCAGCACCCGGCCGACCAATGGATGCTTGCCGCTGGTCAGCCAGCGGGCGTAGGCCAGCCGCCGGCCGCTGGTCGGGATGGTTTTGTCCTTCTCCGGAATCGCGACGACACTCGGGCTGCCCAGGATGCGCAATTCCGCCGGCGTCACGGCCTGCTTGGGCTGGTCACAGTCGCCACGGTTGAAGACATGCGTCGGGGGGAGATTGCCGGGGACTTCGGTCAGTGCGGCGACAAACTCTTCGGAAGGTTTGGTCGCGCGAAGGTCGGCCGCCGCGTCCAGCCGCTTCTTCTGTTCGTCCCGCAGTTTTCCATTGGCGCTGGCGAGGTTGCCGAACTCGATGTTCGCGTTCGGATGCGCCTTCAGGAGCTTAGTCTGTGCCGCCGTCCGCTTGGCGACCGGCGTTTTGAACGCCTTCGTCAGCGGCTCGCGCAGGTTTTCCGCGATACTGGCGAGCTGCTTCTGGAACTCCGCCTCGACCAGCTCGTCCTCCCACTTCTTACGCTCGGAGTCGAGCTTCGCCGCCTGGGCTTCGATGTCCTTGCCGCGCTGCCGGTCGGCATCGCTCAGCAATGGAATGAGCCGCTGCTGCGGTAATCGCCAGGACTTGGCATCGTACGCAGGCTCAAAGATGGCGCGGAACCGGAAGTAATCCACCTGCGGAATCGGGTCGTACCGATGATCGTGGCACTGGGCGCAACCGACCGTGAGGCCCAGTAGTGCCGTCGAGACGACCTTGATCTCGTCGGCGATCACCTGGTTCAGGACGGCTTTCTTGTCCGCCGCGGGCGCGACCGCCGAGCCGTCGGGGGCCATGCGGAGGAATCCGGTCGCTGTCAGCTTTTCGACATCCGCCGGCGACAAGTCCTCGTAAGGTGGTTTCACCAACTCGTCGCCGGCGAGCTGTTCGACGATGAACTGGTCGAACGGCATATCCGCCTGGATCGACTTGATGACGTAGTCGCGATAGCGCCAGGCAAACTTGCGTTCGGTATCGACCTCGTTGTACCCGTCGCTGTCGGCGTAACCGGCGACGTCCAGCCAGTGGCGACCCCACCGCTCGCCATACCGCGGCGACGCGAGCAGGCGGTCGATCACGTGCTCAAACGCGTCGGCCGAGGTGTCCGCGACGAACGCCTTCACTTCGGCCGGCGTCGGTGGCAACCCGGTCAGGTCGAACGTCGCCCGACGGATAAGCGTCGGCCGGTCGGTGTCGGGCGAGAACGTTAAACCCTTCTCTTCGAGCTTGGCCAGCACGAATGCATCGATCGGCGTTCGCACGCGATACACCCCGCGCACCGCAGGCACCTGACGGGCCACCAGCGGCTGAAACGCCCAATAGTTCCGCTCTTCGTCGGTAATCAGGTGATCTTCAGAGATCGCCTGCGGCTCCGGCCGTGCGACCCTCGCGCCCTGTTCAACCCAGCGGGCAATCAGCTCGATCTGCTGCGGCGTGAGCCTGGGTTTTTCTTCCGGCGGCATCTCTCCTTCACGGAGCTTTTGCACCAGCAGGCTTTCTGCGGGTTTCCCCGGCACGATTGCCGATCCGTGCTTCCCTCCCTGAAGTGCCAACCGCTGCAATCGAAGATCCAGGCCGGCTTTCAGTTGTCCGTCTTCGCCGTGGCAATGGAAGCAGTGCGTTTTGAAGATCGGGCGAATGTCTCGTTCGAACAGTACATCTGCCCGCGCAGCCCCTTTACCCGAAGCAGCACCCACACCGGGCGATGCCAGCAGAAGAACGATCAGGGTTTGCAGCGCACCTGCCCGAAGCATGAACGAACCTCGCTTCATCACGCACGATGTGATCGCTACCACTCAACAACCATCAGAGAAATGCCGGATACTACTTCAAGATATGCTCGTTCCGGCCGGCCGTTGCCTGCTTCCGTGAGAGAACCATTCATGACGATCAGGAGACGTTGATGAACAAGGGATTCAATCGCCGAACGTTTCTTGCCGCGGCCGGATCGGCCGGACTGGTTTCGCTCAGTGCTGCGGGCTTTGCCAGTAAGGCAGAGGAGGGGCCCGCGCAAGTCAATGACAAGATCAATGCCGACCGCGCCGCCGCGATCGACATCCTGAAACCGTCGAAGACCGATCTCGAGCACGGGCTGGAGCTGCACGCCCGTTCGATCGTCGTTGACACGTACGGGTTCTCCCCTCGAGCTACACTCGACAACGCCGTACTGGCAAAGCTGATGCAGTCCGGTGCCGGCGATCAGGAACTGACCGACGCCGGCGAAGACATGGCCATGACGCGGTGCGTGACGGATCTCGCCGAACGCAGGGAATACCTTCAGGCGTGGGAAGCCGCGGGCGTGACCTGCATCGTGCAGAACGCGGGCGAAGAGGGGAACGACCCGCTTCGGTTGCTCAAGCGGCTGGCCCGATTCACGCACGTCACCGACCACCTTCGTACGCACGTCTCCAAGGCCGTCACCGCCGACGACATTGCCACCGCGAAGCAGGCGGGGCGGCACTGCCTCTGTTTCACCACCAACGGCGTACCCCTGCTTCAGCAATGGGCGAATACCACCGACGAACTGCGGTACGTCCACACATTCTATGAGCTCGGCGTGCGCATGATGCACCTGACGTACAACCGCCGAAACCCCATCGGCGACGGTTGCGGCGAGGCAACCGACGGCGGCCTGAGCGACTTCGGGCGGATCGCCGTGGCAGAATTGAACCGCGCCGGCGTGATCGTTGATTGCGCCCACAGCGGCCCCAAGACGAGCCTCGATGCGGCCAGGCTCTCGGCTAAGCCGATGGTCGCCAGCCATGCCGGGGTGGCCGCGGTCAATCCGCATATCCGGTCGAAGTCGGATGAGATCATCAAGGCGATTGCCGATACCGGCGGCCTGATCGGGGTGTGCTGTATTCCGAAGTTCCTGGGGGGCAATTCGGACATCGTCGCGCTGCTCGACCACATCGATCACGTCGCCCGGAAGTTCGGCGTTGAACATGTCGGCATCGGGACGGACACGGCGTATACCTCGCGGTTGAAGCCCGGTAACACGCCGCTTCCGCCGCGCGGGCCCCAACGTACGCGGTGGGAAGCGCTCTGGCCGCCGGGCTCGCTTGGCGGGGCCGGCCAGCCCAAGGCGACGGCGTCGCTGGCCTGGACCAACTGGCCGATGTTCACCGTCGGACTCGTGCAGCGCAAGTACAGCGACGACGACATCCGCAAAATCATCGGCGAGAACATGCTGCGCGTGCTAAAAGCGAACGACCCGACCTGAGTAGCTTCCGACCGGCGGAAGCGCCTATGCCAGGATGTCTTTGACCACCCGTGCCGGCTCGACACCGGTCAGTTTGAAGTCCAGTCCCTGGAACCGGTAAATCAGCCTCTCGTGATCGATGCCGAGCAGCTTGAGGATCGTGGCGTGCAGGTCGTGAACGTTGACGGGGTTCTCGGCGACGTTGTAGCTGAAGTCGTCCGTTGCACCGTAGGTGATGCCCGGCTTCACGCCGCCGCCGGCCAACCACATCGTAAAGCAGCGCGGGTGGTGGTCACGGCCGGCCTCGGGGCTGTCCCACTTGCCCTGACCGGCAACGCCGCGGCCAAACTCGCCGCCCCAGACGACCAGCGTGTCATCGAGCATTCCCCGGCGTTTGAGGTCTTTGATCAGCGCCGCTGTGCCCTGATCGGTGTCGCGGCATCGGGCGGTGCACCAGCTTGTCAGCCGGCTGTGGTGATCCCAGTCGGGGTGGAAAAGCTGGATGAACCGCACGCCACGCTCGGCCATTCGGCGGGCCATGATGCAGTTGGCGGCGTAGCTGCCCGCCCGACGGGAATCGGGGCCGTACAGCTCGAAGGTCGAATCCGGCTCGTCCGACAGATCGGTCAGTTCCGGCACGCTCGCCTGCATGCGATACGCCATCTCGTACTGGCGGATGCGGGTCGCGATCTCCGGGTCGCCGGCCTCGGCGAGCTTCGCCTGGTTCAACTCGGCGATCCCGTCGAGCATGCCGCGGCGCAGTTCACGAGGCAGGCCTTCGGGATCGCGCAGGTAAAGCACGGGGTCGCGCGAGTTCCTTAACTTCACGCCCTGGTAGCGGCTCGGCAGAAAGCCGCTGCCCCAGTAGTGGTCATACAACGGCTGGTCGCTCGGCCGCTGCATCTTGGAGATCATCACCACAAAGTCGGGAAGATTGCTGTTCTCGCTGCCCAGGCCGTAGCTCGTCCAGGCACCAATGCTGGGCCGGCCGGCCAGTTGATGGCCGGTCAGGAACGATGTCATCGCCGGGGCGTGATTGATCTGGTCGGTCCGCATCGACTTGATGAAACAAAGCTCGTCGGCGACCTCGCCCAGGTGCGGAAGCCACTCGCCAATCGTCGCGCCCGACTTGCCGTGGCGGGTGAACTTCACCCGCGGCGGCATGACGAGCTGCTTCTGGCTGGCGGTCATCGTCGTCAGCCGTTGACCCTGGCGGACCGATTCCGGCAGCTCAATCCCGGCCCATTTCATGAGGTCCGGCTTCTGGTCGAAAAGCTCGAGCTGAGAGGGCCCGCCAGACTGCGTCAGGAAGATGACCCGCTTAACCCGCGGCGCGAAGTGCGATGCGATGGTCGTGGCGGCGGGGGACGTCGCGGCTGAGGCGGAATGGCCCATGGTCGCGAGCGCGGCGGCACCAAGGCCGATGCCCGCGCCGCGGCCCAGGAAGTAGCGACGGGTTTCTTGGAGGCGGTCGTGTTGCATGAATACATCCTCGAAAACGGGCGGCTCTCTCAGCGTAGCACGGGCCGCCGGGTGGCATGGGCAAGGGTACTCCGTTGCCCGTGTCGAACGTTCGTTGGTGACCGACACGGGCAAGCGCATATGCTTGCCAATGCCACCCAGGCATCATGCTTCCGGTCACATCTTCAACCGACTCGGTGCAGCTTGTACGGATACACCTTGTCCGCCGCCCACTGGGCGACATACAGATCTCCCTGATCGTCCACACAAACATCGTGCGCGTTTCGGAACACCGGCTGGTCCTGCAGCAGCACCTCCAGCGCGCCGTCCGCATACTTCGGCGGTCGCCCGCCGGGGGCGGAAACCAACTGATCCTTCTCATCCAGCACGACGACAAATCCCCGATCCTTCCACATCCGGAAATCGTTCGGCTTCATCCCGAAGCAGACGCCGCTGTACAGGTTCTTCCCGGCGATTACCGGTCGGCTGACGAACGCACCGGGCAGGTACACGCTGCGGACGAACTTGCCTTCGAGCGTGAACCAGTGGAACTCGTTTCGCAGGCGTTCGGTGCAAACCAGCAGCGGATCGGCGCCTCGGGTATCGAGTGCGACGCCGTGGGCCTGGAGAAACTTGCCCGCGTTACTGGCGATTGCACTCTTGCCGCCGAACTTGGAAACAAACTTCCCGGCGGCATCAAACCTCAGGATGTACTGCGATCCGTAGCCGTCGGCGACATAGATATCGCCGTTCGGGCCGACGGCTGTCTCGGTCGGGCTGTAGGGCGTGTGCTCGGCATAGGCGCCGCACTTGGTCGCCGTCGGCAACTCCAGCAGGATCTGTCCGGCGAGCGTGGTTTTCACCACCTGCCCCGTGCTGGTATCCGTGACCCAGAGATGTTCCTTGCCGGCTGCGTCTTTATGCAGCGACAGGCCGTGAGCACCCTTGAAGCCCAGCGTCCAGGTCTCCAGCACCTTGCCGGATTTGTCGTAGATCAGCACATTGTTCTTCGGCTGGTTCGTCAGCAGAAAAAGCCGACCGTCGGCGACCTGAACCATCTCGTGACAGTCGTTGACCGGTGTTTTCGCCGGGTCGGCCTGGCTCCAGGTCAGATCGACCCTGTAGCGGAATCCGCCGTGCCCGATGATCGCATCCTGCAGCGGCGGTTTCGTCTTGCTGTCGGCGATCACCATCGGCGCGCCGAGCAACGATGCGGCAGCGCCGAGGCCGGCATGCTTAAGTAGCGTGCGGCGAGAGGGTTTGGGCTCATTCATGGGTGATTGCCTCGTCGAGGTTGAGAATCATGCTTGCGGCGAGCATGTTCGCCGCGAGAGACGGAGCGTCGAGCGCCGGATCCGCCGCCTGCTGACCGACCTTCAGAAACTTGTCGGCGTCGGTCGGATGTGCCTTGTAGTAGTCCGTCGCCCGGGCGACCTGCCGCAGGATGACACTGGTTTCGCTCTCCGTTGGTGGCCGTGAAAGCACCCTGCGGTAGATGAACGCCACTCGCGCCGCCGGGTCAGCACTGTGTCGCATCGCCAGTTGCGCCAGCTCGCGCGACGCCTCTAGATAGCTCGCATCGTTCAGCAGTGTCAGTGCCTGCAGCGGTGTATTGGTGCGAGACGTGCGGACTTCGCAAACGCGCCGCTGGGCGGAGTCGAACAGGAACGTCGGTGCGATCGCCCGCCGCCAGAACGCATAGAGCGTTCGGCGGTACTGCGCCGCGCCTTCGCTGGGTTCGTATTTGAACCGACCCATGAACATCTCTTCCCAGACGCCGTCCGGCTGATAAGGCCGCACCGGCGGGCCGCCGATGGCGGGGTTGAGCAAGCCCGCCGACGCCAGCGGCGAGTCGCGAAGCATCCAGCTCGGCAGCCGGTACCGCGCACCGCGGGCGAGCAGTCGATTCTCCGGATCACGCGCGAGCAGCGCCGGGCTGACGTCCGACCGCTGGCGGTAGGTCTGGCTGGTAACGATCAGCTTGGCAATGTGCTTGATATCCCAGCCGCTCTCCATGAACTCGACCGCGAGCCAGTCGAGCAGTTCGGGATGGGTCGGGTGTTCCCCCTGCAGCCCGAAGTCGTCGGGCGTGCGAACCAGCCCTGCGCCGAAGTAGAGCTGCCAGAGGTGATTGACCATGACCCGAGCGGTCAGCGGGTTGTCGCTGGACGTGATCCATTTAGCCAACCCGGCGCGATCGCGCGGCAAATCTTTCGGAAAGTTGGCGACGGCGGGGGGCACACCCGGCTCGACTTTCTCCCCCTTCTTGTCCCACACACCGCGGATAAGGATGTTCGTTTCCCGCGGCGTCTTGCGCTCGGCGAGGACCATCACGTTCACGCCGCCGGCGGCCTTCTTCGCTTCGTCCAGCTGCCGTTTGGCGCGATCGAGCGACGCTCGCGCAATGCCGTACGGCCCGTGATCGGCGAGGAACTGCTCGCGAAGTCTGTCACGCAGCTTGGCGGCAATGCCGGCGGGATCTGCGGCTCTCGACACCGCAAGCTCTTCCAGCGGCGCGGCGCCCACGCTCTGAACGGTCGGACCGGCCTGATCGGTCGCGGTCACACGAAACCGGGCGATGCTCGCGTTACCGAGGGTTGAACGATGCCGCATCTCGAAGACGAGCTCTTCATCGGCGGCCAGGGTCAGGGAATCGGCCAGGGCAAAGACCGCGGTGCGCGGCTTGGTGATATCGCTGCCGTGGCTGCTCCAGCCATTGCGGGGGTCGTCGTCGAGGGTGTCCTTCACCGCGCCGTAGCCGCCGTTCTTCTTGGGGTCGGCCGAATAATCCGCCGCCGCAGTGGCGACAGAGATGTCGCGGATTTGCGAGCTGTTGCGACGGCGGACCTGCACCTTGATGTCGGTCAGCATGAAGTGCTTCGCCTCGCCACGGGCAAAGCCGCCATCCTTGCGGACCGGGTCGGGCAACACTTCCAGCTTCAGGCCGGTGATGCGCGGCAAAGGCGTCGTCGCGATGATGCGGTAGTCGTCCTGCATCGGGCTCGGCCCGCCGGCGACGATGGTGTCATCCGGACTGCCTGACAGCACCGTGCCTTCGATCGATTCGAGCGTATTCACATGGAGCGGCTTCCACGCCTTGAAGTTCGACGGCGTGTCCTTGACGCGCAACGCAAGCCACGATTGGAACGGCGGCTCGGCGGCATTGCGGGCCGCCAGTTCCACCGCCGACCGCTCGTCCGCCAGGTGCTGCGCCTCGACCACCGCCCGCGATGCCAGCGGCGACTTGTACGACAGGTATGGTTTGGCGGCGCTACCCGCTTTTCCGTCTTCGTCGATGCTGTTGAAGAACGCCGACAGGCTGTAGTAGTCGTTGTGCGAGAACGGATCGAACTTGTGCGAATGGCACTGGGCACAGCCGACGGTCAGCCCGAGCCAGAGCGTGCCGGTGGTGTTCACGCGGTCGATGACATAATCGACACGCGACTCTTCCGGATCGCGGCCCCCTTCGCCGTTGGTCATGTGATTGCGGTGGAAGGCGGTGGCGAGCTTCTGGTCGGGGGTGGCGTTGGGCAGCAGATCGCCGGCGAACTGCTCGAGCGTGAACTGATCGAACCGCATGTTGCGGTTGAACGCGGCGACGACATAGTCGCGCCAGGGCCAGTTGGTCCGGGTGGCGTCGGCCTGGAAACCGTCGGTGTCGCTGTAGCGCGCCGCATCGAGCCACCACATCGCCATCCGCTCGCCGAAATGCTCGCTGCCGAGCAGCCGATCGACCAGGCGGGTGTAGGCCTGCGGCGAATCATCCTTCTCGAACGACTGGAGTACTTCCGGCGAAGGCGGCAGACCGGTCAGATCCAGTGCCACCCGCCTTGCAAGTGTGTGCCTGGCCGCCTCGGGCGACGGCTTAAGACCCTCGCGCGACAGCCGATCGAGAACGAATGCGTCGATCGCTGTCGCCGCGCCGTTGGCCGGCACCTCCGGGCGGGTCGGCTTTTCCAGCGACCAGTGCTTCCCCCACGGAGCACCGGCGGCGATCCACTTCTTGAAGGTTGCCACCTGCGCGGGCGTGAGTCCCTTGCGTGACTTGGCCGGCGGCATCACCTCGTCCGGATCGGTCGAGGTGATACGGCGGATGAGTTCGCTCGCGTCCGGCTTGCCGGGCACGATCGCGGCGACGCCATCCTTCAGCGCCGTCGCCGGCTCCTGCAGATCGAGCCGCAGATCGGCCTTGCGGTGCTTCTCGTCCGGGCCGTGACAACTGAAGCAACTCTCGGACAGGATCGGCAGAATATCGCGGCCGAACGTCGGCGCTTCGTCGGCAAGGCTCTTGTTGCCCGCCGCAAGGGTCACCAGCAATACAGCCAGCAGATGGGCCGGCCGGATGGTGACAGGCAGACGGGGACGTGACGTTAAAACTGCACTCCACATGGAAACCAGTATGACGCGGCTCGGCACATGGGGAATGCCAAACAAAGCTCAAAAAGTTGTATTATTCGATCATGGCATCAAAACCCAGGAGCAATCGGTTCGTGCGTTCAATCTTCGCAACGCCGAATCCGCTTCATCAGGAGGTGTTTTATACCGTTCACCGTGCCGGGCACCTGATCGCCGGCGTAGAGCACAGCATCCGCCGGAAGCATTACCCCGGCCACGAGCTGATTGTTTGCCTCAACGGCGCCGGATTCCTTCGCATCGACGGACGTGAACATGAGGTCGGCAAGCGTGACCTGGCGTGGGTCGATTGCCGGATGCCGCACCATTACGGTGCGGTTGTGGCCGACCCGTGGGAAGTCTACTGGGTGCGTTTTGAAGGCCCGCGGCTGACACGGCTGGGTGAACTGCTCGGCGTAGCGGCCGAGCCGATCTTTCGGCAGATCGATTTTGCCGACGCCAAGGCGACCTTCGAACAGACCCTTGATGCCCTCGAAAGCGCCGACGCCGACGCCCCGGCGCAAGTCCACGCCAGCATTGCCCGCCTGCTCGCGATCGCGTTTCGCGGTCGGCGACTACGGGCCGGCGAGGGACAGCCGGTGTACCCGGCGGAACTCGAGCCGGCCGTTCAGCGGATGAAACTGTTCTACTTCGAACGGTGCTCGGTTGCCGACCTGGCCGAGCGGTGCGGCATGAGCGGATCACATTTCGCCCGGCGGTTTCGCGCCGCGTTCGGCACCGGCCCGATCGACTGGCTCCGCCGGGAACGCATCAACCAGGCCAAGCGCCGACTGGTCGAGACCGATGACGCGATCAAGCAGATCGCCGAGCAGGTCGGCTATCACGACCGGTTCTTCTTCAGCAAGGACTTCCGCAAACTGGCAGGTGTTCCGCCTCGCGAATATCGCCGGCATGA
Source organism: Humisphaera borealis (assembly GCF_015169395.1). Taxonomy (GTDB): domain Bacteria; phylum Planctomycetota; class Phycisphaerae; order Tepidisphaerales; family Tepidisphaeraceae; genus Humisphaera; species Humisphaera borealis. Next base: position 5,584,338 of record NZ_CP063458.1, read on the forward strand.
GGCGACTCGGGAGGCGGAGAAGTGAACCCTCGATGCACACAGATCTGCACAGATCAAGACAAAATCAGTGACACGGGCTTCCAGCCCGTGCGAAATGCGCTGGAGTCTCGTTGTGTACGTCTTCCTACTCCAACCAATTCCGCACGGGCTGGAAGCCCGTGTCACTGACATTGTCTTTACCTGTGCCGATCTGTGCGTCCGTGGATCACTTTGCCGCGGTTTTGCGCAGGTCTTTCAGGCACTTCGGATCCGAATCGACCGGCTGTCCCACGCTGTCGACCGGTTGCGTGAAGAGGTACTTCCAGACCGCCTCGTGGAGGTACTTGCCCGAGGCGTCCTTTACCGCCGCGCCGCCGGGCGTCACGCTGCTGTGGGCCTTCTTGGCGTCTTTCTTGACGTCGGCGCTAGTGATCAGCCGTCGGCTGTTGCCGAACGGTGCGGCGCCCTGGTCCACGTTCACGATCGCACCAAACTGCTGCAGCCCGAGTAGTTCCCACGAGCGGCAGTAGTGGCCGCCGGTCCAGCCGCCGTCCAGGACATGGCTGAAGCCGAAAAACCGGTTCTTCGGCGTCGCCGACGGCAGGCCCTGCCAGGTTTCATACTGATCGCGCGGACCGCAGAACATGACAACGCGGTCCACCTTCTGATGCAGCGCGAAGCGTGCGGCCGTCGTTGCCCCGTGCGAAGCGCCGGCAATGATCACGCGATCCCACTTCAATCCCTTGCCGTCGGCCGAGAGGAACATGTCCCACTTGCCCTGCGGGTTCTCCTTGGCCAGCCACTTCACGAACTGGTACGCCCGCTCCATCATGCCATCGGGTTTGGGGATGACGACCTGGTCGCTGAAGTCCTCTCCGGTGGCGGCCTCCAGGCGAATCTTGCCGAGGAATTTGTCATCGGCGGGCGGCGGCTCCTTGCCGAACTTTCCGAACCAGCCGTTGGCGTAATGAACGCGAATCGCGTGCAGGCCGTAGCTGTTGACGCGTTCGAACAGTGCCGGGCTGTTGCCCATCAGCCAGATGACCAGCTTTCCCTGCGGAGCGACGCGGGTATCGACCGACGCATTCTCGGTGTCCTGCGGCTTGCCGTCCTTCTCGAGCAGGAACTCGATCTCCGGATGCGCCTTGACCCTCGGATCGATCAGGCTCGCCCGCGCCGTCAGTTCATAGCGCCGGGGCGAAGGGTCTTTAAACGCCAGCGGTGCCTCGGCCGCGGTGGTTGGGAGGCTGCACACACTTGCCAGCGACAGGATCACAGACAAACTGAAAACACGCATTCCATCTCTCCTTTGTACTTGCCGCGACAGGCCACTGCCGAACGTCTACTTCTCCAGTAATCCGTCGAGCCAGGGCGAAATCTTCTCAAACCAACGTGAAGCATGCTGCCGTAGGCCCGGCCCGCTGAAGTGCACGCCTTTTCCGTCGCGTTCACGCCACTCGGACTTCAGTGCGTCGGAGTCGGGTCCTTCGAGTGCGATTCCGTCTTTCCAGAGCGATGCCTGCGCGGACCGAATGTCGGGAGATGCTTCATCGCCGGGCACGTGATAACTCACCTGTGCTACGAACCAAGGCGCTTCCCAGGCGATCTGCTTTCGCGAGTCGCGAATCAGCTTCTCCAGGTACTCCCGATAAAGTTTGCCGGGCAGCGTTCGGGTGGCGTCCCTCTGGTTGGCGTCGCTTTCGCCCTGATGCCAGAGCACGGCCCGGAACCCTCGTGGGCCCAGCTGCGACATGCGACCCGTGAACATCTCGAACGCCTGCCCTTTGCATTCCCATTGGCCGTCGGCGGATTTCTGAACGCGACTCTCGATCGTCGGCGGGTTGGGAAAGCGCATTCCCTTGGGCAGCCATTCGCGAACGCTGCTGGCACCGATACCGCATGCAACGAAACCCACCGGAACGCCGTACCGCTCGGCGATTGCGTCACCCAACGGCGGCATAAAGCTCCCACCACCGCCGCTCGCACCGGGCTGAGGATCATTGGCCAACTGCCATCGTTTGCCGTCAAACGCCGTGACCTTGCCGGTCTTGGTGGTCTGCTTCTCCTGGCCGTGATTGGCGGAGTTCGACTGGCCGGCGACCACGAACACCTCGCCGACACCCACATGCTCGACCACCGATTCGGCGATGACCTTGCCATCGGCGACCGCCTTCACCTCCAGGCGATACCATCCACCGGCCGGCACTTCCAGTTGGCCCCGAAACCCGGCCGCGCCGCCGGTGATTGGAATTCCCCGCCATGGGCCTGCCTTGGCGTCGGCGATCACGCGACACTCGATCTCGAACCTGCCGATCTCGCGATCAGCAATCCTGCCCGAAACCACCACCGGCCCGACCGACTTGGAGGTCCGTTGCATGACCTGATACTCCAACGGTGCGTCGAGCACGAGCCCCGCGCCCTCGGCCGCTGAAGTCAGGGCCAGCAACAACAGAACGAGAAGTGTCGGGATGCAACGAACCATGGTTTAGGTGCTCTGTCTGATCGCCGGTCGAGACATTGTCCGGCGGTTATTGAATGGAGTTACCGCACAGCCGGGCGATTCACTTGCCCGTTGTTGGCGTTGCCCCGGACGATTCCGCGGGCACAGCGGCGGGCATCAGCTTGAGGTCGGTCGCCCACTCCACAAACCGCTGATGCCATGTGCCGAAGGGGATGCCCTTGCGGGGCGAGATTGCTCCGCCGTGCGCACCAGCACCATAAATGTGCATCTCGATGTTCAGCGGCTTGGGCTTCATCGACTTACCGACCTCGAACAATGCGTTGTAGAACTCCACCGTCTGCTTGGCGTGGAAGACATCGCCGGTTCCAGCGCACACCAGGAATGTCGGCGGCAAGTCCTTGGGGACATTGCTCAGATCGAGCGATCCGGGAACCCAGCCGGGGTAGACCAGCACCACCCAGTCGGGCCGCGAGCTGACGCGATCGATCGGATCGGCTGCATCGGCCTTGCCGGCGTCGAACGTCAACACAATCCGTGCGGTCTGCTCGCCGCCGGCCGAAAAGCCCATGTGCCCGATCTTGTTCGGGTCAATGTTCCACTCTTTGGCGTTGGCGCGGACCGTTCGGATGGCTCGCTGCGTATCCAGCAATGCGTCCGTCGCCGATCCGTACGGCTTGAGCCGGTAGCGATGGACGAAGCAGGAGACGCCGACCGAGTTAAACCAGGCGGCGATGTCGGTGCCCTCCGGGCCCACGTTGCAGGTGTTGTTCCCGCCGCCGGGCGAGAGGATGACCGACATCCCGTTGGCCTTGTCTGGCGGGGCCAGATAGAGCTCGATTGACGGGTTGTGAATGTTGGTGACGGCCGACACGCGACCACCGCCGGTGTTGAACTTCTCCTCCTGGTCGGAGCCCGGGCCGGCCTTCAATGCAGGATGTCCCGGCGGAAACAGCGCAACAACCTTGTGGCCCGCCGTCAGCGGCTTGGGTTCCAATAGCTTCACTGGCGCGTCCGCACCGGCCGCGACCGAGTGGGCGAACGTCGCGAAACCGACTGTCAGGCCGATCAGGCCAATGGTGTACCGCATCTGCGAAATCCTCTCCGGAAAGAAACGACACCGCCCGCACGCTGCCACCGACGCGGCCGGCGTGACGTCTTACTTCACCGCAACGGTCGGTCGAAGGCAACGACGATGGAAGCGGCGCACCATCTGACGTATCCTGCTGCAGCCGGAGCAAACCCGGCTCATAGAACCAAGGCTGCATCACATGTTCGCCCCTGTGACGGAACGGCAGACGTAGCGGACTTAAAATCCGCAGACTCGAAAGGGTCGTGTGGGTTCGAATCCCACCTGGGGCATTGCAACGCTTCTGGGGCATTGCAACGCTTGTCGCATGGACCGCCTGGTTCGCAGCCTCTTCGAGCCGGTGCCTTCAGGCCTGAGTCGTGCTAAACTCCTGAAGGTCTCGCCCACGTAGCTCAGTTGGATAGAGCGGTGGTTTCCTAAACCACAGGTCACAGGTTCGAATCCTGTCGTGGGTATTGTCTCGACGGTCCGACATCGGCGGGGCGTTGGCCGATCACTTCACAACGCGGCCTTGATCGACTCGACGACCTTCGTCGCCAGGAAGTTCGATCCTTCTTCGGAAAAGTGGACGTCCTTCGGGCGCTGCATCTTCGCCAGGTGCGGCGTGATGGCGGCATTCAGGTCGTCGATCGTTACGCCGGTATCCTTCATCACCTTCAGCGCGATCTGGTTGTATTCACCGACATCGCCGAAGGTCCGCACCGGGTTCAGTTCGCCGGCGGGGATGGGGGTGGTGGTGGCAAAGATCACCTTCGCGCCGGTCTTCTTCATCTTCTCGACCAGCGTTCGCAGGTTCTTTTCGTAGTCGGCCGGTTCGACCTGCCGCTTGCCGTCGGGCATGTGCCTGAGGTCGTGAATGCCAAAGTTAAAGTGGATCACGTCCCACTTGCCGTCGCCGAGCCATTTGTCGATACCCGTGACCCCGTTCTTCGTCGGCCCGCAATTGGCGAGGGCGCGGTGGACGTTGGCCTTCCCTTCCAGTTGCTTGCGAACCGGTACGGTGTAGCCGATGGAGATCGAATCGCCGATGAGCAGCACCCGCGGCAGGCCGGCGACATCTTTGATCGGAGCCATCGCCGGGTTGGGTGCAGCTTTCTTTGTCTCGGCGGCGGCGGGGGGCTTGGAATCCGCGGCCGATGGCTTCGGGTCGGCGGCGATCGCCGTGGAAGCGAGACCTGCCGAAATCAGCAATGTTGCGACGGCGCGGGCGATGTGTTGGCTCATGACATTTGGATACCGCGCCCAGAGCGTTAAGTTGGCCGCAGACACATCGGTCGCTATTCTTTCCCTCTCGATATCCCCGATTCACTGAACCACGGAGGGTTCCCCCGCTCATGAATGCCAACCACCTCGCGAAGATTTCCGTCGAACTGAACATCCGCCCGCAGCAGGTCGCCGCGACGGCGGCGCTGCTGGAAGAAGGCGGCACCGTGCCGTTCATCGCCCGCTACCGCAAGGAAGCAACCGGCACGCTGGACGAAGTCGCGATCACCGCCATCCGCGACCGCATGGCTCAACTCGCCGAGCTCGACACCCGCCGCGAGGCGATCGTCAAGTCGCTCGACGAGCGTAAACTCATGACCGACGACCTCAAAGGCAAGATCGCAGCCGCCGAGACGATGTCGGCCCTGGAAGACATCTATCAGCCGTACCGCCCCAAACGGCGGACGCGGGCGATGATCGCCCGGGAAAAGGGGCTGGAACCGCTCGCGCTCGTGCTGATGGCGCAGAACCCCGCGATCGACCCGGCCGCCGAGGCGGCGAAGTTCGTCACGCCGGCCGAGTCGACCGTGACCGACGAGCTGAAGGTGCCCGATGCCGCCGCGGCATTGCAGGGCGCGCGGGACATCATCGCCGAGACGATCAACGACGACGCCGACGCCCGCGCGAAGATCCGCGATCTGTTCCTGAACGAAGGCATGCTCAAGAGCGAAGTGATCGCCGGCAAGGAAGAGGCGGGGGCCAAGTTCAAGGACTACTTCCAGTGGTCCGAGCCGATCGCCACCGCGCCGTCGCACCGTGTGCTTGCTGTTCGCCGCGGGGCGGCTGAAGAAGTGCTGTTTTTCCAGATTCGCCCGCAGGAAGAAGACGCCATCGGCATTCTCGAGCAGCAGTTCGTCAGGAACACCTCGCCCGCCGGCGAGCAGGTGAAGCTGGCCGTAAAGGATGCCTACAAGCGGCTGCTGTGCTTGTCGATGGAAACCGAGTGCCGGCTGGAATCGAAGAAGCGCGCCGACGCCGCCGCGATCGAGGTCTTCGCCCAGAACTTGCGACAACTGCTCCTCGCGGCGGCCCTCGGCCAGAAGCGCGTACTCGCGATCGATCCCGGCTTTCGTACCGGCTGCAAGATCGTCGTGCTCGACGCCCAGGGGCAGCTCATCCATAACGACGTCATCTACCCCGACCAGGGGCAGCACAAGACGCTCGAAGCGGTTGAAACGATCAAGCACCTGGTGAAAAAGCACGAGATCGAAGCGATCGCGATCGGCAACGGCACCGCATCGCGCGAGACCGAAACCTTCATCCGCAAGCTCGGCCTGCCGACGTCGGTCGCGATCGTGATGGTCAACGAGAGCGGCGCGAGCATCTATTCCGCGAGCGATATCGCCCGCGAAGAGTTCCCCGATCATGACATCACCGTCCGCGGCGCGGTCAGCATCGGCCGACGGCTGATGGATCCGCTCGCCGAGCTGGTCAAGCTCGACCCCAAGAGCATTGGCGTCGGCCAGTACCAGCACGATGTGGACCAGGACGCGCTCAAGAAATCACTCGATGACGTCGTCGTGTCGGCCGTGAACGCCGTGGGTGTCGAGGTGAACACGGCGTCCAAGCAACTGCTGACGTACGTATCCGGGCTGAACGCGACGATCGCTGACAACATCGTCAAGTTCCGCAACGAGAAGGGGGCCTTCAAGAGCCGTAAGGATCTGCTGAAGGTCGCCCGCCTTGGCGACAAGACGTTCGAACAGGCGGCCGGCTTCCTGCGGATTCGCGGGGCCGAAAACCCCCTCGACCAGTCGGCCGTGCATCCCGAGAGTTACGAGATCGTCGACCGCATGGCCAAGGACCTGGGCGTTACCGTCGCCGACCTGATGCGCGATGAAGCGCTGCGGAAGAAGATCGACAAGCAGAAGTACGTGACCGCGACGGTCGGCATCCCCACGCTCACCGACATCATCAACGAGCTCGCCAAGCCCGGCCGAGATCCGCGCGAAAAGTTTGAGTTGTTCAGCTTCGCTGACGGCGTGAACAAGATCGAAGACGTCACTCCGGGCATGAAGCTGCCGGGCATCGTCACCAACGTGACGGCGTTCGGGGCGTTCGTGGATATCGGCGTCCACCAGGACGGTTTGGTTCACGTCAGCCAGCTCGCCGACCGGTTTGTGAAAGACCCCAACGAAGTCGTGAAAGTACAGCAGCGGGTGGAGGTGACGGTGGTGGAGGTCGATCTGGCCCGCAAGCGGATTGCGCTGTCGATGCGCAGCGCGCCCAGCGCTCCGCCGCAGCGGCGCACGGACGGCGAGCAGCACGCCGCCCCGCGAACGTCTCCCGCCCCGCAGCGGACCGGGCAAAGCGGTCCGACCCGCCCGGCCGGCCCCGCAGCACCGCCGCGACCGGTGCAGCAGCCCCAGCGCCGCCCTCAGCCTCCGCAACCGGCAAAAGAGGGTTGGTTTAGCATCGCAATCAAGGACGCGAAGAAGTAGAGAATCAGCAGCGGCGGGGCAGGCATTCTTGCCTGCCTCGGATGTTGGAGTGCCGGGCATTCCTGCCCGGCCGACGACATCCGAAGCAAGTGGTCAATCACATGGAATCCTGCGTTTCCGCTCAGGCCGGCAGGAATGCCGGCGTCGCGGAAACGCGGCAGACAAGAATGTCTGCCCCACCGAATCCAATCGGTACGTACTTCCGGTACATTCTCCCCCCTCATGGCCACCACTGAACCCAACAAGATCATCTACTCGATGCTCGGCGTCTCGAAGAAACACGAGAAGAAGGTCCTCCTCGATAACATCTACCTCTCGTACTTCTACGGCGCGAAGATCGGCGTGCTCGGTCTCAACGGCGCAGGTAAATCCACGCTCCTCAAGATCCTCGCCGGCGTCGACAAGAACTACGACGGCCAGGTCAACCTCAGCCCCGGCTACACCACCGGCTTCCTCGAGCAGGAACCCAAGCTCGACGAAACCCGCACCGTCCGCCAGATCGTCGAGGAAGGCGTCGCCGAAAAAGCCAAGATCGTCAACGATTTCAACGCCATCTCCGACAAGCTCGGCGATCCGAACCTGTCTCCCGAGGAGATGGACAAGCTGCTCGACAAGCAGGGCAAACTGCAGGAACAGATCGATCACCAGAACCTGTGGGATCTCGACAGCGACATCGAGATGGCGATGGAGGCCCTCCGCTGCCCGCCCGGCGATCAGATCATCAAGGTGCTGTCCGGCGGCGAAAAACGCCGGGTCGCGCTCTGCCGGTTGCTGCTCAAGAAGCCCGATGTGCTGATCCTGGACGAACCCACGAACCATCTCGACGCCGAGAGCGTGCAGTGGCTCGAACAGCACCTCAAGCGGTACGAGGGAACGGTCATCGCCGTCACCCACGATCGCTACTTTCTGGATAACGTCGCCGGCTGGATTCTCGAACTCGATCGCGGCGCCGGCATTCCGTACAAGGGCAACTACACCAACTGGCTGGAGCAGAAGCAGACCCGGCTGAAGATCGAAGAAAAGACCGAATCGGCCCGGCAGAAGACCCTCGCCCGCGAACTTGAATGGGTTCGCGCCAGCCCCCGCGCCCGCCAGGCCAAGAGCAAGGCCCGCCTGCAGAAGTACGAGCAGCTCCTGGCCCAGGACAGCAAGGGCAAAGAGCTCGAACTGGAGATCGTCATCCCAGCCGGGCCGCGGCTGGGCGAACTGGTCATCAAGGCCGACAAGATCAGCAAAAGCTACGGCGATCGGCTGCTGTTCCAGGATGTCACGTTCAACCTGCCGCCCGGCGGGATCGTCGGTATCATCGGGCCCAACGGCGCGGGCAAAACCACGCTCTTCCGCATGATCACCGGCAGCGAGAAGCCCGACGGCGGCAAGCTGATCGTCGGCCCCAGCGTGCAGCTGGCGTACGTCGAGCAGAGCCGCGACACGCTGAAGGACGACGCCATGGTCTGGCAGGCGATCGCCGACGGCGAAGACACGTTCCGCCTGGGGGCGATCAACGGCACCGGCGGCACACCGACCAACACGCGGGCCTACGTGAGCCGTTTCGGCTTCAGCGGCAGCGACCAGCAGAAGAAGGTCGGCGTCCTCTCCGGCGGCGAGCGCAACCGCCTGCACCTGGCCCGCATGCTCAAGAGCGGCGCCAACGTCATCCTGCTGGACGAACCGACGAACGACCTGGACGTGAACACCATCCGCGCGATGGAAGAGGCGCTGGAAAACTTCGCCGGCTGCGCGGTGGTCGTCAGCCACGACCGCTGGTTCCTCGACCGGTTGGCCACGCACATTCTCGCGTTCGAAGGCGACAGCCAGGTGGTCTGGCACGAAGGCAACTTCCAGAGCTACGAGGAAGACAAGCACAAGCGGCTGGGCAAAGACGCCGACCAGCCGCACCGCATCAAGTACCGCAAGTTGACCAAGTAGGGTCCGCCTTGGCGGACGCGAGCCCCTAGGCTTCTCCGTTACGAACGCCTGCGATCCGGCAGGAGCAGGCTGGAAAGCCTGCGCCACAAAGGATTCAATTCATTTGCGTTCCCCGTTGCCCTATAATTTGTCCCAGGTATCCAGGTCCGACAACGGGAGGCATCATGGGATTTCGGATCGTATTGGCACTAGCCCTGCAGGTGATCTGCGCGTCAGCGTATGGTGCGGTCGAAAACGCACTGCTCGAATCAGGACGCCGGGCTACCGGCTATGTCCTGGTCGGCAACGAGAAGAGTTTCTCGACCGGGTCGTCGTTCTGCGTCGATGCCACCGGTATTTTCATCACCAATCACCACGTCGTCGCCGACTTCAACGCCAAGACTGACCAGATTCGGATCGTCGTCGCCCCGGGGACAAAGGCCCAGAAGATCTTCGCGGCAACCATCGTCAAGACCGACGCTGCCAGCGACGTGGCGATCCTGCGGGTCGATCGGTCGGGCAACCTGGAAGTGCTCGACCTGGCCTCACCGGCGTCGCTGGCGGGACTGAAGGAGACCACTCCCGTCGCCGCGTTCGGATTCCCGCTCGGGCAGAAGTTGTCGTTGAAGGCCGACAGCACCTACCCGGCGACCTCCATCACCGTCGGCCGGGTCAGCGCGTTGCGCAAACAGGGTGGCCAGCTCGTCGACATCCAGTTCGACGCCAACGTCACCTTCGGCAACTCCGGAGGGCCGCTGATCGACAGTTCCGGCTCGGTCATTGGCATCGTCCGGGGCGGGGTGCCGGGCAAGCCCATTAACTTTGCCGTGCCGGTGTCGTACATCCGCAGCCTGCTGTCGGCGGCCGGCATCACCCCGACCCCGCGGATGATGACCGACCCCGATGTCGCGGCGTGGTACATCCGCTGGCTATCGCGGGAGAAGTCCGTCGACAAGGCGGCGGTCCCTTCGCCTGAGGTTCAGAAGAAGAACCTGGAGATCGTCCGGGGGCTGATGGACAAGTCCTACGCCGACAAGACGCCCGCCGGCCGCTACAACCTGCTGATCGAGTTGCTCGGCCGGGCGACAGAGACGAAGGATGACCCCGACGGCCGCTACACGCTGCTGAACGAAGCCCGCGAGATCGGCATCTCGTCCGGCGACGTGATGGCGTCGCTCTACGCGTGCAGCCGAATCACCGACGCGTACGCCGTTCGGCCGGCCGACATCGTCTTGGACACGCTCGAGCGCTCGGCACCCAAAGGGGCAAGTCAGCAGCAGGAACTGGCGTGGGTCTCGGCGACCGCGATGATGCTGGCCGAGGCCAAATCGCAGCGGGAAGAATACGCCGAAGTCCGCAAGCTCATCCCGCTGATCCGCTCGTCGGGGACGGCGTCGCGCAACCCGGCGGTTCTGGCACAAATGCGCGACCGCGTCGCCCGGCTGGAAGCCCTGGCGGCGGAGTTCACCAAGGTCGAGTCGTCGCTGGACAAGCTGAAAACCGCTCCCGAAGACCCCGACGCCAATGCGACCGTCGGCAAGTACAAATGCCTGGTTCGCGGCGACTTTGACGCGGGCCTGCCGATGCTGGCCAAAGGCTCGGACGGCCCGCTGAAAGCCATCGCCGCCGCCGACTTGAAGAACCCCGCCACACCGGAAGCGCAGCGGGAACTGGGCGACCAGTGGTGGGACATGGCGGCCAAGCAGCCGCTCGCGGCCGACGGGTGCAAGGCTCGCGCGGGGTTCTGGTACGCCAAGGCCCAGCCGCAGCTGACCGGTCTGGTCAAGACGATGGTCGACCAGCGGCTGGCACAATTGCCGTCAACGCTGAGACTGCAATCGCGAACAACGTTCACCAACAGCATTGGTGCGCGCCTGGTCTACGTGAAGCCTGGCACCTTTGCCATGGGAAGCGCCCAGACGGTCGCGGGGCGCGGTGCGGACGAGTTTCAGCACGAGGTGACGATCTCCCAGGGGTATTACATGGGGGCAACTGAAGTCACCCAGGCGCAGTGGCGTGCGGTGATGGGCACTGAGCCAAGCCGCCTGAAACAGGACGATTTTCCCGTCGACGCTGTATCGTGGCACGACGCCGCTGAGTTTTGTCGGAGGTTGAGCCAGAAGGAGGGCAAAACCTACCGACTGCCGACGGAAGCCGAGTGGGAGTACGCCGCCCGCGCCGGGACGACGACGAAATGGAGCTTCGGCGATCGGCCCGAAGACCTGCACCGATTCGGCAATTACAGCGACGTGTCCAGCACCCAGAACCATCGATGGCAGGACAAGTCGGCCAATGACGGGAATGACAGGCTCGCGAGAGTTGGGTCGTACCCGTCAAACCCTTGGGGCTTGTACGACATGTATGGCAACGTCCATGAATGGTGTTCCGACTGGTATGGCGAGTATCCCCAGGTCGCGGTGACCGACCCGGCCGGACCGAATACGGGGACAGAGCGCGTTGTGCGCGGGGGGTCGTATGCGAACGCAGCGAGCACCTGCTCAAGCGCCAAACGGGGAACGTTGTCTCCCGACAAGAGACAAGGAAGCTATGGCTTCCGCATCGTGATGGTCGAGAACTAAGTTTTATCTTCCGACGCGTCGCGTTGCCTATCAAGTCGGCCTCCACTGGGCAAAGACGCCGACCCGCCGCGGCCGCCTCAAGTACCGTAATTTGACCAAGTAGGGTCCGCCTTGGCGGACGCGATGTGCTAGTCACGGTTCGGAAACCACGAGACGATGCCGATCTTGCAAAGTGGAAGCGCTCGTTTCAACTCCTGATACTCCGCATCAGTCAGACACTCTTGAGGAAGGGCTAATTGCGTAAGGTTCTTCAAGCCGTACAGTTCGCGCACTCCTTTGGACGTCACCTTGGAACATTCCGAGATATCGAGGCATTCCAAGTGGATCAGTTGGGCGAGTCGTCTGACGCCAGCATCTGTCAGATCGGCCCCGCGCAAGTGAAGCTGCCGCAATTGACTGATCTTGGCAAGTTCTTCAGCACCGCCGTCCGTGATCTGCGAATCGAAGAGGAACAGGAACTTAAGATCCTTAAGGCCGACCAGATGCTTGACCCCAGCGTCTCCGATTGGACATTTGCCGAGGCCTAGCTCCTCAAGCTTCTCGAAAGCAGCGATGTCGGCCAGCGAGGCATCACCCACGTCCGTGCGGTAAAGATCAAGTTGCCGCAGTAGCTTAAGATGTTTGAGGTTCCTGAAACCGCTGCCGTTGATCGCGCATCCCGTCAGATCGAGTCGTTCCAGCTCCCTGCAGCCGACGAGATGCTTAAGCCCATCGTCCTTAATGCGCGTGAACCGCAGTTTGAGGGACCGCAAATGTGGCAGTTTTGCGATGTGCAGCAAGCCCCGATCGTCGATCGAATCGCAATGGCTGAGATCAACCCGTACCAGTCGTGGAAGATCTGCAAGAAGTTTCAGACCCTCGCCTGTGATGCCGGAGCACTGTTCGAGACGCAGCTCTTCCAAATCCTTGAGCGCAGCGAGCAACGCGAGGTCACTGTCTCGTACGCGCGTGTTTCGGAAATCCACGGTAACGACCGGTTGACCGACGATGACATTATTCGAATGCGTTTCGCCATTGAGGCTGACGATCTTTCGTATTGCCGCTTCCTGGTCAGTCGCCATCGTCGCCAGACCACCTACAGTGGCGGCGAGAAGTATCACGAGGAAGGCTGATTGTCGCCGAGTCATGTTTCATACCTTAGAATGTGATGGTAGGTAAAATCCGATCCCTTCCGGAGCTTACGGAATTTGTTACCCGTCCGCGATTGAATATTTCCTTAGCGTTTTCATATGTCTGCTCTCTTTGGAGCCACCATGGACCTCTTATCCCGCCTCACCGAAGACATGAAAGCCGCCATGAAGAGCGGCCAGAAGGATCGCCTCGGCGTCATCCGCATGCTGATCAGCGAAGTGAAGATCATCGACATGCAGCCCAGCAAGCCGACGGCGGAGCAGGCGGTGGAGTCTTACGCCAAGAAGCTCCGCAAGAGCCTGGAGGAGTACGAGAAGCTCGGCAAGACCGCCGAGGTCGACAAGCTGAAGTTTGAGATCGGCGTCGCCGACGAGTACCTGCCGAAGAAGGCGTCGGCCGAGGAGACCGAACGGCTGGTCGATGCGTTCCTCGCCGCCAATGCGTTTACCGAGAAGCAGGCCGGCCAAGCGACGGGCGCGTTCATGAAAGCGCACGCCGGGCAGGTTGATCCGGCCCTGGTGAACCCGCTCGTGCGGAAGAAGCTGGCGGGGAAGTGAACGCGGCGGGGGGCCTAAGTCACGTTGTCGGCCTCATGCTGGGTGGCATGGGCTGGTGTACTCGGTTGGTGCGTGGCCGGGTGACTGCAGTCAGCCGTCGCCACGGGCAGCGGAGTACCGCAGCCCATGGCACCCGAGAGACACGCCAATGCCAATGATCTGCGTTAGATAAGCGGCTTGGGTGGTTGTGTCTTTCTGCTTGCAATTCTGCGCAGCAAACTTAACATATACCGTACAAATAGTCTTGCTCTGGTCGTACGCCTCCGGCGTTCGATCGGGTTGGATTAGCGCTGCCTGGTGCCTGGTGGCCGCGGGTGTGATCCGTTGGCGACTGGGGTGTCGGACTGGGTGGCGGGAGTGCGTGGTTCTTTCGGCGGGTCGTGTGGCTCGCCGCGGTGATGGCATTGGGTTGACTCGGACGATCCGCCCGCGCGTGTGGCTTGCCGAAGGAGCCGCGCACGAAGTAAGCGGGGAGGGACGCGGCATCGCGTTGCTCCCGCTTACTTCGTGCGCGGCTCACTCGGAACGTCATGGGCGTTGACGGGTCGGGCCGAGCGGTCTTGTTTTGGGAGGTGTGAGCGAAACGCAGGACGACGATCGGCCTGATGGCTTGGGTTCGTTCGGCGGAATCACGATCGCCTCGGGTTCGTTTGGCGGCGTGACCGTGGCATGAGCATGTACGCATGCCCGTGTCTCCTGGCGGCCGCCGTTCATGGGCAAGCGTGCTTTCCCATGCCACATGGCGATGGAGATCTCGGGTTCGTTTGGCCATCCTGGGTTCGTTCGGCCGGCACGTGAGCACCCGCTGTCCGAACCCCCACCCTAGCCCTCCCCGGAGTACCGCGGAGGAGGGGACTTAAGGCGTCTCTCGGGTTCGTTTGGCGATCTTGGGTTCGTTCGGCAGGGTGGTATGAACGTCGGCTGCGTGGCTACGGGATGATCTCTGAGTGGACCTTCGGCTCGACGACCGGGAAGGCGTGCTCGGCGAGATCCTGGCCGGCGAGTCGGCGGGCGCGGATCGCTTCGTCGAACATGGCGGGGTCGAACTCGCCTTCCCATTTGCTGACGCAGATGGTTGCGATGCCGTTACCGATGAGGTTGGTGATGGCGCGGGCCTCGCTCATGAAGCGGTCTACGCCGACGAGCAGCGCCAGGCCCGCGACCGGCACCAGGTGTGTACTTTCGAGGGTCGCCGAAAGGGTTACCAGTCCGGCACCGGTGACGGCCGCGGCACCCTTGCTGGTGAGCATGAGGACCGCCATGACGCCCAGTTGCTGCCCGAGGCTCAATTCGACGCCCAAAGCCTGTGCGATGAACAGGACGGCCATCGAAAGGTAGATGCTGGTTCCGTCGAGGTTGAACGAGTAGCCGGCGGGAATGACCATGCCGACGATCGCGCGGCTGCAGCCAAGGCGTTCGAGTTTTTCGATCATCCGCGGCAGGGCCGACTCGCTGGAGCTGGTGCCCAGGACCAGCAGGATTTCCTCCTTGATGTACGCGAGGTACGTCATCAAGCGAAAGCCGAACAGGCGGCAGATGAGTCCGAGGACGACGAAGATGAAGATCGCCATCGTCAGGTAGACGCAGACCATCAACTTGGCGAGCGGCAGCAGGGACCCGAGGCCGAACTTGCCGATGGTGTAGGCCATCGCGCCCAGGGCACCTAGCGGGGCGACCTTCATGATGATCGCGACGATGCGGAACATGACCTCGGTGAGGTTTTCCAACCCGGCGATCAACGGGCTGCAGCGCGGGCCGAGGCTCGCGATCGCGCAGCCACAGAGTACTGAGAAGACGAGGATCTGAAGAAGGTTTCCGTCGGTGAATGCCTTGAAGATGTTGTTCGGGATGACCGAAAGGAGGAATTCGACAGTCGTCTGCTTCTTGGCGCCTTCGGCGCTGGCCGGAACTTCCGCGGGCGTCGCAACCGCGACGCGCGGCGCAGGCGCGGTGACGGGCATCGTGGCAGGGCCAGTGGGTGCCAATGGCGCCTGTGTCGCGCTCGACTGCGTGGAAGGGAGCGTAGCGGGCGCCGTCGTGGACGTACTGCTGGTGACGATGCCGTGGCCGGGTTTGGCGATGTTGGCGACCACCATTCCGATCAAGAGTGCGAGCGTGGTGACGACCTCGAAGTAGATCAGCGCCTTGACCCCGACGCGGCCGACCTTCTTCAGGTTCCCCATGGTGGAGATGCCGACCACGATGGTCAGGAAGATCAGCGGGCCGACCACCATCGTCACCAGCCGGATGAAGCCGTCGCCGAGCGGCTTCATCGCTTCGCCCCAGGCGGGTTTGACAGCACCGATGACGACGCCAAGTGCGATCGCCGTCAGCACCTGAGCCGTCATGTTCTTATGGAGTGCCTTTGGCAAGATGGCGGACTCGCGGTTGAGGTGTAGTCGATCGGCCGGCACGACGATGCCGGGTTAACGACGGGCGGCGGCGCTTTGAATCGGCAAAGCCGGTCACCGCGAAGCGATCACTGACCCGTGACCTGCTTGAGATATTCGATGCTCTTGCGGGCGATGTGCTCGGCGCCGGGACGGAAATCGAACGCTTCGACGCTCAGCCAGCCGTCGTAGCCGACTTCTCTCAGGGCGGCGATGATCGGCTCGTACTTGACCTCGCCCATGCCCGGGCCGAGGAGGTTCGGGTCGTTCACCTGGACGTGGGCGATGTGGCCGGCGGTCTCGCGGATGATCTGCGGGATCGGCTTGGACTCGCTGCTCATCGCCTTGACGTCGAGGTTGATCTGGAAATTGGGACTGTTCATCCGGCGGACCAGTTGCATGGTCTGCTCGGCGGTGTTGAGGAAGTCGGTCTCCTGCGGGCCGAGCGGTTCCATGGCGAGCGTGACGCCAAGCTGGGCAGCCGGGGTAAGGCAGGGTGCGAAGACTTCTTCGGCAAACGCCAGCGCCTGGTCGGTACTCACGCCGGGCAGAAGGTTCCGCTGCTTGGGCGACCCGATGATCAGCACCTTGCCGCCGAGATCGGCGCAAAGGTGGACCAGCGCGGTGAAGTAGTCGGCGGTCTTCTTGCGAATGTCGGCGTCGGTATGGGTGATGTAGAGTCCGGCCGGCTTGACCAGAAGCCAATGCAGGCCGAGGACTTCCATGCCGCGCGACTCGGCCTGGGCTTTGAGTTCCTTGCGGCGATCGGGGGTGACGAGCTCGGCACGGTCGGCAAGGGTGAACGGAGAGACCTCCAGACCCGTATAGCCAAGTGAATGGGCGAAGGCGCAGGTCTTCTCCCAGGGCCAGCCTTCGAAGATTTCATTACAGATGGCGAATCGCACGTAAGGTGTCCTCGCGGTGTGTTGGTCCTGGCGGACGTCGTTCTCAGAGGTAAGGCCTGAGTTTTGCTCTCTTCCGGGGCGTCAGACTACCCTCCGCCGCCGCGATGGCAAGGCGTAGCGCCGGATTGTTGTCGGACCGGATTGTCCTTCGGTGCCACACGCGGGAATCGCGATCCTGCGGGCGGCCTGGTCGAATCCGGAATCGGCGAGCAGGATTGATGGAAGCCGAGGCGGGTGCGGCGCAACTAACTTGAGGACAACCAGGCTTAACTACTATGGAACAGCGTGCTTTCGGACATTGGTTTTTGGCGGTCATCTTTTGTGCCGCCTCGGCTGCATTCGCGTACTCGGTCGGCCATCAGGCCGGGGAGCGCGACGCGCAGGAAGCGCTGGATCGGTCCGCCACCGAGCGCCGCCTGGCGTCGATCGTGAATCGCGACCAGGAACTGTACATGGGGGACTACGCCTTCCCGATGGAGGGGGACTACGAGTCCACCTTGCAATCCCCCGTTGAACACCCCGTGCAAACCTGCCCGACGAACCGCCCGGAGGGCGCCGGCCATATGGCGGCCGATCGGGACGTGGTCGAACCGGCAGTCGCTGACGAAGCGACCGATCCGGTACAGACCACTCGTCCGCTGCCTTAACGTGCGTCGCGGAGTTGCACACGGTCGTTGCCCCAGCCGAGTTTAAGGCTGACGTCCGTGGGGTAGCTCCAGGCGGCAGCCGGCTGGGACTGCTCCCGATAGATCCGGACCTTCGATCGTTCGGCCGCCATCGCGACCGCAGTGGGAATGTCGAGCACTTGAAGAACGTTGAGCAGGTCCGGGCCATTGCCGCCCTGGTCGTGGGTGGTCGGCAAGTGCCAGAGGTCGAGCCGTGCGATGTCGGGCTCGAATAGTGATGCGTAGAGGGCGATGCCGGCCATCCTGTCCTGTCCTTGAAGCCAGATTTTGGCACCCTTCATCCGGGGCAGACTGCGAACCGCCTGGATGGTTCGACGTACATCCCATACCCGCATGCCGTCGAGCGGTTCGCCGAGCAGGCTGAATCGCCGGGCGAGGTGGGTGAGTCGTTTTTCGTCGCCGCTCCATGCGGTCGGCCCGATGCCACGAACGGCAACATAGGCCATCGCCCACTTGGTGCCCTTAAGCATCTTCATTGTCGATTCGATCTCACCCGGGATTGCATCAGGCAGCGTCAGGTCCTTGAGGCCGGCGAACGAAGGCTTGTACGTCGCAAGGGACGTCTCCCAGAGCTTCTGGTCGACGACGTTCACAACAACAAGATCGGGCTCGGCGACCTGTGCACCGATCGCGACATAAAGCCGAAGCGGGACGTGCTGTTGGCTTTCGATCTCGAAGCCGTGCAGCTCGACGCCGTTGGATGTCTCGGAGAACAGGTGCTTCGGAACTGCAGGTTTGTCGTCTGCGGGCCAGGCGGCGAACGTCTTTGCCTTTAATGCTGTTAGCCACTGTTCGCGTTGTCGGGCCCAACCGGCGGCATCGGTCGGCATCGCGGGCGGGGGTGCCTTGGCGACGAATGTCTCCTGAATCCGGGTGTTGCGCTGATCGGCCGGTAGCTCTTTGAAAACCTTAAGCTGCTCGGGCTCGAAGAACTTGCTGGCGAAGTTGGGAACAGGTTCCAGGTCATTGCGGAGCCACCGATTGAACCACTTGATCGCCGGCACCTGCAGCTCCTGGGTATCTTTGTGCGGGCCTTCGGTGATCAGCAGTCCCAGCTTATCGGCGGCGCCCTCGAGCTGGTAAATCCGACGCACCTGCTGGTGCAGCCGCACGACGCCGTCGAGCGGAAAGATGCTGTCCTTGTCGGTGTTGCTGAGCAGGAGCGGCCTGGGCGAAATCAGCGCCGCGACTTTCGCGAAGTCCCACCGGTAGGTGTTGACCATGAACATGCAGTCGCAGTGTCCTTCGATGACGCCGTCAACGACGTGGTTCTGCATGTCGGTGATGCCGGCGACGGGGACGGCGACCTTGATGCGGGTGTCGATCGCGGCCGTCCACCAGCTGTACGCACCGCCACCCGACCTGCCGGTGATGCCGAACTTTGTGGCATCGACCTCGGGGCGGGTTTCCAGGTAGTCCAGGGCCCTGATGGCATTCCACGCCTCGACGCCGGCCGGCGTGTGGCCGCGGCTGATCCACCACCACATTTTCTCGCGGTGCAGACCGTGATGGATTCCCTGGATCTCGCCGAGTTGCAGCGTGTCGATGACGAAGCTGACGTAGCCGTTGCGAGCGAACCAGGCCGGATGATGCTGGTAACTGGTCTTCGATCCGTATGAGACGCCGTCCTTCACGACGTTTCCGTGGCCACAGACGTAGAGAATCGCAGGCGCTTTCGCCTTGAGATGCTTCGGAATGTAGAGGTTGCCGGTGACGTAGAGTCCGGGCATCGACTGGAACTGGATTTTCTCGACGGTGAAGTCTGGATGATCCAGCGTGCCCGTGGTGACGGCTTTGAGATCTGTCCGCGGCGGCTCCGGCCAGAGACCGAGCATCTCCTTGAGTTCCTGCCGGTACTGCTCCTTATGGCTTTTCCAGTGTTCTGCGCTGGTGACTTCAGCCAGGCATCGTTCGGAAAGCTCGCGGGTTCGTTGCTCGAAGTACTTCTCGAGCAGGTGGTCGCCGGGCAGTGGGCTCGCCGGAAGCCGGCCGTACTGGCGCGCGGGTTGAGTGGCTGGCGGTACGGGGGATTGCGCACTCGTCGGGTGATTCGGAAGAATCAGAAGAAGCAGCATGCACGAGACGGCCAGGGCGATGCTTCGCATGATCAGGAGTCCTCCGCGAACAAAGTGAAGCCGACAGGCGCTTCGGCAGACGTGCGTACGATTTTGCTCTGCCTGTTGTACGCTCGCGATGGCACGATGTGGAAGCGGGGCGGCGCGGACTGCCTGTTGTTTAGCCTGAAATGATCAACCCAAGTAGACCGGTGCCAAATGCTGCCGAGACGGACCGAACTGCCACTCCTGCTGCGAACGCCGACGAAGTTTGTCGGCCGTTACTGGCTACCGCTGCTGATTCTGCTGATCGGGGCGACCGCCGATGCCATCACGACGCATGCCAACTCGGTCGCTTATGGAGCCGGGATCGAAGTGCACCCGGTACAGCGGTGGATGTTTGAGCTTGTTGGAAACGACGTTGGTGTTCCGCTGGCCAAGTGCCTTCAGGTCGGATTCGTCGTTTTTGTCGCGGCGATCTGGAAGAGGTGGTGCCCGTGGGTACTCGGCGGGTGCGGCGGACTCTATGGCCTGGCCGCCGCGAGCAACCACTTTCTGTGGCTCTGAGCGAGTGTCCGTCTTCCTGGGCGTCAGTCTTCCCGGGCGTCGTCGCCTTCGGGTTTTGCGATGTGTTTGCCGGCTGGCGTCTCATGCAGGCCCATTCCCAGCCCGACCTTCTCGCGGTAGACGCGCGAGGAAACGCCCTGAGGTTTCGCGCGGAGCAACGTAACGCGTTTGCCGCCGAATTCCGCGACGTAGAGATGGCCGTTCACCGGGTGCTGGACGAGGTCGAGCGGATCGGCGAATCCGAAAAGTCCGTCGATGCCGGTGACCATTTCGCCGAAGGAGCCGTCGCGGCCGGGCAGGAACAGACAGACGTCCTTGCCGCCGGAGTAGCGGCAAACCATCAGCGCGCCGTCGATGGGCAAAGTGCGGCCGGAACCCTTGTATTCGATGATGCCGCAGGGCGAGATGTTGCTGCCGAACTCGGCGACAGGCGGTTTCCAGCGCGACTGCGGCAGGATGCCCACCGGATAGCGATTGACCTCGATCGGATCGATCCCGTCGGTGGGATTTCCGCCCATTAACACGTATTCGCCGCGGGAAGGATTGGGATGTCCGTAGTACCGGCCGGGCTCGATCCGCGCCAGGTGGTCAGGAATGGTTAGACGAACGTTGTGCAGGGCAGGGATGTCGCGCTTGGGCGACTCCGGCGTGTTACCGCCGGCCGCCGAACCATTGATCGGCGCCATGAGCTTGCCGTCGCGCGTCCAGACCAGGTCGTACGCGTTGCGGACGCCGGATGCGTAGACGGTGACAGGGGCACCCGGCGCGAACGGGTTGTACGGACCGCCACCGTCATCGGTACGGATATCGATCGTCCTCTGGCCGATCGCAGCCAGGTCGATCCGCATGACGCAAGCCGACAGCTTGCGCTCGGGGCGATTGCCCCAGGTGGCGTCGGCATCGCCCATGGCGCTGTTGCTACCGTTCGGCAGGTACAGCGCGCCGTCCGGCCCGAACGCCGGTTGGTTGTTGAGGTGGTCCCGCGCCGCACGCGGGAAGCCCACCAGTACGTCCTGGTAATGATCGAGCGTCGCGCCTGTGAGGCGGCTCAGCTTGCCGGTCCAGTCGTCGGCAGCGGTACGCGTGGACTGTCCGTGACTGACATAGAGGACCGGTGCACCAGGCGTACTGTCGGGGTCGAAGCAGATGCCGGTAATCAATCGATCGCCGCCGTTGGCGCGATGCACCGTCTCGATGACGTCGACTGAGGCGATCGTGCCATCGCTGTGGAGCGAACAGCGCAGGAGGTCGCCGGTGTAGGTGGCCGCGTAGAGGTCGCCATCGGGGCCGACCGCGACGGCGGTGTACATGCGACCCGCGGTGAGCGGCAGTTCGATCTTCTCGAACGCCACCGGCATCGTCGATGCTTCGCCTGCGCCACCGGTGGTGAAACCGGTTCTGAACGGTTTGAACGAAGCGCCCGCGGTATCCTTCAGCGCGGGGAGAATCTCGAAGCGGTAATACGTGTTTGGCGACAGGGCCTGCTCGGGCTGCAAGACCAGCGCGTCGCCGGCGGCGGACGTGTTCACCCTGGCGGGCACAATCCAACTGTCGAGCTTGCGAATCAGGCGCACGGACCCGGAGTTCACAGTGGCGGCGTCAACCACGTACCCGGCGTTGGGAAGCATGACGTCAACGGCGATGAAGCTGTTGCAGGAGATGACCCCTTCGGACGGGTTGGGCCTGGCCGTCGTCACGAAAGGGTGTTCAAGCTTGGCATAGCCGGGAACGACATTGTTCAGGACGGAGGTCTTGATGCCCGAACCGCGCAAATAGAACAGGAAGGGGGCGACGATCAGGGACAATGCCAGTAGCACCGCAAGCGCTGCGATCCATAGCTTGCGTCGACGACCACCGGTACGGGTCGGCTGTTCCCGCCCTTTTGAGGATTCGTCAGGTTTGCTTGGACTAAAGGCGGTCATGAAGGACTCAGATACAAGACGCACTCCTGGCAACGGAACCAGAGCCGATACACACCGGCTGGAGGGCGACACCTGATTATCGGACTTTCGGGCCTTCCAAGTCCATGTGAGATTCACATGTTCCCGAGAAAATCTCGGGCACTCGAGCTAGCGGAACTCCAGTTGCCTGTGCGACTTGATCGCCGACGTCTGCCTGACCGGGACGCTACTCGCGATGGAGGCGCGCCTCTCATTTCGAAGGCACATCGCCTGCCGGTTTTGAAGTCGGGCGCGAAGGGTCGGGTTTCTCGAACACGAGCAAATGCTGTTGAGGAAGACCTTTTACATTCTCAACAAAGCGCAACCCGACGGACTGCATCTCAAGCCGCGCCTGCGCCTCGCTCATTTTATGGAGCGGCTTTATGAAGACGCGAGGGTCCTCGGCGCGGTACTCAATCTGAATCACTCTTCCGCCAGGCTTGAGCGACTTAACGATGGCAACCATCATTTCCTGCGGATATTCGAACTCGTGATAAGCATCGACGAACAGAACCACATCCACGCCGCCTTCCGGAAGCTTCGGATCGCTCTCCGCGCCGAGCACCGGCTCTACGTTTTTGACCCCCTTCTCCTTCGACTTCTTCCCAATGATGGCAAGCATTTCCGGCTGGATGTCGACGGCGAGCACCCGGCCCTGTGGCACCTTCTCGGCGATGCGGAAGCTGAAGTATCCCGAGCCTGCCCCAATGTCCGCCACGACGTCGGTGGGCTTGAGGTTCATCAGCTCGATCGCCTGGCGGGGACGCTCTTCCTTCTCGCGTTCCGGCCGTTCGAGCCAGTCGGCGCCCAGATGGCCCATCACCTTGGCGATTTCCCGCCCGTGGTACACCTTCCCGATGCCATCGATCGAAGGTTTCCGGGTCGTGTAGGCCGGCTGGGTCGCCGGTCGAGTGGCGGGGGCCGCGGGCTCGGCGGCTACCGCAACGATCCACCCCGCCCAAAGGCTCGTGACCGCAGCAGCAATCGAGCATACGCGCAAAGCGGAAAGGTGTAGTTTCGATGGCATCTGTACACTTTATCCACTTATCCCACATCCAGACAGTCTTTCATCCCGCGACACAAATACGCGTTGTGTCTACAAAAGTACGTCGCGTGAGATCACACGGATAGGGATTGCCCGAATGCCTGTTTTTTGGCTACACATAAGGTGAAACGACGCTTACACTACGGCGCGAGCCTTGCACCTCGGCTCATGTGTGGTGTTTTGAATCTGAATAGGAGCCGCCCTGACGGCGGCGAAAGTGAACTATGGCAAAACGTGCAGTCATTCGGTTGCAGCTCGACGTCGCGGCAAAACAGCAGCTCGACAAGCTTTGTGAGCGACGCGGTATGACCCAGATTGCCGTTCTTTCGCGCCTCGTGAAGTGGTTCGGCCGGCAGGATGAAGTGGTCCAAGCCTCCGTCCTCGGACTCCTCTCCGATGAAATGCTGGGTGACCTGTCACAAGTCCTTCTCAAGCGACTTGCGGCAATCAGCGAATCTCACCGCAAAGGTGAGTAGGCGAGCGTCCAGGTTTCGTTCCTAATTCAGCGATCAGGTCACTGCCGCGAACCGGACTCATCCGGCTCGCGGTGGTTCTATTTGGGGTGGTCTAACGCGAGGTTCTGCAGGTCGGTTGGCCTGATGCCAGCCGATCCTGATTTCTCACCTTTGGCCAGCCCGGCGGCTTTCACGAGATTCGCCGCTGAGGTAAAAGTCGGCGATGAGCTCAACCCGTCACTCGATCACCGTCGACGATGTCAGGAAAGTCGCCCGCCTGGCGCGGTTGTCCATTCCCGACACGGATCTGCCCGCGATCACCGCGAAGCTCGAGCCCATTCTCGGCTACATCGAACAACTCAACGAGGTGGACACTGCCGGCGTCGCCGCGATGGCCCACGTCGTGCCGCTGCACAACGTGCTGCGCGAGGACACGATCGAGCCAGCGCTGGGACTTGAGGCGACCCTCCGAAATGCGCCTGAAACGGACGGTCCGTTCTTCAAGGTGCCGAAAGTGATCGGAGAGGAAGACTCCGCCGGATAACAACGGGCAGCGTCTGGGGCTTGAACGCCGGTTGATCCACGTTCCAAACGCAGGACACCAGGATCGGATGACAAATGTCGTCCGATCCTGGTGTCTTTGCGTCTCACACAACCCGCCGACGCGAGGCGGCAGTTTCTTGACGTCAAATCAGTGTTTCACCTTGCTCGTCGCCATGTACTCCATCAGGTCGGTGAGATCCTCCGGCGGGAGGGCTTCAAACCCTTCGGGCATCACGGATTTCTCCGAGGCGGTCAGGCTCTTCAGCTGGCTCCGCTGGATGGCGTGAACGGCACCGGTGGCATCAATGATCTCGATCGAAGTCTGGCTTTCCGACATCAGCCTGCCGGTCAGCACGTCGTCCTCGGTCCGGGCCGACCACTGGCGGAAGTTGCCTTCGACCGACCGGTTGGGATCGAGCACGTCGATCATCACGTCCGATTTCGGGCGAGCGCCAATGCCCGTCAGGTCCGGGCCGACCACGCCGCCTTTGCCTTCCATGTGATGGCAGACCTGGCAGTTCTTCTCGAACACCAGTTTGCCCTTGGCAACGTCGCCGGTTTTCGACGCCAGGGGAATCAGCTTGTCGACGATCGCCTTTCGATCGGCGGAGACGGCCTGCCCGGTGCTCTTCTGGAGCTGCTTGGCAAGGTTTGAGATGTCGCGGTCAGGGTGTCCTGTTAGCGCTTGCCACTGTTGCGGCAGCACGTCCTTGGGGTTCACCGTGCCTGCCTTCACGCCGGCCAGCAGCGATCGCGTCCAGGGCTCGCGCCGCAGGAGGGTGGGCAGCACGATCTTCTGGGCCGTCGGGGTCATGCCGGTCCACTTGGCAATCAGTGCATCGCCGACGGCCGGACTGCGGCTGTCGCCGATCGCCTGCAGCAATGCCGTCTGGACGGCTGGCAGCGACTGCGGGTTGACGTGAGCAAGGATGGCGGCGACGTGATCGGGTGTATCGGACACCGCGATGAGCCTGCGGGCCGCCTCGGCACGTTGCTCGGGCTGGGCCTTGGCATTGTCGAGCGTGGATCGCAGCTCCTTGATGACCGAAGCGAGCGTGTCGCCGAAGACATCGGTCCTGCCCCACTTCACCGCCAGCGCGAGAAGTCGATCACGACCGGCCGGAGGCAACGCAGACATGACCGCCTGCAGATTTGCGGCATCATCGCCGGCCAGTTCCGGTGCCGAAGCCTTGCCTTCCGGCCAGCTCCCGGCCAGGGCATCGATCACGATCGTGGCGATCTGCGGCTGGGCAGTCCTGAGCGACGCCAGCGTGGCGACGACGGACTCCTTTGGTGCCCGCTGGGCGTAATGGGAGATGACCGCACTGAGGACTTCACCGGTCGCTCCAGGCAGTTTGGCAACACCGCCACCAACCTTGGTCAGCTCGATGTCGTCGTAGTACGCGACCCCGGTCGCGTGGCCCCATCCGCCGAACAGACAGTTGATGGAGACCGTATCGCGGGATCCGCTGTCGAAGGTGATTTCCACCTTCGTCCAGTCGCTGTTGCCAGCGACCGGCTTGGTCTTGAAGTCGCTTCCGTGAACGTTCAATAGCGCGCCCATGCCGCCGCGGACAGCTTTGACGTTCTCGGTCTTGATCCAGGCACTAAGGCGGTACTTGGCGCGCGGCTCCACTTTGACATCGACATACCAACTCGTATCGCTTCCCTTGTCGGACCGCAGGACCACGGAGTTCTTACCCGTACGCGCGACGGTGGTGGACAGTTCCTGCGTCGCTTCGCCGCTGTAGTGGCGAGCCCGCCAGCCGCGTGGCTTGCCGCCGGCGGTTTCTTCGAACGAGGCATTCGGGATGAGATTAACCGTGGCCACGGGCTTGGGTTCCACAGTTCCCTCAGGCAGTTTGAACGCCGCGACAGCGGACTGCAGGAAAAAGCTGTCGTGACGGGCCGCGGCGATTGTCGCCGCGTCGATCAGCCAGCGATCCTCACCCACGCCCGACCCGGCGACGGCTTCGTACACCGCTTGTGCGGCGGTGGCACTGGCGGTGGGGACTTCAGCAACCGCCAGGAGCGCGCTCTTGCGCACCTGCGGGGCCGGGTCAATCAGCAGCTTGCCCGCAAGCAGGGCGGCCAGGCCGGCTTCGTTGCGGGGAAACGCATCCACGGCGGCTTTGCGTACGCCGGCCGACGGGTGCCGAAGGGCGGCTACGACGGCGGCCGTCGCATCGGGGTTCGACCCGTCCAGCAGCCCCAAGCCCTGCATTGTCCAAAGGCTGTGGATCGCGGCCGGGTTCAGGCCGATGGCGTCAACGGTTCTGTCGCCGGCAAGCTTATACAGATGTTCCGCAATCGACTTGTCCCCTCGTTCCACGATCAGCCGCTGTGCCTGCATGCGCCAGAACTGGTTGTCGCTCATCAGCGCCGCGACCAGATCATCCGGTGTCGCCTTGGAGAGGTCGAACGTGCGGCTCGGCTTGCCGTCCTTTGCGACTAGGCGGTAGATCCGGCCGTGCGTCTTGTCGCGCAGGTTGGTCTCATAGGCGCCGCCCTTGCCGCGCTCAAAGCCCTGCGGGATCGGGTTGTGCTGGACAATAAAGTTGTACCAGTCGATCACCCATAGCTGCCCATCAGGACCGACGTCGGCAAAGATGGGGGCAGTCCATTCATCGGTGCTCGCCAGGGTGCTTCCGTCATTGCGGGCGATGAACCCCGCGCCCTGCGGCTGCAACAGGAACTGGCCGACAATGTGGCCGGTGCCTTCGGTGACGAACGCGGTCCGGTTCCAGTAGTAGCTCGGCCATGTCCGGGCGGTGTACAGCGAATGCCCTGCGGCGGCGGTGTAGTTGCCGTGATGGTCGACCTGCCGCACCTGGTCGGTCGCGACGAACATCTTCGGCAGGTCCATGATCGGCTCCAGCCGCTTGACCGTCAGGCCGCGAACCGTCTCGTAAGCGCGGTTCGGGATGTGCAGGTAGAAGCTCGGGTGGCCGTTGGCGGTCGACGCGAACAGGTGGCCTTCCTCGCTGAAGCCCAGGCCCCACGCGTTATTCGTGAGCGACCCGAGGAACTCCAGCTTGGTGCCGTCCGGCTTCATTCGCCAGATGCCGTTGCCGAAGCGGAGCGACTTTCCGTCGATCACGCCGTTGAACCCGGAGTAACCGACGATGCCATAGACCCAATTGTCCGGGCCCCAGCGGAGGCTGCTCGGGCCGGCGTGCGTGTCGTTGGTGCCCCAGCCGGTGAACAGGGTCTGGCGTACGTCTGCCTTACCGTCGCCGTCGGTATCCTTAAGGAACAGCATGTCCGGCGCCTGGGCGACGATGATGCCGCCATTGAACGGGAGGATGCTGGTCGGGATCGACAGCTTCTCGGCGAACACAGTGAACTTGTCGGCGACGCCATCGCCATCGGTGTCTTCAACGATGCTGATGCGGTCGCGTCCCTTGCCGGGTTCCTGCAGTTCGTTCGGATAGTCGAACGTTTCCGAGATCCAGAGCCGACCACGCTCGTCCCAGTTCATCGCGATGGGCTTGAAGATCTTGGGTTCCGACGCGAACAGCTTGGCCTCAATGCCCGCAGGGGTGATGAGGTGCTTCATCGATTCTTCCGGCGGAACCGGCTTCTGAATCTTGGTGATCAGTGCCCCGGTCTGCCCCCACTGCTTGGCGGCGATGTAATTCGGTGCCTTGCCTTCGCCGTATTCGAACGGCTTGAGCTTTGTCGGCGGCTGCAACGCCCAGTCGCCAGCGCTCCAGCGCATCCCACGCTCGATCAGGTTGATGAAGTCGGCATTGCCCCAGGTCCGTTCGTCGTGCCCCCAGGCGGTGTAAAACACGCGGCCTTTGCCTTCGGTGCGGGTCCAGGTGTACGGCTCCTTGCCGTCCTTGTCCTCGCGGACCGACAGCACGGTACGGCCGGCCTCATTGTGCATGGTGTGGACGTAGGTCTCGTCCCAGCTCTCGATGGGCTTGAGGTCCTTCAGCAGTTCGCTGTCGGGCTTGACGTGGGTCTCCTTGAAGACGCCGGTGCCGTGCTTCTGGAAACGCCCGCCGGTCAGCGCGGTCAGCGGAGCGGAGTTAAGGAAGCAGTAGCTGCCGCAATGCAGAACCGCGTAGCCGCCGCCGCTGCTGACATAGTCGAGAATCGCCTTCTCGGCTTCGGGGGTGACCTTGGTGATGTTGGCATAGAGCGCGATCGCGTCGAACCGCTTGAGGTTCTCGGGCGTGATCTGCGACAGTTCGTCGACGTACGTCATATCGACGCCGCGACGGGTCATCTCCGTGACGACCTGGCGAAAACGTTCCAGCGGCTTGTGATGACCGTCATCGCCGAGGAAGAGCACCTTCACCCGGCGGGGGGCCGCCTCGGTGGGGGCATCTGCGCGAACTCCGAGCAGAGGCATCAGCGCCACAACACCCAGGAGACCCACTATGGTGAAAAGTTTGAATATCTTCATATGAGGACTCGACTGTTGGCCAAACGATTGTCTGTTCCGAGCTCCGCTCCGTGTCGCGGCTGACCGCACAGCCGAGAGCGAAGCCGCGGACACTTTCCTATCTACCGCGGTGCTGCTTGCGATACTCGCGGGGCGTCATCCCCACGCGCTTTTTGAAAACAACGCTCAGGTACTCCGCGTGCGGGAATCCGATCTTCGCGGACACTTCCACCAGCGAGAGGTCGGTCTCCCGCAACAACTCCTGGGCCCGGTTGATCTGCACGCGATCGATCTCTTCATGCGGGCTGCGGCCGACCAGCTTCTTGAATCGCGATTCCAGCACACGCCGACTCAGCGGCACCCGCTCGACGACATCGTTCACGTCGATCCCGTCGAGTGCGTGTTCCCGGATGAACCGCACCGCGGCCGTGATATCCGGATCGTCGATCGCCAGGACATCACTGCTCGCCCGGGGCATCATGCCCAACGGCGGAACCAGGTGAGGTTTGGCCTCGACGATCTCGCCGCCCATCATCCGATCGAGCAGGGCGGCCGCCTCGTACCCCGTGCGATGGGCGTCGGGGACTACGCTGCTGAGCGGCGGGTCGGAGAGCTCGCAGATCAGTTCGTCGTCGTCCACGCCGATCACTGCGACGTCGTCCGGCACCGCCAGCGACGCTTGCCTGCACGCTTCCAGCACCTGCCGTCCGAGCAAATCGTAGCAGGCCATCACGCCGACCGGTTTCGGCAGCCCGACGAGCCAGCGCGCCAGCCGCGTGCTCTCCTCGATCCATTCGTGGCCGGCACGCGGGACGACGGTCGCGTGCATGACCGCCGGTTCGATCTTTCGTTCCCGGGCAAGCCCGACGAACTGATCTCGCCGCCAGTTCGACCAGTTGAACCGTTCGTCACCGACGAACGCGAGGCTGCGGAAGCCGCGTTCGATCAGGTGTTCAAAACCCGCTTTCGCGATCGCCTGGTCGTCCGTCTCGACCCACGGAATGCCGGGAACCAGGTTCGCGGCGCTGACATCCACCACGGGCAGTCCAGACCGCGTGACCACGTCGGCGATACGCGGGTTTTCAATCCGGGCGATAATGCCGTCGCCCTGCCAATGGTCCAGCCAGGCCGGCGGCTCATCCCCGCGCGCCTGCTCGGCCAGATAAGTGCTCCAGGGCCGATGCTCACGGACATACCCGACGATGCCTCGCAGCAAACCACGGGCGTACTCGTTGCTGGTCTCCACCAACAACGCGACGACCTTCCGGCGACGGCCGTTGGTCGGAGCGACGGAGGATCTTTGATTAGCGTTCAACGCAATCGTCCGTTCGCTTTTTCACCACGCGTCGCGTCGAACGGCGAGTTGCCCTCCGTGTCTCCGTGCCTCCGTGGTGATATCTTTTAGAGCTGCGGAATCGCCACCCGATCGCCGCCTTTCATGGCGCTTTCGTGGGCACAGATGCCGACGAGCGTCCAGTTTGCGCTTGTCGGAGCGTCCGGGAACGCCGGCT
Source organism: Humisphaera borealis (assembly GCF_015169395.1). Taxonomy (GTDB): domain Bacteria; phylum Planctomycetota; class Phycisphaerae; order Tepidisphaerales; family Tepidisphaeraceae; genus Humisphaera; species Humisphaera borealis. The sequence continues at coordinate 5,614,236 of NZ_CP063458.1, forward strand.
GTCTGCCTAGGCAGGCCATCAGGAAGTTGTGAGCCAGGTGCGGATGGCTGCCGCCGTGCCCGGCACCTTGCAGGAAGCTCAGGTGCGTTGCGTCGTGGATCGCGCCGGTGTACTTGCGGATCGGGTCCGGGAGCCGGCCGGCAAAGTCGGGCACGCCGACGCGCTTGGGAATCTCATTCTCCGGCAGACCGCGCATGTGCAGCACCGGCTTTTCGTTCTCCAGTTGCTGCCACTCGAAGCTCACGTTGCTGCCGGTGACGTCAAAGCTCTCGCGGTACTGCCGGGCGGCGTCGAACAGCGAGCGGGTGACCTCGGCGACAACGTCTGAATCCTTGATCTTGAACGTCGCCGTCTCGATCGCGAACGGGCTGTTGTACTTCTTGATCATCTCCTCGCGGATACGCCCCGAGCCGTGGCAGACCACGCTCTCGGCCATCGCAATTTGCCCCTTGGCGGGGTCCGACAGGATCGCGAGGCACGGGCTGACGCAGTGGGTCGCGTACCACATCGGCGGAAGCCCCGGCCAGTAGCCGGGCCAGCCGTCCATGTCCTGCACGTGGCTGCCGCGAAGGAACTGGATGCGGCCGAGCGTGCCGCGGTCGTAAAGGTCTTTCGCGAAGAGATACTCGCGGCTGTAGACCACGGTCTCCATCATAATGTAGACCTTGCCGCTGGCCTTCTGCGCTTCAATGATCTTCTTGCAGTCCTCGGCGCTGGTCGCCATCGGCACCGTGCACGCGACGTGCTTGCCGGCATTGAGGGCGGCGATGCTCATCCATGCGTGGTCAGGGATCGGGCTGTTGATGTGGACCGCATCGATGTTCGGGTCCTTCAGCATCTCCGCGTAGTCTTTGTAGCGGGCCTTGATGCCGAACTTATCGCCGCAGGCGTCTAGGCCGGCCTGATCGCGGCGGTTGATGGCGTACATCTCGGCGTCGGGGTGGTCCTGGTAGATGGGGATAAACTCGGCACCGAAACCCAGACCGGTAATCGCGACGCGAATCTTCCTGGACATGTGCTCGTTCCCGAAAATCAGATGTTGTGGCTCACAGACTTGTCCCTCCGCCGAGAGGGTACCGAACCTTGCGAAACAGGTTGCGGTCGGGCCGCACGAGCCTTGAGTGCAGCGACTGATGATAAAGTACCGTGCCTCTACCCGTCCGCGATGAGATTTTGCGAAGTATTCTTGAGATTTATCACCGAACCGAGGGCAATCGATGCTCATTACATCCATGGACAGCAGTCCATGGGTTTCGAATGACCACGGACTGCTGTCCATGGGCGTTGAACTGGAGCAATTGAATGAACTTTCGCGCGTCGATTCGGTTTTCCGGTGACCGTATCAACGGTCGGTACGAATAAGTTGTGAACCGTCTGAAGCGCACATGGACGACCCCCAGAAGAAAGCTCGATTCGCCGAACTGCTTCGGGGCAGCCAGTCGCGCCTGCTCGGGTACATCCATGGCCTGGTCCGTGATGTGAATGACGCCGACGATCTGTTCCAGCAGACCGCGGTCATCCTGTGGAACAAGTTTGAAAGCTACGATCCGTCGCGGAGCTTTACCGCCTGGGCGTGCGGCGTGGCGAGGCTGGAGATTTCCAACTTCATCCGAAGTCGAAGCCGCAAGAAACTCTATCTGAGTGACGACCTGAATCTGCTGCTGATCGAGGCGTATACGGAAGTTCCCGAGCAGCCGAACGACGATGAAGAACGCAAGGAGGCCCTGGCCGGCTGTCTGGCCAAGCTCCGCGAGCGCGATCGGGAACTGCTGCTCACCTGTTACACCGGTGAGGACGACATCATCCGCATCGCCGACCGCATCGGCCGATCGAGCCAGAGCGTGCACAACTCGCTGCGGCGAATTCGCGAGGCACTGTACGAATGCGTCAGGCGGACCCTGGCGCAGGAAGCGCACCCGGCGTAGTCGGCTGTGCAATTAGCCGCCACGTACAGCGCTGCGAAAACTGAAAGAACCATGAACCCGCATCCCGACAACCTCACCCCCGCGATCGACTCGATCTCCGAAGAGGTCAAGGTTCTCGTCGACGGCTACCTCACCGACACGCTGAGTTCCACCGACCTGGCTCGCCTTGAGGCAATCCTGCGCGAAGATGTCGCCGCCCGCCGATTCTTCGCCCGATACGCCGAGATCGACCGGGACCTTTACCTGGAAGCACACGCCCGCTCGCAGGCGGATGCGGCACTTCGTCGGATCGGCGTCGCGAATGAAGTCGCGCCGCTGCCGGGCAGGGCAAGGATGTTTCAGATCCGACCGCTGCGCTGGCTCGCCGCCGCGGCAGCGATCGCCGTTGCACTTGGTGTCGGGTTTCTCGCCGCCCGTTCCCAGCAGAACACGCCGGGCGTTGCCGACAGGCAGCCCGTCTCAAGGCCGGCGTCGCAGCCCGCATCCGCCGACGTGGCCTGGCTCGTCAACGCGCAGAATTGCCTCTGGACGAGCGGTTCCGGACCGTCTGACCTGCACGCCGGTACCGTGCTTTCGCTCGATCGCGGCCTGGCGGAACTGAAGTTTCGCTCAGGCGCGGTTCTGTTGCTGGAAGGGCCGGCTATTCTGCAACTGGTGTCCGACAACAGCGCCCGGCTTGAGCGTGGCCGACTGACCGGCAAGGTACACGGCCCGGTCAAGGGTTTTGAGCTTCTTTCGCCGCGTGGCAAGGTCATCGATCTGGGGACCGAGTTCGGCGTTTCCGTTGCCGCTTCGGGCCGGACCGACGTCTACGTCTTCGACGGCAAGGTACAGGCGATCGCGGATGGTGCCAGTGGCAAGGTCACCGACCTGACCCACGACCAGTCCGCCCGCATCGAGGATGGCACGGTCACCCTTCGTCCGGTCGTCGCGTCGGCGGAGGAGTTTGTCCGGCAGATCGTCCCGGCGCCGGTCATCGAACCTCGGACCATGAATCTGAACTTCGGCAAGGGATACGATGGCACGCTTGCCGATGCCCAGGGGATGGGCAGCGGGCTGACCCACCGCCTTCCGGGCACGGGGACGGCCATCTCCCCGTACGACCCGAACCTGTTCGTCAATTCCCAGGAGAGCCAGCTCGAATTGACGACGACCAACAGCGACATCAATCACCAGGTCAACATGCCGACCGGCGAATACGCCGGTGTGCGCCTCGCCGATCTCGGGTTTACGGGCTCGGAAGACTTCGAAGTGCAGATGTTCGTTCCGAACATCCCCGCGCTTCAGAACGTCGGTCAGTTCGGACTCTACGCTGGTGCCAAAAGCGATCGAGTGATTCGAGGCGGGCTGATCAGCCGGAGTGCCGACGGGCAGTACACCCTTTTCATGACCAACAACGACGGCGGTCGCGACGCCAGCTCGCACTTTGTCGGGCTGTTTTCCATGGGGGACGATCTGAGAATTCGGCTGACGCGGACGAACGGCAAGTACGCTTTGACAGTAGCAAATGAAAAGACCGGCGCCAGCAGCACGCTCGCGATCAAGCACCCCGACTTCCTCGACGCCGAAAATGACCTCTACGTCGGCCTGTTCGGCGCCAATACGCGGAGCGAAGTAAGAAAGACGCTGTTAATCAAAGAGTTTTCGGTGACAGTCTGGACGACTCGAACGAATCCCAGTGTCGCCGCCAGGTAGCTGGCCGCGCAGAAATACAACCCGTTGACGACCGCAACCGGTGGGCCGAAGTCCACCCCACATGAACCAAGAATCGATATGACGCTGACCCGCACCATCCGATCGATTGCACTGCTCGCCTCAGCCGCTTTTGCCGGGGTGGGTGGGGCGTCCGCTGCCGAGCCGAAGTTCTCGCCGACGGATGTCGAGTTCTTCGAGAAGCAGGTTCGTCCCGTGCTGGCCGAAAACTGCTTTAAGTGCCACAACGACAAGAAGCAGAAGGGCGGACTCCGCCTCGACGCTCGATCGCTGCTGCTGAAGGGCGGCGACCACGGATCGGCAATTGACACAACGGCACCGACCAAGAGCCTTCTGCTCAAGGCGATCGGCTATGCCGACGACGACATGGCAATGCCACCGTCGGGCAAGCTGCCGCAGGCGCAGATCGACGTGTTGACCAAGTGGGTGAATGCCGGTGCGCCCTGGACGCCGGGCGAAGCCGTTCCGGGAACGGCGGTCGTCCATGCCGAAGACCCCGATGCCCGGGACGCCGACAAGAACCGCGACAAGTGGGCCTACAAGCTGCCGACCGCGCCAGCCGTGCCGGCCGTGAAGGACGCCGCGTTCGTGAAGTCGCCGATCGACGCGTTTGTGCTGGCCAGGATCGAAGAGAAGGGATTGAAGCCCAACGGCCAGGCCGATCGGGTGGCGCTGGTGCGTCGGGCCTTTTACGACCTCCTCGGCCTACCGCCGACACCTGCAGAAGTCGATGCCTTTGTCAGCGATCAATCGCCGGACGCGTGGTCGAAACTGATCGACCGCCTGCTGGCCAGTCCCCAATACGGCGAGCGGTGGGGGCGTCACTGGCTCGATCTGGTGCGCTATGCCGAGACGCACGGGTACGAGCGCGACAGTGCCAAACCGTTCGCCTGGCGGTACCGCGACTACGTCATCAAGAGCTTCAACGACGACAAGCCTTACGACCGGTTCCTCAAGGAACAGATCGCCGGCGACGAGCTCGATACCGTCACCAACGAAAGCATGATCGCCACCGGCTACTACCGCCTGGGCATCTGGGATGACGAGCCGGCCGATCGGCCCCTGGCCCGGTATGACGTCCTCGACGGCATCGTGTCCACGACCGGCTCGGTCGTCCTCGGCATGAGCATCGGTTGCGCCCGCTGTCACGACCACAAGAAGGATCCGATCTCGGCGAAGGACTATTACTCTCTCCTGGCGTTCTTTCAGGACGTCAGCGACATGAACGTCAAGAACACGAAAGTGTTTGCCGACGCCGAGTCCGTCAAGGCGGCTCAGGATGCCGCCGTCGCACAGCGGGCTCGCGAAGCAGACCTCTATCGCCAGACCTATGCGATCGAGCAGTCGTTCCTTGTTGCCGCCAAGGCCAAGGGTATCAACCTTGGCGAGCGAGCGGCGTCCGACCTGACGGACCTGTCGTTCAAGTTCTACCGCGATACCTGGGACAAGCTCCCGGACTTCACCAACCTGAAGTTCGAAGAGAGCGGAGCGATCGGCGACGGCCTGGTCTCGCTGGCGCCGGCTTCACGCAACGAGGCGATCGGCCTCGTGTTCGAAGGCAAGCTGAAGGTGCCGGCCGATGGCGAATACACCTTCCACCTTGCCAGCACTGAAGGCGTTCGACTGCTCGTCGATGGCAAGTCCGTCGTCGATCGTCCGGGCAAGGGAAAACACGCCGGCGACTTCAAGGCCAAGCTCAAGGCCGGCCTGGCGTCCTTCAAGCTCGACTACTTCAACGGCTACGCCAAGCCGCAGTTGTCGCTGTCCTGGAGCGGCGGTGGCTTCGAGAAACGCAGCCTTTCGCAGGAGGCACAGGATGCCGCCGGTGATCGCGTGATCGTCGCCGACTCGCGCGCTGCGGCCCAGGAATGGACGTACCGCGTGACCGATCCGGCCAAGCCCTGGGCCACACCGGAGTTCAAGCTATCCCCCACTTGGAAGGCCGGCCAGGCCCCGTTCGGCACGAATGTGCCCGGCGGCGTGGCACGCACCGAGTGGAAGACCCCGCGCATCTATATTCGCAAGGACTTTGACCTCCAGCAGGTTCCCAAGGCCCTGGCACTCTCCATTCACCACGATGAAGACGTCGAGGTCTACCTGAATGGCGTCTCGGTCTTCAAGGCGACCGGGTTCCTTCGCGAGTACGAGCGTGTCGTACTCCCGCCGGACGCCGTCAAAGCGCTGAGGGTCGGACGAAACGTGTTGGCGGCCGACGTGAAGCAGACCGGCGGCGGACAGTTCATTGACCTTGGCCTGATCGAAGTCGGCGGCTCGGTGCAGACCGGCGCGCTCATCTCTCTTCATGGCGAATCGACGATTGGGGCAGTCAAGACCATCGAGTACGCCCGCCTGACGCGTGAACTCGAACAGAATCGCAAGGCACCCGTCGCGGCGGCTGGAACCGAGATCATGTGCGTGCAGGAGGCGGGGAAGGGACGCCCGACCTATGTGCTGATCCGGGGCAATCCGGGCTCGGAAGGCGAGCAGGTTCAGCCGGCATTCCCGGCCGTACTGACGACGAAGGGATCGACCCCGCCGGCGCTCCCGAAGGCGTCTGCCAACGGCGAGAGCACGGGTAAACGACGAGTGCTCGCCGAATGGCTCGCGAGCGACAAGAACCCGCGGACTGCACGGGTGATGGTCAATCGCGTCTGGCAGTATCACTTCGGCCGGGGTCTTAACGTGTCGCCGAACGAGTTCGGCAACCTCGGCGAAGGGGTCACGCACCCCGAACTGCTCGACTGGCTGGCGAACGACTTCGTCGCCGGCGGATGGAAGCTCAAACGGCTGCACAAGCTGATCATGGGCAGCAGCACCTATCAGATGTCGGCCGTCGCGACGCCGGCGTCGATCGCCGCCGACCCCGCCAACAATCTTTACTGGCGGTTCAACATGCGGCGGTTGGGAGCCGAAGAAGTTCGCGATTCGATGCTCGCAGTGACCGGCAAGATCAACCTGCAACAGTACGGCCCCAGCGTCTATCCGCCGATCCCGCCGGAGGTCTTGGCCGGCCAGAGCCGTCCCGGCAGCGGCTGGGGCAAGGCAACCCCCGAAGAAGCCGCCCGGCGGAGCATTTATGTTCATGTTAAACGGTCGCTTCTGGTGCCGATCCTGTCCTCGCACGATATGGCCGACACCGACAGCAGTTGCCCCGTGCGGTTTACCACCACGGTGCCGACGCAGGCACTGGGCATGATCAACAGCAAGTTCAGCAACGAGCAGGCGGCCGATCTGTCGGCACGGCTGCAGCGTGAAGCGCCCGCCGGCGTTTCCGACCAGGTGAAGCTGGCCGTTCGCCTGACCACGGGGCGGCAACCGACCGAAGCCGAAGTGAAGGGCGACCTGGCGTTCATCGAGCAGTTAAAGAGCAAGGACAAGCTGTCCGACGCCGAGGCGCTGCGGATCTATTGTCTGATGGCTTTGAACGCGAATGAGTTTGTGTATCTGGATTAGTTTTCCCCTCTCCCCTGTACTCGGGCGAGAGGGTTTAGGGTGAGGGGCCGAACGTGAGGCGTCGCGATTCGCGAGAGAACCAAGCGATCGACGATGTTTGAGATGCCCTGCTCGCGATTGAACAACGCCCGACGTTCGGCCCCTCACCCCAACCCTCTCCCCCGAGTACAGGGGAGAGGGAGTAAGAAACGAGAACGACTATGACCTCTTCCAACCAATTCTGCCGTCGGACCCGCCGCGAGTTCCTTTGGGAAAGCGGTGCCGGCTTCGGCGGGGCGGCGCTCGCCGGTATGCTCGCGAAGGACGGCTACTTCAACGCGGCCAGCGCCAATACGGCAGCCGCGCCGGGTGCCGCCAATCCGCTGTCGAATCCCATGGCGCCGCGCAAGGGCACCCTTCCGGGCAAAGCCAAGAGCGTGATCTTCCTGTTCATGTACGGCGGTCCGTCGCAGGTCGATACGTTCGACTACAAGCCCAAGCTCTACCCGCTCGACGGCAAGACGATCGAAGTGAAGACTTTCGGTCGCGGCGGGCACAGGAACCAGGGGCGCGTCGTGGGCCCGAAGTGGCAGTTCAAGCCCTACGGCAAGTGCGGCAAGATGGTCTCCGACCTCTTCCCCCACGTCGGATCGTGCGTGGACGATATCGCGTTCCTTCACAGCATGTACGCCGAGAGCCCTATCCACGGCTCGGCGATGCTGATGATGAACTCCGGCCGTATCCTGTCCGGCCATCCGAGCATGGGCTCCTGGGTGACCTACGGCCTGGGGAGCGAGAATCAGAACCTGCCCGGCTACGTGGTGATGCTCGACAAGACCGGCGGCCCGATCAGCGGCCCCAAGAATTGGTCGAGCGGTTACATGCCCGCGGCGTATCAGGGCGTGGTCGTCAGCGCCAACAAGACGCCGATCTTCAATCTCGAACGCCCCGAAGGCATGTCCGACGCCGTCCAGCGGCGGCTGCTCGACCGGCTGAAGGAGAAGAACGAACTGCACCTTCAGCCGCGCGTCGACAACAGCGAACTGTCGGCCCGAATCGCCAGCTACGAGCTGGCGTACAAGATGCAGATGCACGCGCCGGAGGCCGTCGACTTCTCGAAGGAAACACAGGCGACGATGGACCTCTACGGCATCGACGGCACCCGCACCGAAGACTTCGGCCGCAAGTGCCTGCTCGCCCGGCGGCTGGTCGAGCGTGGCGTGCGATTCATCCAGATCTACTCCGGCGGCGCCCACAACGACGACAACTGGGATGCCCACGGCGACATGGAGATCAACCACAACAAGCACGCCGGCAACACCGACAAGGCGATCGCCGGCCTGCTGAAAGATCTCAAGCAGCGCGGCCTGCTCGATGAGACGATCGTAATCTGGGGCGGCGAGTTCGGCCGCCAGCCCACGGCCGAGTACGCCAAGGGCACCGGCCGCGACCACAACGCCTACGGCTTTACCATGTGGATGGCCGGCGGCGGCATCAAAGGCGGCGTCAGCGTCGGCGAGACGGACGAACTCGGCAGCCAGGCCGTCGTGGACCGCTTCCACGTCAAGAACCTGCACGCCACGGTGCTCCAGCAGATGGGCCTGGACCCCAACCACCTGAGCTACTTCTACAACGGCCTCGATCAGAAGCTGGTCGGCGTGGAGGGGGCGGACCCGATCACGAAGATCATCGCGTAGGGTCCGCCTTGGCGGACGTGATGGATCTGGTTGCGCCGCGGTTTGGCTTTGCGAAGTCCGAACGCGCCCAAGTACAGACGCAGTCTGACATCCGCTCAGCAGCTTCGTCGCTGGTCCCAGTCGCGGGCGGTAACTATGCCAACTCCAGGTAGTTCACCCTCGTCAAGCCGCTGGCGGCGGAACCGATTCCGAGCGTTAGTCGCCCGTCGGCGACGTTGACGACGATCAGTTTGCTGCTGAAGACGTTCGCAGCGAGCTTGGCGTAGTTAAACAACTGGACGCCTTCGACCCAGATGTTGTTGGAGCTTGCCGCCCCGGCATCGCCGACGCTGACTTTGACCGTGTAGGTTCCGTTGGGGACCGACAGCTCCCATTTGCCGCCGGCTTTGATCGCGACACAGGTATCGAGAAGTTGATTGGTGTTGAGGTTGCGATCGTAGACGGCATCGGCGTGGTTGGTCGTCCAGCCGTAGGTGCGGCCGTTTCGGCTGGCGTATGTCTGACCGCAGTCTACAAAATACGACGCCACGATCGGTGCGACCGCCGGTTGGAAGTTTACCTTGATGGCCGCGGTGGTCGGTGGGGGCGGTGGCGGCGGTACGACCTGACCGTCGGCGACTTCCAGGTAGTTGATTCGCACGGTACCCGCAGGCGCTGAACCGATCCCCAGCGTCAGACGGCCGTCTGAGACTACGATAGTGGTGGACTTCTGGGCAAAGACATTTGCCGCAAGCGACTGGTAGTTGAAGACCTGAACGCCCTCCAGCCAGACGTTGTTGCAGCTCGCCGCTGCGGAGTCGCCGACCGACAGCTTCACCGTGTATTTTCCGTTGGGAACGGCCAGTTCCCACTTCCCGCCGCCACCCACCGCGACATTGGTATCAAGCAGCTGATTGGCATTGGCGTCGCGATCGACAACGGCGTTTGCACAACTGATATTCCAGCCGAACGACTGCCCGTTTTGAACGGAAAATGCCTGTCCCGAATCGATCAGGTATCCCGCAACCGACGGTGCCGTGGCCGGTTGGAAATTGAAACGCAGCGTCGTCGTCACGGGTGGCGGAGGCGGGGGCGGAGATTGGGTCAGCCTGGTGAGGGTCAAGTACGTCAGCCGTGTCGCCAGGTTGGCCGAAGACCCCGCATCGATCGTGAGCCGACCGTCCGTTACGGTGACCGTGATGGGAAGGATATTGAACTGCAGTAATCGCAGCGACTGCCCGCTGAACAGCGATTTGCCTTCGACGTTCACCGTGTTTCTGCTGCTGGAACCTCCATCGCCGATTCCAACCTTGACCGTGTATGTTCCGTCGGGGACCGCTATCTCCCACTTGCTGGCAGACTTGACGGCGATCACGGTATCCAGCAACTGATTCCCGCTTTGATCGCGATCGAAGACGGAATCCTCGTGCGACGTGGACCAGCCGTATGTTTGACCATTGCGATTCCCGTAGACCTGCCCGGAATCAACAAGGTACCCCGGAACGACAGGGCTGGCGGCGGGCTGGAAATCGACCTTCACTACGCTCCCGGCAGGCGGATAGGTCGGCGCAAAACCGACCCGCGCCGCCGCGGCATCGTAGCGGGCGAGCATGTCCGACTGCAGCACCGCGGCGGCAGGCTTGTTGTAAAGGTTGTTGATCTCGTAAGGGTCGTTGTCGAGATCGAAGAGCTGCGTCCAGTTTGAGTTGCCCGGCCATTTGATCAGTTTCGCGTGCGCCGTTCGCACGGCAAAGTGCTCAGGAGGGCTGAAGGGCGGGGGATAACCGTCGTCCTCGAAGTACTGGTAAAGGAAGTCGTCGCGCCACGGCGTTGCCTGCCCGGTCAGGAGCGGCGCGAAGCTTTTGCCGTCAATGGTGCTCGGTATCGCGGCGCCGGCCAGATCGAGAAACGTCGGCGCGACATCGACGTTCAGGATCATCTGGTCGAGCGTTCCGCCACCAGTAACCTTCGACGGATAGCGCACCAGCATCGGGACACGGATGCTCTCTTCATAAGCCAGACGCTTGTCGCCCTGTCCGTGCTCGCCGCGCATGTACCCGTTGTCGCTTACGAAGACCAGGACTGTGTTCTGCGCCAGGCCCAGGTTATCCAGCGCGGCCGTCAATCGGCCCACCTCGGCGTCAACCGCCAGCACCGCACCGAAATAGCTGCGGGTGTCCTGAACGCTTGGCCCCATCCCCGCACGCTGATACGGCGGATATGCCGCGGCATTCACGGCGGGATTAGGCGTTACGTTCGCGACTGCACTCACGAACTGGGCTGGCGCGGAATACGGGGCGTGCGGCGCTTTAAAGCCGATCGTGAGTGAAAACGGTGTCTGGCTGACCTGGCCGGCGCGAGACTCCAGGTACTGGATCGCCAGGTCAGTGCTGACATCGTCGACCCATCCGGTCGTTGGAACGGATTTGCCATTCACCTCATAGACGTTGTTGTAGTAGACGCCTTGGCCGATGTAGCTTGCGCTATAGTCAAAACCCGGCCTGGGCCCCGACTGCAACCCCATGTGCCATTTGCCAACGTACCCGGTGTGATAGCCTACCTGCTGCAGCAGCGAACCATAGGTCGTCGATGAGGCGGGGAAGGGGGTGAAGTTGCCCATCACCCCGTTCTTGTGGTTATAGGCTCCGGTCAGGAACGAAGCCCGAGCCGGCGCGCATACAGAACTTGTAACAAAGGCGTTCCGGACCCAGATGCTCTGATCTCGCAACTCATCAAGGTTCGGCGTCTTCAACCAGGGGAATCTTGCGGCCGATCCCTGTTGCTGCTGGACGAATCCCATGGCGTCGTAGCGAAAATCGTCGGCCATCACGAAGACGAAATTGGGCCTGCTGACTGCAGCCGCTGGCTGTGATGAGAGGTCAGCGGTGATCGCCGTCGGGGACGGCGCCAAGGGCTCAAGTGGCACCTCGGGCAGGGCCGCCGCAAGGCGTAGAAACACCCGGTTCTCCAACCGCTCCAACACCGCGCTCGTCTGTCTCCGCTTCATCATGCGTCCTTCCACCCACGGCCAAAGATGCTACGACAGCACTACGCGGCGCGGCTGTAGTATTGCGAGCGTCCCCACCTGTAGGTCGAAGTCCTATTCCACACGTTGAATGCGATGCCGAATGACCCCGGATCAGATCGCGATCGAACAGCGATTCACCGCGTTTGCAAGCGTAGAATTTCCATGATGCGCGCGGGCGGCTGCTCATCCTGAAGCAATCTCGCCATGGTCCGCATCAAAGGGTCGATATGGTTGAAGAAGTGCTTGTACCCAGCACAAAGGTAGTTCAGCCCCGCCTGGCCATCAGGCGTCGTCATGAACCGGTGCTTGGGGCATTCCCCGTTGCAGGCAAAGCGGACTTCGCACTGACGACAGTACTGCGGCAGGGTATCGGCTTTGTCGCCGCCGAACTTCCGCTGCTGCGGACTGGCGACCATGTCGGCAAGGGTCTGGCTCAGCACGTTGCCCAGCTTGTATTGCGGGTAGACGTAGTGGTCGCAGGAGTAGAGATCCCCATTGTGCTCGACGGCCAATGCGACGCCGCACTTCTCACTGAACACGCACAGGCTTGAAGGCAACCCACACCAGATACCGAGCATGACATCAAACAGCTGCACGAACGTTTCGCCGACGTCATTCCGCACCCATTCGTCGAAAATCGCCGAAAGGAACTGGCCGTATTGCAGCGGCCGCACGCTCCAGTCGGTAACCGCCGGCGATTCGGTCCGGCCGTCGAGGATCGGTGGCGCGGCCAGGTCCAGGTTCTGGCGCTTGGCGTCCGCGTCGGCAGGCCGTTCCACCAACGGAATGTACTGATGAACGACCGACCCGATCGACTTGAGGAACCGATAGACCTCCAGCGGATGATCGCCGTTGCTTCTGCTGACGACGGTCAGCGTGTTGAACGCGGTGGCGTGCTTCCTGAGGAACGACAGGCCGCGCATCACGTCATCGAAGGTGTCGCGACCCTGCTTGTCGACGCGATAGCGATCATTCATCTCCCGCGGGCCGTCGACGCTCAGACCAACGAGAAAGTCCTCCTCGCTCAGGAACTGGCACCATTCGTCGTCGAGCAGCGTGCCGTTGGTCTGCAGCGCGTTGTGAATCTTCTTCCCGCCGGCGTACTTCCGCTGAAGCGCAACGGCCTTGCGAAAGAAATCGACGCCGAGCAGCGTCGGCTCGCCTCCCTGCCAGGCAAAGCTGATCTCGGGCACGTTCTGCCCGTCGATGTATTGCCGGATGTACGCTTCGAGAACGTCGTCGGGCATACGCCAGCGGGCCTGGTCGGGGTAGAGGCGCTCCTTTTCAAGGTAGAAGCAGTACGTGCAGTTGAGATTGCAGATCGGGCCGATCGGCTTGGTCAGAATATGAAAGGATGGCACCCGCGTCGGGCCATTTGAGGCACCGGCCTGGACGGGTGAGAGTTCGGGAACGACTCGAAGATTCATCTTAGCATAGTCTACTCGCTGCCCCGCGAAACACCGCCCCTCTGGCGAGGCGGCGTCACGCGACGTGAATCACTTTCAAGCGATCTCGATGAAGTTCAGACGCGTTTTGCCGCCGGCGATGGAGCCGATGCCAAAGGTGAGTTTGCCGTCGGTCACCGTGACGGTCAGCGATCTGGTGCTGAAGTTGTTGGCGTTGAGGCTGACGTAATTGAAGAGTTGCTGGCCTTCGATCCAGACGTTGTTCTGACTCGCCGCCCCTGCGTCGCCGACACCGACCGTCACGGTGTAAGTTCCGTTGGCAACGGCCATCTCCCATTTACCTGCGGCTTTCACGGCGACACTCGTATCGAGCAGCTGGTTGGCGTTGATGTTTCGATCGACCACGACATCGGCATGACTCGCAGACCAGCCGTACGTTCGACCGTTACGGGCCCCGTAGACAAGGCCCGAATCAACGAGATAGCCACTCACCACGGGCGCGGCTGCCGGCTGAAAGCTAACCTTCACCGCGCCGATCGACGGAGGCGGGGGCGACGTCGGGGGCGGCGATGTCGGCGGAGGCGAGGTCGGCGGGGGGGACACCGGGACGCCGGCCACCTCAATGTAGTCGACCCGCGTCTGGCCTGTCGGCGACGATCCCACACCCATCGTCAGCTTGCCGTCGGTCACGGTCACCGTCAGCGTCCGCGCGCCGTAGTTGTTGGCACCCAGGCTCAGGTAATTGAAGAACTGCGCTCCTTCAACGTAGACATTGTTCCGGCTCGATGCGGCCGAGTCGCCTACGCCTACCGTGACGGCGTACTGTCCATTCGGAACGGCCAACTCCCACTTGCCGCCGGCCTTCACGGCGATGTGGGTATCCAGCAACTGGCTGGCGGTGGCATTGCGGTCGAAGGCGACATCGGCATGGTTCGTCAGCCACCCGTAGGACTGTCCGTTCCGCGCGGCATAGACAAGACCGCTGTCGGGCGCGTAGCCGGGCACGACGGGTGCCGACGCCGGCTGGAAGTTGAACTTCAGCGTTGTCGGCGGAGGCGGTGATGTCGGGGGAGGCGACGTCGGCGGTGGGGGAACCGTCGGCGGGGACGTGCCGTCCGTCAGCGTCAACTGGAACTCGGCGAATCCGCCAATCTCCCCGCTCTTGTCAGGGCCGGCGTAAGCCACGGCGCGGATCGTGTGCGCGCCCGTGGGTCCGCTCCATGGCAGGATGTCACCGGTGATATCACCGCCGATGGTGTACGGGCCGTCGTTGTCGACGCGCGTCTCGACGCCGTCGATCAGGAACTGCACCGATCCGATCACACCCGTCGTGACGGCCGACAGGTTGATCGCCGGCGACGCCAGCGCGATCGACTGTCCGGCGGAGACGGCACCCAGCACGGCGTCGGTCTCGGCATTGACGAGGGAAAGCCCCGTCACGCCAAAAACCGGCGGCGGGGAAGGAGGTGGTGGCGGCGGAGGCGGTGGCGGTGGTGGCGGGGGCGGAGGAACGGTCGGGGGCGGCGAAACGCCGTCGGTCAGTGTGACGGAAAACTCCACGAACCCGCCCGCCACGCCGGTCAGGTCCGGCCCCGAATACGCCACCGCGCGAATGGTGTGAGTACCCAGCGGGCCATTCCACGGAAGCATGTCGCGGAGCGGGTCGCCGGCGACATCACCGCCGATGGTGTAAGGCCCGCCGTTGTCAACGCCGACCTGCACACCGTCAACCAGGAACTGGACTGATCCAATCGTCCCGGTGGTAACTGCGGCGAGGTTGATGGCAGGCGACACAATACCGATCGACTGCCCGTTGCTCACTCGGCCGATCTCTTCGTCAGTGTCGGCGTTGTAGAGCGAAAGAGCCGTCACGCCGAACGTGATCGGCGGAGGTGGAGGTGGTGGCGGGGGCGACACCGGGCCGTCCGTGAACGTCAGGGACAGCTCGTACGCGGTGCCAACGTCACCGCTCAGGTTCGCCCCGCTGTACGGCACGACCCGGACGATGTGCGTGCCGAGCGGAGCGGCCCAGGCTAGAAAATCGGCACCCTCATTTCCGCCGATCGTGAACGGGGCCTCCGACTCCACGCGAACCTGCTGCCCGTCGATCAGGAACTCGACCGAACCGACGACGCCACTTGTTACGGCGAGCAGACTAATCGCAGGCGAAGAGCGAACGATCGACTGGCCGGCGGTCGCCGGGCCCGTCTCCAGGTCGCTGTCGGCATTGACGAGTACCAGGCCGGTGACGGCCAGTGTTGCGGCAGGAGGCGGCGGCGGTGACGTCGGGGGTGGCGGTGGAACCGGTGGCGGCGATGTCGGGGGCGGCGGGGAGACCGGGAAGCCTGCCACTTCGACGTAATCCAGCCGGGTCGCTCCGGTCGCGGCCGATCCCACCCCCACGGTCAGCCTGCCGTCGGTCACGTTGACCGTGATCGACCTGTTGCTGAAAACGTTCGCCGCGTGCGCCTGATAGTTGTAAAGCTGAACGCCTTCGACCCAGACATTATTCGTGCTCGCCGCCGCCGCATCGCCGACGCCCACCTTCACGGTGTACTGCCCGTTGGGCACGGTCAGTTCCCATTTCGCGCCGGCCTTCACCGTGACCACCGTATCAAGCAACTGGTTCGCGTTGAGGTTGCGATCGAAGACGGCGTCGGTGTGATTGATCGTCCAGCCGTAGGTCTGGCCATAGCGAGCGGCGAACGTCTGACCCCCGTCCACCAGGTAGTCGGCGACGGTCGGTGCGGCGGTCGGTTGATAGTTAAACCGCAGCACGGCGGCCGGCGGCGGTGGGGGTGGCGGCGGCGGAGAACCGGGCAATCCCGAGACTTCCAGATACGTCAGCCGTGTCTGCACATTGCCCGATGCCCCGAAGTTGAGCGTCAGCCGGCCGTCCGTCACGGTGACCGTGGCAGACTGAATGTCGAACACGTAGCCGCGAAGAGACTGCTCGGAATAGATCGGCGTCCCTTCGGCAAAAACCGTGTGCGTGCTGCCCCCTGTGTCGCCGATGCCTACCTTCACTTTGTAGGTGCCGGAAGGCACGGCCATCTCCCATGTGGCGCCGGCCTTGGGGATCGCGACGGTATCGAACACCTGGTTCCCGTTTGCTTCGCGGTCGAAGACGGCATCGGTGTGTGAAACCGACCAGCCGAAGGCCTGGCCGTTGCGTGCGCCGTACAGCAAACCGGAATCGACAGCGAAGCCCGTCACGGTCGGCGCCGACGCCGGCTGGAAATTGACACGGAACACACTGCCCGGCGGCGGCAACGTCGGCGCAAACCCCACCTGTTGCAGAGATGCCGTGTAGCGGGCTTCCATGTCCGACTGCAACGAACTTGCCGACGGATTGCCGTAAAGGTTGGTCTTCTCGTAGGGATCGTTGGCCAGGTCAAAAAGCTGTGTCCACTGCGGCTTGCCCGCCCATTTCACGAGCTTGGCCGTCTCGGTGCGGACGGCGTAGTGCTCGGGCGGACCGATGTTCGGCGGGTAGCCGTCTTCCTCGAAGTACTGATACAGAAAGTCCGACCGCCACTGCGTTGATTCCCCGGTCAGCAGCGGCTTGAAGCTTTTGCCGTCCATGGTCGCCGGCGGGGCAATGCCGGCCAGGTCCAGGAAGGTGGGGGCTATATCCACATTCAGGATCATCTGGTCCAGCGTGCCGCCACCCTCCACGAGGGCCGGATACCGCACCAGCATCGGCACGCGCATGCTTTCTTCGTAGGCAAGGCGCTTGTCCCCCTGGCCGTGCTCGCCCAGGAAGTATCCGTTATCGCTGGTGAAAACGACGACGGTGTTCTCGTCCAGGTTTAGCTGGTCGAGCGAAGACATCAGCCGGCCGATGCTCTCATCAATGCCCAGCACCGTGCGGAAGTAGTTCCGCTGATCGGCCATGTCCGGACCGGTACCGCCGCTGGTGTAGGGCGCGTAGTTGGTGGCGTTGGCCGCCGGGTTGGACGTCACGTTGGACAGCGCCGAGGTCAGCCGGGGCGGAGGCGTGCGCGGCACGTGCGGCGACTTGTAACCGACCACCATCGCAAACGGCGGCGGTACCGCCGCCACAGGCGGGGGAGACAGCGGGTCCGGCGGTGACGTCGGTGGAACGACAGGCGGAGACTGCACCCGGGATTGCAGGTACTGAATCGCCAGGTCCGTAGTTACGTCGTCCACCCAGCCGGTCGTCTGCACCGGTGTACCGTTGATCTCGTACACGTTGTCAAAGAACGAGCCCTGCCCGATATAGCTCGCGCTGTACGAAAACCCCGGCCGCTGCCCCGACTGCACGCCCATGTGCCACTTACCGACATACCCCGTGTCGTAACCCCCTTGCTGCAACAGGCTGGCGTAGGTCACGCTGTCGGTCGGCAGGCGGTCGGAGTTCCCCTTGATCCCATTCTTGTGGTTGTAGGTGCCGGTCAGGAATGAGGCGCGCGAAGGGGAGCAGAGCGAACTGGTAACGAACGCATTGCGAACCCAGAGCGATTCGCTCCGCAGCCGATCGATGTTCGGCGTTTGAAGCCATGGGAACCGCGCGGCAGAACCCTGGGCCTGCTGGACGAACCCCATCGCGTCGTATCGCTGGTCGTCGGTGATGACAAAGATGAAGTTCGGCCTTACCGCCGCCGGGGGCGGAGAGGTCGGGGGCACCGTCGGCGGCACCGTTGTGACCGGCGGAGGCGGAGGCGGGGTGGGTGGAAGCGGTTCATCGGCGGTACCGCTGAGCAGTTCCCGAGACTCGAGCCGCTCGATCAAAACCGACCCGGTACTGGTACGTGACCCAGCCAGGGCCGTCGCGAGTCGTCGCGAAGCCGTCGATCTTCCCAAACCTGAACCCGAGCCTTTTCTGAGCGTGTGAGACAACGACTTAACCCCAATGCACAAACGGACCCCGACGAGAACGGCATCGAAGGGTTGCCAGAGTGTACCCCCGTCCGCGGCTTAACGGAAAACAAACCTGCAGATTATCGCGAAAAACCGCCGGAAGGTCGGCCGGGCGGGCTGCGTGTCCCCTCATGCCCGGCCGTTCGGCGAACGGCCGGGCTCTTGCGAAGCTTTATTGGACGCGGCCAAAGCCCGTCTATCCGAAGAAGCCTTGGCAGGTCACGGGCGGGTTGCCCGCGGACGATTAACCCACGGTAGCAGCCGGGAGCTTGGGCGGTTTCGGCACGATATTCGCCGTTGGGATGGCGGCCTCTGCCGCATAGCTCCGCCAGAGCGACTTGGGCATCATGCCGCCGACGATGATTAGCCCCGACACCGCCCAGGACAGCAGCAATGCGAGCACACCGCCGTCGATGAAGCCGTAGGCGTGCAGGCCGATGCCCATCAAGTTGGTGCCGAACCAGCTCCAGCCGGTGATGATGATGCCGACGACGCACAGCACCATGAACCCGCGCTCCTTCACGATGCCGCCCCAGCGGGCGTGCAGGATGACGGCGTTCCAGAGGACGATGAGGATCGCGCCGTTCTCCTTCGGGTCCCAGCCCCAGAACCGTCCCCACGACTGATCGGCCCAGATCCCGCCGAGAATCGTCCCGACGAAGCTGGCGAACATCGCGAAGCAGACGATGCCGTAGCACATGCGGTAGAGCTCTTTGCGTAGGTTCGAGTCGAGCTCCTTGGTGAACAGACCGCGGATAATGAACACGATTGCGACAATGCCGGCGATAAAGGTGGCTGTGTACCCTTTCGTGATGACAACCACGTGTGTCGCGAGCCACCAGTTGGTGTCTAGAACGGCCTGAAGCTGTGCCATGGTGTCGACGTCGCGGACATCGAGCGCGCCCGCGATCAGAGTCGTCGCGATGCCTAGGACGGCCGCCGTCAGGGCACTGACGCCATTGCGGAAGATCGCCTCGAGGATGAGGCAGATGAGCGCCGCGCCGAACCCGATGAAGACGGCGGACGAGTAGAGATTCGTGACGGGCGGGCGGCCCGAGATGTACATGCGGGCGATTAGGCCGTAGCTGTGAACGACGAGCGCGATGGAAAGCAGCACAATCGCCGACCGCCAGAGTGGCCGGGTGAAGCCGATCATCGATCCCAGCGACATGACGAGAACAGCAATATAGAACACCAAGGACACCGTGAACGGGTCGAACCGGTTAAAGCCCATCTCAAAGCCGGCCTTCTGATGGCTGGCGGATTTCGGAGCCTGCGCCTGAACCGTGTTGATGTAGGAAGCCACGCTGGCATCGAAGCCGCTGACATCCTCGTTGCGCAACTGCCGCAACATGCCAAACCACGCGGTGGCCGATTCCATCTGCGTCGCGGGCATCTCGACATTGTGGCCCAGCTCTGCCTCCCGCTCGGCGAGCGTCGCCTCGACCTCGTCGAAGTGGGCGACGATGTCGGCCTTGTCCGGCTCGTGCACCAGCACGTTACGGACGTTGCCCAGCGTCGTGCGAAGCTGCCGCACGGTCACACGGGCCAGTGGCTGCCACTTCTGCCCGTCGGCCAGCGGGGCGATGAACAGCAGGTTGTCGGTGGCGCCACCTTCCGAGCCGAGGTAGTTCACCGTCCGGTCCAACTGCCGCAGCAACTGGTTGCCGAAGATCGCCTTGTGCTGGGCTTCGGACCGCACGTCCGGCGAGACGAACACACCGGCCCGCAGCGCCGCGACCAGAAGTTCCACGCCTTTGCGTTCGTCGGCCAGGACGTCGTTGAGCACCGACTGTTCTGTCGCGTTCACCAGCCGGATGTAGCGCGAAATGTGCTGGTACAGCTTCACCACCGCCTGCTGGTACGGATCGCGCTGCTTGTCGGCGACCTTGCGGACCTGCGTGACCTGCTCCTGGAACTTGGACATGTTCCCGGGCTTGCCGGCGATGTCTTCCCAACTGAACAGCTTCTCTTCGGTCTTCAGACCGAGCAGGCTCTTGACCTCGGGGTGGTCGATGCGGAAGACCTTGTACGTGTCCGATCGCGCGTTGCCGGCGAGCGTGTCGGCAAACCACTCGACGGCTTCGATCTTCGTCGCGCCCATCCCCATGAAGCCGCCGTCGTCGAGCTTGATCGACTCGCGGCCGCTGAGGATCTTCAGGTTGCCGCGGGCGACCGAGTCGATCGGCATCACGCGCCCGTCGAACGACACCGGAACCTCGGCGAACGCCGTCAGGTTCATGCGGTTCGCGGGGGTCTGCTTGGACTTGTAGTCGCCCTGGAAGGCGTGACCGATGACATACCATGCGGCGAAAACGGCAAGACCGATGGGGAGCCATTTGGAAGCCTGCGGCCAGCTGCCAACGGGTGCAAGCGAGTAGCCGCCATCAGGCGATTTGTTGCCTTTGCCGCGCTTGGGCTCCTTCGGAGGAGCGGGGGGCAGTGCGAAACCTGGCGGCGGTGCCTTGCTGCGCTTTCCAAGGAACCCGACAAGGTGAATGCCGAAGTGAATCAGCATGCCCAGGGCGCCCAGCCCGCAGGCGATGTACGGCATCAACCAGCCGGGGTTCTTCACCACCTGCAGAATGGTCGTCTTGTCGCCGCGGAAGCTCGCCTGGAAGAACGTCTCGCCGGCGTAACGCAGCGGCTCGTTCATCTTGATCGTGACTTCACGCGACACGCCCTTGGCCGGGTCGAGCAGTGTCACCTGGCTGGCGAAGTTCCGCGCCATCGCGGTGCCTTCGAACTTGTCGTGCGTGAACTTGTGCAGGTGAATCGCGAACGGGCGGAAGCCGCGTTCGAATCGCAACTGCATCTGGTAGGTCTTGCCGCCAGCCTCGACCGCCTGCGGCTCATTCAGCTTCGACAGCATGCCATCGGCCCAGACCGGCAGCGTGACGAGATAGGTGCCCAGCGCGTTGCCGCCTTTTTCCACCGGCGTCACGAACGCCGCCGACACGTCCACCTCGTTGGGGTCGATGCCGTTCACCCTCGGCTTGCCGATGATGCCCAGGTTTTTCCCCGCGCCGGCCGTCGCGAGCATGTTGCCCTGCGCCTGCGGCTGCTGAGGTCCGAGCGCTTCGGAGTTCCAGTGAAACCGGTCGATGCGGATATCAAACGGGAGCCGCGGGTCCTGAATGACGCCGCCCTTGGCCAGGCGTTCGCCGCCGATGACGACATGCTTATCGACCTTCGGGTCGGAGGTATCGACCACCGCCAGTTCGACCGCGCGAATGTCCTGCACCCAGTTGGCGGCCTGCCCCTCGGTGATGGGCATCTGCCCTTCCTTGGCGAGGTATCCGGTGACGCCTTCGCCCAGCAGCAGCAGGATGAGCGAGAAGTGGATGATGATGACGCCGGCCCGCTTCTTGTGGAGCAGGCAGGTGAGCACGAGCACGCCAAGGCCGACCAGCGACGCAAGCGTGATGTTCAGCGCGTTGGGGTTGTTCTGCGTGAGATAGACGACCGGGATCGAGACGGCCAGCAGTGGCACCAGCAGTAGGTCGCCGCGAACGAACTTGAACCGCATCGCGTGGGCGCAGAGCAGGTTGATCAGGATCGCGACAATGATCGTGTATCCGCCGGGGAACATGATCGTCCCGGGGATCTTGGCCGGGTCGGCGAAGGGGATCAGGTGCTTAATGGGGATGAACGCAACCCAGCAGCGGAAGTAGTCGCGAACCACCTGCCAGATGCCGTCTTCACGCTGCGCCAGGGTGCCCGCGAACACCAGCACGATCGCCAGGCTCAAAAGCACGACGGTGATCTTGAGGGAGGCGAGCGCGGTGGCGATGGACTTCAAAACCTTCAACGGTGTTTCCTCTTCTTGCGAACGGGAATCAAAAACTCACCACGGAGGCACTGAGACACGGAGGGCAGCCTGGGGAATGACACACATCTGTCATCCTGAGGTACTCCGAAGGACCTGGTAACGAAGGCCGAAGCACGATTCGAACGCCGTCACGCCCTCGCCGGCCGAGCGGTCAACGAACATTGTTTCGGCTTCGATACAAGGTCCTTCGGAGTACCTCAGCATGACAATTGAGAGCAGGTTCGCGAACGTCACATTGTTCGCCAGGTTAGCCTCCGTGTCTCCGTGCCTCCGTGGTGATCCCTCTTCTACAGTCTTATTTTCCAAACTCGACCGATTTCAGAAACTGATTGAACGCGTCCTTCTGGGCGGCCACCAGGCCGGCGTCGCCGATGATTTTGAAGAAATAGACGTCCGGGCCGCGCTCGCCGAGCGTAATGAACATCCGCTTGGTCGGTTCCTTGTCGTTCGGGCCGACGAACTCGAAGAGGTACGCTTCCTTCCCCGAGATCGTTACCTTGGGGATCTCTTTCTCGTTGATCTCGGCGATCGGCTGCGCACCCACCTGAGCCCGCCAGCGGTTCACATTCGCCAGCAGTGGCCCGATGTTGCCTGCGCCCAGCTTTAATACGGACACCTCGGCCTGTTTTTCACCGTCTTTCACGAAAAACGTCATGACGCGCATCATTCGTGGCGTCTTGTCTTCCGTCCAACCCTTGGGGGCGACGTACTTGGTGACCTTCTCGCCTTCGTCGGCCAGCAGGGTTGGCAGGGTCAGATTCGCGTTTTGCGTGATCGCCTGCACGGCCGAGAGGGCAGGGGCGGCGATCAATGCCGCAAGGCCGTCCATCGTCCCCGGCACGCGGCTCTGGGGCGCGCCGAAGCGGACCGACTTGATAAACAGATCGAAGTTCTCCTTCTGTGCCGCGACCTGATCGTCCGGCCCTTTGAGCTTGAAGAACCAGATCTGCCGGCCGCGATCGACCATTGCGGCGAGGGTGCGGAGCTTCGGCCCGCCGGGCGTCGGCCCGGGGCCGGCCAGGTCGACGACCTGACCCGGCGTTCCGCCGAAATCCTGCGTGCGGACGAGCGACTTCAGCTGCTCGGCCGACGAATGGGTCATTCCCACTTCGCCTTCCCAGCGGTTGATGTTCTCCAGCAGGGGCTGCGGCGGACCCAGTGGGATGACAGTCAGCACCAGTTCCGGGTTCTTTTCCGAGACCGAAATCGTCGCAAATCGCATCGTCGACCCGCCGGGCACCTGCTTCCAGCCCGATGGCAGGGCCCAAGTGGGCGCGTTGGGGTCGGCGGCGGGCTTGTCGGCGACGGCGGGTACCACCGAAGACGCCAGCGCCGGCTGCGGAGCGGCGGCCGTATCGGCCTTGGGCGCGTCGTAAGCCCTGATGTCTTCATGCTCTTTGCAACCCAGCCCGGCCAACATCGACACAGAAACGGCCGATGCCAGGATCGCGGGGCGAACGGCGGCGAGAGCGCGAGCGGTAGCAAATCTATGCATAGGTTGGTTCCGTAAACGCGGATCAGGGTCCCGAGCAGCCCGTTGGTCGCCCGGTGTCCTGATGATAGTCGCCGACGGGGGGTTTGTTATGTCGGTCGGGTGGATGATGAATCGAATTTCCGGACTTCGAGGCGTCCGGCGGCTCCCCAAGACGCGTGGCACACTTGTTGGGCAGGCGTCCCGCCTGCAATGCAGCCGGGACGACTGCACCACAACGGCCCTTTAGACCGCGTTCGCGTTGCGGGTTCGGGCGGCCTCTTCCCGCTCGCGCTGCCTGCGGCGGCGTTCTGCCTGGCGCTCCTCTTCGTGCAGTTCCCACGCCCAGTTGAACTCCGTGTGATGGACGCGCTGCAACCGGCCGAGCCGCCAGCACACGCCGTGCGCGAGATACACACAGATGCACAGCAGCGGCATGGCAATCAGACCGCGGGCGAGCAGGCCGGCGGTGAAGTTGCCGATCTTCGACCCGCCGATGAGGGGATCGATGTAGTTCACCCCCAGCGCCGTCCAGAGGTAGAGCGGCACAAGCGGAACGGTGATCAGCGCCAGCCGCCAGTAGGCCCAGCCGCAAACCCGAATGACGCGGAGAACACGATCGGGTCGGAGGTTCGCCAGCGTATTGCTTCCGCAGGCGCATAGCAGAAGGGCCGGGAAGACCAGTCCGCCGAACATCAGTCCCCCTGACAGCAGGATCCGGCGGGATTCATCGCTGTCGGCCAGCCGCAGGAGCAATGTCATTGGCAGGTAAGCCAGCGTGTATGCGACGATCGCCCTGAGCAGGGGGGCAAAAACGTCCTCAGAGAACGAGCCGTTACGGAGGGGTCGCGGCAGATCGTCGCGCTGTTCTTCTCCGGTGTCGAAGATCGTGTTCGCGTAGTGCGCCAGGACGAGCCAGAAGAGTAGGTTGAATGGCCAGGCGGGGATATCGATGCCGCCCGCCTTCTGGAGAACCGCCAGAAAATACCGAACGAAGAAGTCGACAATCGTCGCGCACAGGTGTGCGAACCAGATCACCACCATGACGAACGCATTGCCCGGCGTGAACAGTTCCATCCAGACGGAGGTGCGCGGGGCGAAGCTCGTCTTCCCCGGCGTCGCATAGCCGACCGTCGGCGGGCCAGACCTGCCGAGCGGGCCGAGGGGGACGGCCGGGATCGGTGCTTCACGCCGAATCTCAAGGGGATCGAGGCGTTCGCCGGTCTCGGGGTCGTAGCGCGGTGCCGGCCGCGACGGCGGCGGGGCGATCGGGGCCAGGTCGATCGCCTCCGGAAGCGTGCGGTTGTCGATCTCTTCGCCAGCGTCATCGACCCGCCGTCGGCCGAAGGACCGGACCAGACCCGCAAGCCGGTCGGCCTCCTCCCGTTCAACGACCGGTTGGACCGCGTGTGTACCGTCGGGGCGGAGATTGGGCAGATCAGACAGCAGCGGCACGGACGCCAGCCAGCCACAGGTGGGACATTGGATCTCGCCGCCGGCGAGGTCGGACGGAACGGACAGTTCCTCGCGGCAGTTGTTGCAGGGGAAAGTGATCAAGTGGGTGAGATTGTAACGTCAGATGGTACGACGCTCGGCGCTGATTCATCTTCTTCTGGTCGAAGTTCGGCGTTCGGTGTTCAGCAAACCGATGCTGAAACGTCCAGATAGGAACATCGAACATCGAACGCCCAACATCGAACATCGAATCAGTGGAAGTTTGTCTTGTGTCGGCGTGCACCTCACCAAAACCAGAAGGCCCACGAAGTGACTCGCGACGTCACCGCGTGGGCCTGGCTCCGGGTTACCGTTCGATGCGGCTTCCCGATGTCGGCGGCTTCCGCCGCCTGTTCTGGTCTCGGACCGGTTCTACTGGCAACCTGCTCCCGGCCTGGCACTCGCCCCGGTCCGCTCGGCCGGGTCGGCGTCGTGAGACGACGACCCGACGGACGGTATGACCGCGACTGTTTCCGCCGCGGCCGCTCACCCAACGGGGTGGCGTGGCGATGTGCCGTACTGGACGGCCGTGGGATTTCGCGTGCGGCACGCGCTGGGGCGATAGAAGCCTGTTCGGTTTGACCCGTCGAGGCAGCACACCGCCTTAACACGCCCGCCGGAAGAGTTACTTCCGTTCCCGGACCCATTCCTAGGATCAGGCGTCATTCACCGGCCGTTACCAGCCGGCTGCGACACCCTGGGCCCGACGCCCGCTCGACGGAGGGATTTCCCCTCGCGGGAGCTGAAGCGCCACTGGCGGCGACGTTAACCCGGATTGCCACTAAGAGCCTTTTAAAGCCCATCAGTTACGGGTAGCCAAGGGGGCCGTGATGGCACGTTCCGCACGACAGCTTTCGCCGCCGCGCGTTGTTGCCACAAGGGCCCCTCACGTCGCAGGCCGCCGACTCCCGCCCTGCCCGCACTCGGTTGCTTCGCAGGGTCTTCCGCGTAGGGGAAGCCGGACTTGGTATTTGGGAGCGTTCTCCGATTTCGCCGGTCGCTTTCGCGTCCGACGACGAAGGGAAATATACGCGCGGCAGTCTCATCCGGCCTAAAGAAACCGCTCACACGAAATTTACTTATCCACCGGTTGTTGCAAGTTCAGAAAAGGCGTTGATTTGAGCGGTGGAGAACGCGGTGGAGAAGCCGTCCGAGTCGGCGAGAGAACCGTAAAACATCGTCGTAGACGCCTCTGGAATCTCATCACACTTGATGCAGCTGCCGCCCGCAACGCCCGCAGTAGCACGCGAAATGGGGATGGTCGATCGCGCACGCCTCGCACCGTCGATCCGCGGTGCGCATCCTGAATCGCCGTTGCTGGTGGATCGAGCGAATCGCGATGCACGCAACCAAGCCGTAGAAGACAACAAGGAAAAACGTCATGGCATGCTCCAGGCGGGGCGGAGGGGCCCGCGCTCCCGGAGATCATAGCCGACGTGAATTGCAGAAAATTCTACGCACAGTCCGAATCTTATGGGTAAGATACGGAGCGGATCGATATCACCCCGCCCTGCGGTTTTGGGGCACTTTGGGAGTCCCACCTATGCGATTGCACCCCGTCATCATGGCATTTGGTTCGTTGGCCGTGCTCGCTTTCGCCTCGGAGAGTCGGGCGCAGAACTTCTTCGGCGGGAATAACACCGCGTTCGATCCCGAGATCAGCATTGTCGAAAGCGGCGCGAATCTGGACGTACAGGCGACCGTCTCCCACGACCGCAAGTACGTCACGATGACCATGCGTCCGCAGCTGGCCACGCTGATCGCGCTGCGAGAGTTCACCTTCCAGGGCCCCGGCGGGATCGTGGGGCAGAACGGCAACAACGCCAACATCAACAACGGCCGCGACCGCAGCGGCCGACCGCTGCCGGCGATGGCCCGCCCGGCGGTGGCAACGCCGGTCCTGCTCCGCGAAGGTATGTACCGCGTGGACACCGCTGTCCCGACGCCCGTCGCCAAGCCAGAAGAAAAGCCGGCGACTCGACCGGCTAAGTAAGGCGAGTCACGGAGCATGAGCCGTGCGGCGTTGCTTAAACGACCCGCTTGATCGGCCGATAAAACCTGAAGAGATTGGAGGCGGCGTAACCCGTTACGCCGCCTCTATCATTTGGCGAAGTGCGTGCCGCCCATCGGACCTGAACTCGGCGCACGCCGTTGAAGAGTGCACCTGCGGTGCGACCGCTAAACGTTAACCTCGGACCCAACCCGCGATGACCACCGACAACGCTCCCGAACGCCTTGATAACCCCAAGAGCCCCGCGCCAGATAGCGCCGAAGCGACGCCGGCGCCGCGCCGCCGGCGCTGGCTGAAGGTTCTCGCCGGGGTCGTGATAGCGTTGCTTCTGCTGGTGCTCCTGACGCCGACGCTCCTCAGTACCTCCGTCGCCCGCTCGTTCGTCGTCGGCAAGATCAACGACAACCTCAACGGCCGCGTCGAAATCGCCGACTGGAAGATCTCCTGGACCGGCGGCGTCACCGTTACCGGCGTTCGCATCTTTGACGACAAGAACAGCCAGATCGCCCAGGTCGAATCGCTCTCCACCCAGCTTTCGCTGGTCAAGGCGATCGGCGGCGATCTGAAGCTGGGCGACACCGTCGTTCGCGGGGCGGACTTCACACTCATCCAGGACCCCGACGGCTCGATCAATTTCGCCAAACTCGCCAAGCCCAGCAACAAGCCCGATGCGCCGCCGTCCGACCTGCCCGACGTCAGCGGCAACATCCGCATCGAAAGCAGTCGGGGCATGTTCGTCCGCAACAGCGGCGACCCGAGGACCTCGCAGAAAGTGAAGATGACCGACATCGCCGCCACGGTGGCGATCGCCGACATCAACCAGCCGATCGATCACAGCCTGTCGGTGACGGCGTCGGTCAATGACGGCCCGGCGGGCACGCTGAGCGTCAAGGGCAAGGCTTCGGTCATCGCCGCCCGGCGCGTGAACATCGATAACGCGACGCTCGACGAGACCGTCGAACTGAAGTCCATCGACGCCAGCGCGATCGCGGCGTTTCTCCCGCCAGCCGTCGTCCGGCAACTGTCCGGCCAGCTCAACGGCGGCGTGATCGCCAAGGTTGCCGGCGGCAAGTCGATTGAAATCCGCGGCGACATCGGCGGGAAGCAGATCACCTTCGCCAACGCCTCTTTCGCCCCCGGTGAAGCTTACCAAACCGACGAGCTGTCGATCCTGCTGCCGCTGACCATCAGCCTGCCCAAGGGGCTGGGCGACGTCGCGTCGGCCGTCGTTCGCACCGACGGTGCGATCGGGCTGAAAACGGGACAGGTCCAATTGTCC
Organism: Humisphaera borealis; assembly: GCF_015169395.1. Classification (GTDB taxonomy): domain Bacteria; phylum Planctomycetota; class Phycisphaerae; order Tepidisphaerales; family Tepidisphaeraceae; genus Humisphaera; species Humisphaera borealis. Next base: position 5,642,387 of record NZ_CP063458.1, read on the forward strand.
GTCGCCGTCGATGCCCCGCTGGCGTCGCTGATGTCGGCGGCAAAGAACCAGACCGTCGCGCTGCCCGGAAAACTCAACCAGACGCTCGTCGTCGATCTCGTCCCGCTGGCGGCAATGCTGCCCAACACGATCGGCCTGAAGCCAGGGTCGTCGCTCAGCGGCGGACGGTTCGAGCAGACCGTCACCGCCGACCTGTCGCCGGGGCAATCCAATGTCGTGGTCACGGTTGACGTCAAAGACATCGCCGGCGAGGCGCCGATCGCGGGCGCTCAGGGTCAACCCATCAAACAGCCGTTCGCCGTCGAGCCCGTTTCGCTCAGCATTAACGCGATCAGTCGCGGCGGCGGATTGACCGCACCGGACGTGCGCGATCTGACACTGAACCTGACGAGTGGCTTTGCGACCGGAACCGTCACCGCGCCCACCCTCGCGAGCCTGAAGGGCTCAATCGACGCCGACCTGGCCAAGCTCAAGCAGCAGCTCGGCCAGTTCCTGTCGTTGGACGAAACGCCGCTCGCCGGGAAGGTGAACATTGCCGCCGACAGCACCGGCGACCCGACCAAACCTTCGGAGCCGGCCAAGTTTTCCGTCATCGTCACCGGGACCGACATCGATACGCTCGTCGGCGGCAAGGCGGTCAAGCAGGCGCTGGTCCGCGCCGGCATTTCCGGCACCGTGCTCCGAACCGAGACCGGCGACGTGAAGGAAGTACGCGACCTCAGCGTCTCGGCGATCGTCGGCAACCCGACATCGCCGACCGTCGATGTGCAGATTGCCGTCCCGGCAATGACCTACGTTCCGCCGACGTCCGCCGTTGCCGCCGGTCGTTATGACATCCCCGCGTTCACGATCACCAAGGTCAACGTCGCGCTGAAGCAGGCGATGGCCGACTTCGGTGCGTTCGTACCGGCGATGAGGGAGTACGACCTCTCCGCCGGCGCGCTGAGCGTCAGCGGCACCGGTTCGATGGTCGACGGTGCGATGCGCTTCGACGGCGCGGTCGCGACGACCAACGTCGATCTCGGCCGCTACCTGGCGCTGTCGGCCACCGGCCCGGCGGCGCGCATCCGCCAGCGGACCGAAGTTCTCGCCGGCTACTCCCTCACCGCCAACCTCGGTGCAACCTATCAGCCGCTGCCGGATGGCGGCGCGAAGCTGACCGTCGCAAAGCTTGATGTCGCCGACAACCGCAAGTGGCTCTCGCTGCGCAGCCCCGGCGAGCTGATCGTCAACCTGCCCAAGGCCGGCTCTCCGCAGGCGGCGGGCAAGCTCGCGCTCGATCTTGATCTGGCGCAAACCCACGACCTGAGCCGCCGGTTTATGGCATCAACCAAGGAAGTCATCGCCGAGGCCTCCAGCCCCGACAAACCGGTCCTGGTGAAGAAGGGCCTGCTCGTCGCGACGATCGACCTCAAGCAAAACGCCGACGGCAGCATGGTGCTGGCGCTCGACGGCGGGATCGACGCGCTCACCGTCGCCGGCAACAAGCCGGTGCTGACGGACGAGAAGCTGACACTAGCCGTCAAGGCATCAACCGGGCCCAAACTGGCATCGGCGGTGCTCGAACAACTGCAGCTCAAGAGCGGCTTGGCGAACGTCGATGCGAGCGGGCAGTTCGCGCTCAGCCGAGTCGTCGGCGACACCACCGAAAGCGTTCCGCCGCTGGAGGTGGTCAAGAAGATGTCGGTGAAGGTGTCGACGCCGGAGCTGGCGAAACTGCAGGCGGTTGCCGAGGCGTTCCGGGCGACGAATCGGCCGGCGGTGACCTTCGGACCGGAAAAGCCAGAGCATCGTGGAGGACAGACATCGCTTCCCGGGGGACAGACATTTTTGTCTGTCACTCGGGAGGAAACCCGGGATTCGAACGCAAAGGGCTCCTCTGCATTCGAGAACTACAATAGGTCCCGAGTGACAGGCAAGAATGCCTATCCCCCACGAGGCCTTCCGATCGAAGTCGCCGCGGCTGACGAAAAGCTTCCCGCCGGCACGCCGGTCCCGGCGACGCTTCCGGCCGCCGCTCCTTCAATGCTCGAGCAGATCGGGGAAATCCGCATCAGCGAGCTATCCGCTTCGGGCCTGGGCACGACGCTGGTTCTGAAAGAGCCGTTGGTCGCCCGCAGCCCGTCAGAGCTGATGGCCCTCTTCACGCCGCCCGCCAAAGCCGGCGCGGCCACTCAGCCCGTGGCGGCAGCACCTGCGACAACACCGCCGGCGACCCAGCCTACGCCCACCCCGCCTGCGAAAATCGCCGGCGGCTCGGCAACGATCTCGCTCGACATCACCGGCGACGGCAAAACGCTCACCATCGTACCGGTCGTGCAAACGTCAAAGCTCGCCGTCACCGTCGGCACGGCCACCCGCGACCTAGGCGACATCAGCGTCAAATCAACCCTTGCGGTCGCCACCCGCGCCCCAAACGCCGCCGCGGTCGCTCCGGCACTGGCCGGTTCGTTTACCGTGGCCGGGCAGATCGAACCGCTGATGGAACTGTCGGCGTTTCTCGGCGGGAACAAGCCGCAGTCGCCTTACGCCGGCGCGATCAACATCACCCAGAAGCTGGCCACCGAAGGCGCGGTGATCAAGCTTCAGGGCGGCGGCACGGTCGCCGACTTCCTCGCCCGCGACGCCGCCGGCAAGACGACCTTCACCGAGAAGACCATCCGCATCGACGACGACCTGTCGTTCGATACCGCCGGCGTCGGAACGCTGGCTTTGTCGAAGCTCGGCGTGGTCTTCGAATCCAGCGGCGCGATGAGCCTGGGCGTGACGGGGAAGATCATCGATCTCAGCCGCACGCGCACGTTCGACAACCTCGTCGCCGATGTGTCGTACGACGCCGAGAAGCTCTGGCCGATCATCCACGGCATGATGGCCGACCCGGCCACGCCGGCAGACAAGGACCCGTACAAGGATTACGTCATCAAGGGCAAAGCCAGCCGCAGGTTCGCGCTCGGCGGCAGCCTGCCGGCGACGGACGACAAGGGCAACGTCATCCCGACCGCCGTCGCGCTGCGCAGCCTGATCGCCCGCGGCAGTGTTGCGTTGGACCTGGTGGAGGCCGAGGGACTGACCATTCAGAAGCTCGACATCCCCGTCACGCTCGTCGGCGGTGTGATGAAAGTGATCGACGACAGCAAACCTGAAGGCCAGCAGAAGCCGACGCCGATCGCCTGCAACAGCGGCACGATCGACCTCGGCGGCATCGCGATCGATCTCAACGGCGAGTTCCCCCTGCTGAATATCCCGGCGAATCTGCCGCTGCTGAGCAAGGTGCAGCTCAACCCGGCACTGGCCAAATCGCTCGGCGACCTGGTGAACAACCCGCTGTTCGTTCCGTCGGCCGAGACCAAGGGGATCATGGACGTCACGATCGTGGAATGCCGCGACGTGCCGCTGGGCAAGATGCTCAAGGTGAACAGCCGGGAGAACAAGGGATACGCGGTCGCGACGTTTAGCTTCAGCGGGGCGCAGTTCAAGAACACGACGGTGACCGACCTTCTCGGCTACCTGAAGGTCGACGCCGACAGCTTGCAGGGGAGCATTCGCGACGGCAAGGTCACTTATAGCCGCGGATACATCGGCCATGACATGACGTTCGTTCTCGGCGAACGACAGGAGCGGACCATCCATCTCTACGGTAGGGTCAAGATGGCCGACAGCACCCTCGAACCGCTGACGATGCTCTTCTCGGCGAGCTGGTTCGGCGGCGACATCGCGAAGTTCGTCCCCAAGGGTGTACCGCTGTCGATGACCGGCAACTTCTCCGCGCCGCGGTACAACTTCGCGACAGCCGTTCATGAGGCACTCACGCAGAACTACCTCAGCGGCAAGCCGGAGGATATCGCTAACCTGATCGACATTTTCAGCGGAAAGAAGAAGTCGCCGGCAAGTCCCGCCACCCGCGGTAGCGTGGGGGCGAACCCGGGTGTCAATCCCGGAGTTGCCCCGGCGACCAAACCGGCCGACAAGGCGCAGGACAATCCGTTCGGAATTCTCGGCGATATTCTCGGCCAAGCCGCCAGGGACAAGGAAAAGAAGGAACAGGAGAAGAAGGAGAAAGAGCGACGCGAAAAGGAGAAACGCGACGCCAAGAAGAAGCAGTCCGGGGACGACCGGTAGCAGGTCACCGGGGGACGGAGGGTCGCCGTAAGGCGCGACCCCTATCCCATCCGCGTACGACCTCTACAATGCCGGAATATGAGGATCGCCCTCTGCCAGATCAACCCGACCGTCGGCGACATCGCCGGGAACCTGACCAAGCACCTGGAATTCATCGCCGCTGCTCGCAAGGCGGGCGCCGAGCTTGCTGTCTTTCCGGAGCTTTCGCTGCTGGGGTACCCGCCTAAAGACCTGCTGCTGAAGCGGTCTTTCGTGGACGATTCACTAGCGGCGTTGGAGGAGCTCGCGGGCCAGACCCGGGGGCTCGATGTGATCGTCGGCTACGCCGATCGCAACGCCAACCCGGTCGGCCGGCCGCTGCACAATGCGGTGGCGCTGCTGCGGGACGGGCAGGTAGCAAGCCGGCACTTCAAGACGCTGCTGCCCACCTACGACGTGTTCGACGAAAGCCGTTACTTCGAACCCGGCCGACGCGACGAGCGCGAGAACCTGGTGGAAGTCACCTCGGCCGAAGGACGCCACATCATCGGCATGAGCATCTGCGAAGATCTCTGGAACGATGAGCAACTCATCGCCCGGCGGCTGTATCACGAGAATCCCATCGCCGATCTGATGAGCGTCGGTGCAGAGCTGCTAGTGAACGCCAGCGCCAGCCCGTTCGTGCTGGGCAAGCACGCGTTCCGGCTCGAACTGTTCGCCGCCCAGGCCCGTCGGTTCGGCAAGCCGATCGTGTACGTCAATCAGGTCGGCGGAAACGACGAGCTGGTGTTCGACGGCAACAGCGTCGTCATCGACGGCAGCGGCAAGTTGATCGCCACCGGCAAGGCGTTCGGCGAAGACCTGCTGATCGCCGAGGTGGGCATTCCTAAGCTGCTGAAGCCGACCGAGCCGATCGGCATGCCGGCCGACTACCCACCGCCGCTGTCGGCCATGCCCGCCGCATCGGCTTATGCGGGCGAGCGGACAGACATGCGGGCCGATCGGATGCTCAGTGCGCCCGATTCCTACGAGGAAGCCGACCTGGAAGCGGTCTTCAAGGCGCTGGTGCTGGGTCTTCGCGACTACGTTCACAAGACCGGCTTCAAGTCGGTGGTGCTGGGGCTATCGGGCGGAATCGACTCGGCCCTGACGGCCGCACTGGCCGCCGAGGCGTTCGGGCCGGAAAAGGTCGTCGGCGTAGCCATGCCGAGCAAGTTCAGTTCCGATCACAGCATCGGCGATGCTCGCGACCTGGCGAAGAACCTCGGCCTCAACTTCCACACCATCCCAATCAAGGACGTTCACGCGGCGTTCGAAAGCACGCTGGCCGGCGTCTTCAAAGGTCTTGCACCAGACGTTACCGAAGAGAACCTTCAGGCTCGCAGTCGCGGCGTCATCCTGATGGCGATCTCGAACAAGCTGAACCACCTGCTGCTCACCACCGGAAACAAGAGCGAACTGGCCGTCGGTTACTGCACGCTCTACGGCGACATGTGCGGCGGATTGGCGGTCATCTCCGACGTGCCGAAGACGCTGGTCTGGGAGTTGTCGCGGTACTACAACCGCTCCAAGGGCCGTGAGATGATTCCGCAGAGCAGTATCGACAAGGTCCCCAGCGCCGAGCTGCGACCAAACCAGACCGACCAGGATTCGCTGCCGCCTTACGAAGTGCTCGACGGAATCCTGTTCCGCTATGTGGAAGAGGAGAAGGGCCCGCGGCAGATCATCGCCGAGGGGTTCGATGAGGCGACGGTCAATCGAATGATCCGCCTGATCGACCGCAGCGAGTATAAGCGCCGCCAGGCCGCGCCGGGTCTTAAGGTGACCAGCCGAGCTTTCGGTTTCGGCCGGCGGATGCCGATCGCGCAGCGGTATTCGCCTTGAACCTGCCGGGCGAACGGGGAGGGGATCACCACGGAGGCACGGAGACACTGAGGGCAACTCGGCGGACGCCGCTTTTAGCCATCCTGAAGTACTCCGAAGGACAAGTTAGTCCTGACCTGGAAGCATTTTGGTGTTCGCAGTGCCTCTGGATGACAGGTTGCGCCGTCCACCGAGTTACCCTCCGTGCCTCCGTGGTGATCCCCCCGTCTTCAAGATGCGAATCGTCACCGGAAGACCATCACATACACCAGTATGGCGACCGCATTAATCGCAGTCACGATCGCGACTTTTCCGATGACGTCGCGGATCTCGTCCGGAAACGGGTCGAGCGGCATCGTGATCCAGTCGATCAGCCGCGACAGTTTTCCTTCGGATTCGGGCGGCGGGGCGGCGACGATAGTTGAATCGTCCTGCGGTCCAGCGTGCGATTCATCGTGTGACGCATCATGCGGCTCGGCGAGCGCGGCCCGTTCGTCGTGGCCGACGGCTTCGGCACTGTGAGCGGCGGCCGCCGCCGGCACGTCCGACGGTGGGGATTGCGCGTCTCCCTCGGAGAGCCGTCCGAGAAGGTCGGCCACGCCATCGGCCGAGATATCGTCCGGGTTGGCGCTGGCGGCGGGGTCGGAGGGTGGCGTTGCCGCCGTGGTGTCTCCCGTAGAAGGCTCGGGCGTCCGATCCGCGGGCGGTGCGTCTGCCGCTGCCACCTGCTGCGAAAAGACCTGATCCAGTTCCTTCGAAATCGTGTCCTGCGGCAGCGAGGGCGAAGACGTGCCATCGCCCGGCGTATCGAGCACTGCGTCCGCCGACCTGACCGGTTCGGCCGGCGCTCTGGGCGCGGGCGTCCGTTCCGGCTCGATCTCGGCATCGGCGAGCAGGCGGTTGATTTCATCCCCGGCCATCTGCGACAGCAGATCGTCCGCCCGGCCCGCGGTCGGGGCTGGGTCGGGGACTTTGAGGGCGTCGAGGGTGTCGGAGGGCGTAGCGCTCATCGTCGAACGGGTGCGCAACCGTTGCGCAGCCACTCATTATCATGTTATCGACCCTGCGCCGAACGACTTGAGCACCGGCGAGGCCCGTGGGGTGCACATCGCCCGACCGGAAACGCGATGAAGGAGCGATCAGTATTGCCCCCGTCACGCCGGGCTCCAATAATCCCTCACCTCATGCCCCGACGACTCCACATCGCCAGCCTTCATCCCGGGGTGCTCAGCCTCGACCCGATTCAGGTCCGCCACGCCCGCCAGGCACTACGGCTGATGGACGGCGACGAAGTGGAACTGTTCGACGATGCCGGCCGAACCGCGCTCGCGACGATCATCGCCGGTGCGTCCCACGAACTGAACCTCCGCGTTGATGCGGTGCGCGAGGCGCGCGAAATCGGCTTCACCTGGACCGTTGCCGCCGCCGTGCCCAAAGGCGAGCGAGCGGACTGGCTTGTCGAGAAGCTGTCGGAACTGGGTTGTGGCGGGTTTGTTCCGCTGATCGCCGAGCGGAGCGTTGTGACTCCGAAGGGGACCGGCAAGCACGACCGGTGGGTTCGCATTGCCACCGAGTCAGCCAAGCAATGCCGGCGGCCCGGCGTAATGTGCATTGAGTCGCCGATCTCGCTGGACGAGTGCCTGCGGACGCTCGATATCGGCGCGGGCGGTTCGGCGTGGTTCTTCGATACAGGATCGACCGCGATTCCGGTGCGAGAACTGCTGCTCAACCCCGTTGCACCGCGATCGCTGACGGTGCTCGTCGGTCCGGAAGGGGGCTGGTCGCCGACCGAGGTGGACCGGATGCTGGACGCCCGCTTGACGGCGGTCGCGCTGACATCGACGATTCTCCGCGTTGAAACGGCCGCCGTGGCGGCGGGGGCGCTGGTGGCATCGATGTGGGCCAGCCCACGAGGATGAGACGGCCGAAGGCAGACATTCAACCCAACAAGAAGGCAGACCTGACGTGACCCAGAACCCGTACCCGCATGCTCCATACCAGCCGTACCGCCCGCCGCCAGACCCGGCCGCGCCGGCCCGGCGCGCAGCGATCATGATGTGGGTGATGGGCACGCTCGCCGTCATCGGCGGGCTTTGCTTTGCCGCGGTGATGCCGACGTTCATCGATTCCATGCTGAACTCCAACGTGCCCGAGGCACAGCAGCTTAGACAGCAGCTTGCGGAGCTCGAAGGCAAGGCCGGCGTCTCGGCCAAGACCCAACTGCTGGTCAGCGGAATGGTGCTGATTATCGCCGGCGGAATCCTTGGCGTGGTGGCGTTTTTCGTTCGGGGCGGCGGCAAGGGCGGCGTGATCGCCGGCATCGTCGTGGTGGGCCTGGCGATTGCGTACTTCGTGTTGAACCTGCTCGCGTCCGTGCTGATGGGCGGAAGCCCGGCGCAGTTGGCGCTAGGCGCGTGTTTTATGCTGGTCATACTCGGTGCGCTCGGCACGACGCTGAAGTGGCTCATCGACGCGGTCAGAAATGCCTCACGGATGGGCGCACTACAGTCCCAACAGCAACAGATGTACGGGCGATACGGCCAATCCTCCCCACAGGAGCCAAACCCGCCCGCCTGGCCGCAGCAGCCCGGCGGATACCCGCCGCCCGGCTATTCCCCACCCGGCCAGCCACCGGCCGTGCCTCCGGTCGGCCCGCCAGCGCAGGGCGGCTCGTTCGGTCCCGCGCCCTTCGGCATCCCGCCGCCGCCTGACGAGGCGGGCGGGAAGTATGGGTATGCGACAAAGCCTTCCGATGAGACCTCTCAACCACCTCGCCACGACGGAAGCGTTTAAGAGGAGCTGCGCCTGACGCCGCCCGACCGACAACTTTCCTTTCTGCAAGCGGTGGAGGCTGTTGAAAGGGCTCAAGACGCAACCCGTGTAATGGGCATCGTCTTGATCGTTCTATTCTTTTGCTTCGGTTGCTGTGTGCTCGGTGTTCTTGAAAGGGACACCCGCGGCGACCTGACCATCCCCTTGATCGTCGATGGCGGCATGCTCGTGGCGGGAGTCGCCGCTACATTGCTGGCGGGAAGCGCAAAGCGCAGGCAGCAATGGGCCGTGATCGCGGTGTTGACCATCGCCGGTCTTGTCGCTTCTGCCGGCCCGGTCTATCTGCTCGGACGGATATACATGACAGGTTTGACGTCCGCCGACGTTATGCTGACGGCGATCTTCACCGGTCTCGAGTTTTCGGCCATCCTCTGCATCATTCGTGTGTCGCAGTCCATTGGCGTTATGCGCCAATGGGGCCAGTGGGATGATCGAACGAGAGCATTTGAGGTGGTACCCCTGGGCGGGCACTCCGTTCTAGCGCCCACCGAGCCCGGTGATCTGGAGGCAATCGACGGCTCCGACAGGTTCAGGGACGACAAGTGAACTCATTCGACTTGTAGCGTCCGCACAAAGAAGTCCTGCTTCATCTTCTGCTTCGCCAGCGCAAGCGTCTCTTCTGCCACGGCGTTGGCCTTGCGGGTGCCGATCTTCAGGGCGTCCATCACATCGTCCGGGCGCTGCTCGAAGTGCTTGCGCTTCTCGCGGATCGGGTCGATCAGTGCGTTAAGGACCTCAACCAGTTTCCGTTTGACGGCGACATCGCCGACCTTGCCGTTCTGGTACATGTCACGGTGCTCGGCGACCCACGCGGCGTCGGTGTTGAACGTCTCGTGAAATGCCCAGAGCGGGTTCTTCGCCGGGTCGGTTTCGCCGGGGTCGGTCGCCTTCAGGCGTTTTGGGTCGGTGTACATCGCCATCACCTTCTTCTGCACGACGTCGGCGTCGTCGGCGAGGAAGATCGCGTTGTTGAGCGACTTGCTCATCTTGGTCAGCGTGCCATCGGCGTTGGGAGCTCCCGTGCCGACCAGCCGTTTGACCCGGCCGAGCTTGGGTTCGATCACCGGGAAGAGCCCGCCGGCGGCGACGTTTTCCTTGTCCGGCGTCTGCGAGTTCACGCCGCAGTAGGTCTGGTTGAACTTGCGGGCGACTTCGCGCGTCAGTTCCAGGTGCGGGATCTGATCTTCGCCAACCGGCACGATCGCCGGCCGAAACGCGAGGATGTCAGCGCACTGCCCGACGGCGTACATGGGGAAGCCGAAGGGGTACTTGTCGCCGAGGTCTTTGTCCTTGATCTCCTGCGCAAGGGTCGGGTTCCGCATGACGCGGTTGAAGGGGATCAGCATCGCGAAGAAGAACGTGAGTTCGTCGATCGCCGGTACTTCCGACTGGATAAACATCGCCGACTTGTTCGGATCAATCCCAACGGCAAGCCAATCGGTCGCGATATCGAGGACGGATTGCCGGATGTCGTCCGGCCGATCGGCCCGGGTGGTGAAGGCGTGCTTGTTGGCGATCAGGAAGAAGCAATCGTATTGATCCTGCAACGCGAGGCGGTTCTCGACGGAGCCCACGTAGTGGCCCAGGTGAAGCTTGCCGGTCGGCGTATCGCCGGTCAGCAGCCGCGGCTTGGCAGGGGTGGCGGTCGGGGAAGTCATGGGACGATTTATACGGGGAAGGAGGCGGGAAGGCACGGGCGATGTAGGGGCACACGGTTTGTGCCCTGGATGGCGAGCACACGCCAAACATCAAGACAGCGGACGCACATGTTGTCGGATGAGCAATGTGAGTTCTTCTTTCGACATCTTCCCCGTCGCCACGGCAAGCACGCATTGCACCAGTTGTTCTTCCGTAAGCGTCAGGTCCAGATCATTGAGGAAGAGAAACTGATCGCACGCCAAAGCACCGATACGTTTATTGCCGTCGACAAAAGCGTGATTTCGCACCAAGTGGTAGAGGTAGGCCGCTGCCATCGCGGGCACATCGTCGTGAAGTCGATGACCAAAAGCGGTCTGCTGTGGCATCGCCAATGCAGATTCGAGAAGGCCAAAATCACGCACGCCGGCGCTGCCGCCGTAGCGATCGATCTGGTCTTCGTGAAGCTCAAGGACTTCGTCCGCCGTTAGGAATCGCGGCTCGGCCATCACTCACTCCGCCAGCTTCCGGTACGCGTTGGCGTATTTCCGGTGGCTTCGCTCCACCCCTCGGAGAAACTTTTCTCGCTCGGCCTTGTCGGCTACTACCACGCGCAGTTCTTTACCGTCGAGATGAATCTTCAAGGGCGTGTCTTCATCCACACCCATGAGATCCAACAGCGGCTTAGGAATTACGAGGGCGAGCGAGTTGCCCGTTCGCGTCAGTTGCTTGACCATATCATCGCCTTCCGTAAGCACAACGTCAGTACATCATACGTACGATTCGACGCCGAGTCGAGCAAGCTCCAAGGCGAATGGGGAGCGATTGAGTCAATCCCGTTTCGAGGCTCGGCCTGCTGTTCGCTCATTGGGACTGCGTCAATTATGCCGCCAACACCACCCGATACCGCGCCTTGCCCGCCCGCAGGTGGTCGATCGCGGCGTTGACGTCCTTCATGGGGAATATCTCCGTCACCGGTGCGATGTCGTGGCGGCCGCAGAAGTCGAGCATCTTGCCGACCGTGTACGGGCTGCCCAGCGGCGAGCCCGACACCGACTTCTGCCCGCTGATCAGCGTAAACGCGGGCGCGGGGATCGGCTCCGGAATCACGCCGACCGTGTGGAACCGGCCCTTGGGCGCCAGCGCGCCGAACATCGCATCCCAGTCGGGGCTGGCGTTGGCGGTGTTTAGGATGAAGTCGAGCGAGCCGGCGAGTTTCTTCAACTCGCCTGCGTTCTTGGTGTTCACGACCTGATGCGCCCCAAGCTTCATCGCCTCTTCTCGCTTGCTGTCGCTGGTGGTGAACGCCGTCACTTCGCAGCCCCAGGCCTTAAGGAACTGCAACGCCAGATGCCCCAGCCCGCCGATGCCGATCACCGCGACGCGGTCGGTCGGCTGAACGCCGAACTGCACGATGGGGTTGAAAACGGTGATCCCGCCGCAAAAGAGCGGGCCGGCCTTGGCGGCATCGACGTGATCGGGCAGTTTCGTCGCCCAGACTTCGTCACACCGCACCTTGTCGGCGAATCCTCCATGCCGGCCGATGATCGTCTGCTCGGCGGTCGGGCAGAGGTTGTGATTGCCGCTCATGCACTGCGAACACTTCAAACACGAGCCCGCGTACCAGCCCAGGCCGACGGTGTCGCCGACCTTCACCCGGGTCACCAGTTCGCCGATTGCCGCTACTTTGCCGACCACTTCATGACCGGGGACGAACGGGTACTTAGCCATTCCCCAATCATTGTCGAGCATCGACAAGTCCGAATGACAGATCCCGCAATACTGCACTGCGATCTCGATCTGCTCCGGCTTGAGCGAACCGGGATCGTAGGAGAAAGGCTTGAGCGGTGCTTTGGCGGCTTCGGCGGCGTAGGCGTGAATCATCAACGGGACCTCGGTTGGCGCGGCGGGTTATTGCTACGCCCAGAGTCTAGGCCCGTGTTGAACCTCCCGACAACCAGAACGGAATGTGAAGATCTCATGAAGGCAAAGGTGATGCACTTCCGGCGTACGGCCGCCACTCGGTACCCGGCGCTGCCCCTTCACGATCCATGTTGGTCGATCAATTCGTCGCAGCTTGACTCCCCGGCCGCGGCCCTCGCCCCGGACCACCCGGTCCACCGCCCGGTCCACCACCTGGCCCACGTCGTTCGAAGCTGGCATCGGGCGTTCCTCGATAGTGACGCGGAATAAACGGGAACTGATCGGTGATGACGTAGTAGTACGTCCCTTTCGGGAACTCCGGCGTGACGCCCGTTCGCCCGTTGCACTCGTCCAGGTCGCCGCTGCCTGCAACGTACTCCCAATCTCGCGTGAAGCGGCCGTCCGGCTTGCCGCCGGGCCCTTGATCGCCGGCGGGGCGATCGGTCTTCTTCAACTGCCAGCTCGACTTCAGTTCCTTGACTTCGCTGGTCGCGTCATCGGTCTTGCTGTAGGCGTTGAGGCCGTAGATCGGGAAGCCGTCCGCCGCCCAGCCGACCAGGATCATCTTCTTCGCCTTGGATTCCCCTTTGATCCGCTCATAGATGCCGATCGGCAGGGCGTGGTAGTGATAGGTGCCCGTCGGCTGGACGTGGGCGTTGTGTTTGTCGAGGCCAAGGTTCATCGGCCCTCCGAATGCTTCCAGATTCCAGCCCAGTTGGCGCTCGCCCCAGAACTCGGCCGTCCCGGGATCGAACACCACGCCGTTGATCGCGATGCCGAACGGATGCCCGCGGGCTTCGGTCAGTTTGTCGGCCACTTTCGGCTCGGCCGGCACGCGGTACTTCTGTTGCTGCGGCTTGATGACGTTCGGATTGCCGCGGTTGGGGAACTGCCCCGGCGCGTGATCGGGGATGCCGTTCGACGTGATCAGCCGATAGCCATCGACGATCTCGATCTTGACGTCGTTGGGCGGCAGGGCGTCCTCGGCCAGCACGGGCACCCCAGGAAGACTGGCCGAACGGGCGGGAGCCGCGGCGGGGACGTCGTCGTGCCCTGGGTGGGCCGAGGCGCTGGACACCATCGCGACCACCAACAGCCCCATGAGACTGTACTTTTGCGTGCTTTTCATGAGTACTCCGTGCTGCCTAAGAATCAGAGTCTGACTGTACCTGTAAAACGCGAGCGAGGCGTTCGGGTACACCGAACGCCTCGCTCACCAATGTCGCGGAATGGCCGCAGATTCGCCGAGTTCCTCGTCGGACAAGCCGCCGCTCACCCCATGTGCTTGATCATCTCGTCCGCGAACTCCGAGCACTTCACCTTCTTTGCGCCCTGCATCTGACGCTCGAAATCATACGTCACCGTCTTGGCGGCGATCGCGGCTTCGAGGCTCTTGAGGATCAGGTCCGCCGCCGTCTGCCAGCCCAGGTGCTCGAGCATCATCACGGCCGACAGGATGACCGAGCCGGGGTTGACCACGTCCTGGTCGGCGTACTTCGGGGCCGTGCCGTGGGTGGCTTCGAAGATCGCATGGCCGGTGACGTAGTTGATGTTGCCGCCGGGGGCAATGCCAATCCCGCCGACCTGTGCCGCCAGGGCGTCGGACAGGTAATCGCCGTTGAGGTTCAGCGTCGCAATGACGTCGAAGTCTTCCGGGCGGGTCAGGATCTGCTGCAGGGTGATGTCGGCGATCGCGTCCTTGATGACGAGGCCGGCGCCGGGCTTGCCTTCGGGAATCTTGCACCAGGGGCCGCCGTCGATCTCGACCGCGCGGAACACCTGCTTGGCCAGCTCGTAACCCCAGTCGCGGAAGCCGCCTTCCGTGAACTTCATGATGTTGCCTTTGTGCACCAGCGTCACGCTCTTGCGCTTGTGCTTGATGGCGTACTCGATCGCGGAGTAGATCAGCCGCTGCGAGCCCTGCTTGCTGACCGGCTTAATGCCGATGCCCACTTGCAAGGTCTGGTCGCTGCCGTGGCCGAGTTGCTTGTGCCAGGCTTCGGCCTTGGCGGTGCTGCCGAAGCGCACCTTGCCGAAGCTCTTGGCATCGGTCTTCTCAAGGTAGTCGAGCAGGCCCTTGGCCTCGGGCGTGCCGGCGGCGTATTCGATGCCGGCGTAAATGTCTTCCGTGTTCTCGCGGAAGATGACCATGTTCACCTTCTCGGGGTGCTTCACCGGGCTGGGGACGCCCTTGAAGTACTGCACCGGGCGAAGGCAGACGTAGAGGTCGAGCATCTGCCGCAGCGCGACGTTCAGCGAGCGAATGCCGCCACCGACGGGGGTCGTCAGCGGGCCCTTGATGCCGACCAGGTATTCCTGAAACGCCGGCACGGTGTCGTCATGCAGCCAGGTGCCGTTCAGGTCGAACGACTTCTGCCCGGCGAGGACTTCCATCCAGGCGATCTTCTTCTTACCGCCAAACGCCTTGGCGACGGCGGCGTCGATCACGCGAACGCTGGCCTTCCAGATGTCGCGACCGGTGCCGTCGCCTTCGATGAAGGGGATGATCGGCTGGTCGGGCACATTCAGCTTGCCATCGACGATGGTGATTTTCTGACCGTTGGCGGGAACCTTGGCGTCTTTGAAAGTCGGCATGAGCGGGAATCCTTGAAAGAAAATGGGAGTCGGGAAGCTAGCGGTGGGGGTGAGGCGTGTCAATCGGCGAACTCAAGTTGGCCAGAAGCCAGTAAGATGCAGCCGATGCCGCACGAGCCCCTCACCTTCATCGTCCGTCCCGCCATGCCCGATGACGCGGAGCGGCTGATCTCCCATGTGCTGGCCATGACGATCGAAGGCGCCCGCTGGCTGCCGATGCAGCCGGACGAGTTTCCACTGACGCTCGAACAGGAACGCCAGTTTCTGGCCGAAGTGGGCAAATCGGATAACAGCTTGTTTCTGCTGGCCGAAACGGCCGGGGAATCGCCGGCGGAGATCGTCGGACTGCTGAACTACGCCGGCGGCAAACGCCGGGCGATGCGCCACGTCGCTACGCTCGGCATCTCGGTTCGGCTGGCGTGGCAGGGGCGTGGCGTGGGCACCGCGCTGATGTCCGAGGCGATACGCCGGGCCAAGACATCCGGCACCCTGCGGCGACTGGACCTGACCGTTTATGCCGACAATCACCAAGCCATTCGGCTGTACGAGCGGATGGGATTCGTCGTCGAAGGCGTTCGCCGTCGGGCGATTCTGCGGGACGGGGAGTTCATCGACGAGCAGACGATGGCGATGGTGTGGTGACGGTCAACAGATTGAATCGAGACGCCAAATCCGGGCTGGTGGGCCACTCAGAATCTGTACCCGTTCTTCTCGGACGACGACGGACCGGCGAACAACAGGAGTACGACACCGGCCACCCAGCCCCAAATCCAGATCGTCCCTGCGAAGAAAATCACTGTCGAGATGGCGATCAGCAACAGCGCGACGCCGTAGCGAAGCCAAGGACTTTGATCCGCCCACCAACCAAAGAAGTTCATACTGAGGCCTCCCAATACCCGGTCGATTCGGGGCCCATGCTCCGGCACCCGCAGGCTACAGTAACCGACTCGACACGCAGGGTCACTATCCGCGACCGGTTTCGTTCGCGGATGTGACCAAAAGTGCGTCGCCGTCAACAGTAATTCACTTCATCGAGTGGATTCCAAACATGTTGCCATCCGGATCGAACGCCAGCACGATAAAGCCGTACGGGCCGATGGACATCTTGTCTTTAAAGATGCGGCCGCCGGCGGCGGGGATTCGGGCGGCTTCTACGGCGCAATCGTCGCTACCGAAGTAAATGATCGTGCTGTTTCCGCCGGAGGGACACCCTTCCATCTTCACCAGGGCACCGGAAGCGCCGGCTTTCTCCATGTGCATCGGGAAGGCCCACATTTCCAGGTCCGGACTGGTGAGCTGCTCAAGCTTGACCAAAAACACGGCTTCGTAAAATGCCTTGGCGCGGTGCATGTCCTGAACGTAGATCTCGAACCACCGAACGGGATTGGCTGACATGCTTGACCTCCTTTGATGAACGAATTGTCCGGCCTCCAGTTGCATCTCGCGCCGCCTGATCAGCGCTCGCACCGCGGGTGCTCGATTGCCGAGAGAGCCTCCGGCGCATCCGCGAGTCTGAACGCGGTACGCGATCAGGAGCGGCGTGTCGTTGCTCAGAAGAGGTGCACCTTCGGTGCGACCGCTAAACAGGAGCGCTGACACGCCACCGCTCGATGGGGAAGCCCCGCGGTCATGCCACCGGCGTGATGTCGATGTAGCTCAGCCGGGTGGCCTTGTCGACGGTTCCGCCGAACTCCAGCGTCAGCGTGCCGTCGGTGACGGTCACCGTGAGCGTGCGAGAGACAAACTGGTTCGCAGCGGCTTTGACGTACTGCATCGTCCAGTTGCCTTCGACCCAGACGTTGTTGGTGCTGGCCGCCGACGGATCGCCGGCGAGTACGGTCACCGAGTACTTGCCGTTGGCGACGGCCAGGTTCCACTTCGAGCCCTTCTTCACCGCGAGAACGGTATCCAGCCGCTGGTCGGAATTGACGTTGCGGTCGAAGACCGAGTCGGTGTGGCTGACCGTCCAGCCGTAGGTCAGGCCATTGCCCCGGCTGCCGTAGGTCAAACCGCTGTCGACCACATACCCCGAGACTGTCGGTGCGGCGGCAGGCTGGAAGTCGATCCGCCGCGTCGTGCCGCCCGTGGGGGGCGGCGGGGGAGGCGGGGGCGGAACGGTCGGCGGAGAAGTCGCCGGACGGGCCACATCCAGATGCGTGATGCGGGTCAACTGGCTCACCGCCGAGCCGTTGGCGATCGTCAACTTGCCGTCGGACACGGTGACGGAAATCGAACGGGTCGAGAAGTTGTTCCCCGGGATCACGACGTAGTTGTAAAGCTGTACACCCTCCACCCAGATGTTGGCCGTCGACTCGCCAGCGGCGTCGCCAACGCCGACCGTCACAATGTAGGTACCGTTCGTAACGGCCATCTCCCACCTGGCGGGCATCTTCATCAGCAGCGTGGTATCGACGAGTTGATCGGCGTTCACGTCGCGATCGAAGACGCTGTCGGCGTGATTCGTCGTCCAGCCATAGGTGAACCCGTTGCCGCGGGCCGCATAGGTCTGCCCCGAATCTCTGAGGTATCCGGCGGCCAGCGCGCCCGTGGCGGTGGTGAAGTCGATCTTCGCGACGGAGGTCGTGCTGCCCGGTGCCTGTGCGGTCAGAGTGGCGGTTCCGACGACCGTTCCGCTCGTCGCCTGGACAACGGCCGATCCGCCGCCGGTCGTGGGTGCCGTGTAAAGCCCGGTGGCCGAGACCGACCCCACGCCCGATGCCAGCGACCAGGTGATCGCGGGGAGCGTCATCGCTGCGTTAAACTGGTCGGTCGCGGTGGCGGCATACTGCTGCTGCGCGCCGGCGGCGACGACAACGGTGGCAGGCGTTACAACCAGGGTCTTGAGCCTCTGATCGACGACAACATCCACCGTGCGGGTCAGGCTTGAAGTACCGTCCGACGCCAATACTTGCAGCGTATATGCACCGGCGGCAGCAAACGTGGCTGTTGAAGCGCTCGAGGCCGAACCGTTGACGGAGAACGTCGTTCCCGCCGGGCCGCTTAGCACACTCCAAGTGTACGTGACGCCTGTCCCCAGGACGCCGGTGACGGAAAGATCGGCCGTCACGCCGGTAGCACCCAGCGTCCCGACCGCACTGACGGCCGGCTGGGCGGCGACGGCAAACGCGAACGGCTGCGAAGTGCCGTTGGTTCCCGAAACCTCCGCCCGGAACGTACCGCCCGTCGCACCCAGCCTGGCGCTGACGACGATCTGCGTCGCCGACCGGCTGACGATGGAAATATCGGTCAATGCTTGCCCGGTCCCCTGATCGCGAAGAACAACCGACGCGTCGGCGGCGAAGTTCTCGCCGACGATCACGAGTTGCTGCCTGAAGACTGACCCCGAAACGGGTATCGGACCGACATCGGAAATCGTCGGCGCCACTGGCAGAATCTGCACGTCGTCGATGAACGAAGTCTGATCGCCGCCGGCGGTGTTCAGGCCCCGGAACGCGAACGTGTGGGCTCCCGCCGTGAGGTTGAATGATGCGGTCGAGTAGGTGTCGTAATTGGCGCTTGTCGGCTGGAAGGTTCCGACAACCGTTCCGTCAACAACGACCTCAAAGTCGTGGACGTTGAGGCCGATGTTCGCCCGCTGTGCGGCCTTGAAGGACAAGGTGTAGGACCCGCCGGCAAAACCGTCAATGGTCTGCGACATCCGCCCGATCGTCTGCAGGAACGCGACCTGGTCACCCTGCGGCGCCGCAGAATTGCCGGAGGTGAAGCCGCTGCCATTGCCGCTCAGACCGGCGCCATTCACAAAAACCCAGGCACTGCCGGATGGGCCGTACTGGAACTGCCCCGCGCCCATCGCCGGGCTTTCGAACCCCAGGTCAGGCCTGACCGCATTGGACAGAACATCGAACGACACGGCCGCTCCAACAGCCAGGGCGTTCCCCGCGTTGTCGCTGATACCGCCGGGTGCCACGATTGACAGGCGGTAGCTACCGACCGGCGCTGTCAACGATAGCAGGCCATTCACAGTGTAAACGTTGCCGCTGCCGGAGATCGTCACACCGGCCATCGCGACCGGCTGGTCATTGCGGGTGAGGACCAGGTCCGAAGGGTCAAAGCCGACGACGTTTTCGCTGAAGGTCACCCCGATCGAATCGACGGGCGTGTCGCGCGGCGTGGCGATCGTCGAAAACGCAACGGTGGGCGGCGTGGTTTCGACGGCCACGCTGAACGACCCGACGATTCCAGCAGGAGCCGCGTTGCCCAGTGGATCGAGGACCTGTGACGACTGAAGGACGATGGAATAGGTGCCGTTGTGGCTGCTCTTCCAGCCGCCGGCGGGGGCGGCTAGGGAATAGGTGGCAGTTCGGCTGCCGGTCGTTCCGGTGGAAGAGACGAACGTTACGCTGCTACTGAACCCGTTGGGCCCGGTGACGAGCAAATCGCCGTTGTCGAAGGTTGAGGCGTTGACGTCGGTGTTGTCGGTATAGAGGACGCCGATCGTGACGGCCGAGGTGCCGGCATCGAGCACGTTCGCTGCAGTCGCCGCCGCCTGCGGGGGGGTGGAGTCTGTCGTCCATGACACCGCCGCGCCCACCGTCAACGCGTTACCTGCCAGGTCGACAATACCGGAACCGCTCGCCGTGAGGGTCAGGACGTAATTGCCCGAAGCGGCCGTCTGCGTGGTGATCCCGGAGAGGGTGTAGGTCAGGCCATCGGTCGTGGAAACCGATGCGCCCGCCAGCGATACACCCACACCGTTGCGGGTCAGGCTCAGGTCTGCCAGGTCCAATCCGGCAACGGCCTCGCTGAACGTCGCCGAAACGGACGCTACTGACGAACCTCGAGGATTCGGCGAAACGCTCGCGAGCGACACTGTTGGCGGGGTGGTTTCCAACGCGACTGAGAAGCTGCCGATCGTGCCCGTATCGGCAAAGTTACCAGCGGTGTCGGCGACCTGTCCGGACTGAAGAACGATTGAATAGTTGCCGTTGAACGACGATTTCCATCCGCCGCTCGGCGCGGCCAGGCTGTAGACCGCCGTCCTGTTTCCGGCCGATCCGCCGACGGAAACCAGGGACGCCGCTGCGCTGAAGCCGTTCGGTCCGGTCACCCGCACGTCGCTCCCGTCGAGCGTCGACGTGTTCACGTCGAGGTTGTCGGAATAGCTGACGCTGATAGTCAAAGCGGCTGACGTCGGTGCAGTAACTGAAGACGCCGACGCGACGGCCGTCGGCTTTGAAACGTCGGTCGTCCAGGAAACGGTAGAACCGCTGGCCAGAGCGTTGCCGGCATCATCAATGATCCCTGCTCCGGCGGCATTGACGGTCAGCGTGTAAGCCCCGCCGGACGTCGTTACGCTCGACAGGTTTCCGATCGTAAAGCTGATGTTCCCGGTGGTCGAAATCGTCGCCCCTGCGAGCGAGACCGGCACTCCGTTGCGCGTCAGGGAGATATCGGAAAGATCAAACCCGCTCACCAGCTCGGAGAAGTTGACGGTAATCGAACCGACTGACGTGTTGCGCGGGTTCGGCGAAACGGCACCAATCGTGACGGTCGGTACCACCTTCTCAATATTGACGTCGAACGTTTCGATCACGGTCGGCGTCGTGACAGCGTTTCCGACGTTGTCAAAGACCTGGTTGGGCTGCACGACGATGCTGTAGGTCCCGTTGTGGCGGCTCTGCCACTTGCCGGGAGCGACGAGCGTGTAATCGGCATAGGCAGCGGTTGAGTCGCTGGCCGAGCGTACGAACGTCACGGGTGAATCGAACCCGTTGGGACCGACCACGCGCAGATCCCCTTCATTCAGAGTTCCGCCGACGACGCCGCTCGCATCCACATAGCTGACACCGATCGACTTAACACCGGTCGTGGGGAGCAAGATGTCGTCTTCGAGTGCGACCGCCAGCGGTGGTGTGGTATCCACGGCGACGCGGAACGAATCGATCGCACCGGGGGCGAGCACATTGCCGTCGGCGTCGACGACCTGATTGGACTGCGCGGTGATCCAGTAGGTGCCATTGACGACCGAGCTCCAGCCGGCGGCAGGGGCATTCACGGTGTAGGTCGCGACGAGGGGCGAAGCCGTCGTGCCGACGCCGGTGGCGGATACCAGCGTCGCGGGCTGGTTGAATCCGCCGGGGCCCGTCACTCGGAGGTCATTGGAATCGAGGCTCGCAGGCAGGGCGGTGCCGGGGTTGTCGTCGGTGTACCGGACAACAAATGTCTGCGCCTGGGTGGATGCGGCGACCACATCGGCAGCCGAGACGGACGCAACGATCGGTGCGGCAACACCGACGGCAACGGTTCCGATTTTGCCCGCCGGAACCTTCGCGCCACTCGTGGTGCTGACCTGTTGCGACACGACATTCACAGCCAGGGTGCTTGACGTCGAAGCCCAACCACCGGCCGGCGCGGCGAAGGTATAGACGACCACGCGCTGGTTTCCATCGGTGGTGTCAGCGAGAACGGATGTCGGTGCGGCCGAGAAGCCCGCCGAGCCCGTCAACCGGATGTCCGCGGTGTCAAAGCTAGCCGCCGACATCTGTTGGAGGATGGGTGCCGTCACCCCGGTGATCTGGATGTCATCGACAAGGGAGGTCTGATCTCCGCCCAGTGTGTTAAGGCCCCGGAACTCGACGGTGTGATCTCCGGCGGCGACGGTGACGGAAGCCGTTGCGTACGGCTGGTAGTCGATGCCGCCCGGCTGGAACGTGCCTACAACCACGCCGTCAACCAGCACCTGGAAATCGTGTGCCGATACGCCGTTGTTGGCGCGTTGCGCGGCCTTGAAGCTGAGCGTGTAAGTGCCGCTCTGCCAGCCGGTGACGTTTTGACTCATCGTTCCGGTGGCCTGAATGAACGCCACCTGTGCGCCCTGAGGGGCGACTGTATTTGCAGAGGTGAAGGCCGACGCGTCGGCGGCGATTCCCGCGCCGTTGGCGAAAGTCCATCCGCCGCCCTCGGGCGCGTATAGGAAGGCACCGGGCTGACCGGCGACGTTCGGCGTTTCAAAGCCGGCATTGACGGGGGCGACACTGGTCGGAAGCCCCGGCGTGGTCGCGCCGGTGTAGGTGACGGTGACCGTCGCCGCGGAGTTGTCGGAGATAATCGCCGGAGCGGTTGCCACGGCCGACGGGACAGCGGGGTCGAGCGAAACGGAGAACGAACCGATGGGGTCTGCAGGGGCACTGCGACCTGCTGCATCCAGAACTTGCCCGGTCTCAAGGGCGATGGAGTAAAGGCCGTTGGCAGTTGGTGCCCAGGCGCCTCCAGGGGCGGAGATCCGGTAGGTGGCGGTCCGCTTGCGGCCGTCCGCCGGGCCCGTGGAGCTGACCAGCGTGCCCACGGCAGAGAAACCACCGGGGCCGGTGACGCGAATATCGCCGTCGCCGAGGCTGGCAAGATCAATCTTGTTGTCGTCAGACAAAGTGACGGTGATGGTCTGGCTTGCCCCGCCGGCGACGGTGATGTTCTCGGCCGAGGCGGTGGCGGTGGGAGGGGCGGCATCGATCCGGCCGCCGGCGTATCCGGCGCGGATCCAGTCGTTGACCGGGTCGGCCGTATAAGCGGTCCGCCAGAATGAGCGACTCTGGCGCATCGCCTGCCTGATGAACTCGTCGGTGGAATTGGTCGACCCGAGGGAAGCGTTGTACCCGCCAGCCGTGCGCCCGGCGTCGGGAAACAGTCCGGTCACCCGCTGTGCGGTGGGCTCGACCTGCGCCTGCCACTGCGCGAGCGTCTTCTTCACGCCACCGATCTTGAACAGTTGCGCGTTCGGATCGAGATTCAGGCTGTCGTAGCGATTGCCGGACCAGCTCTGGTGGCTGGCGACAAACGAGCCATTGATGTCGGCAATCGTGCTGCTTGCGACGATCTTCTGGAAGTCGTTCTGCCGGACAACCAGCCCCGAGAGCGTCCGGGTCACTTCATAACTGCTGTGGATGCTGATGCCGGAGAACCACGAGTAGACGATATTCTGCTCGATCAGCAGGTCGTTAATGCCCACGTCGGGGACCGTGGTATTGGACTGGTCGAGTTTGATTGCCGGCCCGTTATTCTGGTTGTCGTTGGCAAAGACGTTGTTTCGAATGACGGTGCCGCCACCCTGGCTGGCTGGCTTGAGATTGGTCAACTCGATGCCCCAACCCCGGGGGCTCAGGAAGATCGATGACGATCCCACGACCACGTTGTCGCTGATTTCGCCATAAACCCCGCCTGCTTTGACGGCGCCGTTCACCAGACCGAAGCTCATTGCGATCGGGTTGCGCAGGAACAGGTTCCCCTTCACAATGCCGCCTGCACGCATCTGCAGACCGTGGCTTGCGCTGTCGGCGATGATGTTGTTCGTTACCGACACATTGCTGTTGCCGGTGTTCAGATAAAGGTTGTGGCTGAAGATGTTCTGCCGCGCGAACAACGCATTGTTATCGACCCAGCCGTTGTGAGAGAAGATGTTGCCGTCGATCGTGAGCCCATTCACCGTGTCGGTGTAGATGCCGTTGGCAGCGCTACCCGATTGGAGGGCGTTTCCTGCGGCATCAACATTCACCGCCCAGGAGTCGGCGATGATGCTCCGACGAAGCTGAATGTTGGTCGGATTGCTCTGGAAGACGACGCCCATCTTGTAGTACTGGAACGAGCAGTCTTCGACCAGGATGTTATTCAGCGCGTTCGAGCCGTTCAACCCGTAGGTTGCGGTCGAACCGTCACCGTTCCAGTCGGAGGTGAAGTTGCTCGGCGGATCCCGGAAGTCACGCCGGTTCGCCTCGAACGCCAGTCCCATGATGTACACATGGCTGGACGCTGCGGTCGCCCTGAGCGAAAAACCGAACCCGGTCGCGATGCCGGTGTTGAGTTGCGGCCGAGCGGTTGAAGGGGCGGCAGGATCGGTGTACGCACCAACGACAAAGGGCTCACTGGCGCTTCGGCCGGAGATATCCCAGCTGTCAAAACGTTGGCTGAACGTGTCGCCCCGGCGCAGCAGCAGCCAGTCCGGAGAGTTGGGACGAACGAGTGTGCGAGCCTTGGTGATCGATGCGACCGGAGTAGCCGGTGAAAGGCCGTCATTGGCGTCGCTGCCGTTGGCGGCAACGTAGACCACCCGCGTGTCGACGCTGGGGGTGACGACCGTCCAGCCTTGCGAATCGGTGGAGACCGACATCAACGTGCGATTTTCCAGCCCTTCAATCCAAGTCGGCCGCGACGCAAGCTGCTCAATAAGCACCGGCGCGCTGCTCCATGCGGCCCGCGTCAGGGGGGAAGTCGTGGCAGTATCGGTCGGCTGGGACTGCCGGCTCCGCTTTGATTGGGAAACCGACTTGTCACATCCGGGGGAAAAACGGTCTCTCACGCCACCTCCAACAACTACTGCCCCAGGAACACCTTACGCATTGACTTGCACAAACAAGCGACTTACCGACTGATCACGAATTCGGCAAATCAAAGCCACTCAACGATCAGCCGAGATTCATTGCTCGTTACGTCCGCCGCGATCCATCGGTTCTGCTCGTCCGCAGTCATCACCATGGGCCCGACGAACGCCTCGAGCGAACAGCAGGGATGCCGAAACGGAACCTCAGTCGATTGCAAACCGCGCGGCAAACTTAGACGCGGCGGCATCGTGCTCAGGGGATCGTGTGGCCCTCTATTGTGAATGACGTCCACCTCCAAAGCCATCGAAATGCGGGGAGTTTTCTATCAATCTGACGGGACATCTGCGCCGACTGTCGGTCGTCGACTTTCGAAGATGGCTGCAGGGGCAAGTCAATGCATAAGGGGTTCACCTGATATTCCTGCGGCTCGGCAACCTCAATGGGCGCACTCCAATACAAACGGTCATCGCTGGAAACCAGCGATGACCGTTGAAACTTCATTTGAATGCCGGTCCTGCCGTCTTCCAGGTCAGCCGATGTCCGGCAGCGCGAAACCTTCCCGGCGGGGGCGCGTCAGCCACTCATTCTGCTTTGCGTCGGCGAAGGTCCAGGTCTTGGGGTCCCACTTCATGGGCTGGCGGTTCCAGTAGGCCAGGTTCACCAGGTGGCACGCCGTCACGCTGCCGGCACCAACGACGATGTTGGCAACCGGCAGTTCTCGCGAGCGAATGCACTTGAGCCACTGCTCGCGGTGCGGGCCGGTGTTGGGAAGCTTCTTGTCCCCTTCCGACAGCGGCTCGGCGAGAATGTTCGCCGGCTCACTCACCTTCACGCTTCGGCTGACGAAGATCCGACCCTTCTCACCCACGAACATGATCCCGTTCTTTTGAGCCTTCGTCTTGCCCGGGTTCTTGTCGTCGGGAGCGTCGGTGATCGATTCAACATGATGAACGACGATTTCGTCGCCGGCGGGCGAACCGCGATAGATCAGCTTCACGCCGTAGTTGTCACCCTCCTTGGCGGGGGGGAGGATCTCGGAGGGACCCGAGCCGTCCATCTGGAGTGCCCATTGGGTGATGTCGATGTGGTGGGCACCCCAGTCGGTGACATAGCCGCCGGAGAACTCCTTGAACTCGCGCCAGCCGGGATTAAACGGATAGGCATTGGGAAGTTCGCCGGCGTGGGCGAGGCGCTTGGCGTACGGGCGCTCGGCGGCCTGGCCGAGCCAACGGTTCCAGTCGATCTCGCTTGCGGGCTCTTCCTTCGGAAGGTCACAGGGAATGCTGTGTGTCCCACCCAGCGCGACAAAGACTTCTTTGATCTTGCCGAGCTTGCCGTTGCGGATGTAGTCAACCACATCGCGGAACGGTCCTTCGGACCGCTGCTGGCTGCCGGTTTGCATGACCACCTTGTGCTTCTGGACGGCTTCGATCGCCGCCTTGGCCTCGGCGATGGTCAGCGTCAGCGGCTTTTCGCAGTAGATGTCCTTCCCGGCCTTGGCGGCTTCGATCAGGATCGTGGTGTGCCAGTGGTCGGGCGTGCCGATGACAACTGCGTCGATGTCCTTGCGGGCCAGGAGTTCCTTGTAGTCCACATAACCCTGACAGGGCTTGGCATTGGCTCGCTTGAGTTCCTTGTACTTGTCGTCAACAAACTTCACGAAGTGTTCGCGGCGGGTCTTGTCCACGTCGCAAATCGCCAGCACTTCGGTATCCGGCCGGCCCGTGTGATAGCCGAGGTGACCGCTGCTCATCTTGCCCACACCAATGAAACCCAGCGTGATGCGCTTGGCCGGTGCGGCCGCAGCGGGGGCTTCGCCGAAAGCCGTCGACGTCACGACCGTCGGAAACGCCATCGCCGCACCTGCAACTGCGGCAGACTTAACGACATCGCGGCGCGACAGCGCGGCGGAACCGATTCGATTCTTCGACATGGAAATCCTCCGGGACGGTTAATCAGCGTGCGGGGCGAAGACGACGCACAGCGTCGACCGTAAGCCTCCTGCGTCTTGTTGCGGATCAGTATACCGGTTGCGCCCGGTCATTAAAGCGTTAACTGGCCAAGCCAAACATCGTGCCCGTGGCGAGATGATGTCCCGCGCATATGATGTCGCCGTCCCCTGTCCTTCCCCAGACTTTGATATGACGTCTTCTGTTGCTCATGCATCCCCGCGGTTGCCCTTGGAGGCAGTACTCAGGACGGTTGAGCCCGACCTCGTCCTTACGCCTCCATGGCTGTTGCAGGCCGTCATTGCCCACGAACTGAACATTCTACCGGCCGGCCTGGCCGTACCCGACGAGCAGTTGCTTGTTATCGGTCGTGCGCGTCTCGACCAGTTCATCCGCGATCGCGATCTTCCCATGCCCGATGGCCTTGAAGGCGATGCCGTCGGCCAAGGGGACACCACCCTGATCCTGCTCGAACGGCCGGAGGCCGATCAACTCGATTCTCCAGCCGCTCCGAAAACGCTGCTCGAATATTGGCGACTTCTGGCGCGTGCCAAGGTCGAAGCGTTGGTGCGAAGAGCGATCGACGACGGGGTATCGACCGTGCAGAGCAGGATCGATGCGGTCGGGCAGGACGTGTTCAATGAGGCCCGGCAGGTCCTGACTCGGGAACGCCGACTGCTCGCCTCTGCCGAAGCGGTCGATGTTTACGCCAAGTTTGCCGCCGCATTCATCGAGACCCGGGAGTTCACCCCCCGATTGATGCCGCACGTATTCCCGTCGATCGAAGACGCGGACCGAGTGGCGGCGATTATCGAGGGTGATCTTCCGAAGGAACTGGTCCAGAGTCTTCGTCCTCCGGGGGCTCCTGATCCCTGGCACGCCCCGTACCAGCTTCTCGACTCCGGCCGTCGGCCCGGCGTCTGGTCGCGTGTCCTGGGCTGGTTCGGCTCCGGTCGCCGGGACCGCACCGAGCGCACAAAGGACAAGCGCGAGGCCAAGGCCAGGCGGGATTCCCAGATCGCCGCCGCCGACGTGGCAGCAAGCCGGGGAAACGACGTTCGAGCAGCAATCCTTCGGGCGCAGGCCTATCGCGGCAAGGGCGGACTGCGCTCGGTGCCGACGGCAGCGCTGCCGGACCTCAAGCGCCTGGCCGCCCGGCTCAACGCCGCATTGGGGCTCGATGAAGCGACGACGTCCGACTGGCAGGAGGCCTTGCGTCCACTTCTGGCCGCAGCATCCAGCGGCTGGTGGAACGCCGAGGGACGACTGCTCTACGACCTTCAGCGGGTCTGTATCGATCACGAGAAGGAAATCTACACAGTCAATGTCGTCGAGTGGGTCATGGAACTGGGCCGCCGGCCGCTATACCGGCCGCTGCCGCAGCAGCGGCTGGCGCTGGCGGCACGACGGTTGCGGATTGCAGCCCATCGCCTGACGCGATGTCGCTTGTCGACCGTTCAACGAGAGCGCCTGGAGCACCTCCTTCACGATGCGTTTCACAGCGCCGAGCACCAGCTTCGACACGATCTGACTCCGCTGGTGGACAAGGCCTTGGACGATGTCGACCTACGCCCGCAGAACACCGTCGAAACGGTGGGTCGAGCGCGAATGACGCAGGAGCTGATCGATGCCGTCGTTCACGACGGCTACCTCACGTTCAGCGGCGTACGTGACGCGATCTCGCGCAATTCCGTCCGCTGCCACGATCTGCGCACGGTCGGCGAGTGGGTCGGCTATGACCAGCTGATGAAACTGGACCACAGGCTGGGCAACGCGCTCGATGGCGTCTACCGACGGGGCGAGATTTACCGCTATCTGTTCCAGAAGCTCTCTTCCATCCTGTTCGCCAATCCCGTCGGCCGACTGCTGACGCTGACGATCATTCTGCCGCTCGCCGGGGCGTACCTGCTGCTGGAGGCGTTGCAGCACACGGTCGGAACGCTGCTGACCAAGGTCTTCCATATCCATACGCACATGCTGCCGGTCTGGAAGACGCCGGACCCCATCGAAGATCCCACCGGTGCAGCCGCCGTCGCCCAGAACTTCAATCCCGCGACGGTCTACACAAACCCGTGGATGTTCGCGCCCCTGGTGGCTACCACGCTGTTCCTCTTTTTGATCATCAACTGGCCGGCCTTCAGGCGGGCGGTCGGCACCGCTACAGGCCAGTTCTTCCGCAGTCTGGGCTGGCTGTTTTTCGAACTGCCGGACCGATTGTTCAAGCTTCCTTTCGTGCAGAGGGTGCTGAGAAGCCGCAAGCTGCGCGTGGCATTCCGTTACGGATTCAAGCCGCTGGTGCTGGTGCTGATCGCGTGGTGGATCCTGCCGCACGATGCGACAGCCGTCGTGCAGGTCGTAACGTTCGCGGCGATCTTCCTCCTGGTCAATCTGGTCGTGAACTCCCCGCCGGGCCGGGCGGCGGAGGAAAGTTTCTACCATGCGCTACGGATCGGCTGGGTGAGATTCACCGCCGACAAGATCATGGCGTTCTTCCGGGGCATCCTGCGATTTTTCGAGCGGATGATGGAAGGGATCAACCGCATGCTCTATGCGGTCGACGAATGGCTTCGCTTTCGAGACGGCGGGGGACGCTCGTCGCTGGTGATCAAGGCGGTTCTGGGCGTGATCTGGTTCTATGTCGCTTACGTATTCCGCTTCGCGCTTACGCTGCTCGTCGAGCCACAGGTCAACCCGATCAAGCACTTTCCCGTCGTTACCGTCTCGCACAAGCTGCTGCTGCCGCTGGCGATTCCCGGCGGCACAGAGCCGTCGCCATTGGGGGGAATCATCGTCTGGCTATTCGGTGCCAGCAAAGCCACCGCCGACGCGACCGCGGCGACGATCGTCTGGGGCATCCCCGGCATCTTCGGCTTTCTCGCCTGGGAGCTGCGCGAGAACTGGAAGCTCTACCGGGCCAACCGCCCCACAACACTCCAGCCGGCCCGCTTCGGCAGTCACGGTGAATCCGTTGCGCAATTGCTTCGCCCCGGATTTCACTCCGGCACGCTCCCCAAGGCGTTCGCGAAGCTCCGCAAGGCGCACCGCAGCGCCGACTCGGCCGAACGGATCGAGGGAGCCGAGTTCCCCTTGCCCGTGCACAAGCACCTGGAAGCGATAGAGCACGTCGATGAGGCCGTACGGCAGTTCGTCGATCGTTACTTCCTTGCACTGGTCAATCGGCATCGCTGTTTCCGCGACAATCCTGTCGAACTGGCCGGAACCAAGCTCGGCGTTACGCGCATCGTGCTTTTGCTCGAACGCCCGATCGCGACGAGCGGTGCTGCAACGCCTTCGAGCGGCGAGCTCGTGCGGATCGAGTTCGAGCAGGTCGGCGGCTGGGTCATCGCGGAGATACCGGATCGAGGCTGGATCAGCGATCTCTCACCCGAAGCGGCGCGAGTTTTCGAGCAGATGCTGGAGGGGTTCTATCGAATGTCGGCGGTGGATCTTGTCCGCGAAGAGGTCGACAAGCTGCTCCGGGATCACGCCGTCGCATGGGACATCCGACCCAAGCAGCTCGTTGTTCGGACGGCAAAGCAACCTGCCAGTGAAGCGGCGTATGAGCTGTACGAGAGCCGAATGGAGCCACATCGCCGCAAGGACGCCGATGTGAGCGACCTGCCGGTCCTCCATCGGAAGGATCTCCTTTTCCGCGAGCAGGCAATCGAGTGGGATCGATGGGTGGCAATTTGGGAGCAGCCGGCTTCGGCAACGCCGCCGGTCGATCGTCTGTCGGCGGGCAATACCCAGGCAGTTGCGTGACGGGGAGATTCGAGCCATGCCCACGAAAAAGGACACCGCCCAGGCAACGCCCACGAAGGTTCCGCGCGAACACTTCATTCCGATCCGCCGGGTCGACCTCCTCCAGAAGGCGTGCGATCAGATCTCAGAATCCGCCGCAAACGAGCTCCGCAAAGTCGAAGAGATGCTGGTCTCCACCCTGCACTTCGAATACCACCGCGAGTTGGAGCGATTGAAGATCGCCTATGGCCCGTTCGATCCTGACGCCGACACGCGCAAGGTCACGGCGCTCGATGCCGAAAGAAAGGATGAACTGCTCGATGAGCTAGTCGCGCGGCTTTCCGCGCTGATGTGCCGGGCCAACTTCACCAAGCTCACGCGAGCGGACCTTGAGTCCGCGATGCAGCAGGCGAGTCACTGGGGCATCAATCTCTCGGTCGACTTCGACCTCTTCGACCGCCTTGAGGTCTACTACCGCGGCGAACAGACACGATTGAAGCGTACGCCGCGCAGATGGTTCGGCCTGCGGAAGGGCATTAAGGTTCCGGTCGAGCTCTATACCCGCCTGGTCGTGCTGCTGCGAATCAAGACCGGCGAACTTGTGCCGGAAGACGTCGATACCAACACCGTCCACATCAAGGCGTTCAAGGACATTCCCAAGCTCGACCTGGAGATGCTCCTGCCTGGCACGCGGGTCAACATGTCGCTTTTCGACCGGATTAAGCTGGGCTTTTCGCTCAGCACCGGGATCGGAATGACGGGCTACAAAATGGCCGGGCCGCTGGTCGGGCTGATCGCGGGAGCGACGAGCACGTCGGCGATGATCGGCATCGCCACCGGCGCGGTCGGGTATAGCGTCCGTTCGTTCTACGGGTACATGCAGACCAAGCAGAAGTACATGCTGACGCTCGCCCAGAATCTGTACTTCCTCAATCTGGACAACAACGCCGGCGTATTCTTCAGGATCCTGGATGAGGCCGAAGAGCAGGAGTGTCGCGAAACGCTGCTGAGCTACTACCTGCTCGCCCACCACGCGCCGGCCGGCGGATGGACCGTGGACGAACTCGACGCAGCGGCGGAAGCATGGCTGAAGCAGCACTTCGGGATCGACGTGGACTTCGAGGCCGATGATGCCGTCGCGAAGCTTAAGCGATTTCAACTGCTCGCCTGCAACGAATCCGACCGGCTCGTCGCTGCTTCGCCAATGGAGGCACTACGCCGGATGGACAAGGTCTGGGACGAGCAGTTCGATTACAACCAGAAGACCGAGTCGCCCTGTCCCGAGCCGACGTCGCCCCGTTGACGATCATCAAAGACAACGGCCACGCCACGAGACGTCGTGGCGTGGCCGTATAGCATTGCTGCGCGATTCCGGTTTACTCGGTCACGCCCGGGATCTTGATCGCGCCGGCCTTCTTGGCCTGCTCCAGCGTCGCCTTGAGCGTATCGACTTTGCTTTGCCACTCCGGGGAGAGCTGGCCTTTGATCTTGTCGAGGTTCGCGACGGCCGAATCCGCCGCGCTGAAATCCTTCTTCTTGATGGCTTCCATCGCCTGGTCGTAGTACTTGGTGGCTTCCTCCTGGACCTTGGCCATCAGGCCCTTGTCGGCAGTCCCTTCGGTGGTCCCCTTTACGGCGTCCTTGATATCGCCGCCGACTTTCTCTGCGCCTTCCTTGGTCTTATCCAGGGCCTTCTCGGTTCCTTCCTTGACCTTCTCGGCACCTTCCTTGGCCTTGTCGCCGAGCGCTGCCGCACCTTCCTTGGCCTTCTCGGCGGCCTTGGCGGCGTCGTCCTTCAGCTTGTCAGCCATCGAAGGCTGGTTGGTTGCCGCAGTGGTCGGGCTGACCTTGGGTTCTTCCTTGCAACCGACGAACGAGCCTGCAGCAAGGGCAACGGCAGTGACGAGCACGAATCGCATGAGCGATCTCCTTCCAAAGAGTTGATGGGTATCCCTGAACCGCTACGAGTGTAGAACTGTCAGGCAGTTGCGGTCAATGGTGGTCAACCGCTTTACCGCCCAAGCAATCCCCGCGCCACTTGTTGCGTGGCGTTTTCGTCAACTCAGGGAACTTTTCGGATCACCGCGCAATCTCGAAGGACGACATCGGTCGTCAAGCCCTCGCAACGCCCCCGAATGGTGACGGTCTCGCCTCTCTCCAGGTCGGCCAACTGGAAATAGTTCGCCTCCTTCAAGACGCACCGGACCCCGGCAAAACGCTGGACTCCGCCCTCGAGCGCGATTGCCCGCGTGCCGTCGAGATTTCCGTCCAGTTTCGCGCTGATCGAGCCCGTTACGTCGACGACTTTGCCGTTGTACTTTGCCTCGGCCTCTTCCTGCTTGTCTTTGAAGAGATTGATGAGTGCGGTTGCGTCGGCTTCGATCGCAGGCCCGTCAAGAACGACAGCGACTGGCTTGGCGGGCTCTGACGGCTGCGTTGCGACGGGCGCGGGCTTGTTCAGCATCATCATCCAGATGACGCCCGCGCCGGCGATGACCAGCACGCCAATTGCCACCCCGATCAACAACGCGGACGACTTCGGGCGACCGCCGGGCGCAGGCAGGTGCGTTTGCGACATGTTCATTCCTCCTTCACGTTCAAAATTGAATGGCCTGATGCGTCATTCTGCGTCAAGGCGATTTTGGTGCAAGAGAACAGCTGCCGGCAGTTTGCGTCCGTCCCGCCAGTCCGCTAGGTTCGACGACAAAAGGAGATCCAGCCATGAAGCAGTGGATTGTAACGGCGGTCGGGCCCGATCGTCCGGGCCTGGTGGGAGAACTGACGGGACATCTGCACGCGGGAAAGGCCAACCTGCTGGATTCGCGAATGGTCAACCTCAGGGGCCAGTTCGCAATCGTGCTCTTGTTGGAAGCCGCCGAAACCGACGGAGCGGCTCTCGCAGACAGCCTCCCCCAATCTGCAGAGTCGATGGGGCTCAAGCTTTTCATCGCTCCCCAGTACGGGCAGGCGAGGACGGCCGGCGGCGTGCCGTATCGGCTCAAGACTTACTCGTCGGACCAACCCGGCATCGTTCATCGCGTGACCGACCTGCTGCGGTCGCACGGCGTGAACATCGAGGACCTCTCGACCCGCCAGGAATCCGCCGCCTTCGCCGGCACGCCTCTGTTCACGATGGACTTGCTGATCACGCTCCCCGCCGGCGTTCCCGTTCGCAAGATCCGGGCGGATCTGGAGGCGCTCTGCGATCAGATCAACTGTGATGTGGACCTGGAACCGGCATAGCCAAAGAAAAGTAGGGTCCGCCTTGGCGGTCGCGGCAGGGTCCCCTTGCCAGGCGCGACAGGATCGACGTGCCGGATGCAGTAGGGTCCGCCTTGGCGGACGCGGGGCCTCGACAGAAGCAGTCGTTCGGTATCTCCGCGTCCGCCAAGGCGGACCCTACACGTGCGATCCCTGGGAGAGCCAACGTGCACATTCCGCCCCCAGTTCTTCAACCGCCTTCGCTTCATACTTGCGCGACTCAGCCTCGGGTAACACGTCCGCCCACCGGCGGTTTTCGCCCTTATTGATAAACACCTCTGCACCGGCATCCCAGAACGCACCGCCCAGTGGAACGCTCTTGGTCGCGTTCTGCTTCATCCAGTTGAACGAACAGTATTCACGGATTTCGGGAAAACGGTCTTCGTTGACGGGAATGTTCAGGAAGGCGGCGATCTTCCGCATCTGCCCGGCCATGTCGCGTTTCAGATCGGAAAAGTGAACGAGCAGCACATTCGGAAGTTCGCGGATCTCCCACCACGTTCTGATGTTCTCCCAGAACGGCCAGAACGGGTGCCCGTCCTTCGCCATCCAGTCGCGCCAGTACTGAACGATATCCGCCGGCGGTCGCTCGATCGGCGGGCCGACGCGGCCGGGAGTCAGGTTCAGCGCGTCGTACCACATCTGGTTGGCGTTGGCGTGGTGGTTGTACATGCTCCAGACGACGTCGCGCCCGTCACGGCCGATGTAGATGTACTTGGCCTTCGGCGAGAAGACCAGCGCGTCGACCGGCAGGTGCGTCTTGAGGAAACGCCGATGCGTCTGCGCCTCGATCATCGGCAGTTTTACTTCCTTCGGCGGGACGCGAAGGTCCACCCACGGCGACATGTCCGCGACGGCCAGCTCGGGATCAGGGCCGAGCAGCATCTGGGCGATGATCTGCTGCATCCAGGTCGTGCCGCTCTTGGCATACGTGCCGATGACGATGTCGTCGTTGCGAAACTTCAGGTCGTTCCAGATCGTGGAATCGAAATGGTGGTTGTGGAGCTCGCGGGACTTCCGCGGAAGGGCGGCGGGCATGTGAATCGCTCCGGTTGGGATGTGGGATGCAGGGCCCGCCTTGGCGAACGCGCCACAGCTTCAGTCGCGTCACACCTTTGCGTCCGCCAAGGCGGACCCTACACATCAGCGCTTTGCCTCAGATCGCTGCTTTTAACATCTTGATGAACTGCTTCATCAGTTCCGTGTTGTCGTGCCAGGTTCGGCCGCTGACCATGTTGCCGTCGATCACGATCGGATCGCCCCGGTAGGTTCCGCCAAAGCTCGTGATGTCGAGCGCGCACTTGGCGACCGTCGTCGACGTGCGACCCTTCAGACAACCGGCGGCGGCGGCGATTTCAACGCCGTGACAGACGATCGCGACGGGTTTGTTCTTCTCGAAGAAGTGCCGGGTGATTCGCAGCAGGTCCTGATCGTAGCGAAGGTATTCCGGGGCGCGCCCGCCGGAGATGAACAGCCCCGCGTAATCGGCGGGGTTCACATCGCGGAACGCGACGCTCGCCTTGACGTGGTAGGCAGGCTGTTCTCGGGTGATATCCCAGGGGATGTTTTCGCCCGGCGGAATCTCGTGCATCACGCCGTGGTACTGCCGCGCCTCGGGCCCCGCGATGATCGCCTCAAATCCGTCCTCCGGCAGGCGGTAGTAGGGATAGAGGGTGTCGAGCACTTCGGTGGCATCCCCGATGGGAATCAGTACTTTGGGCACGGTAACTCCTTGTCTTCAATATGGTTCGGGATGGCGGGCTGGCGACCAACCGTGATCCGCCAGAGAGCTTACCCTATGCCCGTTACAACCGGCAAACTTGAGCGAAGTAACAGGCGCACCACGCAATGGGCCGCCGGGCCAACGAAATCCGTTCTTCCAATAGGCATGGAGAAGCTACACTGGTGGCCCTCGCCCGGGGTCATTGATATGCCCCATCCGCGCGGTCCAACTTGAGTGAACATGATGACCCGAAGC
The DNA here is from genome assembly GCF_015169395.1 of Humisphaera borealis. Classification (GTDB taxonomy): domain Bacteria; phylum Planctomycetota; class Phycisphaerae; order Tepidisphaerales; family Tepidisphaeraceae; genus Humisphaera; species Humisphaera borealis. Next base: position 5,677,594 of record NZ_CP063458.1, read on the forward strand.
AGACTCTCGTTCCTGTTCGTCGCCACCCTGTCGACATTCGTCGTCGCAGGCCCGGATTGCCAGGGCGCACTGGCGTTGCAGGCCGGAATCTCGAGGCCGCGCTACACCGCGCGACTGTCGAGCAATAAGGTGGTCCGAAGGCAGCAACTGATCATCGACCCTGAAGGCATCCTCGGGGGGTCCGCCAGCGTTGCGTATGATCCGAGCTTGGTGACCCTCGTCTCCGCCATCGATCCGGGCGATTTCATGATTACGGGTGGCCTTGTTGGCATCCGCTCCGAGACAGGGGGGCTTGCGATCGACCTGATCCCGATCGACTCCTTCCTCGGAATCACTTCCGGCACGCCGACCGGCGTTCCGTTCCGCGAGGACGGTTTCGTCCAGATTTTCTTCGATCGTCGAGACGTGCCGTCTTCGCTGGGCAGCCCATCGCCGGGTGCGGGCGGCGGGAGCGTCATTGCGAACCTGCCCGGATACATCACGGTCGCCGAGGACGGCAAGACCAGCATCAACGACACCCACGCGCTCGTGTTCGAATACAAGCAAGGCGTGCCGGCAAGCGCCCAGGCCGCCTACACCGTTTACGCGACCCCTCCAAGGGACAAAACTGTCCCCGACGAGATCATCCCCGAGGACGACCCGACACGCCCGATTCCGTACACACAACTGGGCAACGCAAGGGTCTCCGGTTCGCTGGTCTATGACGATCCAAAAGCCGTTCCGCTGCCTTCGATGGCACTCGCGACAGGACTGACACTGGGGTTCGTCGCCTTTCGGCAGGCCAGGGGCGGCAAATCGGTCAGGACGTGACCCCAACCGTGGCCGGCAACGGTGGTTGGCCACCATCTTGCGATATGTTGCCCGCTGCAATCGTCGTCGAAATCCACCGCCTTGGTGGACGCACCACCATTAATGGGGTACTTGTTAAGCTGCGTTGCCCGCGCCTGCAGGCCACGCGCTGTGCCCTGTCGGGCGGCGTCGGAGGAACCGCCCGCAACTGTGTTTCCCGTCTTAAGCGCCGTCGGTGCGGTCCGGAGTGTCTGCGTGCATCTATCACCGTTGCGACTCGGCTGGTGGCTATCAACGGCCGTCATCGCTCTGGCGAGCCATGCCGTCGACGCGGGCACCATTCGCGACGACCGCGACCCGGCCCTCTACACGAGCCTGGCATCCGATCCCGCCTATCAATCCGTCGGCCTCCTCCAAGTCAGCGTTTTTGAAGAAGGCCAGCCCGCTGTCGGCTCGGCAACCCTCGTCGCTCCGGATTGGGTGCTTACCGCCGCCCATGTCGTTGAAGGGGGCCGCGCAATCAACTTTACCGTCGGCGGTCAGACCTACGTGGCCAACCGATGGGTGAGCCACCCCAAGTACACCGGCAACCTGATCACGGGCTACGACCTGGCGCTGGTGCAGTTGTCGCAAGCGGTCTCCGATGTGGTCCCCGCCCAGATCTACCGTAAGCGGAAGGAACGCACGTCGCTCGCCACGTTCGTCGGCTTCGGCCGCACCGGCAACGGGCTGACGGGCGACATCACCGACGACCGGCTCAAGCGGGCAGGCACCAACATCGTCGATGGTCAGCTCAAGCGCGACAACAAGGGCTTTCTAAAAGTCATCGAGAAACTGCCGTCCACCGCGCGAACCTTCGCCGTTGATTTCGACTCCCCTTCGAATCCGCTGGAAAGCCGAATGGGATCCGAGCTTCCGACCGACCTGGAGTACCTGATATCCCGCGGCGACAGCGGCGGGGGCGTGTTCATCGACGATCCCAACGACCTGTCCGGTCCACTACTTGCCGGCATCCATTCCTTCGGCGAAATCTTCGACGAACGCGACGACTCCGACTACGGCGATCTCACCGGACACACCCGTGTTTCCAGCTACAAAGGTTGGATCGACAAAACCATCACGCAGGCGGGATTCCAGCGAAAGCTCAACTTCATCACCCCGACCGTGAGCACACCGTCGGCGTTCAGCGACCCGACGGCAAGGTCACTCCCGGCGACGGCGATTCCGGAGCCGGCAGCGACCTTGTCCCTTCTGGCCTCGGCGACAATACTCGCACTCCGCCGCCGGCAACGGGCGTGACCATTTTTCCGGGCGGTATGGAACAAACGATGTTTGTGCAGCGGAAATGCAGGCTGAAAGCCCGCACCAAAATGGCCGCCCGGAAGAATGGCCACACCCGCCGGCAACGACGCCAAACTTCCTGATTGTGTCGGATCGAGTCCGATGCGACACTCTTCGCCCATGCCGAACCGTCGCATGCTTTCGCTTCCCGTCGCCTTGATTCTGGCCTGGGCGTCTCAAACGCTTTCTGCGGACCTCAAAAGCGAGGAGCGTCTTCAACCTTCTGGCAATCCGGCGACAAGGTCGGCAACTGGGCCGGCAAAATCACCCGAGGTCACCGAGCCGCCGCCACGCGACCAGATTCTTATTCTGCCGCTTCACATGCACGTCCTGTCAGACAAGGACCGCCCGGACCTGGATTGCAAACTGACCGACGCCGATCTCGCTCGCATCCTGGGAAAGGTGAACAAGGTTTGGCGGATGGCGGGAGTGCAGTTTCACGTGCAACCCATCCACCGAGAATCACCGTTCGAGGTTGAGAAGTTCGACAAGGTCCGGGCAAAAGCCCTCGGAGGGAGCCTCGGGCTGTACCGGATGATCGCAAACCCGACGACGCGGGATCTGCCGGGAATCCACGTCTACTACGTCCACGAGTTGCCGCCAAACGGGGTTTATATTGGGCAGAACCTCTGCTTCGTGAAAGAGACGGCGTCGCTCCGGAAGGTGGAAGGGGGCATTGACGAGCCGATCCCGCGTGTGACATCCCACGAGATCGGCCACGCCCTGGGTTTGCCGCACCGTCAGGATCGCACCAACCTTCTCGCCTCGGGAACGACGGGAACGACCTTCAACGAAGCCGAAGTCAAAATCGCCAGGGCGACCGCGTTGAAGAACAAAGGCGTCATGTCGATCGCCGAAGCCGAGGCCAAGTCTAAAGCCGGCAATGGCTCGGAGTCGGAATCGCTCAAGAAGCTGCTGAAGTCGATCGATCCGCCGGCAAGCGCTACTCCATGAGCACGTACATATAGCCGTTGGTTCGTTGGCGGAAAGCACCGGTGGTCAGGTCGCCGTCGTCGATCATGCGATCGATCTCCAGCATTTGTGCGGGGGTTCGGTCTGGTAGCTCGACACTCACGCCGGCGATGACGCCGAAAACACCTGCGTCATAGTCCCACTTCCCGCCGATGGGCGTACCTTTCATCCAGTCGCCGGGGTCGATTTTTCCCGCCATCTCGGGTGGGAAAACACCGGGCGTCTGGTCGACGGGCCAATGGCCACTCTGATGCTGCTGGACGACGATCAGCCGCGCGATGAGCTTGAGGTCGTGGACGAAAGTCGCGTTTGAGGAATCTCCCGATGCCTTGGCGAACTGCGGGATGACGATGCTCGCCAGAATCCCGAGGATGATGACGACGATGAGGATTTCGATCAGCGTGAAGCCGCAACGCTGAAGAGACCGCCTGGATCGAGCCGCCATGAACGAGCCGTGACGCATGGAACACCTGTCATGAAGGGCCTGGGAAAGGGCCTTCGGTTGAAGGAACTGGCACACGGTCGAAAGTGAGTTTCCGATTCGTCGGCAGCGCGGGCAAAGCGTTATCGGGGTGAATTGGGGCGATCGGCAGAAAGCGATAACGAATATGCCGACGGAATTGCCTGAACGGTCTTCGCAGCCGGCGCGGCCGGATGGAGTCGATTGGCAGGCTTGCCAGCACGGGCGCAATAAAGCGTCCCCCTGCACAGTCCTCGAACTCTGCAGGGCTCCGCCGGCTGCGGAAGACGCCGAAGATTACCGACACCTGGAAGGCCCTGGTCCTAACGAACGTCCACCGGCACGGCGTTCCAGATCTCCTCGGCGTACTGCTTGATAACGCGGTCACTGGAGAACTTGCCCATCCGCGCGACATTTAGAATCGAGCGCTTGGTCCACTCGTGGGGGTCACGATACATCTGCGAAACACGCTGCTGGCACTCGATATAAGACGCATAGTCGGCCAGGAGCAGGTACCGGTCGCCGCCGTAAAGAAGCGAGTCAACAATTGGCGCGAACACCGTCGCGTCGCCGCCGCTGAAATAGCCGCTGCCGATCATGTCGAGGACGCGCTTGAGCTGCCCGTTGCTGTTGTAGTAATCCCAGGGGTTGTAGTGCTGCTTGACTTCGTTCACCTGCTCGGCGGTGAGGCCGAAGATGAAAATGTTGTCGTCGCCGACCTCTTCGCGAATCTCGATGTTGGCACCGTCCATCGTGCCGATGGTCAGCGCGCCGTTGAGCGCGAACTTCATGTTACCGGTGCCCGACGCTTCGGTGCCGGCGGTTGAGATTTGCTCCGAGAGGTCCGACGCCGGGAAGATGACCTCGGCGAGCGACACTCGGTAGTCCGGCATGAACGCGACCTTCAAGCGGTCGCCCACCACGGGATCGTTGTTCACGACATCGCCCACGGCGTTGATCAGTCGGATGATGAGCTTCGCGGTGTAGTAGCCCGGGGCGGCCTTGCCGCCGAAAATCACCGTGCGGGGCGTGTGGTCTGCGTTGGGATTGTCCTTGATCTGGTTGTAGAGCGTGATGACGTGAAGCACATTGAGCAGTTGCCGCTTGTACTCGTGCATTCGCTTGACCTGGCAATCGAACAGCGAGTCCGGGTTGAGCGTGATCTGCTTTCCTTGCTTGCGGTACTTGGACTGAATCAGCCGGGCGAGCAGGAGCTTGTTCACGCGCTTCACCGCCCGCCACTTCTCCTGGAATGCGGGGTCTTCGGCGAGCGGTTCGAGCTTGCGAAGCTCAAAGAGGTCGGTAATCCAACCCCGACCGGCGACGCCGGAGATCAGATTTGCCAAACCCGGGTTGCACTTGAGCAGCCACCGCCGCTGGGTCACGCCGTTGGTCTTATTGCTGAACTTGTCCGGCCACATTTCATAGAAATCGCGGAATAGTTCGGCCTTGAGGATGTCGGTGTGCAAGGCGGCGACGCCATTGACGCTGTGGCTGCCGACCATCGCCAGCGTGGCCATACGGACGCGCTGCTCGGAGCCTTCCTCGATGATCGACATGCGGCTCAGACGCGCGTCATCGCCCGGGAACCGCTCGCGGACCAGGGCCAGGAACCTCGAATTGATTTCCAGGATGATTTGCAGGTGCCTGGGAAGCAGGTACGCCATCATCGCCACGGGCCAGCGCTCAAGCGCTTCCGGCATGACGGTGTGATTGGTATAGGCAAAGGTGTTGGTGGTGATGTCCCACGCCTCTTCCCAGCCCAGCCCTTCGAGGTCGATCAGGATCCGCATCAACTCGGGGATGGCCAGCGCCGGATGTGTGTCGTTGAGCTGGATCGCGGTTTTTTCAGCGAAGCGGTCGAAGGTCTTGAGGCCGCGCGGCTCGTCATACATGTGATATCGCTTCTTGTAACGCCGAATGACGTCCTGGAGCGTGGCGGCGCAGAAGAAATACTCCTGGGCCAGCCGCAGTTCCTTGCCGCGCAGGGTGTTGTCATTGGGGTAAAGCACCCGGCTGATGCTCTCGGACTGCGCCCGCTTCTCGACCGAGCGGACGTAGTCCCCCTCATTGAAGTCCTCGAAGTTGAAGTCGTTGACGGCCTTGGCGCTCCAGAGCCGAAGCGTGTTGACGGTCTTCCCGCCAAAGCCGGGGATCGGCGTGTCGTAGGGTGTCGCCAGAACGGCGCGTGTGTCGACCCATTCGTTGGTCAGTTTGCCGTTACCATCGACATAGGTGTTGACCCGGCCGTTGAAGTTGACGGTGAACTTGTCGCCGGAACGGGCGATCTCCCAGGGGTTGCCGTAGCGGAGCCAGGCGTCGGGCGTCTCGACCTGCTGGCCGTTGACAATCCGCTGGTGGAAGATGCCGTAGTCATAGCGGATGCCATAGCCGTAGGACGGATATCCCATCGTCGCCATGGAATCCAGAAAGCACGCCGCAAGCCTGCCAAGGCCGCCGTTGCCAAGGCCGGCATCCCACTCGGCGTCGCGGAGTTCCTCCAGCTTGTAGCCCAGCTGATGCAGCGCCTTGGTGGTCTGGTCCAGCAGCCCCATGTTCACCAGGCTGTTACCCATGGTGCGGCCCATCAGGAACTCCAGGGACATGTAATACACACGCTTGGCGTCCTGTTCGTAGTACGCGTCCTGTGTCTTGATCCAGCGCTCGATCATGCGATCCCGCACCGCCAGCACGAGCGCCACGTAGGGCTCCCACTCGCTGTCAATGTGCTTGGGGAGCTCGGCGAGGGTGTATTGCAGGTGATCGATGAAACTTTCCTGCAGCGCCAGGGCATCGTTACCGAGCGGCAGGGGAACGCGCATGGGGGTTGACGGGAGCTGGAACTCTTTCTCAGCGGTACGTTGTTGCATGACAGTCATCCTGAGGCGCAGGCAGGTTGGCCGAAGGATAACCGGATTCCCTCAGCTGTCGCCAAAAGATGTAGCAAAATCATTCAGGCGGGGTTTAGATAGACATGAAGACCCGCGCTCGTCGCACCCATGATTCAAAACAAAGCCCGTTGAGGAATCTGCCATGCTTGCATCCTCCGATGTTGAACGTTTTCTCAAGGAATTGGCCGAGGTCTGCGCCCGGCATGGCGTTACCGTGATTGGGGGGTTCGACGGAAGAACAGCTGCCATCATGCGCGGCCAGCCGATCGACCTCGCCGATGGCCGGCTGGACCGTCTGATCGAAGAGGCACTGCGATCGTCCGACCCGGGGGTCGCTTCGCCGGAAACCTTCTTCTGAATCCCGCTAGGGCGGCAGAGATCGCCGTTACAATCCTTCGTGCGACTGCTAAGGGCATGAATCCTGCGAACGTCCGGGACGTTGTGTATACTTTGCTTTCGGACAAAGCCTTACACCATGCGCGACACTCCCGATCCCAGCGTCCACCGCCAGCGACAGCAGCAGTTCGTCGCCCGAGCCCAGAAGATCCTGGAGGACGAGCGATGCACCCTTGATACCAATGCCGGCCGTAAGTCGGTCGTCGGTTACTACCGCGACGTCACGCCCGGCGACAATGCGATCGGCGTCAAGCAGAAAATGATCGAGTTGGGCCTGTTCGACCGGGAGCTGCAGCGGAAAATGCCATCGGGGATGACGCTCGACATCACATTGTCGAGCAAAACGATCTTTGGCGGTAAACAGGCGGCGGGGCGGATGCGGGTGGTGACCTTGTCGCCGAACGAATCCCTTCTCAAAGGTGAGCCCGCCCGCCCCCTGAACCGCGACGAAGTCGCCAGGGCGTTGCAGTCGATGCCGCCTTCGTTGGGTGGCGTGCCGCAGACGGTCGTGCTGGTGAGTACTAGTGGCTTTGCCGGCGATGCCCTTGGCCTGGCCGAACGCCGACCCGGCGGGCCTGTCATCCTTGCCGAGATCAACGACGCCGGCGGCTGGACCATCCATGCCCCACCCGGCTACGAGGACCTCGCCAGCCAGCTCGACCCCGAAACACTCAGTCAGAAGCAGGAACGCGTCCGACAGGAGATTGACGCCGGGGCAGACCTTTTCACCGGCGGCGTGTCAGCCGAGAAGGTGTCCGAGCGGTTACATCTTCCCCAGACTCTGGTGGAAGAGGTGCTCCGCGAACATGCCCAGAAGAACCCGGGCTTGGCGACGGGCACCTTTGAAGGCAAACTGGTGCTATACCGAGCGGGAATGTCGGCCCCGGCCGACGCCATTGGAGAGAACATGCCGTTCTGGGAAAAAGTCAAAGGCATCTTCGGTCGCGGCGAGGAAAGCCGTGATAAGAAGGTCACCCGCCTGGCACAGGAAAAAGCCCTGCTCGGCCAGCAGCGCGACAAGGCGTACACCGAGATCGAGCTGGTCGAGAAGAAGGAGCAGGAGCTGACCAAGCAGTTCCCCGAGGCCACGCCACTGGCACAGAAGCGCATCGCGACCGAAATCAGCCAGCTCCGCAAGCGTGTCGAACGAATACAGCAGCTCGTCTCGACGATCGACAAGAAGATCAACATCATCGAAACCGGTGTGCACAACCTGGAGATGGAATCGCACCTCTCCAAGGAGAAGCTGGAATCGCTGGAAAGCGTGGCGACGGCGTCGGAAGAAGTCGATGTCGGCATGGCGACGCTCGACCAGCTCAACGAGCAGGCCGATTCCGTGAGCGTGGTCGGCTCGGAACTGAGCATGGGCGCGAATGACGTCCTGGCGGAGCTGCAGGCCAAGTTCGCCGAGAAACCCGCCGCCGCGGCACAACCCGGCGAACGGACCACCACCGGCCCGACCAAGTCGCCGGCAACCGCCGAGCGGGCCACGAACACGCCCCCGCCCATCCCCGCCGAAAGGCGGAAGATGCCAGGTGCCGCCGAGCCGGGATGAACTTGCTGATTCGGATCTGCCGAGTGCCGAGCGGTCAACTAACCGCCAAAGTGTTTTTCCCAGCGTCTTCTCTGCGCACTGCTTACTGCTTACTGCCTACTTTTTATGGCCCTTCTCGACAAGATCTTCGGCAAGAAGGAAAAGACGCTCAGCGAGCTGTCCGCCGCCGAGCTTCGGCGGGAAGAGATCATGATCACGCGCGAGCGTGACAAGCTGTTCAAGAAGATCGAAGGCCTCGCCAAGGAAAAGCAGCACATCTTCCAACAGGGTGCCCAGCAGAAATCGCCGGAGCTGCGCAAGGCCCTGGCGATGCAGTTTGAACTCAAGACGCAGGAGCAGTTGCAGGTCGGCCGGCAACTGAACGTGCGAAGCAAAGAGCTTCTGACCGTAAGCCGGGTACGTATTCTGAAGGAGAACGCCCCCAAGGTCAGCGGGGCGATGGGCCGGCTGAACCTCACGGAGAAGGACGTCGCGAAGATCAGCTCGCTGATCGAGGACGACGCCGTCACCGAAGACATGTACATGGAGCGGCTCAACGAGATGCTCGATCTCGGTGCCCAATCCGACAAGGACGCGCTGGGCCGCCAAGGCTTGACCTCTGCCGGCAACGAGCTGATGAGCATCTGGAACGACATGGACAAAGGCGACGTCGAAGAGAAGCAGGGGTTCGAGGAAGCCGACAAGGCCGTCAGAAACAAGCAGGCTTCGGCCGAGCCTTGAAGACGTTTTCAACCACGAAGGATCACGAAGCAGTTTTCCACGAATGGACACGAATGGGCACGAATGAAGAGAGGATTGAGCCGACAAAACGCCATGAATGCCAGCACCGAAACAACGCGGCCGAGTGGGTCATGTTGGTACTGATCGCACCCTTCGTAGTCGCTGTCCGCTCGTGGATCTGGCTGAGCACGACTCTCAAACGAGCCTTTTCATAGTTCGGTCTGATTCGTGACTATTCGTGTTCATTCGTGGACAACCTATTCCTTCGTGAACCTTCGTGCTCCTTCGTGGTGAACAACCGCCTTCTTCGACAAGGGTGACTTATGGGCCTCTTCAAGAGCAAAGAAGAACGCAAGATCGAGCGCGAGATGAAGATCCGCGCGGGGATGCGGGCGATCGAGAAGTCGATCCGTCAGCAGGAGAAGTTCTCCGCCGACTTCGTCAAAAACGCCCAGCACGCCAAGAAGATCGGCGACGAGGGGCAGTACGTGTTCATCCGCAACGCACTCAAGAAGACCGCATCGGTCAAGAAGATGCTCGAGCGGCAGTTGCTGTCGATCAAAAACGCCATGCTCATCCAGCAGCAGGCGGCGGCGGGGGCGGAATTCGCCCAGTCGATGAACCTGATGGCCCAGGAGATCGGCCGCACGTTCGGCGAAATGGACCTGACCAAGACGCAGGTTCAGTGGGAGAAAGCCGTCGCCCAGGCCAGCAGCATGGAAGAGCGGATGGAAGTGTTCATCGACAGCATGGAGCAGACCGCGGGACAGACCACGTCATCGAGCGAAGCCGTCACCGACAGCGAGATCGACCGCATGATCATGGCCGACGTCTTGGCCGCCGAAAGCCAGGAGATGAGCAAGCTGGACGAGTTGGAAAGTGAAATCGCGAAGGAGCTGGGGGCGGTGAAGCAGAAGGATTGAGGCAGCGGGGGCGGCAAGTCGAAGGGGTAACAGCAACACATGCCAGAAATCTACGTCAGCACCGACTGCGAAACCGACGGCCCGATCCCCGGGCCCAACTCGATGCTCTCCTTCGCCTCGGCCGCCTTCACCGCCGACAAGAAACTCGTCAGCACGTTCTCGGCCAATCTTGACCTGCTACCCGGTGCCACCGGCGATCCGAAGACGATGGAGTTCTGGCGGTCGCAACCGAAGGCTTGGGAAGCGTGCCGCACCGATACACGCCCGCCCGAAGTCGTCATGACCGAGTACGTCGCCTGGCTCAGAAGCCTGCCGGGCAAACCGGTGTTTGTCGGGTATCCCGTCGCGTTCGATTTCCTGTTCGTCTACTGGTACCTCATCCGCTTCGCCGGCGAGAGCCCTTTCAGCCATTCGGCGCTGGACATCAAGACGATGGCGATGGTCATGCTCGGCAAGCCGTACCGCGACGCGACCAAGCGCAACATGCCCAGCCGCTGGTTCGACGAAACGCCGCACACGCATGTCGCCCTCGACGATGCGATTGGGCAGGGGCAACTCTTTTGCAACATGCTGGCGGAGCTGCGTTCGGTCAAGAGGTGAGAGCTTCAGAGATCGAACGGCGTCTTCAGTAACGATTCGACCGCTATTGCGGCCTCTTCCAGACGCCGTTCAAGGGGCCCGGTGAGCAGGACCACCGCTGTCCGCCGCGATGCAATCTGGTCAACGAATCGGCGGTGCATCCAGTCGCGAATGTGTTCGCCGTCGCGAAATCCGTCCTGCACGAACGGAAAATCGGGTATCGGTAACAGGTAGAGATCCACGCGATCGCGGTTCCCGATGGCGTCCACCTCCGAATCGCGATGGCCGACATACCGCTCGTGCCAGGTGCCCGTCGCAAAAGCATTGGTATCGCAGAAGAGAACCTTGTTCGCCGCCCGAGCGGCATCGTTTTCCCGCCGCTGTTGTTCGCCGGCGATCTGGGCAAACTCATCGCTGGTCCAGCCGGGCAACTCTCCATCCATCGACAGGCCGGCAACCTTCTTCTGCCAGTACTCGCGGCCGTACTCGGGCACCCATAGCGTGTCGAACCGATCCGCCAGCCGAGCGGCCAACGTCGTCTTGCCTGTCGATTCGGCACCTATCAGCACCACCCGCCGAACAAAATGAGCCCGGACGCACGGCTCCAACCTATCGAGGTAATCCAGCGGCGATCGCCGAACCCGGGTACCAGAAATCGGCACGGCCTCTCGCGGCTGATCGACCATCACGTGTCGCGACCCCATCAGGCTCGCGAAGACCGGGCCGTAGCTCTCGCTGCTGAAGACCACGTCCGGTGACCGCCCGAGGTAGCGAACCGTAAAGTCCGCCCACTGCCGGCTGTCATCTTCGAGTTCGTCAGGGACAAGGTGAATCTGGCAGTCAGGGTGAATCTCGCGAAGCCAGTCACGACGCAACTCACCGGGGATCTTCTGGCTCGGATGATGGCAGAGCATCACGATCAGTTCATCAACCTGTCGCCGCGCGATGTCAATCAGATACTTGTGGCCGCGATGTGGCGGATAGAACTTGCCGACGACAAAACCGAGCGTCATATCGCCGCCTCGGCCGAGGCTTGCGGCGGGGGAGCGCTACGGTCGGTCGTCGCCCGTAAGAGTGCCCGAGAGCGAGCCCTCCACTGCAGAAAGCCCATCGTGGCCATGCAAAGAAAGATGGCGTACAGCAACGATGTCAGACGCAGGTCCTTGTAGAGGTAGAGTGGAATGTAAATCAGATCGACAGCGATCCAGCAATACCAACTTTCGAGTCGCTTTCGATTGAGCAACCACTGCGCACAAAGACTGAGCGAGGTGGTGAGGGCATCCCAAAACGACGCCGAACCACCCAAAAGATGGAGCGTCTGCCAAAGCAGTATCGTCAGGGCAATGCCGACGATCGTGACGACGATCGCCTCCTGTCGTGAAACCCTGCTGATGGTGAGCGCCGTTCGACGCTGGCCGCCGTAAAGCCAGAGGTACCACCCGATCACGCCGAGCACGAAATACACGATCTGCAACCCGGCATCGCCGTAGAGGCCAACGCGAAAAAACACGACGGCGAAGACGGCGACGTTGAGGAGCCCGATTGGGAAGTTCCAGACATTCTCTCGGACCGTCAGCCAGACGCATACCGCGCCGGAGATGAACGCGACCGCCTCGAGCCATCCCGCCAGTCCGCCGAGGTACATCGTCGCTGCCAGCACGCTCGCCGCGACCGTGAGGGTGGCCAATACCAAGCCGTCGCGGCCGATTCGCAAAGTCGGCGGGGCGGTAGGGGTTGAATCGTTCTGGGGCGACAGATCCATTACGCCTCCGCGCGCAAACCGATCGCGCTCGCCGTCGCGTGCGTTTCGATGTGACTGATGCTCAGGTGCCAGCGACTGATGCCCATTTCCGTCGCGATCCGCAGGCTTTCCCCGGTCAGCTTGATCTTGGGTTGCCCGCTGAGTTCCTTCACCACTTCGATGTCCGTCCAGGCGATGCCGCCACGCCAGCCGGTGCCGATGACTTTCAGCACCGCTTCCTTCGCGGCGAAGCGGCCGGCGAGGTGTTCGAAGTAGCGTTTGGGGTTCTTGTTGCAGTAGGCCTGTTCGGCCGGGGTGAAGACGCGGTCGAGGAAGTGCTCGCCGTGGTTTTCGACGAGCTTCTTGATGCGTGACGTTTCGACGATATCGATGCCGTGGCCAAGGATGGGCATGGCATCAGTGTAGTGGGGCTGTAGGGTATTCGGGTAGTGGCGTGGCGGTGTAGTGGCGGGGCGGTTGTAACGATTGTGGCATGGGCAAGTACGCTTGCCCGTGTCGGCCGATGGGACCGAAGACACGGGCATGCGTGCATGCCCATGCCACAAGATTCGGCTGCATCACTTCGTTGGCTTGGCTCCGGGCCCGAGCACCGGACGCCCGGGAAGTTTTCCGGTCATCTGGCCGTCCCGAAGCACCGGCACGCCATTGACGATCACGTCGGTGATCCCGAGCGAATACTGGTGTGGCTTTTCGAACGTCGCGGCATCGATCACGGTCGCCGGGTCGAAGATCGCCAGGTCGGCGACAAATCCCTCCTTGATGGTCCCTCGGTCGGCAAACCGGAATGTGGCGGCGGGGAGCGAGGTCATCTTTCGCACCGCCTCTTCGATCGTGAACAGCTTCTTCTCCCGGGCGTATCGACCGAGCACACGGGCGTTGGTGCCATAGCCACGCGGGTGCGGCACGCCGACGCCGAACTGCCGCAGCCCGGAATCCGAAGCGATCGCGACCGTCGGATCGGCCATGATGCGTTCGACCTCGGCATCGTCCATCGTGTGGAATACGCAACTGGCGTTATCGCTCTTGAAGACGTCCAGCACCGCGCGGCACTGATCTTCGAACGTCACCTCGGGGAGCGGCTTGGTCACATCGCGAAGCAGTTCGACGTTGGTTCCCTTCTGATGACTGCGAATCCACTCGGCGATCTGCACCATGTTCTTGCCGTTGTACTGCGGCGACGACTCGGCATATGCCACCACTACGTACGAGAGGCTCGTCCGCCCCTGCTTCTTGCCGTGATGCTCCAACATCGCCTTGAGAACCTCTTCGTACGTCTTGGGGTCCTTCAGGCCGGACCGGGCATTGGCGATGCCCTGTTCGAGATAGGCGTCCGGAATCAGCGTGGAAATGGATGTGCTCGAGGCCGTGTAGGGATACTGGTCGATGCCGATTTCCAGACCGGTCTTCCGCGCTTCGTTCACGCGACCGAGGGTGGCGTCGGCACCGCCGACTTTCTTCGCCGCCGAGCTGGGTAGTTTGAAGTGCGAGATCTGCACCGGCACCTTTGCCTCGCGGCCGACGCGGACGGCTTCGTCGATCGCGCCAAGAATCCCGCCACTCTCGTTGCGCATGTGCGATGCGTAGATACCGCCGGCCTCTCCCGCGACGGCGGCAAGTGCGATGATTTCTTCGGTCGAACTGAACTGGCCCGGGTTGTAGATCAGCCCGGTGGACAGCCCGACGGCGCCGTCTCTCATCGCCTGCCGGACAAGCTCTTTGGCGCTGGCCAACTGCTCGGGGCTCAGTTCGCCCTTGCGATCTCCTTTGACCGTTCTCAGCACCGTATTGTGGCCGTAGAGCGTGGCGACGTTGAGCCCGGTGCCTCGTTTGGAAATCCGGTCGAAGTACGCGGCGACGTCTTTGACGCTGCCGCCGCAGTTGCCGCTGACGATGGTCGTCACGCCATCGCGGACGAAGTGTTCGGCGGCCGGGGCGTCGTGGATGTCGCCGTCAACGTGGGTATGAACGTCAATAAACCCCGGTGCGACGATTTTCCCAGTCGCGTCGATTGACACGGGGGCAGCGTCTTCGGGGAACGCACCGATTGCGGCAATTCGCCCGCCTCTGATCGCGACATCCGCCCGGTAGGCAGGTTTGCCCGAACCATCCGCGATCCGGCCGTTGCGGACGATAAGGTCGTACCGATCGGTGGATGCCTGGCATCCTGCGATGACAGCAATCAAACCCGCCAGACACGCCCAAGCCAGTAGATGCGGCATACCGGGAAGGTAGCATCACCGCAAAGATGCAGAAAGCAGGCCGGAGGACCGCGGTTGGAACAAACTGGCCCATCGGGCGGGAATCGGGGGCGGCCTGCATCGATGCCAGGTCATGGACGTCCTTTACCACCACTGCCGCCGCGGATAGCATCGATATTCCGATCTAACCGCTCTTGGGAGAACCCCCGCATGACGCCGCGCGATGTGTTGAAGATGATCGAGCAGAAGAAGGTCCAGTTCATCGATCTTCGTTTCATGGATTTCCCCGGACTCTGGCAGCACCTGACGCTGCCGGTCTCGGAACTGACGCTCGAGAGCTTCAACCACGGCTTTGGTTTCGACGGTTCGTCGATCCGCGGCTGGCAGGCGATCAATGAGTCGGACATGCTGCTCGTGCCGGTGGCCGATACGGCGCGAATCGACCCGTTCATGCAGCATACGACGCTGTCGATGATCAGCGACGTGCGCGACCCGATCACGAAGAAGGAATACAGCCGCGACCCGCGATCGATCGCACGCAAGGCGGTCTCGTTCCTGCAGAAAACGAAGATCGCCGACCGCGCAATGTTCGGCCCTGAGCTTGAGTTCTTCATCTTCGATTACGCCTGGTACGACCAGGGCATCAACTACGCCAAGTATCAGGTCGGCAGCCGCGAAGGCATCTGGACGCGAGGGGACGAAGACGTCACCAATCTGGGGCAGAAGATCCGGTTAAAGGAAGGGTACTTCCCCTGTCCGCCGATCGACACGATGCACAACATCCGGTCGGAGATGGTCTCGGAACTGATCAACCTCGGCATCCCGGTCGAAGCCCACCACCACGAAGTCGCCACCGGCGGGCAGTGCGAAATCGACATGCGGTACCAGGATCTGCTGAAGATGGCAGATAACGTGATGATCTATAAGTACGTCGCCAAGAACGTGGCGGCGCGCCACGGCAAGGTGGCGACGTTCATGCCCAAGCCGTTGTTCCAGGACAATGGAAGCGGCATGCACATCCACTTTTCGCTCTGGAAGGGCGATAAGCCCCTGTTCGCCGGCAACAAGTACGCCGGGCTCAGCCAACTCGGCCTCTGGGCGATTGGCGGAATCCTGAAGCACGCGCGGGCTTTGTGTGCGCTGTGTAACCCGACGACCAACAGCTACAAGCGACTTGTGCCCGGCTACGAAGCCCCGGTGAACCTGGTTTACAGCAGCCGCAACCGCTCGGCGGCCATCCGTATTCCGATGTACAGCGAGAAGGTGCAGACCAAGCGCATCGAGTTCCGCTGCCCCGACAGCTCCTGCAACCCGTATCTCGCGTTCAGCGCCATGACGATGGCCGCGATCGACGGCATTCAGAACAAGATCGATCCCGGCGACCCGCTCGACAAAGACATCTATCGCCTGACCAGTGCCGAATACGAGAAACTGCAGTCGGCACCGATCAACCTCGAAGAAGCGCTCGACGCGCTGGAGAATGACCACGACTTCCTGCTCTCGGGTGACGTGTTCACGGCGGACGTGATCCACTACTGGATCAAGTACAAGCGCGAGAACGAAGTCGAAGCGATCCGCGTGCGGCCACACCCGTACGAGTTCTGCATGTATTTCGATATCTGATCGCTTTGATCCCCGGGAATAATCGATAGCGCTCGGACCGTAGTCGCGTACGGGGCGTCCCCTTCTTTGGAGACCCGCGTGACCATACGGCTACTGCTATTGAGTGGTTTGACGTTACTGACATTGGCCTGCTCCGTCATCTTCACCAACGGATTGCGAGCGGCTCCTTCCGGACAGCCGGCGACGGCACCAGCCGCGGGGCAGTTCCCCGGAATCGCGGTGCTGGAGCTCTTCACGTCAGAGGGATGTTCAAGCTGCCCCCCGGCAGATCAGGTCCTTAACGACTGGGTCGGCAAAGCGGCCCAGCAGCAATCGCCGGTCTATCCACTTGCGTTCCATGTCGACTACTGGGATCGGCTGGGCTGGAAGGACCGATTTTCGTCGGCGGAGTCCACCGCACGTCAGCGCGCCTACGCCGCGGCGATGAACACCAGGCAACTCTACACGCCACAGTTGGTCGTCAATGGTTCCTCGGAGTTCGTAGGCTCGGATGCCCGCGAGGCATCGAGGCAGGTCGCTACGGCGCTCAGCCGTCCGGCGCTCGTCGGCGTGTCGATAAAGCCCGAGAAGGGTAAAAAGTCCTCGATCCAGGTTGGCTACGAAGTCGCAGGTTCAATCGAGGGGGCCGTTATCAACGTCGCGGTTGTTGAGCGTGGCTTGACTTCCGTCGTGACCCGCGGCGAGAACGCCAGGCGTTCGTTGACTCACGACACCGTCCGCGGGTTTCTGACCGCGCCCCTTGATGCCAGCAAGGGCCGGGTCGAAGTCTCGTTTCCTGCCGATATGAACCCGCGCAACGCGAAGGTGATCGGTTACGTCCAGAATGGCCGAACGCTGGCCGTGCTCGGCGCGACAGAGACGCCATTTCCTCCATGACTTACCGGCTTGGTTCCGCGTAGCCGCTCCGCATCTCACCGCTCGGCTTTGTACTTGACCTCGCGCACTTTTCCGCTGTCATTTCGAACGGTGAGCGTGATCTCGTCCCCTGGCTCGAACTTCTTGCGGAACCAAACCAGGAACTCGCCGGGCTGCATGTTCCGGGTCTCGCCGTTTACGGACGTGACAATATCCGTCGCGCGAAGGCCGGCGACATAGGCCGGGCCGGTGACTTGCTTCGGCCCGATGTACGGTTTGATCGCCATGGTGTCGGCGGGAAGTTCAAGACGCTGCCGCATCACTCCGGCGTCGTTGGCCCAGAAACCCGGGAAAGCGCCGATGTTCCCGCCGACAACACTCGCGCGCCAGGTCAGGTCGGTCGCACGCCAATCGCCGTCGAGGACCAGCGTACCGGACATCACCTTCCCATCACGAAGCCAATGGAGATTGATCTGGGTCGGTCCGGTCTTGGCCGCGCGATGGAGGACGGCACGGAAATCGGCCTGGCTGAAGAGTCGGCGGCCGTCGGCGGCGGCAAGGACGTCGCCAGGCTTAAGTGCGATTCGGGCGGCGGGGGAGGGGTCGATCACCTTGGTCAGCTTCAGGCCGTCGTCGCGATCCACAACTGCGCCAATGTTTTCGGGGAATGGCCAGATTCCCAGGTCGCGATTCTTGTCGAACTGACCCAGGTCGATCTCACCCTGCCGCATGATCTCCGACGCCTGATGGCAATGGACGCACCCCTGCGTCTTGTAGCCCTCGGCGTTCCCACGGTGTTTGAGCCAGTTGTCGAAACCAGGTAGTGTCACCGGCGTCACTCGTTTGCTCGCAAGATCGGGCAGGGTGCCATCAACATCCCACCCCATCCGACGCGGGTCGTAGTGATGCGCCAGCACGCGGTTCATCGTCATGATGAGGGACTGCTTGCTGGTTCTGCCCTGGTCACCAGACTTATCCCGCCCGCCGAAGACACCGTAGATTTTGCCCTCGGGGGACAGGAACCAGCTCCACCAGGAGACGTCCATGTCCTGGAACTCGGACATCCTGAGGATGCGCAGATCGACATCCTGCGTGCCTGTCAGACGCAGGGTGACAAACTGCTGGAACAGTGGATTGAGGTCGGGACCACCTTCCAGAACGGTCTTGTCGAACTCAGAACAACTCTTGCAGGGCAGGCAACGGAAGGTCACAAAGATCGGGCGGTTCTCAGCTTTCGCAATGCGCATCGCCTCGGCGAGATCGGTTTCCCACTTGATCGAGGTTCTGGCCACTTCCTTTCGAAGGGTGGGAAGCTCGATGGTTGTTTCCAGGCCTTTGCGGGGTGGCGGTAGCGTTCCTTGGGAGGGCCCCAGAATCTGGTCCCAAGGCTTCTGCTGGTTCGGACCCGCCGCCGCACCGGTAGTCGTTGCCGCATTCAGAGCGGCGATCACGACAAGAGTGGCGCAAACGAGAACGACAACCGCCGACGTTTTTGCGATGGGTGCGCGCACGAAGGTCCTCCGTTCGAGAAATGAGTCGGGCGTCGGCACGATGTCTCGCGCCGACGCCCGGAATCTTCACTGAAGGAGGCGACCCTGTAAACCAGAGCGCAACAGTACAGCATGTGCCCGGCGCCATCAGAGCGCCAATGGGCGGCCGAGAAAACGGTGCCATCTCCGAAGCGGATGAGGCAGTTCCCGGCTATGGACGGAACACAGGATATCGCGAACTTACAGAGCGATTTCGCCCTCTTCGCCCGTGCGGATACGGAATGCCTGGGCGATGGGGTACACGAAGATCTTGCCGTCGCCGACAGCGCCGCTGCGGGCGGCGGTCTGGATGGCCTCGACCGCCGGCGCCACATCAGCAGCTTTCACGGCGATCTTGAGCAGGATTTTTGGAACGAAGCCGACGTCCATCTTGCCGCCCCGATAGCGTTCGGTATGACCCAACTGCCGACCGAAGCCTTTACATTCGACAGCCGTCATCCCAAGAATGCCCAACTGTGCAAGAGCCGTCTTAACCGCATCAAGCTTGTTGGGCTTGATCACCGCTTCAATCATCTGCATGGCCATCCTCGGAAAAACTCGTCCTTGCATCCCCGTGCGACTGCGCACGGCACTTATCCTGGTAAGCGAGTATAGGACAATAACTCTCTGCTTTATACTTCACAAACCACATGCCAACGGGCACGTACATGCCTGCCGGATCGGATTCGAACGCGAAATGACCGACATTTTCCAGGGGTCCGAACTAGGCGGCAAACGGCATGTGCCGAAAAATTGTGCAATAACAGACGGCGCTGCGTTCGCTGCGCCGCAACAGTGCAGCGTCATGCGCCTCGTACACCCACCCAAGGGCTCACTGTTTCCCGCTAAGTCGGCACCGCGGTTTGGTCCATCTGGTATTGCATCGCGTATCGAATCAGTTCGTTACCGCTCCCCAGACCCAACTTCGCCTTGATGTTCTCACGATGCGCTTCGACGGTTTTGACGCTTAGACCCAGCTTTTCGGCGATCGCGCGGGGGCCAATGCCCTGGCCGATCAAGGTAAACACCTGAAACTCGCGGTCGCTAAGTCGCTCGATCGGCGACGACGATCCGAGCGAGGCATTGCCCGCCAACTTGCCCAGCAATTTGCTGCTCATCCGATCGCTGAGGTAGATGTGCCCGGCAAGGACCTGCCGGATTGCGGTGATGATCGTCCCCGTCGCTTCCTGCTTCATGACGTAGCCGCGAGCCCCAGCCCTTAATGCCCGCTCCGCCTGGACGGTTTCATCGTGCATCGAAAGCATCAGGACCGGCAGATTCCCGTGCTTCAGCTTGATCTCCTTGAGGAGGTCAAGGCCGCTAAGGCCCGACATCGACAGATCGGCGACGACCAGATCGGGGGACACCTCGGCCGTCAGCCTGAGTGCGCCGGGTACGTCTTCAGCCTGCCCCACGACGTCCAGGTCGGGCTCTCCGGACAGCATCAGCGCCAGGCCCTGCCGGACGATCGGATGGTCGTCCACCAGCAGGAGCCGGGCCTTTCGGCCGACAGCAGGGGAGGCCGTGGTGGACGCGCCCAGCAGTTCGGTTGACGTGTCGGGCGTGTCAGTTTTGTTCGTATTGGATACCGTCATGCGGTGTTTTCCTCTAGCGCGGATGGTCGCTGCATGCGAAGGGGGCCACCACTCGAAGCAAACCGGCCCTGGCCGCTTGTGGTCGGCCCAACCAGGCTGCCAACTCCGCGAACTGCTGTTTCACTGCCGGCCAGCCGGCATCTTACGATCGTACCTTTATCCGGGGAGGATTCTATCTCCAGCTTGCCGCCGATCACACCGGCCCGGTAGCGCATCACGAGCAAGCCCATCCCACTGATCGCGGTCCCGGCACTATCGCGTCGAACATGCTGTTTCCCGGGCAAGTACTCGAAGCCAACGCCATCGTCCTGAATCGAAAGCACCAGATCCTGGTCCACTTCCAGGTCGATGGTCACATGACGCGCTTTGCCATGCTTAACGCCGTTGCTGACGGCCTCCTGGGCGACGCGGTAGAGGTTGAGGGCGACGGCGTCGTCGGCGACTTCGACCTGCTCAACACCCTCGTAAGCACACTCGACGTTAAACATGCGCGAGGTTTTGCGGGCAAGTTCCCGCAGCGACTCGGGCAGGCATGTACGGTCGAGGTCCATGGGTGCCAGACCCCTGGCCAGGTCTCGCGTCCATCGGATCGATTCGTTCACCAGGTCGTTGATCGTCGCGGCCTCGGCCGCTTCAGGACGGCGGTCCAAGTGCAACTTCTGCTGCAATGCTTTACTCAGGAACGCGACCCCGGTCAGGTGCTGCCCCAGCCCGTCGTGCAGATCCTGGCCGATCCGACGTTGTTCGGCTTCGGAAATCTCCTCGACCGTTCGCTCGAGCTCCCTCGCTTCGGCGGCGCTCTTCTCAGCACGCATTCGCGCAGAGTGCAACTGTCCGCACAACGCGCTGGTGATCGTCCCTTCGAAAAGAAAGATCGCCAGACGCAGTAGCCGCCAGGTGTCGGCTTCAAGTAAGCCCGGCGGATTCATCTGCTCCATGAAGAACGCGCTCACGACGATCGCCGACATGAATGTTGCGAAAATCGCAGGCCTGAAGCCGCCGTACCAACCCGACGCCATCACGGCTGCGAAAAACAGCAGGAAAGGCGCTTCGGTCTCAATGATCGGCCGCATCATCAGCCGAAGCATTCCGGCGATGGCGACGGCAATGAGTGCGACCGCATAACGCCGACCACCATGTCCGGCCATTGCGAAGCTCCAACAGGTATCGTTCCAAGGTGGGCCAAGGACGACTGGGTCCTTGCTTTAGCGTACCTTTAAGCGTGGCGAATGGATATGTCCTGTCAATATTTTGAGTCGCGCGTGGGCGTGGTGCGCGAAAGCGTTGATCCCTCAGCCGTTGCCGGCAGGTCAGTTCCCCTGTCTTCACGGTCAACTTCGAACGGTCGCTCGGGGCAAGCCGTCCGCCACTGGCACAACGGTTAAGGCTGCGCCTCGATGGTTAAGGCTGCGCCTCGATCGCGATATCCGCCTTGTGATTGGTGACGTAAATTTTGAAATCGCGAAACAGCAGCGTTTTGAAAACGCTGTCCCAGGGGAATGCGCCGTTGTGGAACACTCGAATTCGGTATCCGCCCATCAGAGGCTGAAGACCTCCGGTGTCCCCGATCAGGTCGGCCAGCAGTTTGCCCAGGTCGACAGTAGGGTCGATGATCAGAGGATTGTTACTTGGCATAGGTCACGTGGCGGAATGAACGGTCTGCGGGCGAACACACGAACACGATTTCCAGACTCCGTCGTTCGCCTTTCAGCGAACTTGTCCTTAATGGCTGACACTCGGCCCGGACGTGGGCGGTGGAAGCAACGGTGTCGTGAACCAGTGCGTCTGCACGCCCAGAAGTACTGTCGCGATGGCCATCGAAACAATACTCACAATGAACCCGATCTTAAACCATTCCCCGAACCGGATGGTGCCGTGCCCGCGCTTCTCCAGCACGCCCACGGCAATAATGTTCGCGGTGCTCCCGATCACCGTCATATTGCCCATGAATGTACCACCAAACAGCATCATCCAGTAGATCGCTTCTGGATACCCGGTGGCACCGGGGTTGCCACTGGCCCAGCTCAGCCGTACGTCATGTACCACCGGCATGAAGGTCGCCACCGCCAGCACGTTGTCCAGGAACGCGCTCAACCAACCAGTCGCCCATCCGACAATATTGATCAGCAGGAGCTGGTTGCCACCAGTGCTCTCGATGAGCCTGTCGGCGATCACCTTCGTTACGCCCGTGTGCTGCAGGGTTCCGACCGACGCGAACAGCATCATGAAGAACGACAGGGTCCACCAGTCCACCCGGCGTTCGACAAGCTCACGGGCTTTCTCACGGCGGAGGAACAGCACAACCGAGCCCATCGCCAGCGACACACCGATCAACATGCTGCCTTCCTTGATGTGGAGCAGCTTCTCGGTCAGGCCGTGGGTCACGAGCCCCAGGATCGTCAATCCGAACACCAGCCAGGAGATCTGGAGCTGTCGCAATGCCTCCGGGTCGTGGTCGAACGAGGGTTCGACGTCCTCGGCAAATGCCTCGTCGTCAATGAACTCCTCAGGATCGACCGGACCTGACGCACTTCCGCCACCCGACATCGCCAGCGCACCGCCACCGGAGACGAGCGCCGCCGACGCCGCAAGGCGCGCGGCCTTTTTTGCCTGTAACGCCTCGTGCTCGGCTTGCACGGCGTCGGCGAACGCTTTGAACGCGTCGGCATACCACCAGCGGCAGATCAGATAGGTCGCGACATTCACCACCAAAGCAATCGGGGCGCTCCATCGGAGAAACTCAACAAACGAAAATCCGGCGTTCAGCGCGATCATCACACCGATCGGATTACCGATGCTGCTGGCCGCCGAACCAATATTCGTCGCGAACACGAGCATGATGATGAAAGGAGCCGGCTTAAGCTTGTACTTGGTGGTCAGGTGGAGCATCGTGCCGGTCATGAACAGGATGCTGGTGACTTCGTCCACCAGTGCGGCCGAAACGGTCGCCATGATCATCAGCACCAGCAGCAACGACTTTGGGCGCGGCCCCACCCGCGCGACGATCCAGGCCACGATGTGTTCGAAGAACTGGTTCTCCTCGAGATACCCGATGACCAGGAACATCCCGATGAGAAAGATGATCACCTTGAGATTTGCCGCTTCGGTGAACCCCTGCACGGTCACCAGATCCAGCCCAAGCAGCAGTGCGATGCCCGCGAATGCGAATGCGAGACGGAACTCCCCAAAGAGCAGCGTTCCATAAATGAAGCAGGAGAAGATCGCGACGCTCTGGATCTGCTGTGCGTTGAACTCCAGAAACCCTGTCTTGCTGCAGAGAAGCAAAACCAGGACGGTTCCAGCCAGCAACGCCCCGAACTGAATGACCTTCTTCATCAACCTACTCCACGCGGATTCCTGCAAGATTTCGATCGGGAGGCCGAACCACCATCATTTAGCGGACTGGCAACCCTCCGCTCACGCATTCGATGGGAAAGCTCTATTTCAGAAGCTGCAAGCCAGACCAAGGCACCCAGATTTTGGGCATTGATGCGCGCACAATCCTCATCTGCCGGTTCCTAGCACATCGCGTGCCGCGAAGCCGCGCGGCCGTGACCGGCAGAAGAAAAGGGCGCTCCGAACCTTTCGATTCGGAGCGCCCGATGCTGAGCTCGAAAACCGCACGAGGCGTCAGACGATCAGAACGCCCTTGCGAACGTCCGCGACCTGCTGAGGCGTGATGCTCTCGGGCAGAACCGGGGTGAGGAACTCGGGGTAGGCCACCGCACCCATCTCGGGAATGTCCATGCCGGCAATTTCGACTTCGGCAGAGACGCGGTTTCCAACAAGCTTACCGACGAGCCAGAAGGCGATGCCGCCGACGATGAAGTTCCAGGCGACGCAGACAACGACTTCGATGATCTGCGCGATGATCTGCTTGGAGTCACCATAGAGCAGGCCCGTCACGCCCTGACCGGCGACGCCCATGTATTCCTTCCAGCCGACGTTGTTCCAGCCGTTGCCATAGGTGCCGTCGGCGAAGATACCGACGCAGAGGACGCCGAACGCGCCGCAGACACCGTGGACGCTGCTGGCACCGACCGGGTCGTCGATGCGAATCTTGTCGAAGAAGTTGACCGACCAGATGACCAACACACCGGCAATGGCACCGATGACAAACGCGGCCCAGGGGGCGACGAAGGCACACGGGGCGGTGATTGCCACCAGGCCCGCGAGCATGCTGTTGCACATCATCGCCGGGTCAGGCTTACCCGTCGTGACCCACATGTAGATGATGCCGGTCACGGTCGCGGCCATACCCGCGATCATGGTGTTGACGGCGACCATGCCGATACGGCCGTCGGAGGCAGCCAGCGTGCTGCCGGCGTTGAAGCCGAACCAGCCGAACGCCAGGATGAACGTGCCGAGCTGCACCATCGGAATGTGGTGCGGCTTGACCGGGTTGACCTTGCCGTCGGCCGTGTATCGACCGATGCGGGGCCCGATGAGCAGCGAGGTGATGATGGCCAAAGCGCCACCCTGAAGATGCACGACGCCCGAGCCAGCGAAGTCGACCACGCCGTGGCCGAGTCCTGCGCGATACCCGAGCTGAGCCAGCCAGCCGCCACCCCAAACCCAGCAGGCAAAGACCGGGTAGATGAACGCGCCGATGATGATGCTGTAGATGCAGAATGCCTTGTAACTCCAGCGTTCGGCACAGGCACCGGTCACGATCGTGGCCGTGGTGTCCATGAATGCCATCATGTACAGGAACATGACGACCACGGCACCGTCATAAGCAGCGCCGGTGAGGCAGAAGCCCTTCATGCCGAAGAGGCCCCAGCCGCTGTCGCCGGCGACAGACGAGCCGACGGTGAACATGGAGTTCATCGTGGGAAGGCCGCCGAGCATGCCCGGGCCGCCGATCGCCGTGCCGTTCCAACCGCCGCACATGATCGCAAAGCCGCAGACGAAGAAGCCGAACATGCCCAGCGCGTACACCGCGAAGTTCATGCTCATCGTGTGGGCCGCGTTCTTGGCGCGGATCAGGCCCGTTTCGACCAGTGCGAAGCCGGCCTGCATGAAAATCACCAGGAAGCCGGAGATCAGCACCCAGACGAAGTTCATCGAGTAGTAGAGCTTGGCCGTGTGCTGGCCGAGTTCTTCAACGGTCGGCTTGTCGCCGGCCCAGGGCTTGAACGTGCCGCCGGAGTCGGCGTCAAGGTTCTTGTCGGCGCTGCCGGTGACCCAGCCGGTGAGATAGCTGTTGGGGTTGAGCAGAGGGTTGGTCGGACCGCCGTTAAAGCCGATGGGGTCTGGTGCAGCAACCACCGGGGCTGCTGCCGCGGCAGCGGCTGGCTCGGTCGACGGCTTGGTCGCGGGCTCGTCGGCGCCAAAAGCGCTCACCGATCCGGCCAGGACGGCGGCCAACAAGGTACAGGCACGAAGCCAGGGACTGAATCGCCCGATATCTCTCATACGCTCACCTGAATCTAGATAGACAAGAACCATCGCGCGGCTGAACCATCAACCGCGCCTGCGTTTGGCTAGTTTGTGAAGGACGAACGGGTCGTTTAGAACACAGGCCCGGAATCACCCGAGAGTCGGCTGTGCCCGGTGCCTTGCGGCACAATCATCTCAGTTAGAACCTTGGCTCGAGCGGAAGGCCCGACCGACGACGCTGAACATAGGCACGAAGCCGCACTGCCCAGACGGCACCAATCACGGCACTAAGCTGCATGACCAGGAAAAAGACCGAAGCGACAAAAATGGACTGACCGAAGAACAGGTAGATGCTCGCCGTCACGACGCCGATCATGATCTGCATTCCGGCGAACGTGTTACGGTAGTGTTCCCACATCGCGACCTCTGTAGTTAAGACTTCGCAGTCAGCATGCCAGGGCACCAACAACCAACACTGCCCTGCATCAACATTCCACTACGATTTGGCCGATGAGTGTCGGCCCGTCGCCAAGTCGTGGTGCTCCAGTAGCCTTGAGGCGGTAGAGTCCGACGCCACACAGCCACGGGAAACGCTTAACAAATACGATGCCGCGATTGAGCGGTGGAAAAATGGAAGTGAGTCGATTCTTGTCTCAGCAAAATCAATGCACGAGTTATAGGACCCGTGCACATTTATAGCGCAGGCGTCACTACCGAATCGGGTGATCGCCACCGAATGAGGCAGGTGAACAGCAATCCCGCAGTTGAAAAACGAAAAGGGCCGCGTGAAGAAGTTTCACGCGGCCCTATATGCCCTCAGCAGATCTCTTAGGGGAATTCTCAGGCCGTCGCCAGCGTTCCCTTGGCCGTTCCCGGAGCCAGCGTGTGGTCCTTTTCGCCGGCAGTGTCCAGGGCGAATCCCGGGTAACCTTCCATGCCGTGCTCACCCACGTCGAGGCCTTCGATTTCCTCGGTCGCACTGACGCGAACGCCGATCGTCACCTTCAGAATCACCCATGTGATCAGCGACGCGACCAGCACCGTCGCACCGACGGCGCCGATACCGATGAGCTGCGCGATCAGCTGCGTCGCGCCGCCACCGAAGAACAGGCCCGGCTTCACGTAGACGTCCGTGACCTGAAGCGGAATGATCTCGGGGTTGGCGAACAGTCCGACGCAAATCGTCCCGAAGACGCCGCACACCAGGTGAACGCTGAGCGCACCCACCGGATCGTCGAGCTTGAGCTTGTCAAAGAACAGCACGCTGAAGACGACCAGTCCGCCGGCGATGGTGCCGATGATGGCCGCACTGGCGACGCTGACCACGGCACAGGAGGCGGTAATCCCGACAAGACCGGCGAGACCGCCGTTGAGGATCATGCCGAAGTCGGGCTTGCCCAGGACCACCCACGCGACGATCGTCGCGGTGACGGCGCCGAACGCGGCAGCGGTGTTGGTGGTGACGGCAATGTGACCAATCATCAGATTCGCGGTCATGGTCGAACCGGGATTGAACCCGAACCAACCGAGCCACAGGATCAGGCAGCCGAGTGCCGCCAGGCCCATGTTGTGACCAGGAATCGTGTTGGCCTTGCCCTCGGCAGTGTACTTGCCGATACGCGGTCCGATGATGATGACACCCGCCAGTGCGGCCCAGCCACCGACGCTGTGTACCACAGTGGAACCCGCGAAATCGTGGAACGGCGCGGAGCTGAGATTGGCCAGCCAGCCATTGCCCCAGATCCAATGACCGGTGATCGGATAGATCAACGCGACCAGGACGAAGCTGAAGATCATGAACGCGTTGAACTTCGTCCGTTCAGCAACGGCACCCGACACGATGGTCGCGGCGGTACCTGCGAATACGAGCTGGAAGAAGAACTTCACGCCTTCAGGAACATTGGTCCAGGACAATGCCGGATAGTTCGCGCCATCGCCGGTCAGACCGGGGAACATCGGGGCCCAGCCGAGGAACCCGGCGAATGCCGCGCCGCCGCCGTCCGGCGTCTTGCCGCCGATGACGCTCGCGCCGAACATCATGCCGAAGCCGGCCACCCAGAACGCGATCGAGCTGACCGCGAACACGATGAAGTTCTTGGCCAGGATGTGGACCGAGTTCTTCCTGCGGCACAGGCCCGCTTCGAGCGTCGCGAAGCCGGCGTTCATCCAGAACACGAGCATGCCGCAGATCAGCGTCCAGACCGTGTTGGCGACCTGCTGCAGGTCCGCCGACTTCTTGATCGCGTCATCGATCGTTGGGGGGCCGCGGGG
Organism: Humisphaera borealis; assembly: GCF_015169395.1. GTDB lineage: Bacteria > Planctomycetota > Phycisphaerae > Tepidisphaerales > Tepidisphaeraceae > Humisphaera > Humisphaera borealis. Next base: position 5,705,435 of record NZ_CP063458.1, read on the forward strand.
GGAGTCTGCCCGTACGCAGAATCCGGCGTCAGCGCCATACATGCCACCAGAATCACGCCGGCCCAGGCAGCCAGCCGTGCAAACTTCCTCATAGTCAGTCTCCGAAAACGTGGTGTTACTGCTGATCACCGGCCATGCGGTGTCTCAAGAAAGAATCACGATTGAGCCAGTCGGCGGCAGCCCGTCAGGAAGTCTGCAAACCGCTGAATGTCTTTCCCGGGTGACGCGGATAGAGATGCCTGATAAGGTCGGCCTCCGGCTGACTCGTGCAGGGGACGTAACAAATCCGATGCCGCGTCCGACAAAACCCCCTAGGATGGCACTTCAAAACCCCTACTGCGATTTTGCAACTTCCACTAAGGCATTCCCCGCTGCGTAGAAAACGCGCAAAGGAATATAACGGCATCATGAATTGCCGAGCGATCATGCAACCAGCAGGGCCGTGCACCCCCGGGTTTTCCGTAGGTCGATCGGGTAGGATCTCCCCATCATGCCGAAGACACCCGCCAACCCGCCGATGACCACCTGGGAGCTCTACAAGAAGTCCCTTCCGCGGACCCAGATCTCAATCCTTGCAGTCACGCTGCTGCTTTACGTGGTCCTGCGTCCCGAGGTCCATGTACTGATAGCCGTGTACGTGCTGCTCCAGATCTTCGGCTATCTGGGCGTCTGGTGGGGCCTGCGGACGGCCAGGCGGATCGGGGAAACGGAAGACAAGCCGTCGCTTTAAAGCAGCCGGCCGTGCGGGGCTCGGCCGCGACAGGGGGATCACGCTAGGGGGTCGCAATACGCGGGTCGCAACGCGGGGGATCGCATTAGGCGGGGGGTTACAACAATCATCCGCGATGGCATCAAAAAACCCGCCTTCGGATTCAGCCGAGGCTGAAGTTCCGAAGGCGGGTTAGTTCGCATTGCGGGGGAGCCAGTGATCCAGGAGACCTTAGACGATCAGGTCTTCGTCCAGGTGGTAGCCCTTCTCGCCATGGAGTGCCAGGTCGAGGCCGGTCTGTTCGTCGTCGACCGACACGCGCATTCCGATCGTCTTGTGGATGATCGTTGCGATCACGTAGGTCATAACGAACGCGAACACGGTCGCGATGCCCAGCCCGACCGCCTGCTTGATGAACTGGGTCATGCCGCCGGGAGCCTTGTCGTCGATGAGGGGGCGGATGGCGAAGATGCCGACCAGAAGTGCGCCGGCCGCACCGCCGACGCCGTGGACGCCGAACGCGTCCAGCGAGTCGTCGTAATTGAAGATCTTCTTGAGCTGCGTGCCGCCGTAGCAGACCACGCCGCCGATGAGTCCGATAACCATCGCGCCGCCGGGGTTGACGTGACCGGCACAAGGCGTGATGACGACGAGGCCCGCGACCATGCCGCTGGCAAAGCCCAGGATGGTGGGCTTACCCACGTGCCACCACTCGACAAACATCCACACGGTGGCTGCGGCGGCGGCGGCGACCTGCGTCGCGGTGAACGCCATCGCACTGATGCCCATGAAATCCTTCAGTTCGCTGCCGGGGATTGCGATGGTGGAACCGGCGTTGAACCCGAACCAGCCGAACCAGAGCAAGCCGGCACCGATGAGCGTCAGGCCGAGCGAGTGGGGCGGCATCGGTATTTTGCCGTATCCCACACGCGGACCGATCACGAGACAGAGTGCGAGCGAACTGACGCCGGCCAGCACGTGAACGACCGTGCCGCCTGCAAAGTCAAACACGCCGTAAGTCCAGAGGGCGCCCTGAACGTTCCAGACGCAGTAAGCGACCGGGCAGTAGACGATCGTCGACCAGATCAGCATGAACAGGATGAAGGGGCCGAAACGAATGCGTTCGGCGACGGCACCGACGATCAGGGCCGGGGTGATGATGGCAAACTTGCCCTGGAACATGACGAATGCCAGTTCCGGAACGCCGGTCGGAACCGCGTTGGTCGCGTCGCCGGACATCGCCAGGCGATACATCTGACCCGGTTCGCTGAAGACCCGGAGCATGACCAGCCCGGGATCGAACCCGAGGATGTTGAATCCGCCGATCGACAGGATGGGAGCGTTGGCGGGGAAGGCGATCGCGTAGCCAATGAAGATCCAGTGCATGCCGATGACGCCGATCGCGACCATGCAGCAGAGGAACATGTTGAGCACGTTCTTGGCGCGTACCATGCCGCCATAGAACAATGCCAGCCCCGGCACCATCAGGAGGACCAGCGCGCTGCTCATGAGCATCCAGGCAGTGACGCCATTATCAATTGCCGGCGCCGGTGCCGTTGCGGGGGCGGGGGCCGTTTCGGCCCAGGCCTGACCCACGGGCAGGACCAGAAGTGCCAGGATCACAAGCAACGGCCATTTCGGCCACACTCTACGCTCTGTCTGCAGCAAGGGACCTCCTTCAAGGAAATCGGTAAAACGGGACGATGCCATCCGGCCAGGCTCCCCAGGCAGGAATGACTGCTCCGAAGGGTTTATCAACTCAAGCGTCTCAACAACTCGCGCTTCGTCGATCACAGCGGGAACGGCCAGCGGTATGCAACCCGCGTTCCAAGCTCTTCGATGCACTGGACTTGATGCCCAGAAAGGCGGCAATAAAGCCGAACTCCATCCCCGCCCATGATCGACAACTGCGCGACGCGTCCGAGGAGAGCCACATTTATGCGCAGGCAAACGGTTCTCCTCGTCACGATTTAGAGAGGCAAGATAGCGGGCGCCGAATCCTCGTCAAATGAGCGGCCCCTTTTCGATCTGCCGAGGCTCACACAGAGATGCTAATTACAGAATCTTGCTGGCAGTTCGCCTCGGCGGTTATTCTGATCGCAGCAGAAGGAAGAAGAATCGCTTGCAATATCGAGAAATCCTAATAAAATACGAACATATAGGCACTGGTGCGTCTGCTACCCGCTTCGGCCTACGGGACTCGAGGACGGCCGATGAAAGCTGCGACCAATGAATGTCGCGTGGACTCGGTTCTCCCCGCCATGCCGAGGGTGGCATCTCCGACGATTGCCTGCAGCGGAGGATTCGTCGACGTGACAACTCGCCCAGGATCTGCATGGCGCGGAAACATCGAATTTCCCAAATCAAACCCATTGTCAACCGGTTGAATGCCGCTTTGGGTGTCGTGGCGAGGGTCGGTGACGGCGGGGCGTTTGGCTTTGGGTCGCCGCGTATCTGCTGGAAGATCGGTTCGCACGACCTATTGTGGTCGCCGTGCCGATCGATGCCGATGCGCGCGATCCCTCAATCCATTTGTGGCTAAACCCCGCGGGGCGTAGAATCGGCGGACTCGCGACCACTCAGCCCCGTTCATTGGCCATAAGTACATGCAGATCCGCAACTTCTCGATTATCGCCCATATCGACCATGGTAAGAGCACCCTCTCCGATCGGCTGCTCATGCGCGCCGGCGCGATTACCGAGCGTGAGTTTCAGAACCAGATTCTGGACGACATGGACCTGGAACGGGAGCGGGGCATCACGATCAAGGCGTCGGCCGTGACCGTCTTCCACGACCACACCTATCCCGACGGCCGTACCGAGCGGTTCATGCTGAACTTCATCGATACGCCCGGCCACGTGGACTTCCACTACGAGGTGCAGAAGGCGCTCCAGGCGTGTGAAGGCGCGATCCTGGTGGTCGACTCGACGCAAGGCGTTCAGGCGCAGACCGTCGCCAATGCCTACGCCGCGGTCGAAGTGGGCCTCGAGATCGTTCCGGTCATTAACAAGATCGACCTGCCGAGTGCCGACCCGGTGCGCGTCGCCGAGGAAATTGAACAGGTGCTGGGCTTCCCCGCCGAGGACGCGATTCTCGTGTCGGCCAAGACCGGGCAGGGGATCGACGAACTGATCACCGCGCTGTGCGACAAGCTTCCGCCACCCACCGGTAAGCCCGAGCTGCCCACCCGCGCCCTGATCTTCGACAGCATCTACGACGACTACCGCGGCGTGATCACCTACGTTCGCGTCATCGACGGCGAGCTGCGCAAGGGCATGAAGATCCGCTTCATGGGTACCAACAAGCTGTACCAGATCACCGATCTGGGCAAACTCATGCCCCGGCCGAAGCAGGTCGAAGTGATCGGGACCGGCGAGGTAGGGTTCATCGTCGCGGCGATCAAGGACCTGCACGATGTTCGCGTCGGCGACACCATCACCGACGCCGGCAACCCCGCGCCCGCCGCACTTCCCGGCTACAAGCCGAGCCAGCAGATGGTGTACTGCGACTTCTACCCGTCCGGCAAAACGCAGTACGACGAACTGCGCGACGCGATGGACCGCCTGAGCCTCAACGACAGTTCGTTCAGCTTCGAACCTGAAAGCAACGACGCGCTGGGGTTCGGCTTCCGCTGCGGGTTTCTCGGCCTGCTGCACATGGAAATCATCCAGGAACGGCTGGAGCGCGAGTTCAACATCGAAATGATCCAGACCGCCCCGACGGTCACCTACGAGATCAAGAAGACCGACGGCACCGTCTTCCGCATCGATTCGCCGAGCCAGCTCCCCGACCCGAACCACGTGGAAGAAATCCGCGAGCCGTTCATCGAAATGAACCTGATCCTGCCCGGCGACTGCGTCGGCAACCTGATGAAGCTCTGCGAAGACCGGCGCGGCATCTACAAGAAGACCGAGTACATCGGTGCGACGCGCGTGATGTTGCAATACGAGCTGCCGCTGGCGGAAGTCATCTACGATTTCTATGACCGTCTGAAGAGCGCCACCAAGGGCTACGGCACGATGGACTTCGACCTGATCGGTTTCCGCTCGGGGAACCTGGTGAAGCTCGACATCCTTGTGAACGGCGACAAGGTCGACGCGCTGAGCGTAATCGTCCACCGCGACCACGCCGAGAAGCGCGGCCGAGGCCTGCTGGTCCGCCTGAAAGAAGAGATCGACCGCCACCTGTTCGAAATCCCGCTGCAGGCGGCGATCGGCGGCAAGATCATCGCCCGCGAGACGATCAAGAGCGTCGGCAAGAACGTGACCGCCAAGTGCTACGGCGGCGACGTAACGCGTAAGCGCAAGCTGCTCGAGAAACAGAAGGAAGGCAAGAAGCGCATGAAGCGCGTCGGCAGCGTGGACATCCCGCAGCAGGCGTTCATGGCGATCCTGGAGAGTGGGGATTGAGGTTCTCCGTGCGTCGGTTCTTTGCGATGCCAACGGTATTGCCGGTCGTGTCTCGCGCCGTATGACCGCCCCTGCGCCGATTCGATCAGGCCGGCATGGCTACAAGCGGTCGATCACGATGCCACATTTCGTCACCCATCTCGAAGGCGCGATCGACGGCGCTCGACTCGATCCGAACGTCGCACACACGCTGCACAAGGATCGGCCCATCTGGGTGCGCTACGATCTCGACGCCGTCCGCCGTGCCGTGACCCCGGCCGATCTGCAGTCGCGGCCGCCGACGCTTTGGCGTTATCGGGAGCTGCTGCCGCCGAAGGACGACGCATCAATTGTGTCGCTCGGCGAAGGAATGACGACGATCCTCCGCTGCCCGCGATTGGGGCAGGCGATCGGGCTCGACAACCTTTGGATCAAGGACGAGAGCCAGCTTCCGACCGGCAGCTTCAAGAGCCGCGGGCAGACGGTGGCGATCTCGATGTGCAAGCAGTTCGGCGTGAAGCGGGTGGCGATCCCGACGGCCGGCAATGCCGGCGGCGCGATGGCCGCCTACGCCGCCCGCGCGGGGATGGAGGCCTACGTCTTCATGCCGGCCGATACGCCAGTGATCAACCAGTTCGAAGCGGCGTTGTGCGGCGCGAAAGTGTTTTTGGTCGACGGTCTGATCAACGACTGCGGCAAGATCGTCCGCGCGGGAACGGCGGCGATGCAGTGGTTCGACATCTCGACGCTGAAGGAGCCGTACCGCATCGAGGGGAAGAAGACGATGGGCCTGGAACTGGCCGAGCAATCCGGCTGGACACTGCCCGATGTCATCCTCTACCCGACCGGCGGCGGGACAGGCCTGGTCGGCATGTGGAAGGCGTTCGCGGAGCTGCGCGAGCTCGGCTGGCTGAAGTCCGACAAGCTGCCGCGCATGGTGTCTGTGCAATCCGACGGCTGCGCGCCGATCGTGCGAGCCTTTGAATCCGGCAGCCGATTCGCCAACCTGTTCCCCAACGCCAAAACCATCGCCAGTGGGCTGCGGGTGCCGGTCGCCGTCGGCGACTTCATAATCCTGGACGCGATCCGCGAGAGCGGCGGGACGGCGATCGCGGTCGAAGACGGGAAGATTACCGAGTGGATGCAATTGGCGTGCGGCGCCGAAGGCATTGCCGTCTGCCCCGAATCGGCGGCGTGCGTGGGGGCGGCGATCAAACTAAAGGAGAGCGGCTGGATTCGGCCGGATGAGAAGGTGCTGCTGTTCAACTGCGGCGCGGCGCAGAAGTATCCGCACACGCTCAAGCTCGACCTACCGCGGATCGCCGACCCGGCGAAGGTGGATTGGGATTGGGTAAGTCGGGCGTAGATTTGTGGCATGGGCATGTACTCATGCCCGTGTCTTGGACGGTTGGCTCGCGAGGCGGTGGACACGGGCATGAGTACATGCCCATGCCACAAAGACCGCGTTACTCCCGCACCAGCACCCGGCTCTTGCCGTCGCTCATCATGTCGTAGACGAGCTGGACGTCTTCGACTTTCAGCCGGACGCAGCCCATCGACGCCTGCTTGCCGATGCTGTCGGGCTCGATCGTGCCGTGGATGCCGTAGCTGGTCTTGCCGACGGCGTTGCCCTCTTCGCCCTTGAGCGCGATCCAGTAGCCGCCAAGCGGGTTCTTGGGGTCGTAGCCTTCGTAATGTTCGCCGGAGCGCGGGTTGGTCCAGGCGGGGTTCTTCATCTTGCCGCCGGGGACGACGGTCCAGAGCCCCGTGGGCGTCGAGTCGTCCTTGCCCAGGCCGACCGGCAGGCTGGTGACGTACAGCGCGCCCGGCTCGCCCGGCAGTCCGCCGAGGAACAGGTCCATCCGGTAGGCCTGCTTCCAGACGACGGCGTGGAAAGGCCCGAACGGCGTCTTGAGCTGCTGGCCGACACGGATGCGGCGGTCGGTCGTGTTGTTGATGCGGCAGATCAGCTCCCACGACACCGCGTGCTGCCGGGCGATCGCCCGCAGGCTGCCGCTGTTCTCGATCTTCGCCATCTGCGTGTAGGGATCGTTGGCGACCGGCGTGGGCGTGAACAGGAGTTGGTTGTTGGCGTTCGCCTGCAGGGCCCGGGCCTGATCGGCGGCGACACCCTTGAACTGCTCGTTGCAGATGCCGTCGTTCAGCAGGGCGCGGACGCCTACAAAGTCGCCGGCATCCAGGCGAGCCTTGGCGTCGAGGATCACCTTGTCGGCGTTGGCGATCGGAGCCGATGGGGCCGGCGGCACGTAAGCCTTGCCCGGTTGCGGCGGGGGAGTGACCTTCGCCGCCGCGGCCTTGCCGGCATCGGCCTTGGCAGCGTCCGTCTTGGCCGGCACCTTGGCATTGACGGGTTTCAGCGGCGGGAGTGCGGAGCCCGAATCTTTCGGAGCCGTGGGCTGGACCAATTGGCCCGTCTGGCCCGTGACGATCGAGGCGCTCCCCGAACCGCCGGGTGACACAGGAGCGACATTGGCACCATCGGTCGCGCCGGCAGGCTTGGTTTTCTGAAGGTAGACAAAAGCCCCCGCCAGAAGAACGGCGAGCAGAACAACGGCGGAAGCCCGGCTGACCTTGGTCCAGAACCGGCGAGATGAAATGAACGGCACGAGAACCTCCATGTTCTCTGTTTTAGTCGCCGAGGCACGATCCGCATTCCCGGGCAAAATTGCCCAGCGAGGCAGAAAACGGCACGATCAGCGACTACTGATCAGGTTGGAAGAGAATCGGCTGATCCCACGATCCGTGACGAGCATACTAAGCGGCATGTCATGGTCAAGGACGGGAATCTCCGGAACCACCTGGTCGGAGAACGCCAACCCGCACGGAATGCCCACAAACTCTGGCTGGGCGAGAAACCGGTCATAGAAACCCATGCCCCGTCCGATGCGGTATCCCTGCTCACTGAATCCCAGTCCCGGGACAACCACCAGATCGATCAGATCGGTCGGGATGGGCTTGCCAGCCGTCGCGTCGGGCTCGCGAATCCCATGGCCTGTCGTCGTCATCCCGGTTTGTAGCGACGAAATCTCCACCGGCAGGATTCGCCGCTGGTCCCAGCTGACGCGCGGCACGACGACCGTTTTTCCGGACTGCCAACATTTCAGCGCCAGGGAAGCAATATCGACTTCGAGCGTCGTGCTCATGTAGAGCATGACGGTTGATGCCGCGGCGAACTCAGGCGTCGTCGCCAACAGCGAACAGGCCGCGATGCTCTTGGCATGGCGGTCGGCATCGGTCATGCCGGCAAGGATGTCGCGCAGTTTGCGGCGAATCGCTGGCTTGTTGGTTCCATCGTTCATAACACACAACCCTCGAACAACTGTAGTAAGACGAACCCCGACAATCCACGCCCACTAACACCAAGCCCGTTCCTCGTGCACCCGTTGAGCCCATTTCCCCGACGCTCCGACACCTTCTACGCTCCCCGGGGCGTATCCGTTTGAGCCTACTTCATTCTATCGGATCCCTCATTCGCATTCTCGCCCGCCTTTGGCTGGTTCCAAAGCCAGTCGAGCCGTCTGCCGATCTCCTTCTCAAATCCCTGGTCGCTCGGCACATAATATGTCTTATCGACACCCAAATAGTCCTGCGCCACAAATGCCCCGGGTTGGTCGTGGGCATATTGATAGCCGGCACCATTCCCGAGTCTTGCCGCACCGGCGTAAGTCCCGTCCCGAAGATGCTTTGGAACGGGAATGGTGCGGCCGTTGCGGACATCGTCCACCGCCGCATTGATCGCCGCATAGGAGCGGTTCGATTTGGGTGCGGCCGACATGTAAACGACTGCCTGCGCCAGTGTAATGCGGGCTTCGGGCATGCCAATGCGCTCGACGATGTCATAACACGCAGCCGCGATGCTGATCGCTCGCGGGTCGGCGTTGCCGACGTCCTCGCTTGCCAGGATCGCAATCCGTCGGGCGATGAAGCGAGGGTCTTCCCCGGCCTCTAACATTCTCGCGAGCCAATAGATCGCCGCATCGGGATCGGAGCCGCGCATCGATTTGATCAGTGCGCTTGCGGCATCGTAATGCTCGTCGCCGGTGCCGTCGTACACGATCGCCTTCTGCTGGATCGACTGCTCGGCGACGTCGAGGGAAATTGTGAGCGTGGGGACGGACCCACGAAGGGTAGACGGCTCCTTACCCTCGGCGCTTTCGTGCTGGTGTGCCTTCGTGCCTTCCTCCATCAAGCTCAGGACCGCCACTTCCAGCGCCATCAGCGCCCGGCGGGCGTCGCCGTCGCAGATTTTCGCCCAGTGATCGACGGCCTCGTCCGTTAGTTCGATCGGCAGCTTGCCAAAGCCTCGCTCTTTGTCCGTCGCCGCCCGGCGAATGAGTTGCCGGATATCGTCCTCGGCGATCGGAGCGAACTGAAACACCTGGCTGCGAGAGATCAGCGGCGAATTGACGGAGAAAAACGGGTTCTCCGTCGTCGCCCCGACCAGGATAATGTGACCCGCCTCGACATCCGGCAGCAGGATGTCCTGCTGCGACCGATTGAACCGGTGAATCTCGTCGAGAAACAGCACTGTACGGCGACCATTGTGACCGAGGCGGTCGCGCGCCCCATCCAGAATCGCCCGAACCTCTTTCACTCCCACGGCGGCGGCGTTGACCTGCTCGAAGTGACAGTTCGTGTACTGCGCCACCAGCGACGCGAGCGTGGTTTTCCCGGTGCCCGGCGGCCCGTAGAAGATGACACTGGTCAATCGGTCGGCCTCGAGCATGCGCCTCAGCAGCTTGCCGGGCGCCAGAAAGTGCTGCTGACCGACGAACTCGTCGAGCGACCGCGGGCGCATCCGCACCGCCAGCGGGGCCACGCGGTCGAGATTCTTCTGGCGTACATCGGCGAAGAGGTCCATTCGCGGATTATAGCCCGGCGACCTGCGGTGTTGGGGCCGACACCCTCGCCGCCATTGACAATCGCTCTGCAATCTGAGAATCCATAGTCCACAGCTATGGAAATTAACCAACTCGTTTATCTGGTCGCGATCGCCGAAGAGGCCAGTTTCTCTCGCGCCGCCGAGCGATTGGGCGTCGCCCAGCCGTCGATCAGCCAGCAGGTGAAGAAGCTGGAGGACGAACTGGGTACCCCGTTGCTCGACCGCCTGCCCCGACGCGTCGTTCCGACGGCGGCAGGGGAAAAGCTGCTGGAACACGCCCGGCGGATACTCGCCGAACTGTCCGACGCCCGCCGAAGGCTGTCAGACTCGGCCACCACAGTGTCGGGTTCGCTCAAGATCGGCGCGATTCCCACCATCGCGCCCTACCTGCTTCCCGATGTCCTCAAGCACTTCGCCAGCAAACACCCCCATGTGCATGTCGATGTCGTTGAGGATGTGACCGCCCGCCTGGCTTCGCTCGCCGAGCAGGGGGAACTCGACCTGGCGATCCTTTCCACGCTCGAAGGGGGCCCCACGTTGCACGTCGAGACCATTGGCCACGAGGCGCTGCACCTCCTGCTGCCCAAAGCCCACCGTCTGGCCAAACGAAAAAGCGTTCCCTGGTCGGACCTGACCGAAGAGCGGTTCCTGGTGCTGCACGAAATGCACTGCCTCTCGGGACAGGTGGCGCACGTCTGCCAGCGGCGCAAGGTCCGGCCGAACGTGGTGATGCGGGGTGCACAACTGAGCACCATCGCGGAAATGGTGTCGGCCGGGATCGGCGTAAGCGTGGTGCCGGCGATGATGGCCGACCACGACAAAAACCCCGGGCGATTGACCCTGCCATTTGCCGGCGAAGCACCCACGCGGGAAATTTGCCTGGCCTGGAGCCTGCTCCGTTACCGAACCCAGGCAGCTAGGGCGATGGAACAGACGATTCGGCAGCGGCTATGAAGTTCGGATCGACGGGCGGTTGTCACCGATCGGCCCATCGTCGCAAGGCCCTCTTACGCAAAAACCCTCGCCCGAGAGGACGAGGGTTTTCTGTCACCATGGAGCGTACCGGGATCGAACCGGTAACCTCCGCGTTGCAAACGCGGCGCTCTCCCAATTGAGCTAACGCCCCTCCAGTCCGGGCATTCTAGGGTTTGCGACGAAACCTTCAACTGCCCGAAGACGCAGGATTGTCGGCACTCGGCAAGAAACTCAGCGCCGTGCCATCTTCCACTGTACTATCGACGCATTGGCGATACGCTCCGTTCGACACCTGGAGGATTCCATGGCTATCCGATCGCTTCTTTTGGCTTCACTGCTTCTGTGCACGACGGTCGCCGCGGCCAACCCGTCTTACCGTCTGGACCTTCGCACCCGTGCGCCGGTCGGCGGAGTTGGTGGCCTGATCGAGGTGGTCGAGAAGCCCGCCGAGTGGGCCCCGTCGGAAACAGCGCTGGTCATCTGCGACATGTGGGATACCCACTGGTGCAAGAGTGCATCGGAGCGAACCGCGCTGGTCGCACCACGGATCGACAAGCTGGCAAAGTCCATGCGAGCGAACGGGTCGCTGATCATCCATGCCCCCAGTGACACGATGAAGTTCTACGCCGAAGCTCCCGGCCGAAGACTCGCGATCGCCGCCCCGAAGGTCGAGCCGCCGAGCCCGCCCAACCGCACCGGCGGGCCTGCTCTCCCGATCGATGACAAAGACAACGGCTGCGACGACCTTCCCCAGTGCGTCATCCCCAACGGCAAGACGATTCCGTATCCGTGGAAGCGGCAGATCTCGACGATCGAAATCGCCGACACCGACCCCATCACCGACAACGGCCAGGAGGTCTACAACCTCCTCAAGCAGCGGGGCATCAAGCACCTTCTCGTGTGCGGCGTTCATACGAACATGTGCATCCTGCATCGATCGTTCGCGATCAAGCAGATGACGCGGTGGGGCATCGATTGCGCCCTGGTCCGCGACTGCACCGATGCGATGTACAACCCGCGTCGGGCACCGTTCGTCAGCCATGCCTGCGGTACGGGGATGGTCATTGAGTACATCGAGCAGTTCTGGTGTCCTTCGATCCTGAGCACACAGATCCTCGCCGACGCCAAGCCGACGAAAGTACTGCTCATCTCGGCCGAGCAGGAGTATGGTGCCAAGGAAACCCTGCCTGCCTTTGCAAAAGAAGTCCTCGAACCGCTCGGCTACGCAACCCAGCACATCAACAGCGACGACGTGAAGAGCATTGCCGGCCTGGACGCATTGAAAGACGCCGACGTGCTGGTGCTGTTCCTGCGTCGTCGCGAACTGCCCGAGGATCAGTTGGCGAAGTTCAAAGCCTGGTTCGAAGCCGGCAAGCCCGTGGTCGCGCTGCGAACGGCCTCGCATGGGTTCCAGACTTACCTGGAGTTCGACAAGCAGGTGCTCGGCGGAAGCTACACCAACCATTACGGCAAGGGCGGGATCACGAAGATCACGATCGACGAGAAGGCCAAGGACCACCCGATCCTGCGCGGCGTAAAGGGCCCCTTCGAATCGAACGGATCGCTGTACAAGGTCAATCCCCTGGGACCCAACACAACGCCGCTGCTGACGGGCACGTTCCAGGACAAGCCGCCGGAGCCGGTGGCCTGGACGAACACGTATAAAGGCGGCCGGATCTTTTACACCTCGCTCGGGCATGCCGACGACTTCAAGTTGCCGCAGTTCCGCACACTGCTGAGCAACGCCATCCAATGGGCCGCGGACAAGCCCGTGACCGTCAAGTAGGCGGGTCAAACTCGGCGCTCCCGAGAGACGTGGAGGACAGACATTCTTGTCTGTCACTCGGGACCAAGCGGCCGTTCGAGCGTCAGCCGACTTCTTTGATTCGTCGCAAGTCGAGGGCGGATCCGTGTTCGAAGACTCGGCTTGGTCCGCCTCGACTGACAAGAATGTCCGTCCCCAATGACATGCCCGATTTCCTCCGTATCCATCTTCGAGACAACGTCGCCGTCGCGCTGTCGGAATTGCCGCAGGGATCTGCAGTGCTCGGGATCGTCACCAACGCGGTGATTCCGCGCGGGCACAAGGTGGCGTTGAAGGATCTTGCAGCGGGCGAGCATGTCATCAAGTACGGCCACCCCATTGGCCGGGCCATGCGCCACATTGCCGCAGGCGAACTCGTTCATTCGCACAATCTGACGAGCGACCTCGCCGGCTCTGTCGGCAATGCAGACTTTAGCGCACCAATCACTTCGGCGATCAACAACCCGCCGGCGACGCCCCGTACCTTCGACGGCTTCCGCCGCCACGACGGCGGCGTCGGTATCCGCAACGAAGTCTGGATCATCAACACCGTCGCGTGTGTGAACCGCGCCAGCGAGCAGATTGCCCGCGCTGCCAACGCTCGCTACTGCAGCTACAAAACTTGCGACGGCGTCTTTTCCTTTACCCATCCGTTCGGCTGCGCCCAGCTTGGCGACGACCTGCTCTACACCCAGAAGGTCCTTGCCGGCCTGATTCGCCATCCCAATGCCGCCGCGGTGCTGATCCTCGGCCTTGGTTGCGAAAACAACCAGATGAAGCTGCTGCTGGAGCAGGTCGGCAGCGTCAACGCCGATCGGGTGAAGTACTTCAACGCGCAGGACGTCGCCGACGAGATCGAGTCCGGACTCGACATCGCCGCGAACCTGGTCGAATGGGCCTGTCAGTTCAAACGGGAGCCGATCGATGCGCGGGAGTTGATCGTCGGCCTCAAGTGTGGCGGCAGCGACGGGCTGAGCGGCATCACCGCCAACCCGCTGGTCGGCCGCGTCGCCGATCGACACTGTGCCCGGGGCGGAACGGCGTTGCTGACCGAAGTCCCGGAGATGTTCGGCGCCGAGCAGGTGCTGCTCGAGCGATGCAGCAGTCGACGAACGATCGACGACACGCTGACGATGGTCAACGGCTTCCGTGACTACTTTCGCCGCTACAACCAGCCGATCGACGAGAACCCGTCGCCGGGGAACAAGGACGGCGGCATCACCACGCTAGCCGAGAAATCGCTCGGCTGCGTGCAGAAGGCCGGGTCGTCACCGATCGTCGATGTGCTTCCCTACGGCATGCCTGCGAAACCGGGCCGCAGGGGCGTGGCGCTGGTGAACGCCCCCGGCAACGACGGCGTTTCCAGCACCGCAATGACCGTTGCCGGTGCCCACCTGCTGCTGTTCACCACCGGCCGGGGAACACCGCTGGGAATGCCGGTGCCGACGATCAAAGTCTCCAGTAACACCGCACTGCGCGATCGCAAGCCGAGCTGGATCGATTTTGACGCCGGTGCCATGCTCGCCGACGGCGCCTCGGCCGACGACCTGGCCGAGCAGCTCTACGATCTGTGCCTCGATGTCGCCAGCGGTAAACGCGAAGCACGGAACGAGATCAGCGGCAACCGCGAGATCGCGATCTGGAAAGACGGCGTCACGCTGTAGTCGGTCCACCCGCTAAACAGTTGTCTCGTTCTTCGCGCGTCTCCGATTCTTCCCCTTCGACTGCCTCTTCGTGTCGTCGCCGACGAGCGTCCCCAGGCCGACGACGAACATCGCGATCCCCAGGCCTAGCGCCACCCAGCTTCGCACGCCGGAAAGTGTGAAAAGGCCCAGGACGGCGAGCAGGCCACCCGAAATCCAAAGCGTCCAACCGACGATCGATTCCCGCTTCGACTTGGCCGATTCTGCGGATGCCGGAGTCGCCGGTTTGAACTCCAGGAGGTCGCTGCCGCATCGCGGGCAGTACATCGCCTGCTCAGGCACTGGCGTCGAACACTCGGGGCAGGCGTAGTCGGACATGTGGAGCCCTCGCACGGGTCGGGTTCGGGGTCGGGATCAGGGGTCGAGACATCAGGCCGACTCGTCCAGGTCGATCAGCGGCTCACCGGGATAAATCGCCGCACCCTCGGCGACAAGAAGCCGCCGTACGTGGCCGCTGCAATCGGCTTCTAGCTCGCCGCAGGCTTTGTCTGTCTCGATGTCTGCAATCACCTGCCCTTTGAGGATGTACTCGCCTTCCTTCACCCGCCATCTCGAAAGGATAAACGGGCCGCCTTGGAGCAACATTGGAGTGGAAATCGTCCTAGCCATTTCTTGGTTTAGTATAACCGGCTCCGGCCTTCCGCCGCATTTGCTTGGAGGACTTGTCCGGCACCGTTACTATCCGAAGGGAAGCCCGGTTCGTCTGGGCGATACCGCATCTCGCTCCGGAGGAACCCCATGCTCACTCGTCGCAACCTGCTCAAGTTCGCCGCCCTTTCGGCCGCCGGCACGGCCCTGGGCTGCTCAACCAGCACCACGTCCGCCGACCCGGTCGCGAAGGACAAGGTCAAAGCCCCGTTGTTCAAGATCTCGCTCGCCGAGTGGTCCTTCCACGTCGCGATGCTTAAGGACAAGTCGATGGACCACCTCGACTTCGCCAAGGTTGCCCGCACCGAGTTTGACATCGACGGCGTCGAGTACGTCAACCAGATGTTCATGGACAAGGCCACCAACCAAGCCTATCTCGCCGACATGAAGAAGCGTGCCGACGATCATGGCGTACGCAGCGTACTGATCATGTGCGATCGGGAAGGCGACCTCGGCGACCCCGACGAGGCCAAGCGCAAACTTGCCGTTGAAAACCACCACAAGTGGGCCGACGCTGCGAAGTTTCTCGGCTGCCACTCGATCCGCGTGAACGCCAAGAGCAAGGGGAGCTACGACGAGCAGAGCAAGCTCGCCGCCGACGGCCTGGCACGGCTCAGCGATTACTGCGCCAAGCTGGACCTTAACTGCATCGTCGAGAACCACGGCGGTCTCTCGAGCAATGGCGAATGGCTCGCCAAGACCATCAAGGCGACCGGCAAGAAGAACTGCGGCACACTCCCCGATTTCGGCAATTTCAAGGTCTCCCCGACCGAAGAATACGACCGCTACAAGGGCGTGACGGAGCTCATGCCCTTCGCCAAAGGCGTCAGCGCCAAAAGCCATGAGTTCGACGCGCAGGGCAACGAGACCAAAACCGATTACATCAAGATGATGAAAATCGTCCTCGGTGCCGGCTACCACAGCTACGTCGGCATCGAGTACGAAGGAACCAAGCTCGCAGAGCGCGACGGCATCAAGGCCACGCTCAACTTGCTCAAGCGCGTGCGGGAGCAGTTGGCGTAACCGACCCCAACGTATGGCAACGAATCCCCTCCTCCGGTACGCCGGAGGAGGGGAGTTCACACCGTCTCTTCGCCCCCGATTCCCATCACAAGCAGCGTCAGATCGTCCCGCGGATTCAGGCTGCCGACTTCGAAGTCGAGGTGACGGGCGATCTCGTAGATCAGCGCCTCGCCGCTGAGATGCCTTCGCTTGAAGAGCTCCTCACTGAATCGGTAAGGATCGGCGGTCTCGCTGTCGGGTGAGAACGCGACTTCGACGCCATCGGTGTAAAGCAGGACGCGATCCCCGGCGCCGAGTTGAATCGTTCGCGTTCGGTACTGCTCTCCTTCGAAGATACCAAGCAGGGAACCTTCGACCGGAATTGGCCTGGGCGGGTCGTCTCCGCGCAGCAGCATGGGCGTCGGATGGCCGGCGCTGGCCAGTTCCATCACCTGGGTCTGCAGGTCGAGCACCGCATAGCACGCCGTGCAAAACGTACCGGTCGCCAGGTTCTGCCCGGCGAGGGCGTCATTCAACCGGGCCAGCGTTTCGCCGGGATCCAGCAGACGGTAGGTCTGATTGCTGATCTCTTTCGTGACGAGCGAATGCTTGATGAACATCGTCAGCAGCGCCGCCGGTACGCCGTGCCCGACGGCATCGGCGATGTAGAACCCGACATGGTTCTCGTCGAGGCGGAAGATGTCGTAGATGTCCCCGCTGACATACCCTGCCGGACGCCAGAGGGCATTGAACCCGACAGTCCCGAATCTTGGCATCGACTTCGGAAGAAAGTCCTGCTGCAATCGTGCTGCCATCCGCAGCTCTTCGTCGATGCGCTGCATATGGAAGTTGACGGTCCGGTCGCGCTTGCGAAGCTGCTCCACTTCTTCACGGAGCGACGTCATTTCGCGCTCCACCGCGTCAAGTTGCTGCTCGATCACCTCCACCGGCGGCAAATCGGGAATCAGCCGCGACAGGTCGGGCAGCGGGGCGGTCGCGTCCGTCGGCATTGCCAAGTTCGGAAGGGACGACTGCCTCGTCCCGAGTTCCGCGGGTATTAAACTGATCATTGTCCGCTACCTTTCCCGGGTCGGCCACACAGCAGGCCATCCCAAGAGCGGTTTCGGATTGCCGCCGATCCCCCTTTGCCTCAAGTGCCGGGAATCATGCGGATTTCAAGGCTGATATGCGGCGGGACAGGCAATGCGCCGGTCTGACCACTACAGACGTAAAAGTCACCGACCGTTCGCGTCCGATCATTCGTGGGCGAAAGCACCTATAATCCGGCCATGTCGTTGAAGGACATTGACCTCGGTGCCGCGCTGCATCGCCTGGCCGACCGCAAGATCGAGCAGGCGATCAAGGACGGAAAGTTCGACCGCCTGGAAGGTGCCGGCAAGCCACTCGACCTCGAGCCCATGCCGGCCGAAGAGAACGCAAGGCTCACCTGGTGGGCCCTTCGGCTGTTGAAGCAGAACGACTTCATCCCGCACGAAGTGCAGTGGCTGAAGCAGATCGAGCAACTGAAAGAGAAGCTGGAGCAAACGACCGACGACACGCAGGTCGTTCACCTGGTGGCGGCGATCAACCGGCTGGTCTTCCAGTTGAACACACTCGGCACGAACGCGATTAGCGGCCCGGTGGCACAGGTGTCGCTGGAGGCCGAGCGTGCGAAGCGAAGAACGCCATAGCAGCGGCACCGGGTATGCGCAACCCCATCGATCAACTTCGCGATGCCACCCTCGCCCGCGCCGTCAAGGCCAAAGCGACCGAGCTCGGCTTCGACCTCGTCGGCATCGCGCCGGCCGATCCTTCACGCTTTGCGGCGTTCTTCCGTCGCTGGCTCGACGAAGGCCGGCAGGGGGAGATGGCGTACCTCGCCGACCGGTTCGACGAGCGGGTCGACCCGCGCCGGTATCTGCCTGAAGCCAGGTCGGTCATCTGCGTCGCCCGCAACTATTACAGCACGCTCGAACCCATTCCCGAAGCCGACCGCCAGCGCCATGGCCGCATCGCCCGCTATGCCCTGGGCAAGGATTACCACAGCCATCTGAAGGACAAGCTCTACGATCTGGCCGACTGGCTTCGCGAAACTGTCCCGGGCTCGCAAACCCGCAGCAGCGTCGATACCGCACCGGTTATGGAGCGAGAGATGGCCGCCCGCGCGGGCATCGGATGGGTGGGTAAGAACACCTGCATCATTCACCCCCGCGTCGGATCGTATCTGCTGCTCGGCCAGGTGCTGACGACGATCGACCTGCCCATCGACGAACCCGAGCCTGACCACTGCGGCACCTGCACCCGCTGTATCGACGCCTGCCCCACGCAGGCGATCACCGGCCCGTATCAGCTCGACGCCCGGCGGTGCATCTCGTACCTCACAATCGAACACACCGGCGATATCGCTCCGGAGCTGGCGTCGCAGATGGGCGATTGGGTCTTCGGTTGCGACATCTGCCAGGACGTGTGCCCGCACAACCGACAGCCGCCGGAGACAACCGATGCGGCGCTACGGCCGAGAATCCCGACCGGATCCATCGAAGTCGACCGCGCACGGCACTGGTCAATGGACGAGTACCACGCCGGGACACGCCACACGGCCATGCGGCGGGTGAAGCTGCCGCAATTCCAGCGCAACGCGGCGATCGCATTCGAGAACCTGTCGCGGGCGAAAGACGCGATCGACACGGTCGCACGACAGCACGATGGGTAACTCGAAGAGAGTGAACCACAGATGCGCACAGATGGGCACAGATAAGATGCAGGCCATCACAACGAATGGCACGCTCTTTCGTGTGTCTTTTCATACACGCGCCATTGAGAAGGCTTTTCGGCACGCGGGCAGGTTCTGCCAGAACTATCGCCTTCAAGTCTTATCTGTGCCCATCTGTGTGCATCTGTGGTTCATCCCGGACTGCGCCGTTGGTCGCGACATCGGCATCATCTGCACGCTCATCGAGCCGCTGACATCTCGTTCCACGCCGAGCGGATTGTCCCCAGTATTCCGCCTGCCTTGGCGTCGGGACCGGCTTCGTCCGAGGCTCCTCGCTCTGTCAGAAGGGCATCGGGCATGAAGCCCGAAACAACGAGCGCGAGCCGGCGATTCATCGGCATCGCGGCGTTCCATGCATCGCTGCTTCGCTTGGCGCCGGCCTGAGTCACGCGCTCGATCGCTGCGAACAACTCTTTGGTACGCGTCGGCGCGTCCGGCCCGGCTGTGGGGACCGGATCGCCGAAGACGCCCGGCGACTCGGGTCGGGGCGGGACGATCGGCTGGAGCTTCGTGTCATACC
This sequence comes from Humisphaera borealis, assembly GCF_015169395.1. GTDB lineage: Bacteria > Planctomycetota > Phycisphaerae > Tepidisphaerales > Tepidisphaeraceae > Humisphaera > Humisphaera borealis. The sequence goes on from NZ_CP063458.1 coordinate 5,724,860, forward strand.
GGTGATACCACTGCTGCTGCGCGTCCCGACCCAGTGTCGAGATCGCATCACGGGCAACCTTCAGCATCTCCCCGAATCGGCCTTCCTGCTGAACCAGATAGCCTGCCAGCGCCACCTCCAGCGCGTATCGCGACGACAGCAGGTCCACGCAGATCGGTACAGATTCAAGGCGTGTCAGCGCGTCCCCGTCGAGCTTGCACATCGTCGGCCAGAGCGCCCGGACCGGCGGCAAACCGGCGCTCAGGCGGCAGAACCCGAGCATGTCGGCCGCCCGAGTGAACGACAGGTGCAGTTGGCGTTCCGGCGTCCACTGCCCGCGCGCGTCTTCCCCGCTGAGCACTTCACCGCCCAGCAGCGTGACCAGGGCCGCATTGCGATGGTCGGTCTGATTGAGCACGAGCAGGCGCGACCCCTGCCCCTTGGCTGCGTCGGGCGGAACAAGGTTGGGCCAACCGCCAGCGCGCGACTGCTGCCCCGAGAGCCAGTACGCGGCCTTCAGCGAAGGGCCCCGCAGGCGTGCGTCCTGTTTCGGCTGCGACGCGAGGATGGACAGCAGTGTCGCAAGCGCGGCACAGGTCGGCCGGCGGTCGGGGACGTCGGCCGCATCGTCCTTGGTGCCGCCGAAGGCACCCATGACGCCGAGGCTACGGATCTGCCCGGTGCGGGTCTGAACAGCAAGCAGCCCACGACCTGCCTCGATTGATGCCGCAGTGAACTTCTCGGCCGCATAGGTCTCACCCACCAGGTGCAGCAGCATCCCGGCGGATGCGGTCAGCGTCGCGTTTATCTCCGGGGGTCGCCCCTTGGGGCGGGCGCGGTTCAGGTCGATCCCCTCGACCTCTTCATTCCAGCCGAAGCCATATGGCGAACGCACCGCCCTGGCGAGCAATGCTTCGCACCGATCGGCGACCGCCGTCGGCAAGACACGGCGGGATGCCGGGGTTGTCGCCGGCGGGGGACCGTCTGCGCGCAGCGATCCGGGCCAAAGGATCGCGCCAGCGGCCGAGGCGAGAAAGGACCTTCGCTGGATTCTCACACTCGGCATCGTCGCAACGTTGTCGCGTGATGTCGAGATCAACAAACGGCAGACCGGCATCGAAAGTGAAGCGTCTGGCGAAATACCCGCCTTCCACACCGCTTGTCACCGCGTCTCAATCTTGGTCAAGTGTTCGGCGCGATTGCGAGGAGGAAACGGTCATGGCTGTCTACCGATTTACCATTGCGCTGGCCACCGAAGGCAATGCGCAGATCATCAACCTACAGCCCGAGATCGCGCGCAAGCTCCAGGAGGTCTCCGCGACCGCACCGGGGATAGCCAAGGGCCCGGCGATGTTGTCGCTGTTTGTCGTCGGCTCGACCGCGGCGCTGACGACGCTCGAGTTCGAAGTCGGCCTGGTGAAGCACGATCTTCCCGCGCTTCTGCAGAAACTTGTCCCCGACGACGCCCGCTACGAGCACGAAGCCACCTGGCACGATGACAACGGCCACTCGCATCTTCGGGCGGCACTGCTCGGCCCGAGCCTGTCGGTTCCGCTTCAGGACGGGCGGATGATGACCGGGGAATATCAGCAGGTCGTCCTGGTCGAACTCGATACCCGCCCCCGCAAACGCACGATCATTGGTACGATCTACATGTAGGACTGGCGTTCCGAGCCCTCTTCCACCAACCGCGGACAGCCCGGCTGTGCTGCAGATGCCTGCTCCGCCACAATAGTTCAAGGTGTTCGACGTCTTCCTGTCTGGTGAACCATGGCCCAACGGCACTCGCGCGATAACAACTCGTCATCCACCCAGTCCGGCGGATTCGGCTCCTTCATCGTACTGCTGGTGGTGGCGGCGCTGGGCGCCGCGATCGTGATCGCCCGGCCCTGGACGTGGGGTCAGACCGCCGCCAACCCCACCACCAAGCCCGCCGGCGAAGAAGAAGGCATCAAGGCCTGCTGCCTCAAGATGCCCGACCACTTCACGCATTCTGATAATGGCGGCCCTCCGGGCATGGTCTGGATTCCCGGCGGCACTTTCGCCATGGGCGACTCCCGCGGCGACGGGTTTGAGTGGGAACGCCCGGTCCACCCCGTCACCATCGACGGCTTCTACATGGACATCTACGAGGTCACCAACGCCCAGTGGCAGGCATTCGTCGATGCGACGGGTTTCGTCACGACGGCCGAGAAAGTGCCGGACCTGCGCGAGATCATGAAGCAGCTCCCGCCCGGCACGCCGCCCCCGCCCAAGGACAGTCTCAAGGCCGGTTCGCTGGTGTTCCGCAAGACGCGCGGCCCCGTGCCGACCGATGGTTCCAACTGGTTCCAGTGGTGGGAATTTGTCGGCGGTGCCAACTGGCAGCACCCGACCGGCCCCGGGTCTGACATCAAGGGCAAAGAGTACTACCCTGTCGTCCACATCTGTTGGGACGACGCCGTCGCGTACTGCAAATGGGCCGGCAAGCGCCTGCCGACCGAAGCCGAATGGGAGTTCGCCGCACGAGGCGGGCTCGACAAGAAGCCTTACACCTGGGGCGATGACCCCTTCGACCCGAAGAAGTCCCACGCGAACATCTGGCAGGGCAAGTTCCCGTACGAAAACAGCCTGGAGGACGGCTACGACACTGCCGCCCCCGTCGGCCAGTACAAGCCCAACAACTACGGCCTGTACGACATGGCGGGCAACGTCTGGGAATGGGCCAGCGACTGGTTCAGCCCGTTGACCTACGGCGAACAGGCCGCCGGCGGAAAGACGGCCGTCAACCCGCAGGGCCCCGACCAAAGCGTCGACCCCGACGGCGCGGGCGTGCCCAAGCGATCGATCCGCGGCGGATCGTTCCTGTGCAGCGATTCGTATTGCTCCTCGTACCGACCCAGTGCGCGAATGCACACCAGCCCCGACTCCGGCACCAATCACCAGGGGCTTCGCACCGTCATGACCAAGGCGCAGTGGGAAGAGGCCAAGGCCAAACGCCTCGCCACAACCCGTCCGACGTCGGCCGCCGTGCCCGCGACTTCACCGTCGAAGTAATCGCCCGCGTCGGTCACCACCTCGCGGCGGACCTCGCCGCACCCCACGCCCGGCACACCGGTACGTTCGCCCAGGCGTTAACGGTCTGAGCAAGCGCCGGCGCTCCCTGCGCGCCTTTCATAGCGGCCGTCCACCCCAAACACGCCAAGTTGCAAGCGTCGCGGCTTGCGGTCGCGCCCATCCGTATCAGGGAAAGCCTCCAGTCATTTATACATGATTGCCATAGGTGATTTACTTATTTTAATCTTGACCGGCCAGTACTGGGAATCCTAACCTAACCCCCATCGGAGGGCTCTTCATTATCCACGTCCGATCTGCCCGGCCCGATATCAAGTCCCTGTCGTTGGAGGTTTTATGTCCGTTCCTTACCGCAGGAGTCGTCGCGGCTTTACGCTCGTCGAACTCCTTGTCGTGATCGGCATCATTGCGCTGCTGATCTCTATTCTGCTCCCCAGCTTGAACCGGGCGCGCGAGCAGGCGAACCGCATCAAGTGTGCCAGCAATCTGCGGCAGCTGGCGATGGCCGGGATCATGTACGCCAACCAGAGCACCCGGGAAAAGGGCAGGTTCCCCCGCACCTACTTCAACAACACCGAGGACGGCGTCAGCCGCAGCCCGACCGCCGGCAACAGCGCACCCGACGCGTTTACCGGCAGTTCCGGCACGGTAGGCAACAACAACATCGCGGCGTCTTTCTTTCATCTGCTCAAGGCAAGCGACCTGACGCCAGAGGCATTCCTGTGCCCAAGCACCAACGCCACGCGAGCCTGGCAGGGGGCCGAGATCCAGAAGAAGTCGAACTGGCTCGCGACGGGCAAGTTCAATACGGTCTGCTCGTACAGCTACAACACCCCGTTTGGTTCTCCCAACAGTGCGGTAACGGCCGGCTGGAAGTTTGACGTCACGCTCAGCCCCGATCACCCGTTTGCCGCCGACATGAACCCCGGCACCAGCGGGGAATCCACCGGCGGTTACGGCCCTAATGCCGTCGGCCAGTTCCCCTACACCGCGCCCAAGAAGGACATGGCGCGGATGAACTCCAACAACCACAACGGCGACGGCCAACAGGTCGCGTACGTCGACGGCCACGTGGAATGGCAGGATTCTCCGTTCTGCGGATCGCCGTCTCCGACATCCCCCTTCCGCGACATGATCTACATGAGCCGCATCTCCCCGTTCGACAAGAACACAGGGACCGGCGGAAGTTTCGGCAAGGCGATGGATCGCTACGACGCCCTGATGCTCCCGACCGACGACGATTGACCGCGACCGTCGGCATCCAACCCCGCAAACAAGGAACACAACCATGAAGTTCAACACTGTCCGTAAATGCCTCGCCGTCGTCGTGCTGATGTCCGTTGTCGTCCCGCTCGCCGGGTGCGGCAAGAGCGAGCAGGTCGCCGCGCCGCCGCCCGCTTACGAGGGGCAGTACAAGAACGCCCGTGGGGCGACTGTTCTTGAGATCAAGGACGGCAAAGCAATGTTCACCGACCCGCGCACGCGGGCGAAGGTCGAAGCACCGTTTTCCCCGGCCGGTGACAAGCTGATGATCGAGAGCGCCAGCGGTACCTTCACGCTGACATTCCAGGCCCCCGACACCATCACCGGCCTGCCGGCCACGATCGCCGGCACCACGGATCCGCTCAAGAAGTCGTAGGGACACCGGTACGAAGACGTCCCGTCCCCGATATGCAATGCTGAACGCCGAAACGCCTCGATCCTTCGATCGAGGCGTTTCGGCGATTGCAATATCTATGTTCCGCGTATGAGCCGATCGCGAACACTGCCCAGCCGACCGGCTCTATCGTCGCACACTCCGGTCGGGCGGAGACTCCGCGAACGGCACCCGTCAAACCGCCGGGGCGAGGCGTTCGCCGCTGCCGGTGAGCGCGCGGATTTTGGCCGAAAGCTCGCTGACCTGGGTTTCGCCCTTCAAGAGGACCTCCACCGCGCCCAGGTCCCGTGCCTGTTGCAGCGTCATCGCGTTCGGCGAACCGCTGAACACCAATACGGGCACCGTCCGCCAAAGCATGTTCTGGCGAAGGCGCTTGAGCACCTCGATCCCGTTCATCCGCGGCATGTTGATGTCGAGAATAATCAGGTCCGGTGGACGGTTGGCGACGTATCCGATCGCCTGCAAACCGTCGTCGGCGGCGAGCACCTCAAACCCCTCCTTGCGGAGCGCCCGGCTCAGCGACGAGCGCATTGCCGGTGCATCATCGATCACGAGAATCTTGGTCATTGCCTTTCCCTCTGTTGATTCGGCCGCCCGATAAGCCCGCGGGCTGCCGCTGTTCAACCACCGTAGGCCACCTCAGCAACTCCAGGCCAGCATGACGGCGATTTCATTCGAGGGCAGTAGGTGGCAGGCAGTACGCAGAGAAATACATACAATACCGGTGGAGATGCGATTGCCGCCTCTTCACTGCGTACTGCTTACTGCGTATTGCCTACTTTTTAGGTCCCCGAATGTCCTGGATCGAAAACCGCTTCGAAGAAGGCCTGATCGTCACGAGCCTCGACTTCGTCATCAACTGGGGCCGCAAGAACTCCATCTGGCCGATGACGTTCGGGCTGGCGTGCTGCGCGATTGAGATGATGGCCGTCGGTGCGTCGCGGTTCGACCTCGACCGCTTCGGTGCTGGCGCGTTCCGCGCCACGCCGCGACAGGCCGACCTGATGATCGTCGCGGGGACCGTCAACTATAAGATGGCCAGCCGCGTCAAACGGCTCTACCAGCAAATGCCCGATCCGAAGTACGTCATCGCGATGGGCGCGTGCACCGTAGGCGGCGGGCCGTACTTCAAATACGGGTACAACGTCGTCAAAGGCGTGGACCTGATCGTGCCGGTCGATGTGTACGTCCCCGGATGTCCTCCCCGGCCCGAAGCGCTGATGGAAGGCATCATGCGGCTGCAGGACAAGATCGCCGCCCAGACGATCGGCATGCCCAAGGGCACCAGGGCCGCCGCCAAACGCAAACGCGACAAGGATGGCGCGTTCGTCCTGCCCGGCGGCGTGCCGGCGTGAGAGGCGAGTAGCACTGGTGCATCCGGTGCCCGGGAAATCTAAAGACTCGCGGAAGTTCGATTTCGCCACGAAGGCACGAAGAGCACGAAGGCCACGAAGAAGCATCAGGAAATGACGGCACCCACAAAAAGGTAGTTCCGTTTCTGCCTCTTCTTCGTGACCTTCGTGGCTTCGTGCCCGTCATGGCGAGACCGGACTTCGAACCAACACCCTTCGAGATCAGCACCTCGCAGCACGCGTATAGTTCCTCCACCGATGCCGCTGGCTCATTTCGAAGCGATTGATCTCTCCGACAGTTCCAAGACCTGGATCGTGGTCGCGCTGATGTTCCCCGGTGCGGTCATCGTGTTCGGGCTCATGATTACCTACCTGCTTCGCCGACCGGGCAAGCTTGATGAGCCGTCGCCGGGCGAGCCGGGCTATTACCGCGTGCTCGGTCTCGACGCCACGACCGGACTGAAGCGCGAATCCCTCATCCACGCCGACAGTCGCCAGTCGGCCGAGGGCCAGGCCCGCCTTCAAGGCATCGTCGTGACGGAGATTGAACCCGCCGGCTCCCCGGACGAACCGGTGTGAGATGCCGGGGCAATGAGTCGGCCCACCCGGGACCGCCGAGCTCCAGCTCGGCATCTTAGGTTTCTATCGAGCGCGCAGTGAGGCGCTTCCAACGCAGGCCGAGCTGGAGCTCAGCGTTCCCAAAGCCCCTCACACGGCCAACTCGACGCGGTCCGTGACGAACTGGCCCTCGTTTTCACCCGCTTCAAAACTCGGACAATTTACGCCATTTCATGTCGTCGCCACGCGCCTCGCTCAGAACGATTCGCAGGCGAAAACCAGTGAATTGCGGCTCATGCCTTCATAGCGGCCCCGGCGGCATCATGTTTGCCATGGTGCTTCACGAGTGCGGTGCGACCGATGCCCCGCCCCGACCAGTGAACTCTAACCCGAAGGAGTGACCCCAATGTCACGCATCGTCGAACAAGTCCGCGAATTCGCCGAACGCCATGTCCCCTCGAGCGACCGCGAAGGCGGCCTGGCCCGACCGATCGAAGAAATCACCTCGAAGCTGCCGAGCGACACCTGGCTGTGGCTGGGCTACGGCTCGATCGCCGCCTCCATCACGCTCAAGCTGATGGGCCGCGGCCGCGATGCCAACTTCGTCGGCATGTGGGCCCCGGTCTTCCTGATCCACGGCGTGTACAACAAAATCGTCAAGACCCAGGGCCACGACAAGTACGATCAGCGAGACTGAACCACCCGCTACGCGACGACACCTCGAACGCCCGCGAAAGCAACGATGCTTCCGCGGGCGTTTGCACAGGGTGGGATAGCTCCGACGCCGCAAAAAAACCACCACGGAGTTCATCACCAGGCCTCTGGCCGCTCTCCGAGGCGATGAACCTTCGTACCGCGCCAGGCTTGAACGCCAAGGCGCCGAGACGCCAAGAGTTGTCTTGCCTCGGATTGCGTCCTTGGCGTCTCGGCGTCTTGGCGTTCATCGCGTCTGTTTTCGGAGTACGTCCAGTCCGAGGGGCACATGCCCCAAACCGGGCTGCCCACCTCAGGTATTCGCCCCGACAGCCAATGCACCTCATGTTTCTCCCAGCGGATGACAGCGTGTTGTACCGCCTGCTCGTCAGACCCCTTTTGGGAGACCACCCATGTTCGAAACCCTCGAAAACCGCAAGCTTTTCGCCGTCACCGCGTCGGCGTTCCACGACACCCTGTACGTCTGGGGCGACAACAACCAGAACGGGCTCAGCGTCGAGAAGCAGGGCACCGATCTGGTCGTGAAGAAGTACGTCGGCGGCGGGCATGCTGGTTACGAAGAATTCTTCCGCGTCGCCGCAAGCGATGTCAGCTACATCCGCATGTACGGCTACGACGGCGCCGACACCATGACCGTCGCCGACAACGTCACCGAAGAAGCCACCCTCATGGGCGGCAAGGGCGGCGACTACCTCAAAGGCGGCGGGGGCATGAGCTATCTGTGGGGCCACGGCAACTTTGCCGGCGACCCCAACCACGGCCCGACATCCGATGACAGCGCCGCCGACATCCTCGTGAGTGGCAAGGGCTACGCCGTCCATTACGGCCAGAAGGGCAACGACAGCTTCTACACCGACAACACCGCCGGCAGCGGCTACGACGTGATGAACGGCGGCGACGGCAACGACAACTTCAACATCTCCGGCAGCGGCAACACCGCCTACGCGTTCGGCGAAGCCGGCAACGACACCTTCACCGCCACCCAGGCCGCCACCCAGAACGCCAGCTTCTACGGCGGCGCGGGCTACGACACGGTGGACTACAGCGCCTGGACCAGTGCCGTCTACGTTAGCCCCAACGGCACCGACTACAGCGGCCTGCGCTACGGCACCCGCCGGCACGTCATCCAGTCCGACGTCGAAGCCGTCAAGGGCGGCAGCGCCGGCGACTACTTCAATGGCTCCAGCGGCAACAACACCTTCTACGGGAACGCCGGCAACGACACGATGTACGGCAACGCCGGGGCCGACATCCTGCTCGGCGGAGCCGGCAACGACTCACTCTACGGCGGCAGCGGCAACGACTTCGTCAACGGCGAAGCCGGCAATGACACCCTCTACGGTGACAGCGGCGACGACGACCTGTTCGGCGGCACCGGCCAGGACGACATGCACGGCGGCTCCGGCAACGACGACCTCTATGGCGAAGCCGACAGCGACTGGCTCTACGGCGACAGCGGCAACGACACCCTCGTCGGCGGCACCGGCGCCGACTACCTCGTCAGCCACGACGGCGTCTTCGGCAACGACATCATCTTCGGCGACAACAAGGACGGCACCGGCGCAGGTTCCGGCGTCTGGGACGTCGCCTACATCGACAGCGGCTGGCCGTTGCCCGACTTCACCTTCGGCGTCGAGAGCATCAGCTTCTAGCATTTTTTGTGGTGCGGGCTTCAGCCTGCACCGAAATGTGCAGGCTGAAGCCCGCACCACAATCAATCCTCATTCAGCCCCGCCAACAGCAGGGCGGCCGAGCCACCGAGAATACAAACACGCCGGCGATCGCTCGCCGGCGTGTTGCTTCTTTGTCTGGTCCGCACGGGCATGGGCACTCACGCCTTCGGCGGTTCCTTCGCCTTGAGCCAGGGCATCATCTTCCGCAGTTTGCGGCCGGTGACTTCGACGGGGTGGGTGTTGTCGGCTTCGTACAGCCGCTTGAAGTTCTTCATGCCGGTTTCGTACTCGGTCCGCCAGCCCTTGGCGAACGTGCCGTTCTGGATCTCGGTCAGCACCTTTTTCATCTCCGCCTTGGTCTGGTCGGTGATGATGCGCGGGCCGGTGATCAGATCGCCCCACTCGGCGGTGTTGCTGATGCTGTACCGCATGTAATCCAGGCCGCCCTGGTAAATCAGGTCGACGATCAGCTTCACTTCATGGACGCACTCGAAGTACGCCATCTCCGGCGGGTAGCCGGCTTCGGTGAGGGTCTCGAAGCCCGCCTTGATGAGGGCCGAGAGGCCGCCGCACAGGACGACCTGTTCGCCGAAGAGGTCGGTTTCGCACTCGTCTTTGAAGGTGGTTTCGATGATGCCCGAGCGGGCGCCGCCGACACCGTTGGCCCAGGCCAGGCCGGTGGCGCGGGCGTTGCCGGTGGGGTCCTGGTGGACGGCCAGCAGGCAGGGGACGCCGCCGCCTTTTTCGAACTCCGACCGCACCAGGTGTCCCGGGCCCTTGGGGGCGACGAGGATCACGTCGACATCGGTCGGCGGGGTGATGGTCTTGAAGTGGACGTTAAAGCCGTGGGTGACGCCGAGCGTCTTGCCCGCCTTGAGGTGCGGGGCGATCGACTTGTTGTAGACCTCGGGCTGGACTTCGTCGGGCAGGGTGATGATCGCCAGGTCGGCGGCTTTGACGGCGTCTTCGACGCTCATCGGGTCGAAGCCCTTTTCGATCGCGAGCCGGCCGTTGGCCGAGTCGCGGCGATTGGCGACGATCACCTTCAGGCCGCTGTCGCGCATGTTCTGGGCGTGGGCATGGCCCTGCGACCCGAAACCGAGAATCGCGATCGTCTTGCCCTTAAGGCCGTCGATCGGGGCGTCCTGTTCATAAACCATCTTGAGGGGTTCTGGCATCGGAAAGTTCCTCCAGACCGGCGAACCCTCCGAAGCCGTCGGAAATCGTCGCTGCGGTCGAATAGCACTGGAAAAATCGAGTCGAGCAGTCTAAACGCCGGGGGAGTGGGTGTCAAAAGAGCGGAGTAGACAGTAGTCAGTAGTCAGTAGTCGGAAGGCGGAAAAGAACCGTGGCGTGAAATCGAAGCGGCACCTGCGTCCTGACTACTGACTACTGACTACTGCCCCCGACCTACTTCCCTTCCGACCGACATCGCGTAGAATGTGAGCAGTTGATTCAACTGACGTTTCGGAGCCGCGATTTCGGCGGCCGCGGCGCGGTTGACGGACGGCAAGCCTCTTAAGCGGAAGGCTTTCCGGCCGACAGAAGGCCCCTTGTGACAAGCGCAAACCGGAGAGAAATCGTCGCCGACTCCCTCTGAGACGGCACAGTATTTGGGCGGACAACCCTACTGATGCGGGCTATCAGGCCATGTGGCCGATCGGCACCCCATCTCCCGCCCGTCCGGCGCGCTTGCGATACGATCTTGAACTGACGCCCGATCGATTCCGTGCAGAACTTCCTGCCCATCCTCGCAACCCTCACCCTTGCCGCCGGCCTGTATGCGCCGGTCGCCAGGGCTGTGGTGGTGCGTCGGTCGGCGGGGCACCTGCCCGGCTCATCGTGCGTCGTCACGGACCGGGTATCGACCCGGCCGACAGCGCAGCACCCCGTCGACATTCGAACGTCGGCAGCGGTGCAGGAACTGGAGTGCGGCGCGACCTTGGCTGGGCCCGTTCGGCCGGCTGATCCTGTCGCCCGCGCGCTCGAATCCGGATGGTGGCTTACACCACCAGGTGGTTCGCCGAGTGGCTGCGTTGCGCGCCTTACGCGCGGAATGCCGACACCAGGTGAATCGGTTGTACTGGATGGCATGGGCTGGCGTACCTGCCTGTCCCTGTCGTTCGGCGACCCACGGCTTCCACGGGCAGCGGACTACCGCAGCTCCTGGCACCCGCGTCTGTGCCCGGGTTCGAGGTCCGATCAGGCCTGATCGGATCCGGTACCATCTTGCGCGCCGTTAGATCGTTCTCGCACGTCTTAGGGTGACCTTCCTTTTGTAGTCCGCCGCCTTTGGGCCGAAATCCGCCTGTGTCGCAAGAACTGCGACAACGGCTTCGGTATCGGAGCGGAAGCACCTATGGATTATGTCATCGGAATTCTGATCGGATTGATCGTCGGAGCGGCGGGTGTCGCCGCATATCTCAAGTTCGCCGGCAATAGCGCCCTGCAGCGCGCCCGCGAGGAAGGGGAAAAGCTCAAGGCCGAATCGGTTCGCGACGCCCAGGCCAAGGCGAAGGAAATCGAACTCAACGCCAAGCAGGAACAGATCAAGCTCAAGCAGCAGTTCGACCGCGACCACGAGTCGGCCCGCCGCAAGCTCGAAGAACACGAAAGCCGCCTGAACAAGCGCGAAGACGTGCTCGACAAAAAGCTCGACACCCTCACCAGCAAGGAACGCCAGCTCGACGACCTGGAACGTAAAGTCTCCAACCGCGACAAGGCCCTGGCGATCAAAGAACAGGACATGGAAAAGGTGCTGAAGGAGCAGCGCGACCGGCTGCTGCAGATCAGCGGCATGAGCTACGACCAGGCAAAGGAGCTGATGCTCCGCCGACTTGAAGACGAATGCCGCGCCGAGGCCGGCGAGATCATCACCAAGATCACCGAAGAAACGCAGGAACAGGCCAAGGACAAGAGCCGGCAGATCATCCTGCAGGCGATCCAGCGCTACGCCGCCGAACAGACTGCCGACCACACCGTCAGCAGCGTGCAGATCCCCAGCGACGACATGAAGGGTCGCGTCATCGGGCGTGAGGGGCGCAACATCCGCGCGTTCGAGAAGACGACCGGCGTCGATGTGATCATCGACGATACGCCGGGCATCGTGGTGGTTAGCTGCTTCGACCCCGTTCGGCGTGAAGTAGCTCGCATCTCATTGGAACGGCTTGTGCAGGACGGCCGAATCCACCCGACGCGCATCGAAGAAATCCACGCCCAGGCGAGCAAGGAGATGGAGGACGAACTGCTGAAGACCGGCCGCGAGGCGGTCCAGGAAGTGCAGTTGCCCGGCGTGAACAAGGGCATCATCCCGATGGTCGGCCGATTGGCCTACCGCACGAGCTACGGCCAGAACGTGCTGCGGCACAGCGTGGAAGTGGCATACCTCTGCCAGGTCATCGCCGATGAGCTGGGCCTGGACGGCAACCTCGCCCGCCGTTGCGGCATGTTCCACGACATTGGCAAGGCGATGGACCACGAAGTCGAAGGCGGCCACCCGCAGATCGGCATGGAGTTCCTGCGGAAGTTTAACGAGCCCGAAGCGGTGCTGAACGCCGCGTTGGCCCACCACGGCGACGTCCCCGCGACGACGCCGTACACGGTGATCGTGATGGCGGCCGACGCGATCAGCGCCGCCCGCCCCGGCGCCCGCCGCGAAAGCCTGGAGCGTTACATCAAGCGCCTGCGCGAGCTGGAAGACGCCGCGATGACCTTCGACGGCGTCCGCCAGGCGTACGCGATCCAGGCCGGCCGCGAGGTGCGGGTGATCGTCGACGCCAAGATGATCGACGACAAAGGCAGCGCCAAAGTCGCGCGGGATATCGCCAAGAAGATCGAGAACGAGATGCAGTACCCCGGCGAGATCAAGGTGACCGTGCTGCGTGAACTGCGGACGGTGGAATACGCGCGGTAGGGTCCGCCTTGGCGGACGCGGGGCTGCGGCCGGGGGAACCGCGTCGCTCCGAATGCAAAATGCAAAACGTGCAATGAAAAATGCAAAATGACCGGAGGCTTTGATTGCCTTCTGCCATTTTGCACTTTTCATTGCATGTTTTGCATTCTGTATTCAATTCGGCGGATCACGCCGCGCCCAAGAACGAAAGCTACAACGCCATTATGCCCCATCCAGACACGCCCACCCCCGGTTCTCCCATCGTCGCCGGCATGATCGCCGAGTATCGCCGGTACAAATCGCTCGCCGACGGCGCATTCGCCCAGGTGACCGACGATCAACTGCTCTGGAAGCTGTCTCCGGCCCAGAACAGCCTGTACGTCATCGCGCAGCACCTATCGGGGAACCTTCGTTCGCGGTTCACCGACTTCCTGACCAGTGACGGCGAAAAGCCCGACCGCAACCGAGACGGAGAGTTCATCGAACCTGCCGGCCCGGTGTCGCGGCCGCAGTTCCTGGCGATGTGGGAGGCCGGCTGGAAGGTGCTGTTCGAAAGCCTGGCCACCCTGACCGACGCCGACCAGGGCAGGACGGTGCTCATCCGCACCGAGCCCTACACCGTGGCCGAGGCGCTGACGCGATCCGTCGCCCACGCGTCGTACCACGTCGGGCAGATCACCCTGCTGGCCAAGCACCTCAAAGGCGTCGGGTGGAACTACCTCACCGTCCCGCCCGGCGGCACACAGCACTTCAACCAGCAGGTGGCGGCGGGGGAGCGGTCGCAACGGGTGAAATGAAGTCGGTCGCGACCGGCTTGCAGGGGGTCGCCGGGGCCTATTTCGTCGCTTCCAGCGGCCAATCGTCGGTGCGGAATGGCCCGGCGGGCAGTCCGTCCCTGTTGTACAGGTTCGCGCCGACGGGATTCGTCGAAAACGCATAGCGTACCGCGACCGGTTGCGGCACACCGGGCGAGCGGACGACGACCGTATTGCCGTCGATGACCGCGTCGGCCGGGAACCACTTGCGATCGGTTCCGGCGATCGCGAATCGGCCGAGCGGGTTTGCCTTATCCTCGGCCGCGGGCTCGCGACCTTTCTTCACGCCGATCATCAATCCCGACCCGACAGAATCAAAAGACAGCCGCGCACTGGCGCCTTCAATTCTGAGCTCGCGATAGACCGGGCCAGTGTCGATCAGCGTTGTCTTTCCGTATTCTCGTTTGAGTGCAAGCAGCGCCAGCCGATTACCGACATCGAGCTTGTTGCGCGGGTGAATGTCGTCGGCTTCGCCGATATCGAGGGTCACTGCCAACGCCGTGTGTGGGATCGACAGGCACTTTTGCTGCGATTCGCGGAGGACAGACCACGGATCGCCGCCACCGGGAGAATCTGCCGACTGGCGGTAGCCGGGCAACTGAACGATGTAAAATGGCAGCGATTCGACGCCGAATAAATCCCGCCAGGACTGGATGAGCAAAGCAAGCCTGAACCTGTACTGGCTCGCCGAGGCGATGTCGCCGGCGTTTCCCTCACCCTGGTACCAGACGACACCCCTGATCGACATCGGTGCCAGCGGCGAGATCATGCCGTTGAAAAGAGTCACGCATCGCGGCCGACGCACCTTCTCGCCGAACGGATAGGGCGGAAAGTCCGCCGAGTCCGGCGTCTTCCCGGCTTTGATCGCGGCGGCCTTGTCTTCTTCCCAGGCCGCGAGTGACTTTCGCATGGTCTCGGCAAAGGCACCGGAGTGGGGAGACTTAAGGAGCGTCTCCTGCGACAGCCACATCTCGATTCCCGTGCTCCCTTTGGCAGACCGAACGATGCCAACGGGCACACCCGTTTCGGTATGAATCCTGATCGCAAAGTAGAACGCGACAGCAGATATCCGTGACGCGGTTTTGGGCGAGCAGACCAGCCACTCGCCCGTCACGTCGGTCTGCGGCGTCGAAGCGAAGTGTTCGACAACGCCAAACTGACGGATGGCCGGGTAGTCGGCGCGGGCCATGTCCTGCCTGGCCTCGGGCGTGGTGAAATGCCCTGCCGAGATCGACATGTTCGATTGGCCGGAACAGAGCCAGACATCGCCGAGCAGCACGTCTTTGACTTCAAGTCGCGTCGCCCCGTCGGCAACGACAAGCACGACGGGCGTAGCCGACGCCGGCTGGGGCGGCAGTTTTACCGACCAATTGCCGGCGGCATCGGCCGATGCAGTGGCAGTGATCGTCCCCAGAGACACGGTTACCTTCTCGTGCGGACGAGCCCATCCCCAGACCGCCAGTGCACGGTCCCGCTGCAAGACCATGTGATCGGAAAAGCATCGCGGAAGCGAAAGTCTTTCCGGTGCCGCTGCCCCGGCCGGATCGACCGGGGCAGCGGCGTGTACCAGGCCCGACGCCAGCAACCATGTCACACAGATTGCCAACCGTACATCGCAGCGATTGCATCGCATGACTTTCTCCAGGCGTGGCAGGGGGGACATCCGGCGGGTATTCGTCGGCGTGTCTATTCTTCTACCACCACCAGCGTGCACGGGTGCTTCATCGCCGGGCTCTTGATGACCTTGACGATCTTCTTATCCGGCGAGACTTCGCGGATGACACCCGCGTGGGCTTCGGAGATCAGGGTGTTGCCGTTGGCCAGCCGGACAAATCCACTCGGCCAGTTCAGCTTCTGCTCCTTGGGGGCGTCAGCACCGCCATACTTCCAGACGGTCTTGCCGTCCTTGTCGACTTCGATGACGAAGAACCCCTGCGGGCTGCCGTAGCCGTCGCCGCTGCTGATGATCGTGTTACCGTTGGCCTGGCGGGTGGCCAGGTAGGGGAAGGGGACTTCGTACTGCCAGACCGTTTTGCCGTCTTTATCGACCTCCAGAACCTTGTCGAGCGTGCTGGCACAGATCAGTGTATTGCCGTTGTCGAGCCGGCGAACCTGCCGCATGGTGGCGGCCTTGCGGTTGTTGCTGTTGGGGACGTCGTAGCTCCAGACGATTTTCTTGTTCTGGTCGATCTCCACGACGCGGTGCTTGGAGTTGTCGGCGATGACGGTGTTGCCGTTCTCAAGCCGCTGGGCCGCTTCGGCGCCGCCGACAACGTCCTTCCCCGCTTCCCAGACGATCTTGCCGTCCGGCGAGTACTCGCGAACGCCCGGCGGGCAGTTCACCAGCACGTTGCCGTTCTTGAGCAACTGGACGTCGTGACCGTTGTTGTTGTCGGCTTCCCAGAGGACCTTGCCGTCGTCGGTGATCTTCAGCACTTTCTTGATGCTGTGATCCGCGACATAGATGTGACGCTCGGCCTGGACGATGCCCGCCGAAAGCAGCAACGTCGAGACGGCAACCGCAAGATGGCGTCGAAGCATGAACTGTTCCCTCGTCGTGTGTAACCCCGCATGAGAATCACCTGCCCGCCAACACGGCGGCAGGGCACTCATCAGGATTCGTACACCCGGCGCGATCATTCATTCGAAAAATGACTCGCGACGGCGGCGGGAGAACAATCGCCCGGCGACGCAATCAGTTCACGTACGCGATCTCGTTGGCAAACAACAGCGCCTGGGCATACTGCTCCCAGATGGTCAGTGGCTTGCGTTCAACGGTCTCGCCAGTGTTCTGAATCGCGCCCTTGGCACCAATCGGCTTGGCCGCGTCGGCCTTGGCACGCTCGTCGGCCTTGGCCTGGCTCTTGGTCTTCTCGGCGGGCGGCTTGCCCTTATTCCCGGCCGCACGCTGCGCCAGGATGTGCGTGTTGTAGAACTCCGCCGCCAGCGACACTTCGACCGGCCGGGCGTTGCGCTGGTAAATCACCTCGTACATCGCACGCACGCGGGCATAGTCGTCGCCGGCCTTGAGGAACTCGGGACGACTGCACACCTTGCGGGCCACGTCGGCCGACATCGGGCTGTTCATGAAGAACAACGCCTGCTGCGGCACGATCGTCGTCGCCCGCTTGCTGTTGGGGCGGTTCGGGTCGGCGTAGTCGAACTCCGACAGCAGTTCCGGCAGGTTGCCACGGTCCACGTAGCCATAGACGCTGCGGCGGTTGCTGTAGGGCTCGTCGGTCAGGTTGACCGGCTTGCCGCCGATGGTGCGATCCAGCTTCCCGCTGAACTGCAGCATCGTGTCGCGGATCGCCTCGAAGTCGAGCCGACGGAGATTGGCCCGCCAGAGCAGGCGGTTGTCGGGGTCTTTCTGCGTGTAGGTCGGGTTGTTGTCGCTCGCCTGCTGCCAGGTGCTGGACATCAGGATCGTCTTGTGGAGCTTCTTAAGGCTCCAGCCGTCGGCGACGAACCGCGACGCGAGGTAGTCGAGCAGTTCCGGATGGCTCGGCAGTTCCGATTGCACGCCCAGGTCATCGGGCGTGCGGACGAACCCTTCGCCGAAATGACGCAGCCAGACACGGTTCACCAGCACGCGCGCCGTCAGCGGGTTGTCCTTGCTGGCGATCGCCTTGGCGAGTTCCAGCCGGCCGCTGCCCTGCTTGAAGGGCTGGCGTTCGCCGGTCGTGAGCATCTGAAGGAACTGCCGCGGAACCACCTTGCCCTTGTTGTTCGCTTCGCCACGAATCAGGATCGGCGAGTCCTGCGGGGTCGCCAGATCGGCGACCACCATCGCACGACCCGGGCCGCCGGCGTGGGTCAGTTCCAGCGTATTGATCTCATTGAAGATGAACCGGCCGTAAGCCGTTTCGCCTAGCTTCAGGGTGCCGAAGATTTCGCGCAGGTGGGCATCGGTCATCACCGAGGCGGGCTCGATCTTCAGCGGCACCTCAATCAGTTGAATCAGGTCGGCGTCGTAGCCGGTCACCGGGCCGCTCGTCGCTTTGCGGTTGGCCTCGATGTACGCCTTGGCCTGCGGGCGGATCGACGCCAGCAGCTTGCCGTAAACATTGGCGACGTCGTCAATGCTCTTGAGCGAGCTCGGCGAAACGCCCTTGAACGCCGCCACCACCCGGCGGTTCAGCGTTACCTTCGTTCCGCCGCCTTCGGCGATGCGATCCAGCACGTCCTTGACGGCTTCGGCGTACCGTTCCTGGCCGAGCTCGGCGAACCATCGGAACGGGGCAAAAACCGGGTCGTCCCGCTTGTCGGCCGGGATCGCATTGAGCAACTGCCCGTTGCCGCGGCTCGAAAGCGTGAACTCCTTCACCGTCTTCTGCTTGGCGGCCGGGTCGCGGAACTGCCCGCGGGAATAGAGCGACGTCAGGATGTAGCCCGCCGCCTTGGGCAGCACCTCGGCCGACGTCTCTTCCAGCACGTCGTAATAGATGTCGCGGTTCTTTTTGGCCAGCTCCGCCATCTTCGCGTCAAAGTCCTTCTTGGCGGCCGACGTCGGCGCGGCGCCGACCAACGGCTTTTCGTCCGGCTCTTCGATGCTGTTGAACACGCCGTGCAGCGAGTAGTAGTCGGCGGTCGGGATCGGGTCGAACTTGTGATCGTGGCAGCGGGCGCACGAGACGGTGATTGCCATCGTCGACTTGGTGACCGCGTCGATGCGCTCGTCGATCGTGTCCTGCTTGTTGGCGAACCGCTTGCCGACCGTCAGGAATCCCAGCGCCGCGAGCGAGTCGGGCTTCTTGGCCGCATCGGGGAGCAGGTCGGCGGCGATCTGCTCGGTCAGGAACTGGTCGTACGGCTTGTCTTCGTTGATCGCCTTGATGACCCAGTCGCGGTACGTCCAGGCGTAGGCAAAGCGGTAGTCTTCCTTGCGGTTGTTTTCGGTGAAGCCGGTCGTGTCGGAATATCGGGCCGAGTCCAGCCAGAATCGACCCCAGCGCTCGCCATAGTGCGGGCTGGCCAGCAGACGATCCACCAGCCGCTCGTACGCGTCCGGCCGGCGATCCATCACAAACGCCTTCACTTCTTCCGGCGTCGGGGGTAGCCCGATCAGGTCATAACTGACCCGGCGGATCAGCACTTCGCGGGCAGCAGGCAGCGACGGCTTCATGCCGTTCTGTTCGAGCTTCGCCAGGATGAACGCATCGACAGGATTCTTGATCCACCCCTGCGTCGCGGTCTTGGGCTGCGGAACCGGCGGCTCCTTCACCGGCTGATACGCCCAGTGGCTGCGGGCCTTGGCGGTCAGTCCGGTCATCTTGCCCGCACCGGCAACTCGCGGGTCGGGCGCGCCCATCTTCACCCACGCCGTCAGGTCGGCGATCTCCTGGTCGGACAGCTTCTGGCCCTTCGGCGGCATCTGAACGTTGGCGTCGGTGTAGCTGACGGCCTTGATGAGCAGGCTGTTTTCCGCGTCGCCGGGGACGAGCGCCGGGCCCGTATCGCCGCCGGTCTTCCAGCCGTCGCGTGAGTCGAGCACCAGGCTGCCGCGGCTTTTGCCCTGCGCCGCGCTGTGGCAGTCGTAGCACTTGGCCGTAAGCAGGGGGCGGATCTTGGCTTCAAAGAACTGGGTCTGCTCGGCCGTCAATGCCGGCGCCGCCACGGGCGCGTCGGCGGCGAAGGCACCGGCCGTTCCGGAAAGCAGGATCGCAGCGAGTAGTTTGCGGATGTTCATGGGCGTCAAACCAACGGACAGACTTCACGGCACAGGAACGTACGGGTTGCGGTTGCGGACAAAGATCCAGGTTCCTACGCGATCACACCCTTCACGACCTCGCCGAAGTTGTCGGTCAGGCGGAAGTCGCGGCCGTTGTAGCGGTAGGTGAGCTTGGTGTGATCGAACCCGAGCAGCGCCAGGATCGTCGCGTGCAGGTCATGAATGTGGACCTTGTTCTGCTCGGCCCGCGCGCCGAACTCGTCGGTCGCGCCGTAAACGTTGCCGCCCTTGACGCCGCCGCCGGCCATCCAGCAGCAGAACCCGCGGCCGTTGTGATCGCGGCCGGCGTTGATCGCCCGCTCGTTACCGGTGACGGTCCGGCCGAACTCGCCGCCCCAGATGACCAGCGTCTGGTCGAGCAGCCCGCGCTTTTTGAGGTCGGCCAGCAGTGCCGCGGCCGGCTGATCGATGTCTTCGGCCCGCTTGCGCAGGTTGACCTCGAGGTTTTCGTGGTGATCCCAGCCGCCGGCGTTCACCTGGACGAACCGCACGCCGCGCTCGACCAGCCGCCGGGCCACCAGCAGCTTGGCGCCCATATCGGTTTCGCCGTACGACTCGCGCATCGCCTGGGTCTCTTTGCTGATGTCGAACGCCTCGGTCGCCTCCGTCTGCATCTTGAACGCCATCTCGAAGCTTTCGATCCGGCTTTCGAGCTGGTCTTCCTTCCGCAGCTTTTCCGAGTGCATGCCGTTGAGCCGGCGGGCCAGTGCCAGTTGCAGCTTCTGGTCGTCGGTGGTGACGAACTGGTTCTTGATGTTCAGCAGGACCTTGTCCAGCCGCATGTTCCGGGCGTAGTTGACGTTGACACCCTGGTATAGGCTCGGCAGGAACGACGCCTGGCGGTGTTCGGGCTCGCCGCCGAGGGTAATGAACCCGGGCAGGTTCTGGTTCTCGGTGCCCAGGCCGTAGACGGTCCACGATCCGAGCGACGGCTTGGGGAGCTGCAGCGAACCGGTGTGCATGAACCGGCTGGCCAGCTCGTGGGCGGGGGCGTCGGTCCAGAGCGACCGGATGACGGTCATGTCGTCCACGTGCAGCCCGAGCTTGGGGAACACTTCGCTCACTTCAATGCCGCTCTGGCCGCGCTTGCTGAACTTGTACGGCGACGGCAGGGCCACGCCCGCCAGGCCGGGCAGCGTCTTCTCGGCGTACTGCGCCAGTGCCGGCTTGGGATCCCAGGTGTCCACGTGAGACGGCGCGCCGGCGGCGAAAATGTGGATCACATGCTTGGCCTTGGCCTTGAGCGGCGGCTGCTTCGGCGACAACGGACCCGCCGCGGTCGGCGCTCCTGCGGCACCGGCGGTTTGCGAGCTCGCGAGCATCATCGCCAGCGACAAGGCGCCCATCCCCATCCCCGTCCGCTGGAGCATCTCCCGGCGGTTCAGGAACAGATCGGCAAGGGTCGGGGTGTGCTGGGCGGGATCGTAAGTCTTAAAAGGCTTGATCATGGTGCTGGATTACGGGTTACAGACTACGGGTGCGTGTTAAAGAAGCCCTGGCAGCCGTCGAAAAAAAACCAAGCGCGCTGCGTCCCCACGAGCATACGACACAACCACTACGAATTGCGCTATGAATCGTTAGATTCCGGCTATCCATAGTCATCAAAAATACCACTCTTCCCCGAGGATTCTCACATTCGGGCGAACCTGGCACCGCTTCTATCGGGGAAACCCGCATCTCGTCCGCAAGGGAGTCCCGCCGAACAAACCACCCGGATTGCCAGAATCGCCCGGCCCATTCAATCATCCCGGGGATTCACCCACCCTTGAGTGGGTTCGGGAGATGAAGTCACCGGCAACGACGCTTTCGGCCGGCAGGTACCGGTCCACAACCGACTCCACGAGTCGCCTTGCCGCGGCGAGGCTGGCGGTGTCGCGGGTGAGCTGCTGAGACACGAACGCGCCTTCGATGATCAGGCACACTTCCTTCGCCAGGGCCTCCGGGTCGCTTGCCCGGGCGCGTTCGGCGATCTCAACGATGATTCGCTCGATCGCGCGCCGGTTCTCCACCGCCGCCAGGTGCGCCGGATCGTACGGTTGCGGAAACTCCATGATGGCGCTGATGAAAATGCAGCCGTGGTAGCCCGGCTCATTCATGATCTGCTCGATCGCCTGGAAGAGCGAAAGCAACTGCCCGCGGGCCGATGTGCCGCCGTGCTCCCGGATCGTCTGCAGGAAGTGATTCTGAAGCCAGACGTTCTGCCGGTTCAGCGCTTCGACCATCAGGTCGTCTTTGCTCTCAAAGTGCTTGTAGAACGCGGTCTTGGTAATCCCCACATCCCCCAGCACCTGATCCAGGCCCACGCTGCGAAATCCCTCGCGATAAAACAGCACGGTGGCGGCTTCAATCAGGCGTTCGCGGGTTCCGGCGGCCATCTTGATGTCTCCGATCCAAAGCAGCAGGTGTACCGATAGTTCACCAAAGGTGTACTGCAAGTCAACTGGCCGGGGCTCCAAAGCGCGTCATAAGTAATGCAGTCCCTTTCAAGGAGCCACACATGAAGCGCATCGCATTTTTTGTTTACGGCGTTACGAGCCACGGCATGTTCCTGCTGGTCTACGCCGCACTGGGGTTCTTCGTAACCGGCCAGTTCCTGCCCAGGACGATTGACGGACCGACCGGCCTTTCCGGCGGGCCGGCGGCAATGGTGAACACGCTGCTACTGCTCAGTTTTGGCGTTCCGCACAGTGTCATGGCCCGCCCCGGCTTCAAGGCCTGGTGGACACAGATCATCCCCAAGCCTATCGAACGCAGCACGTACGTGCTGATCTCCAACCTGCTTGTCCTGGCGATGATGGCATTCTGGCAGCCGATCGAGAGCGTCGTTTGGCACGTTCAGTCGCAGCCGCTCGCCGGGCTCATCTGGTCGCTCAGCGCGATCGGCTGGCTTCTGGTCCCGCTGTCGAGCCTGCTAATCAACCACTTCGACCTTCTCGGGACGCGACAGGTCTGGCTCTACATGCAGGGGAAGGCGTACAGCCATCTTCCCTTCGCGTCGCCGCTGCTCTACCGGATCGTCAGACACCCGCTGTATGTCGGCTGGCTGTTGGCGTTCTGGGCGACGCCCTACATGACCGTGGGGCACCTCCAGTTCGCCGGGATTCTGACGGCTTACATCCTGATCGCGATCCGGTTCGAAGAGCGCGATCTCCTCGATCAGCACGGCGAGCGCTACGCGAAGTATCGCCGCGAGGTGCCGATGCTGATTCCGTCCGGCCGCCGCCCCCAGCCAAACCACGCCGCCGAGGCCCCTGTTCGGCACGAGCCGGCGCTATGACGCGCATGTAACCCTTAAGTCGTCGACCGGAACGCGCGGAGGTGCATCATGATCAGAGTGCGATCAACCTGTTCGTCAACGCTAACGCAATGGAACTGGTGGCAATGGGCGGTTACGTGGGTTTTGGTACTTACCGCAGTGGCCGGCGTCTGCCGGTACGCCCTAGCGGCGGCGGCAGTGATTTGCCTGGCGAGCATCGCAATCCTTCGGAGTCGCGACGGCAGCCTTGGTGGCTATCCGGCACAGATTCGCATCGGATTCCTGGTTCTGCTGCTGTTGGGGAGTTTGCCGTACGGCGGCTGGCTCCATCTGCTGCAACTCGGCGGAACGCTGTCGATGTGCGCGATCGGCTACTGTCCGATGCATCGGGTGCTGCTGCTCATGCCCTGGAATCGCACCCGCAGGCTTGATTGGACGCTGATTCGCCATTCCCTGTTCAGCCCGCCGGGCGCAGGTGGACTGGTGCAGTTGGAGACCGGCCGAAAGGTGATGACTTCAGCTTGCGTTGCGGGCGGCACACTTGGGTGATGAAGGGGTTTGCGGTGCCTTTACTTCTTGGCTTAGCGCCTTCGTGTTCTCTTCGCTCCGGCGGCGGGGCGAAGAATCTGAAAACCGGGATAACTGGATTGGTGTTGCGGCGGTCCCCGAACCGCGTCGAACGCTCGCTACTCACCCCAGCGAGCCCCCATCAACCTTCGTACGAATGCAGCCTGCAGGAGTCGAACCTGCAACCCTCGGCTTCGTAGGCCGATGCTCTATCCAATTGAGCTAAGGCTGCGAATGACAGTCCCTTCGGTGCGTCCACCGATGGGGGTAGAAGTGTAGTGCAACTCGGGTATTGCTGCAATAGTCGCGTGCGACAAAAAAAGGACAAGCCCGCGGATCATCCGCGGGCTTGTCGGGTTTTCGGTCGAATCGCCGGGCAATCCTCGGACGGCGTTACTTGGCCGAGGCCCGGGTTGCCGGAGCGGCAGCGGCGGGGGCCGTGGCCGGGGCGGCTTCGCCAAGGTTGATCGTCGGCAACTGCATCGTCGGCATCGACGGGTACGTGATCTTCGGCATGTTCGCACGGACGGCGTCGGTCACCTTGTCGGTGATGTCCACCGACGCGGCGTTGTGGAAGATCGCGTCGTTCTTCAGCAGCACCAGGGTCATGCCCTGCGCCTCGGCTACCTGACGCACGATCGGCTGCGTCGCCTTGCGGTAGCTCGTCAGGATTTCAACCCGACGCTGCTGCAACAGCTTGCCGGCGTACTGGTCGGCACCCTGGATGTACTGCTGGCGGTTCTGAAGCACGATCGCCAGCGTCTGCAACTGCTCCTTCGTCAGCGGGAGCTTGTCGAGGTTGACGTCCTTGTTCAGGTCGTCGGCCTGCTGCGTGCTGAGCTTGGCGCTCTTGATCAGCTCGGCCTTGTGCTGCTTCACCTTGTCCAGCACTTCGTTGGCGAACGAGGTGACCAGGCGGGTGAGCTCTTGCTTGGCGGTTTCGTTGTCCTTGTTGATCTCGGCGTTCCAGTTGACGGCATCGGCGACCTTGTCGAGGTCAACCACACCGGCCACGCCACTGTTGCCACCGGAAGCGGCGGCGGTGGTGGTGGTCGTCTTGTCGCAACCGATGGAGGCGAACATTCCGCCGAAGGCAAAAATCGCGACGGCACCGAAGCGAACGAAGCGGGAAAGGTTCCTGTTCTTCACGATGAGATTCCTCGTCTGGGCTTGAAAGGACTTGCAGTGGTGGGGCGACCGCGTCGCCCGGGGCTAAACTCTCAGGCGGGCGACGCAAATGCACCGCTCGCCGTGAGCCTCGTTAACACGGTGTATCCCATGAATTGCCCGGACGCAAGCCGAGTGGCCCCGGCCTTACAGAATGCGAAACTTATGGGACCCCGTGAAATCCAACGCCCTGAACGACTCTGACCACGCCGATGGGAAGCCGCTTGAAGTCCGATTTCAACACGAAGGGCACGAAGAGCACAAAGGGCACGAAGAAGACAAATAATGTGCCGTTTTCGACGGCTGCTCTGCTTAACAGTTGTTTCTTCGTATCCCGTCTTTCTTCGTGACATTCCTGGCTTCGTGCTCTTCGTGTTGAAATCGACTACCTGAGCGATTCGATCGGCGGATCCATCGGCGTGTCTTGCCCGTGCTGCACGTCATCGACAAATCGACCGGAGATACGGCCTACCCCACCGGCACAAGCTGTTCCGCCGCCGCGGCGGCGGCCGATTCCCGCCGAATGGGCCGGTAGAGCGTGTCGCGCTCGACGGGCGTTCGGCCGGCCTCGCGGATCAGGCGTTTAAGGTCTGACACGTGCATTTCCTGGTGCGTCGGCCGCTGTTGCTCCCCTTCGCGCTTGGTGATGTCATACCAGACCACCGTGCCGTCGAGGTCGTCGCAGCCCCACGAAAGGGCAATCTGCGACAGCCCGACACCCTGCATGATCCAGAACGCCTTGATATGGCTCACGTTGTCCAGCATCAGCCGGGCGATCGCCAGGGTCTTGAGGTCGGTCAGCCCGGTGTTGCCGGGGAGGTAGCCGAGTTCGCTCTGCTCGGGGGCGAAGCTGAGCGGGATCATGCAGTTGAAGGCCGCCTTCGCCTGTTTGCCTTGCATTGCGGCGAGAGATTCCGCCTGCAACTCCCTCAACTTCAACAAATGTCCCACGCGCTCGGCAGGGGTCTCAACGTGGCCATAGAGCATGGTGGCGTTGGAGAAGATGCCCAGGCTATGGGCCGTGCGGTGGACGTCGAACCACTTGTCGGCGCGAACCTTGCCTTTGAAGATCTCATCGTGCACGCGGTCGTCGAAGATCTCGGCGCCGCCGCCGGGCAGGCTGCCCAGGCCGGCTTCGCGCAGCGCGACCAGCACTTCGCTCACACTCTGACGGCTGATCCGGCTGAAGTGGATGATCTCAATCGCCGTGAACGCCTTAATGTGCAGTTGCGGGCATTCCTTGCGAACGCCGCGGAGCATGTCGAGGTAGTAGTCGAACTTCAGCCAGGGGTGCAGCCCACCGACAATGTGGACTTCCGTCGCGCCGCTGTCGGCGGCCTGGCGGGCGATATGGATCACCTGCTCGATCGGCATCTCGTACGCGCCCTCTTCGCCGCGCTTGCGATAGAACGAGCAGAACTTGCAGGACAGGGCACAGACGTTGGTGTAGTTGATGTGCCGGTTGCGGTTGTAGTAGGTGTTGTCGCCGTGCAGCCGTTCGCGGGCATGGTTGGCCAGCCGGCCGACGCCGTGCAGGTCGCGGGTGGCATAGAGGGCCAAGCCGTCCTCGAACGACAAGGGTTCGGCGGCGGCGACTTTCTCGGCGATCGGGAGCAGACCGGGATCGGAAACGCGCGGCAGTGACATATCGCCACGAGTATACGGGAGGGGTGGCGGGGGTTCTATTTGAGTCTGAAGGTTTTGAAAATCGCGTGTTGATCCGAGCGGCATCACGCCGCGACCACCCACCGCGATCCGAACGCCTACCGCGCCGCGGTGGGGCCCACGGCAGCGCCGTGGGCGTGTCAGACTACGACGCGGGCCCTTAGTCGATCGCGCCGGACTGCGTCCCCTTCGCCGGCACGCCGCCTTCGGGCTTGGGGGCGTACTTGGCCTTGGGGCGGTCGCTGTCGTTGGGGCGGATGACGACGATCTCAGGCGGGTGCAGGTCGGCGCCGGTCGAACGGTAGCTGCTGACGACGGGTGTGCCATCCTGAAGCGACGTCACGCGGTAGAGCATCGGGCCGCTGCCCGAGGGCACCTGTTCGACGGCGACGATCGGCGACGACGGGTTGTCTCGGGTAAACGAGGCCTGCACCCCCGCCGGCAGGT
Source organism: Humisphaera borealis (assembly GCF_015169395.1). GTDB lineage: Bacteria > Planctomycetota > Phycisphaerae > Tepidisphaerales > Tepidisphaeraceae > Humisphaera > Humisphaera borealis. Next base: position 5,751,387 of record NZ_CP063458.1, read on the forward strand.
GGTCGATTGCGGGGTAGGTGAACGCATCGGCCTCAGCGACGGGGGCCATGACGGTCGGCTGAGTCGCCGGCGGGGTGTAGCCGCGGGCCATTCGCTTGCTGGGCCACTCGTTACGGAAGGTGCTGCAGCCAATGGAACCGGCGACCAGCGCCGAGGCGCAAACACCCAGAACCCCGACCCGTGCAAGGCGGCTGAAACGCATGGCGACACCTCGTGAGAGCGACAACCGGACTGAAGACCGCCCGTCCTGAGCGGTGTGCTGCAGAATGTAGCAGCCGGGAGGGCCGGGGGACAGCGGAAAGTTGGGGAGAGGATGGACGATTGAAGATCGAGGATCGCCAAAGCTGTAACGCTCCGCCATCCGCGATCCTCAATCCTCCATCTTCGATCCTCAATCTTCCCGCGATCGCCTCACAACTTTACCCATTCACACTTTTTTCTCTCAACAACTCGCCCCCATCCTTGTTAACATAAGGCACGTCGCCTCCTGTCATTTCTTCCCAACCAGCAGGATCTATGAACCAACCGATTTCTCGTCGCAAAGTCATCCAGGCATCGGCCGCCGTCGCGGCCGCCGGATACTTCGGATTTTCCGCCCGCTCGTACGGCAACATCATCGGTGCCAACAACGACGTTCGCGTCGGCGTGATCGGCTTCAAGAGCCGGGGCAACAGCCATATCGACGCCTGGACGAAGCTCAAGGGTGTTCGGCTGGTGGCGTTGTGCGACGCGGACAAGGACGTGCTGGGCAAGACCCTGGCCCGCCTCGAAGGTGGCAAGAAGGCGACGCCGAGCACCAAGCCGTCATCCGCGACCAAGCCCGTCGCCAAGGCCGACCGCAAAGAGATGCAGGGCAAGCCCGAAGAGGCCGCCGCCCCGACCACCAAGCCGGCGACCAAGATCGAAGGCTACGCCGACCTTCGCAAGATGCTCGATAACAAGGATATCGATGCCATCTCCACCGCCACCCCGAACCACTGGCACTCGCTGATCGTGGTCTGGGGCTGTCAGGCCGGCAAAGACGTGTACGTCGAGAAGCCGATCTCGCACAACGTCTGGGAAGGCCGCCAGGCCGTCGCCGCCGCCCGCAAATACAACAGGATCGTCCAGGCCGGCACACAGGCCCGCGCCAATGACGCCCTGGGCGCCGCTTACAAGTGGATCCAGGAAGGCGGCATGGGCAAGATCAAGGTCGCCCGCGGCCTGTGCTACAAGCGCCGAGCCACGATCGGGCTGACCGAAGGCCCGCAGGAAGTCCCCGCCAGCGTCGATTACGACCTGTGGTCCGGCCCGGCCGCCAAGGAAGCCCCGCACCGCAAGCAGTTCCACTACGACTGGCACTGGCAGTGGGCCTACGGCAACGGCGACCTGGGCAACCAGGGCATCCACCAGATGGACACCGCCCGCTGGGCCCTGGGCAAGAACACCCTCGCCCCCAGCGTCCTGAGCATCGGCGGCCGCTTCGGCTACAAGGACGACGGCGAAACCCCCAACTCCCAGATCGTCATCCAGGACTACGGCGACAGCCTGCTCATCTTCGAAGTCCGCGGCCTGCCCAAGGAATCCGGCTCGGGCCTCATGGACAAGTACCGCGGCCAGTCCGTCGGCACGGTCGTCGAATGCGAAGGCGGCTACCTGACCGACCAGGGCTACACCTCCAGCCCGATGGCGTACGACTACAGCGGCAAGCTGATCAAGAAGTTCACCATGTCGAAGGAGAAGGACGACCCGGCCATGAAGTCCGACCACTTCGGCAACTGGATCGCCGCCGTCCGCAGCCGCAAGCAGGAAGACCTCAACGCCGACATCCTCGAAGGGCACCTGTCCAGCGCCCTGTGCCACACCGGCAACATCTCGTACCGGCTGGGCGAGAAGGTCAAGAGCAAGGAAATCCGCGAAGTCCTGAAGGACAACCCGGCCGCGCTCGAAACCTTCAGCCGCTTCCGCGATCACCTCGAGGACAACGAGGTCTCGCTGATGTCCGACAACGCAGTGCTGGGCGCCGCACTGACGATGGACGTCAAGACCGAGAAGTTCACCGGCGACAACGCCGAGAAGGCCAACAAGTTCCTGACCCGCGAATACCGCAAGCCGTTCGTGGTTCCGGAATCGGTGTAAGCCGCCAGAGCCGCTACTGAAACAGGGCGGTGGAGATACGAACCGGCAAGGGCGTCGCGTCATGCGGCGCCCTTGCTGCGTTAAAGCGTCCTGTGTGGCACGTGTAGATGTTCTGAGATGAGCGCCACTTAGCCGACCCGCTGTCGAAACGCGGCGACAACGAGCAGGCCCGGCCAGGCGTTCCATTCGTGGTGGACTACATTGACCATTCGTTTGCCCTCGGCCATCACCTCGATCTTGCCGCTCCCGGAGTTTAGTTCAGCCGATTCGATGGAGGCCCATGGAACTTCCTTTCCACTCGCAACGAAACGGATACCCCGAGGGGTCAGAACCATCTCTGGGGTCCATCGGACTTCCGCGCCATCGGAGACCTTCTGGAAGATCCGTTCTGCGATGGGCTTCTGAATCAACTCCTTGATTATGGCTCCGTTCTCCCAATTGGGTGCCGTGTCACCGGGACGCACATTGGCTGTGGCCCAGGAGATCTCAGGTTCGACGGTATCTGTAGGGGATTTCAGCATTCGGAGCCCGAACGACATTGCTCGATAATTGTGATCGATCGCCATGCAATACTGCATTGATGCAACCGTATCGTATGGAACAATCTGCTTGCCCTCCCTCGAATGGAACACGACGCCACGCTCGTAAAACCAAATCTCGCGATTACCCTTGGCCAACAACGCTGCGCCGGCGGTCAAGCAAAGCACGCCGACGATAACGCCGCCTATTAACGGACCGGGCTGAGATGACCCTTTCTCTCCGTAAACGGCTAGGTAGAGGGTAAAGCCCAAGAGGATGGCGACAGGGCCGCTGATCAGACACCAGATCGCCACTTTTTTGGCGTTGATACGATCATGCAGGAGCAAACGACCGAACTGGTGCTCCGTGTCTTCACTTTGCGTTATCGTCTTCATCGCCGTCTCCCGTAGATATGTCCCATCTGCGCGTTTTTCCCCAGACGGGGCCCTGTATTGGCAAGGCTAACGCGTGCGAGAAATTGCTTCAACAAGGCTCTTACAATGCTCGCCGTTTCATGGCAGTGACTTAAGTGACAGGAGATGGAGAGCCCGTCCTGCGGTATCACTGCAGGGTTATCCCAGGCGGTTTTGCCCCCTCATTCAAATCATAACTGCGTATGCGAAGAATCTGCGACCAACTGCTAGGCAAAGACCACCTAGCTCGGGCCGTCGATGTCAATGGAAAGCAGATCGTCGCCTACGTCTCCAGAAAGCCATACAAAGTTTCGACGGCAACCGCGAAAGCAAAGGGGCTTCAAGAGATTGCCCGAAGGTCGCGCGTGGCCCTTTTTGCGGGGGTTTTAGATGACCTGCAACTTCGCCCGCGAGGGAGCACCGTTTGGCTGATCGCTATACCGGGCGTCACCGCACCCCAACTGGCGGACATTGTCGGGGTCGGCGTCTCTTCCGAAGAAGGTGTCAATTCACCCGACGCCATTCGACACATCATAGAGCTCTATCCCGACGGGCCCATGGCGAGAATGGTGAAGTCGGGATTGCTTACAATAGAGCAGCTCGCAGATCCCCAGCCGGACGGTCAGCGACAGCAGATGCGTAATCTGTTTCGGGGGATCCACAAGCGGGCTCCGTTTGAGATCATTTACGCCGATCGCAAGGGATGCCTCGTATGTTTTCTTGACAAAGTTTCAGCACGCGCCGCCAAGTGGATCGAACGGCAAGTCAATGAGGTGAACCCCGAGGCCGACGATGTTACGGAGTTCGGTTCGGTGAGTAGGGACATTTCACGAAAGGGTGAGCTGCGACTCTGGTGGGATTGAGTGGTCGGCGGATGTCGCGGCGTAACGCGACAGTCAACCGCTACATCCGCCGTTGCACGCCTCAAGCCCCGCCCCGTATCCTTTCACCATGCTCACCCGCCGCACCTTCCTCAAAGCGTCCGGACTTGCCCTCGGTGCCGCCACTTTGCCGCTGCGCGCCGTCACCCCCAAGCTGCAGAAGACCGTCCTGCTGCAATGCGGCTGGGCGACCAAGAACATCGGCGACATCGGGCATACCCCCGGCACGCTGCGCTTTCTCGAACAGCACATTCCCCAGGCAAAACTGATCCTCTGGGCCGCCAACACCAACAAGGCGGTCGATGAGATGCTGATGAAGCGCTTCCCCAAGCTGGAGATCGTCAAAGGGTCGATCGCCGGCAAGGACGGCGTGGTCGCCGATGCCATCAAGCGGTCCGACTTCTTCTTGCGCGGGCCGGGGATGGGCCAGAGCACCGATTTCATGATCCACTGCGGCAAGACCGGCAAGCCGTGGGGCCTTCAGGGCCAGTCCTACTTCCCCGACATGGTCACCGGTCCCGGCGGGGCGGAGCGCATCGCGCTGCTCAACCAGGCCGCGTTCATCTACTGCCGCGACTCCAAGACCCTCAAGATGCTTCAGGAGGTTGGCGTCAAACCGCCGGTGCTCGAGTGGGGCCCCGACGGCTGCTTCGGCATCGACGTCCGCGACGAAGACCGCGCGCTCGCCCGGATGAAGAAGCACGGCTTGGAACCCAAAAAGTTCATCACGATCCAGCTCCGCACGCATTCCCCTTCCATCCCCGGCGTGGACGACAACCGACCGCAGAAGCTCAACCCACTCCACCCCACGCCGCAGAACATCGCCGACGACACGCGGCGAGCGAAGGTCTACCAGGACCTGATCGCGATGTGGGTGAAGCAGACCGGCTGGAAGGTGGTCATCGCGCCGGAGGTGAACAAGGAGATGGAGTACAACAAGAAGTTCATCTACGACCCGCTGCCCGACGACCTGAAGAAGCACGTGGTCAACTTCGACGAGTTCTGGAACGCCGACGAGGCCTGCTCGTTCTACGCCCGCGCGCACACCGTCATCTGCCACGAGCCGCACACGCCGATCATGGCGCTGGCGGTCGGCACGCCGATGATGCACACGTTCTCCGAGTTCCACTCGCCCAAGTGCTGGATGTTCAAGGACATCGGCCTGGCGGACTGGGCCCCCGAGTTCGACGCCACGCCGGCCGAGAAGATGTTCGAAATCCTCATGGGCATCCACAAGGATTACCCCGCCGCCGAGGCGAAGGTGAAGAAGGCGATGGCGTTCGTCGAGGCGCGGGCGGCGGCGCAGATGGGTGTACTCAAGGGCGTCATCGGGGCCTGAAACAACGGCACGTCGCCGACCTCCAACCGCGCCGGGCAGATCGCCGAAAGTCCGCAGTCTTCGGCGCTATCGCGCCGGGATTCCCTTCTTGGGCGTCTTGTCGCCGCCGTTGGGAATATAGAACAGGCGCTGCTCGGTCAGCGGCTGCTTGAGCAGTTGCCACACAACGCCTGCCACCGGCTTGACGCGGGGGGCAAACTCGGGATTGACGGCATCGGCCAGGACCTGCGACATGAGCCACTCCCCGGCCTCGGCCAGCTCGTCGGTGTTCACCACTTTCGGCAGATAGGTGCCGTTCGGCACCGCACGGGGTTCGGGCATGGTCCCGACGCCGCGCGCCGCGGCACGGATCGGCAGCGGCGACTTGTGCAGCAGGTAGAACCACCGCGAGCTTCCGTTCGCGATGGTGGCAAGCTTGTCGAACGCCGACAGGTCCGGGGCCTCGTGGCCGGTGCGGGTCTTGATCGCGTACAGGCGGAAGCCGCGGTCCGCCGCCATCTTCACGAGCCGCTCGCAGTCGCTCTGCGTATTGGCATGCGGCGGCGCGTCGCCGATCACCACGACAGCCCGCTTGCCCGCCGCCGGGTAGTTCCCCTTGTCGAAGTTGTCGGCCAGGCCTTCGCGAACGGCCTCGGGCCCGTCCTCGCCGCCCTGCGCCTCGGCGGTCGAGAACCAGTTCCCCAGCTTCTGCAGATTGCCGGTCGTCGGCAGTGTCTTGGCGACAAACTGGTCCGCCACATCGCGATAGAACGTGCAGTTGACCGCCGGCTCCAACGCGACCAGGCGGATGGCATCGGCGATTCGCTTGAGGTCGCGTCGTACCCACAACAGCGCCGGCCCCATCGATCCGGTCGTATCCACCACCAGCCCGAGCGTGAACGGTTGCAGTCCCGGCGACCGCAGCTCCAGATCGCGCCGCCAGGAGGGATCCTTCGGGTCCACGGACTGGCTCATGTCCACAGTGGGGACGAACTGCCCGCGCAGCTTTCGCCAGGCACCGGGCTCCATCGTGGTGCGTGGCCGCCACGCCGGCCGGGTTGATCGCCACCAAGCTTCGTATTCGCCGGGCGTGACGTCCATCATCCTGGCCGAGGCGAGTTCGAGATTCCGGTAGTGCGACCAGGTCACCTCGCACCCCAGCCGGTGCAGGACCGCTTCGACGCGTTCCATCTCTTCATACTTGCGGAGGCGCGGCATCATCAGATCGACGATCGTCGGGTCGCCCCAGGCCCGCAGCGTTTCGGCCACCTCGAACAGGACGACATCGTCGTCCGGATCCAGCGTGTTGCACTCGTCCAGCGTGCGCAGGAGGAACTCGCGCGCCGCCCGATCCGGCGGCCGGAGCGCTAAAACCTGCAGCAGCGGCACCCGCAGCGTGCCCGCAAACGCCCTGGCGTTGACCAGCGGCGTCGTGAGATCGAGCCACTTCCTGAACTCCGTTTCGGTCATGCCGTTGGCCCGCGCCAGCAGGCATTGCCACGCGACCATCTTCACCGTCACGTCCCGCTCGGACTGCAGGACCTCCAGCAGTTTGGCGGTCGCGTCGGCCCGCGGAATGCGGGCGATGCAGACGAGCGTCATCGAGCGGCCGAGCCGTTCGCGCGTCTTGATCAACAGCCCGTCGTACTGCTTCATCAGGTAGTCGAGCAGGGCCTGGCCTTCCTGGTTCCGCCTGGCGATCTGCTCGGGTGTCAACGAAGGCGTCGTGGGGGCGGTCGTCTGTGGCGTCGCAGGCGGCGGAGTCGTTGGCGCGGGGATGGGGCCAGGATTAGCGCCGGGACCGGGACCGGCAGCCGGTGGCGTCGGCGGGCGAGCCGGCTGATTGCCGCCGGCGGCGACCGGTGTGGATGGCGGATTCGGCGGGACCACCGGGACGAGTGTCGGCGGCTGTCCGCCGGCGGGTGCGCCGCCCGCGAGTTGCGCCGTCACCGCATTCAGATAAGCAAGCGTATCGCGGTCGGCCGGCGACAGCTTCGACGGGTCCGTGTTGTACAGAACCGCCGCCCGGCACCGCACGATGATCACACCGATGAGCTTCGTGTCGGGCGACGTACGGCGCAGAAGCGAGCGGACCTGCGACTTCAGAAACACGGCGGCGACTTTGGAATCGCCCACATCCACGTCCGGCGGAAGATTGCCGGCGACCCCGGCGAACTTCGGATCGACAACCAGCTCTCGCCGGGCACCCAGCGAGCCCCAGCGCGTGCCGGGCCCGCCGCGAATACCCACCAGGCCGCCCGACCCCTTCGGCGGAACCAGAAGCTGGAGCATGCTGTTGGGCGCGGCAACGATCGTTCCCGGGCGATTGGGGTCGTCCGACGGACCGACCACCTTGTGCTGCTTCACGCCGCCGAACCACCGCTCCTCCCAGGTGTCGTCCGCGATCTGCGTCCAGATGCGCGGCGACCCGTCGGAGGGGAACTCACACCAGAACCGCTCGCCACCTGCAGGTTGCTGCACCGGTTGCGGCTGCGCCGGTTGAGGCTGTGCCGGCCGCGGCTGCGCGGGTTCAGGCTGCACCAGTCGGGGCTGCGCAGAAGCGGCCAGATTAAAAACTAAAACGCCCAGGAGTGTGAACGCCAGTCGAGACCCCATGCCAGCCTCCGAACCTGCAGAAAGTGACGTGATCCACCGGCATCCCGAGAAGCCCAACGCCGGATTGGCGACGAATTGTAACGCCGCCCGCATCAACTCACCAGCATTCCCCGACGGCAGCGAGGGCCGGGGCGTACAACCAGACGCGATCACATAGCTCCTGCCGAAGATTCTTCTTGTACGACGGCTTCGTATCCGTACAATATACTAACATTATGGCCAGCGGTGCGCGGGTGGTCAACCTGAAAATCGGGTGCCCGGCACGTCGGCCGGGGTGGTCAATCTGGGCGGCCGAGCGGCCGCGAAAGGGGTTCTTATGCAATCGTTCGAAACAGCGTTCGACCCGTCGTGCGGGGCGGCAACGATCGCGACGCCCGTTGCGGCGGCTGCCGATGGCTGCACTGCCGATGCGCCTCGGCGGACGCGGGCCGAGCAATCGCGGATCAACGGCGCCAAGTCGCGCGGGCCGACGACCGACGCCGGTAAATCGGTCGCGGCGCAGAATGCCTGGAAGCACGGTTTACGCGCCCGAGGGCAGTTGCTCCCGGATGAAGACCCCGCGGTGTTCGACGCGTTTGTCGCGTCGTTTCGCGACGATCTGCAAGCCGTCGGCCCGTGCCAGGTGATGCTCGCCGAGCGCGTCGCGGAAATGGCGTGGAAGCTTCAACGCATGCCGGTCGTGCGGTCGGCGGTGCTCTGCTCGCGGCGCGACAAGAAGTGCGCCGACGACGGCGGGTTCGGCGGAATGGACACCCTCGGCGACGTCATCTTCGAACTGCAACGGGCCGACGCCAACGGCGGGATCGTCATGCTGCTGCAACGGTACGAAGCCCAGATCGAGCGGTCGATGCAGGCGGCGCTGCGCGAGCTGCGGATTCTGCAAGGCGGAACGCGCAACCGTGGAGCCCTGCATGGGCAGAATGATCCGACGGCAGACGGAGTGCCAGGCGTGACGACGGCGACAGAACCTGCGCCGGCGACCGCCCGATCCGTCGACCCGGTGCCGGGTGACCGGGAAGATCCGTCGGCGGCTGAATCTCGGGTTCGTTTGGCGGAATCGCACGGGGTCGCGACCGCGGCCGTCGATCCAGACGCTTCCGTCGATTCCGTTCCCTCCGTCGTCGCCGGAGTTGCAACGCTTGTAAACCCAGTCGCGCCGACCGGTTCGGCGACCTTCCACCCCGACGACCTGCTGCCGGCGGATGCCGGTTCTCGGGTTCGTTCGGCGGAAGGGTTGCGCGGCCGGACGGCTCCGGTTCGGTGCGACCACTACGGCAAGGGACGCTCCGCTGCGCGTCGCGGCTAACCGTTCCATCGCGACGCTAAACAGAGCAATCGGTTAGCCGCGACGCGAAGCGGAGCGCGGGACGCGAGCAAAGCGCGTGCGGTCTTGGGGTGCGCTTGTCTTTAGGTTCCCGCGAGAACAACGTCTTCGTCCAACGCTTGCACTTGTCGTATCGCGCCATACCCTTCGGCAACGATGTCACTTTCTCCTGTCATTCTCGTTACCGGTGCCAGCCGCGGCCTGGGCCGTGGGATCTCCGAAGAGCTTGCCCGGACCGGCCATTCGGTCGCGATTCACTACGCCAGCAATCGCGCCGCTGCCGACGAAACGCTCGCCGCGTGCCGTGCCGTCGCGACGTCGCCCCTGCAGCAGTTCGTCCTCGTCCAGGGGGACGTCAGCAAGGCCGACGACCGCCGGGCGATCTTCGATGGGACGATCGCAGCATTCGGCCGGATCGACGGCCTGATCAACAACGCCGGCATCGCGCCGCGTGTGCGGGCCGATCTGCTTGACGTCACCGAGGAAAGCTACCGCGAGGTCAACGGCATCAACCTCGACGGGCCGTTCTTCCTCTCGCAATTGGCCGCCAAGTGGTGGCTCGCCCACCCCGGCGAAAGCCGACTGCCCGGCGGGTACAAGCTGATCTTCATCTCGTCGCTGTCGGCGTACGCGATCAGCGTGAACCGCGGCGAGTACTGCGTCTCCAAGGCCGGCCTGGCGATGACCACTCAACTCTTCGCCGCCCGATTGGCCGAGCACGGCATCCAGGTGCTGGAACTGCGCCCCGGCATCATGGCGACCGACATGACCGCGGGCGTGAAAGACAAGTACGACAAGATGCTCGCGGATGGCCTGGTCCCGCAGAAGCGGTGGGGCACCGGTGCCGATGTCGGCATGGCGGTGCGGGCGATCTTTCAGGGGTTGTTCCCGTTCACCACCGGGGATGTGATCAACATCGACGGCGGGTTTCATCTGCGGCGGCTTTGAGATTGCCATGAAGCCGAATTAAGTGTACACTTAATTCATGTACGAGTTCCGCTGGATCGATTGGAACGTCGATCACATCGACGAACATCAGGTGTCGCCGAGAGAAGCGGAATATGTCGTGAATCACTCCCGACGGCCTTGGCCGAAGATCATTGAGGATCAGAAGCGGATCGTTTGGGGACAGACCGACGCGGGCCGGATGTTGCAGGTGGTCTACGTGCTCGACCCGGACGGTACGGTATTCGTGATTCATGCGATGGAGTTGCCGTCGGGTAGGAAGAGGCAGTACCGCAGGAGAAGACAATGAGCAAAAAGAAGATCTGGTACTCCAAGCTGCCGCCGGCGGAACTTGAGAAGTTGGCCGCAGGACTTAGCGGGCCCGTCGATCCGGCCAGGATGAAGCCGTTGACGGCGACTCAGCAACGAGAAGAGTCGCGTGCCCGTCGAAAGGCGGGCCGGCCGCGCGTTGGAGCGGGCGCCGAGAAGCTCCGTGTGAGCATGGAACGGACACTGCTCAAGCGGGTTGATGCATATGCCCGAAAGAAGGGCGTCAGCCGTTCGGAGTTGATCGCCGAGTCGTTAAAAAGGACGATCGGCGCGGCGTAGTGCCGCAGTCCCGCCAAGTTGGCTCCCAACGTCCCGCCTACTGCCTGCGTTTTCCCATGATCCACATCGACCCGCGAGTTTCGTCAAAAGACCTCCTGCCGATCGTCAGCAAGCTTTTTGCGCTGTCGGGCAAGAAGATTCTCCGTCTGCAGAACCGTTGGAACCCGACCGCCGGCACCCCTGTGTTTACCGAGAAGGGCGCGTACACCGCCCGCGGGTGGACGGAGTGGACGCAGGGGTTTCAGTTCGGGTCGGCGCTGCTGCAGTTCGAAGCGACCGGCGACGAGCAGTTCCTGAAGATCGGCAGGGAGGCGACGGTCGAACTGATGGCGTCGCACGTCAGCCATATCGGCGTGCACGACCACGGGTTCAACAACGTCAGCACCTACGGCAACCTGCTGCGGATGATGACCGAGGGCACGATTCCCGAAGACCCCTGGCAGCGGCGGTTTTATGAACTGGCGTTGAAGGTTTCGGGTGCGGTGCAGGCCAGCCGCTGGACGCAGCTCTCGCCGGACTCTGGTTACGTGTACTCGTTCAACGGCCCGCACTCGCTGTTCGCCGACACGATTCGCTCGATGCGGGCACTGGCGGTGAGCCATCTGTTGGGACATCGGCTGATGGGCGAGGGGGACAAGCCGATCGACCTGCTCGGCCGGATCATCCAGCACGCCGAGACGACCGCGAAATTCAACGTCTACTTCGGAGAAGGCCGCGACAGCTACGACGTCCGCGGGCGGACGGCGCACGAGTCGATCTTCAACCTCAACGACGGCGCTTACCGGTGCCCGAGCAGCCAGCAGGGGTATGCCCCGTTCAGCACCTGGACGCGCGGGCTGGCGTGGATTCTGTGCGGCTACCCTGAACAACTCGAGTTCATCGACACGCTGCCGGAAGCCGGCTTCGCCGCGTTCGGCGGGAAGCAGAAGATCGTCGACCGCTGGATTGCCACAGCCCGCGCGGTCGCGGACTTTTACATCGACCAGACGCCGACGGATGGCATTCCGTATTGGGACACCGGCGCGCCTGGGTTGGCGCAGCTAGGCGACTACCTCGACCGCCCGGCCGAGCCGTTCAACGAGCACGAGCCGGTCGACAGCTCCGCCGCGTCGATCGCCGCGCAGGGGTTGCTGCGGCTGGGGCGATACCTGCGAACGCACGGCCAGGTGGCCGACGGCGACCGGTACTGGCAGGCGGGGCTGACTGTGGCAAAGACGGTGCTCGCCGAGCCCTACCTGTCGGCCGATGAATCGCACGAAGGACTGATCGTCCACAGTGTCTACCACCGCCCCAACGGCTGGGACTACATCCCGCCCGGCCGCAAGGTGCCGTGCGGCGAATCGAGCATGTGGGGCGACTATCACGCGCGGGAGTTGGCACTGATGATCCAACGCGAGGCGGCGCGGAAGGAATGGCTTGCGTTCCATCGAGTTAGCCAAAACAATCCGCGATCCGTTTGATTTACAGGAAGCGAGACATGACCAAACACGACATCATCCACCGCATGATCAACCCCGGCGTGATCGCCGTTATCCGTGCCGACAGCTCGGAGCAGCTCCTCGACGCCGCCCGGGCGATGGCCGAGGGGGGCGTGATCGCGATGGAGGTCACCATGACTACGCCCAACGCGATCGACACCATCAAGGCCGTCGTCAAAGAGCTCGGCGACAAGGTGCTGATGGGCGTCGGCACGGTGCTGGATGACATCACCGCGCGGCTGGCGATTCTCGCGGGCGCCGAATACGTGGTGACGCCGGTGATGCGGCCGGACGTGATCGCGCTCTGTCGGCGGTACAGCAAGCCGATCGTCTGCGGGGCGGTGACGCCGACCGAAGCGCTGAACGCCCATGAAGCCGGGGCCGATTTCGTGAAGCTCTTCCCGGCCGACACGCTGGGGCCGACCTACATCAAGGCGCTCAAGGCGCCGCTGCCGCAGTTGCAGATCATTCCGACTGGCGGCGTGACGACGAAAACCGCCGGCGACTTTATCAAGGCCGGCTGCGCCGCCGTCGCGGCGGGGTCGTCGCTGGTGAGCAAGGACGTCCTGGCGAAGAAGGATTGGAAGTCGCTGACGGAGATCAGCCGACAGTTCGTCGAAGCGGTGGCGGTGGCGCGGAAGGGGTGAAGCCCGCACATTACGCTGCCCGAGGCCGTCGCCGTCGGCCGCGGAGTGGCGTGCCGATCTTCCAGCCGAGGATCGCGAGCGTCAGCGCCGCCCCTGCGGTGCTGGCGTTGTTCGCCCAGTCGAGGCCGTCGAAACGGACGGCAACTCGATGCCGTCCGGGGGGAAGATCGACCGTGACATGCGTGCCGCTTGCGCCGTACGGCGACGGCCGGCCGTTCACAGTCACGCGGAGCATGTTCGGATACCAGAGCACCGGAAGCACGATGCGCGTGGGGCTCGTGACTTCGGCACGGAAGACCGGAAGGGCGCCCGGCGGGCGGGTGGCGGCGAACGTCTCTGCGGGAACGCGCTGCCAGCCGGCCGGCAACGGAGGTTCGACTTGCGGCCGCAGCACGTAGTCGCCGAGGCCGCCCATGATCGGCCGATCGTTGATCCATCGGTGCGACCCGCGCGGGTGATACAGGCCGGGTGGGTAGTACGCGAACTGCGTCAGGGCGGCCGCGGCAATCACGACCAGGCAGGCGATCCAGCCGAACCGCCGACCGAAGCCGGGGCGTCTAACCGCAGACGCGGAACGAGCGGCGATGCCCGCAAGCCCCAGCGCAGCCAGCAACGCTCCGAAGAGCAGGACGAAACCGAGGAGCCGATAGGTGAACTGCACGAAGTAGAACAGCTTCGGAACGAAGGGCCAGAAGTCGACGGGAGTCCAGACGATGAAGATCGCGACTGCCCAGAGGACAAGCAATCGGACCTGAAGACCTCGTTGAAGTCGACGTCGCGGTGCATGGTCGCTGAAGCGACCACGCCCAAAGGCATTCGTCCACGCGATGAACGCGCAAGCGACTCCCGCGAGGACGAGCCAGCCGATCTGCAGACCGAGCCTCGGTATCGTCGAGATCGCCGGCGTTCGGCAGATCGGCCAGAGCAGGACGGCTAGCGGCACCAGCTCAGCGCTCCAGGCCGGCGAGGCCAGGTCGGCGGCGATCGCGAGCTGAGGCATCAGGGCGAACTGCGGCGCGACGTACCAGACGAGCATCAACGCGTGCAGCAGTCCGGCCAGTGCGAGCCGACCGAGGCGAGGCAGAACGCGGCGTCTCGGCCAACAGAAGCTCAGGATGAACACGCTGATGAACGTGGCACCGTACAGGTAGGTGATGTTGTGCGTCAGCCCCAGCGCCGTCCACGCGATCGCGCAAACGGCCGACCGCCAGAGACCGCGGCGGACCATGCAGGTCCAGGTCGCGAGCAGCGCCGCGGGCAGCAGGCTGATTGCGAAGACCTCGGCGACGGCACCGCGGTCGTTGAGGTTGGTCATCAGATACGGTGCCGACAGGAACACTGCGATCGCCGACAACGCCGCCGGCTGCGAACGCGTCCACCGCCAGGCCAGCCGGCCGATGCTCAGGCCGCCGATCATCAGGGCGGCGAACATCGTCCACTTCCAAGCGCTGTAGGGGTTGCGACCCTCTTCGCCCATGATGAAGCCGGCGACGGTGTACGGAAGGTTGGCGTAGAACTGGAAGACCGGATACTGCCGGCCGTCGAGCTGGTTCGGCGCGACGCGGAGAGGAAATTGCCCTTCGGCCAGTGCGTTGCGAGCCTCGACCACGCCGCCGAGGAAGTTCCAGAGGTCGCCGTTCTGGTAGATGCCGTCGTGGAAGTAGGGGGCAAGTACGCCGAGCGACAGCAGGGCGGTCAGCGCGATCGCCGCGGTGCTGCGAAGCAGGGAAGGCAGTCGGAGTGGGCGAGGTCGTTTCAAGGTGTGTTCGTTGAACGGACGGCGGCGTACAAGCGGGATGGAAGTTCAGCGGACTGGCGTCTCGGCTCAGCTCAGTTCCGCGCCCTGAAGCTCGACGCGATTGCCGTCGGGGTCGTAGACGAAGAACCGGTCGATGCCCGCGATCTTATGCTTGGTGTTCCAGAGAACCTCGAGTCCCTTACTCGTGATGTGCGTCTCGGCGGCGCGGAGGTCGTCGACCATCATGCAGAAGTGCCGGCGACCGCGGCCTTCGGATTCGTCCATGCCGAGCAGATGAAGCGTCTGACCGCCCGCCGCCGGCCCGAGCCGGAACCAGGCGCCGGGGAAGTCGAAGCTGGGCGGGCGGGCGATCTCCGTCAGGCACAGGACTTCGCGATAAAACGCCACGGCGCGGGCGACATCGGTGACGACGATCGCAACGTGATCGAGGCGGGTGGTGTTGAAGGGGCTGGTCACCCCCATAATCTACGGCGAAACCCGACCGATTGGGATGCCGTGCCGGGAGCACCAAATGCAGGCCCGGCCCAGCCCGAAAGACCCGAACTGGCGTCCGGCGTGCCCCGGCCCGCTATTGAGGATGACCGGCATCGACAGTCCGGATTGAAATATCAAATTGCGCAGACATTTTTTGTCAGGTTTCCCGATCGAGCGGCACCAGCATGGCGAGGACGATGCCAGAAGACCTCAAAGACCTCACCCGGCGGTTCCTGGCTCATCGCCACCAGTTGCTCGGGTTTATCCACGGGCTGGTGCGGGACTTGGACGCTGCTGAAGAGATTCTGCAGGAAGTCTGGATTCGGCTGGCCGACGCGGTCGAGCGGGATGTTGATATCCGTCAGCCCGAGGCCTGGTGTCGCGGGACAGCCAAGAACCTGGTGCTGCACTACTTCCGCAGCAAGCGGACGGCTAAGGTGACCGCCGACAGCCGGTTCCTGGACCTGGCCGAGCAGGCATTCGCCGAGGCCGAGCAGGGCCCGTCGCTCTGGACGACTCGGCGTGAGGCGGTGTTCCGGTGCGTCGAGACGCTGCCCGACAAGAGCCGGGAGATCGTCCGCATGAAGTACGTCGAAGGCTTGAAGGTCGCGGAGATCGCCCGGAGAAAGGGCCGGTCGATCGACGCGGTCATGAAAGCCCTGTCGCGGATCCGCCAGGTGCTCGGCGAATGCGTCGAGCGCCGGCGGCTCGGCGAAGACGGCCTGGGATTACTCGCCGAAGGACCGGCCGGCAGTTAACAGCGATCGTGCGGCAGTTGCAGATTAGCGACCTCAGAAACGGCCCGAAATGTCCGACACCCCGTCCATCGACGACCTGCTTCTGGCCTGGCGTGAAGACACGCTGACGCCGGAGCAGTACGAGCAGTTGGTGGCGCGGCTTGCGTCGCCGGAGGCTCGCCGGGCGCTGGTCGAAGAGTTCACCTTCGCGGCGGTCGTACGGGAATCTGCGGCACTGTCGCCGCCCGAAGTCGACGAGCAACTCGTCGCCGTCAATTCCGAAGAACTAGAGTCCATCCTGGCGTCGCGGGCGAGCCGGATCGAAGTCGATGGGGACTTCAGGTCCGCCCCCGCGGCCCCGATGGATTTCTTCGGCGCGGCGCGAGCTCGCCCGGTCCTCTTCTCTTTCAAGACGCTCGCTCTGCGAACAGCCGCGGTCGCGGCGATCGTGCTTGTTTCGGCGACGGCGGTCTGGCGGTTCGGGTTCGTGCCGGACGAGCCGGTGCCGGTCTCGGTTCTGGCGCCGCAGCCTGCCGCTCCGGTGGCCCGCGTGGTCTCGGTCGCCGGCGCTCTGGAAGTCCTCAGCCCCGATGGTACGGTCCGCTCGGCGATCGCCGGCGAGGGTGTCCACCGCGGCCAGACGCTCCGCACCCTCGGGATGGACAGCTACGCCACCGTCGAGTTTGACGACCGCACCCGGCTGGAACTGTCGGTCGATACGACCATGCGGTTCGGTGACAGCGATGTCGCGCTGGGCAAGCGCGTCTACTTCGCGGGAGGCGTGCTGCGGGCGGATGTGGCCAGGCAACCGGCAGGCCTGCCCATGGTCATCTCGAGCCCGCAGGCAGAAATTCGCGTCGCCGGCACGCGGTTCAGCGTTTCGTCGGCGGCTTCGCAGGCGACGCGGATCGACATGGAAACCGGCTCGGTTCAGCTCGTCCGCCAGTCCGACGGGCGGACGGTCGAAGTCACCGCCGGCTCCTACGCCGTCGCTCGGGCCGACTCAGATCCGGTCGTGGTTCAGAAGGTTCCCCGGTTCATCGCATCACCGAGAGCCACGTTCACGATCAAGAATGTGTCCGGCGTTTTCGCCGATCCGCGGGGCAACCGAATTTACGCGGCGACCGTGCGGGGTATGCAGGCGTGGGATTCGTATGCTCGCGTGGACCAACAGCTCTTCGAGCGATTCGGGGATCTGACCGCCAGCGCGTTTGCCTACGCCGGCCGGACCGTGGCGATAGCGGCGGGGCGCGAAGGGCGGATTCACCTCTGGGATCTACAGGCAGGCCGTGACCGCTTGGTGCTCAACACGCCGCTGTCGTATAGCAGGGTGATTGCGGTGGCGCCGGACGGAAGCTGGGTCGCCGCGGTCAACCCGCGGGCCGAGAACGAATTCCACCTGTTCGATACCGTCGGTGGGGTGGATGGGATCGAACGGTTCGTCGTCAGGATCGACGAAGCCAAGGCAATTCGCGCGCTGGCGGTGTCGGCGTCGGGGACTCGGCTTGCGGTCGCGTCGCATGCGGACAAGCGCATCGGCATCCACCGGCTCTATCTCTACGATCCCCGCACGGGGCAGTCCATGGGCGCGCTCGCAGGGCACGCCAGCCCGGTGCGATCGGTCGCGTTCAGCCCCGACGGCCGCGTGCTGGCATCCGCCGCCGAGGACGGCACCCTCCGGCTCTGGAACGTCGCAAAGCGATCGCTGCTGCTGCACATCGACGGATACGAGCAGTCGCTGAATTGCCTGGCATTCTCGTCGGACGGGCACCGAATCGCCGGCGGCGGCAACGACGGCCGTGTCTGGATCTGGGACGCCCGGACCGGCAACCTCGAAATGGTCGTCAACGGCGGCTTTCGCGCGGTCAAAAGCATCGCCCTGACGCCCGACAATCGATATCTCGCGGTCGCGGGGTTTGATACGCGGATGATGGTGTTCGAGCTGCCGGTCGAGGCAGGAACGTATCGCCGCTGATTCGCCTCGGTTCGCGGGCACCATCAACACGGGGAACGGCCGCGCCAGTACGCTCCGCTCACTTGCCCTTCTTGATCGCCTTTAACTTCACGTGCGTGTCGGACGTCTTGTAGTACTCGTCCAGCGGGAAGCACCCGCTCGGCAGGCCGTTGCGCGGCGCGGTGGTGCAATCGCTGAACGTGCGGCAGACCTTCTTGCCGTTGAACGGCTTACCCTGCAGCACGTCGGCGGGCAGTTCGGGATAGCTCAGGACCATCCGGCCGAGGCCTACGCTGTCGATCCAGCCCTTGCGAACGACCGCCTGCGCAACGTTCGGCAGGAAGTCCTGCAAGTACGTGTAGCCGGTGCCGACGAGGTACAGGTTGGGGAACTTCTCCTTGAGCTGGCGATGGGCGTGGATCTGCCGAGCCACGCCGATGAGTGGATCTTCCGGCGGCTGGTAGCCGTCGCTGGGCGGGTAGAGCGCCGGCCGCTGGATGTGCGGGTTGTAGTACGGACTGCCGCCGCTGAGATTGACAAGCCGAATGCCGAGCGATTGCAGCAGTTCGAGAAACTTCGCCGGCTCGGCCAGGTCGTAAGCCGTGGGGTTCTGCTCATCGACACCAAAGCCGTAGCGGTAGGGCAGCGGCGTTTCTTCCGGAATGCCCGGGCCGAGCTTGCCTGGGCTGCTGAGCGCCGGGTCGGGCCGATAAGCGACAAAATCGAACGCGCTGAGACGGACGCCAATCTTAAGGTTTGGTGCGACGGCCCTCACACCGGCGACGATCTCGCGCAGGTAGCGGGTGCGATTCTCGAAGCTGCCGCCGAAGTCGCCCGGCCGGGTGTGTGCACCGAGGAACTCGTGCCCCAGGTAGCCGTGACAGTGCTTGACGTCGATGAAGTCGTAGCCCACGCTCGCGGCCAGCTTCGCGGCGTGCACATAGTCTTCGATCAGCCGGCGGATGTCGTCGTCGGTCATCACCGGGTAGTCCGGCCCCAGTTTCAGCCGGCGGTCGAGCACGGGATGGCGGAACACGATTTTCGGCTCCATCCGGAAGTGATCGTTCGGCTTACTGAACCGCCCGGAATGCGTGAGTTGAAGGCCGACGACCAGGCCGTCGTCGCTCCCCATCTTCTCCTTGTGGGCGGTGATAAGCGTGTCGCGCAGATGGCTGATGTCGCCAAGGTTGGCCTCGTTCATGACGAGCTGGTTCGGGTTCGCCCGGCCGTCGTGCCGGATCGCCACAGCCTCACCGCCCCAGATAAGCTTCGCCCCGCTCAGCCCGAAATGCTTCCACCGGCGAACGGTCGCCTCGCTCGGCTTGCCGTCGGCGGTGCCGTCCCAGCCTTCCATCGGATGGATCGTCCAGCGGTTGCCGATCTTCAGTCCGTCAACGGTGATTGGCTGCGCCAAGGGCGATGCATCGCCGGCGGCAAGATCCGCCTCATACGGCAGGTCCAAGCCGAGCTTCTGAACGTGGTCGAGAAAAGTGGAAGGGTCCTTCACCGACCCGAGACGGAGAATAGGGAGGGCTGGCATGTCGCAGTCTCAAGCAAGAGGCAACGGCGAAGTGAGCGAAGGTATAGCCGATGCGGGCGGCGGATGCGAGTCCTGCTCCCTCTCCCCTTGTACTCAAGGGGAGAGGGGTGGGGTGAGGGGTCGAACGTCAGGCAGCGTGATTGCCGACTGGATCGAGAATGCACGATCTGAACGGACGCGCCCTCTGGCCGTCGTATAATGACGGCATGCGATGGTTGAAGGCGGTTGCGATCTGCGTACTCGTACTTTTGGCGTACCTTGTCGGCAGGATTTCCACGTTCAACAAAGACTTGGAGGCCATTCAACAGGTCGTCGCCATCAGTTGGAGCGATGGCACCCGTGGGCAAACACCCGCCTTCTACGGGGCAGAGGTATATGCCACACCTGACGGGACCGAGTACGTCGTTCGTACTCGAGTCTGGATCGGCCGGAGTCCATACTACTACCACGATCCGCTGGGGGAACTCGGGCGTGTCAAGACCTGGGAAGAAGCCGTCGCGAAATGGGGAAACATTCAGTGGACGTCAACAGATCTGGTCATTGGACCAGGCGATCCGACTCCCAAATCTTTCGCCAGATCGGGGATTGAGAATCATCGATGAGTTCTGTCGGCGGATCAGCGAAGCCGGGCATTCGGCCCCTCACCCCAACCCTCTCCCCTTGAGTACAAAGGGGAGAGGGAGTGAATCACTCCGCCGGCCGCAGGTCGCTCGTGTCCGTCGGCAGCTTGTCGGCGTTCAGGTCGGCCCACATCGCGGCCTCGGCGTCGAGCGGGCTCTTAATGTTGTACGCCTGAAACGCCAGCATCTCGCCGATGCGGACGGCCAGGTCCACCAGCCGTTCGCCGGCCGCCCAGTGGTCGCCGACGCAGATCGTGGTCGGATCGATATTGGGATGGAAGATCGGCGTCAGCATCCGGCACTTGGGGCTGATGCGCGGGTACTCGCTGGTGAGCTGGATCTCCACCTCGTGCAGTTGCCGCGGCACGGGCTGGTTCGGCTTCTTGCCGCGGTCCAGGCTGTTCACCTTGTACGCCAGCCGGTATAGCTCCGGCGGACTGCCTTCGGTGGAGATCACCCGGATGTGCGGCGAGTTGGCGAACGCCGACGCCATCTGCTCGGCGTCGGCCGTCAGTCGGCGAATGCGCATGGGGATTCGGCGGGGCTCGCTCGCGACGGCCGCTTCCGTCGGCTTCGCAGTCGTCGCCGAACCGCCGGCGACGACCGGCGCGACGGCGGCTGGGGCGAGGGCGTCACCCTCTTTCGGTGCGGGTTCGAAATCCGTCTGCGGCACGACAACGTCCGAACCGCAGGTGCGGCATTTGGCGCGACGTCCGGCGTCCTGGTCGCGGACGGTGAACGCCCGGGAACATTGGGGGCAATTAAAGTGAATCATGCGATGGCGTTCCAAGACCTTCGGTCGATGAGCGGTCGCACCGCAGGTGCACCGGCCGATACCGGCTACTTTCGACCGTAGAGGAATAGGAAATACGACACCGCCGCCCCCGCGGCAACCCCCACGGCCGACAATGCGATCGCGCCGTAGATCGGCCCGGCTTTGCGTTCCGGGTCGGCCTTGCTGCGAACGAGGTAGAGAATCGACCAGACCAGCATGCACAACGACGCCACGCCGAAGGTAAAGCCACTGACAACCGCACCCACCGCGCTGAGACCGAGCAACACAAACTCCCATGGCGTGCGCGGGGGAGACATGTCGATCGTGGCGTCTTCGGCGGTCACTTCAGGTTCGGCCGACGGTTCGGGCTGCGGAGCAAGCGCGTTGACCTGCGGACACCCGTACGCCGAACAACCGTAATTCTCCTGCCAGCACTCGACGTGAAACCTGAGATTGCAGGAAGGACATGCCGTAAGCGATTCGCCAGGAAGGATCGGCGAGTGGCAAACGCCGCACTTGAACTTGCCCGCGACGGCAGGCGGCTCTGTGTAGGTCGCCGGTTCGGGGGCGACGAAGGTGGTCGCGGCGTCAATGACAGGTGCGGGCGCGGTGATGCCCGATGGCGTCATCCGGGCCGATGGCGGGGCGGCGAGCGTTTGCGTTGGTGCCGGGGTCGGTGCCGGGGTCGGTGCCGGGGTCGGTGCGGGCGTCACCGGAATGGCGATCACCGGAGATTCGACGACATCTTCCGCTGCGATGACATCGTCCACCGTCGCGGGGGAGGACGCCGACACCACCGGCGCAGCCGCTTCTGGCGGCAGTGCGAGGCGGTCGGCGGTATGGGAGCTTGTCTGTGACGAACCGATCTCCGAGGGCATCGCGACGGACGCATCCGGGGCTTCGCCGGCAGTCGCGGATGACGGCGCGGGGCGATCGGCGGGCGCTGGTTGCTCCTTTGGAGGCGTCGCTACACTCGCCACTGGCTGAACTGGCGCGGCCGGGCGGGGCTTGTACTGCGGGATCGGTGCTGGCGGCGCTTGAGGCAGAGTTGCTGCCGTTGTTGCCGCGACGGCTTCGTTGGGCGTGATCGCAGGCGCTACAGCTGTGGCGACGACGGCGGCGGCAGCGGAACGCGACGCCGCCGGTGCGTTCACCACCGAACGCGGGATCGTGAATCCTTCGCCACAGTAGGTGCAAATCCCGCCATGGCCCGCGTACTGCTTGGACGCCCACATCGGCGCACGGCAATGCGGGCAGTCGAAGCGGATGCCGATATCGCGGGCGAGCATGACCGGCTCGCGCGGCAGGACCAGCGGTTGTACATCCGCCGGGACAGTGTCACCTGATTGAAACGTCAGTCGAGCCGGCCCGATTTCGATCACGTCGCCGGCAACGAGCTTGCGGCGTTTGGCGAGGGGTTGGCCGTTGACGCGGGTGCCGGTGCGGCTCCGCATGTCGGTCAGGATAAAATCCGCGCCGCGCTGGTCGATCCAGGCGTGCATCCGCGAAACGGTCGGGTCGTCGATGATCAGATGGTTCATCGACCGCCGGCCGATGAGAACCCGGGCGGGCAGCTTGGTGCCGCGAGTCCCTCCTTGATGTTCGACAAGCAGCAGGGCCATTGGGCAAATCGTGGTGGTGTGTTCGAGCGGTGGGGTGGTGGAGTAAAGAAAAGGCTATACGCTGGCTTTGAATTCGGTGCACCAAGTCTCGGTATCTCGGACCAAGAGAGCCTTGTACGAGTGCGCGAACGCCATGGCGCTATCTTACTCGACTACCCCCGCCACGCAGTTACAGCACCGATGCTCATCCTTGTTCCTTCTCCATAAACACCAGTTGCGTCGATCCCACCTGGATGCGATCGCCGTTTTTCAACCGTGTTCGGCTGACGGCTTTGCCGTTGACCAGGGTGTTTACGCCCAGGGGCATGTCTTCGATGTCGAAGCCGTTGGGGACGATGTGGATCGCCGCGTGTCGCTTGCCGACCTTGGGGTCTTTGAACAGGTAGATCTGGCAGTCGGGCGACGATCCGATGTACGTCGGGTTGCGGTAGAGGATGAACTGCTTGCCCGCGATCAGCCCCTGGCTGACCTTCAGCCAGCCACTCTTGGCGGCGTCTTCGATCAGGCCGGTGGCCAGGCCCGCGAGCAGGCCGATGGAAATCATCGCCACGAGTTCGGGGATGCGGGGGTAGTCCTTGACGAAACTCAGTTCGCTGATGGGTTCGAACAGCACGCCGCCGATCAAGCCACCGATCAAGCCGCCGGTCAGGCCGATCGCGAGTTTCTTCTTATTGCGCATGACGATGCCAGGCGCAAGGGTGAGGAAGATGCCCAGCGCACCCCAGGTCGCGATGGTGGCCAGGTATTGCTGCGTACTGCTGGCCGGTGAGTTGGCGACGAGTCCCTGGATGCGGCTGGTGACGAATGCCGCCGCGACGCCGCCGAGCAGTCCCAACGCCGCTCCGACCGAGCCATTGACGACCGTCGCCTGAATGTTGTTCTCGGTGAGCGGAACTGCAATCGCCAGGAGCATTCCCAGGACCACGCCACGCACGCCGTATGCGAGCACATTGCCGATGAACGACCGGAGGCTCTCCCGCTCGACGACCGTTTCGGCTTCCTTCTCGCGGGTGGCCGCCATCGTATCGAGCTTCTGAATTTTGGCTTTGTCAGAGAGCGAGTCGTCGGTCATCACGGCGAAGTCGGGGTTTTCGCGCCGGCCCAGTTCCAGTTCCTTATCGCGACGCGATTTGGCTTCTTCGGGCGTGATTTCCTTGGTCCGCTCCAGGACGGTGATGCGGTCGAGCATCATTCGCCGGAACTGCGCGTCTACGGGAATGACGGTCAGGGCGAAATGCGGATTCAAACCCCGGCCGTTCTCGACGGCGTCGGTGATCGAGAGCCTCGCGGTATCGTACTTGAGCGTTCCCTCTTCGGTGAGCTTGATAAGCCTGCGAATGCCGTCGATGCGTTCGACCGAGTCCTTGCGGATGTCGGCTTTGAATTCGAGGAGGGTGCCCAATCCCCAGGCGAGCAGCCCGCCGATCAGGCCGAACAACGCCAGCGCGAAAATGCTGTTCCGCCAGAGCGCCTCGAGGGTGCTTGGCGCGGACGCTTCGGTGGGCGCGACCATCGTCTCGTCCATCGCCGCGTACACGCGGTTGCGCGCCAGCGCATCCTGTTCCTTGAGCCGCTGTTCCACTTTCCGGCTGTTCAGGTCGTCGTAGTTGACGGTGATCTTTTCTGGCGTCTGCTCAGACATAGGGGTCGGTTTCGCATGGCACAGGCATTCAGCCCGTGCCTTGTTCGCGAGACGGTAGTCCGCGACGGTACTCTTGCGGGCAGGGCTGAACCCTGCACCGGAACCTAATTCGACCGCAGGGGGAGCGTCGGGGTGGAATCCCGTGACCGCTCGCCCGAACCCGCCGCAGGCACCGCCGGGCTGGTCGTCGGCGCGTTCGCCTTGGACGGAAGGACCAGCGGCACGACGAGCGGCCAGATGATCGCTACCGCCAGCAGGATTGCAAACCCCGCCGACAACAACTTGACTCGAGCTTCCAATACGCCGATTCGCTGGGCCAGTTCTTCGACGGCCGCCGGCACGGCCGGTGTTTTCGGATCTTCCTGAAAGTCGGTTGGGGACGACAGATACGGAAGTGTCGGGAAGACCGGTTCGGCGGACTTTCCGGACCGTTCGTCGTCGATCACATAATCAACACGGCGCACCTGGGCCTGACGCCAGGCAAACATCCCCGACTCGCGCGACTGCGGATCGACGACGAACGCCATCTGCCACGGCGAATTGAAGAAGTGCCGCTGGATGAACAGGTCCATCTCCGACAGGAAGATCCCGAACCCCGGGTGCGTGTGGTACCACGCGATGATCTTCTTGCCGGGGTGCTTCTCCTCCATCACCTTATGAATGTGTTGCCATGTTTCGGCGGTGAAGGTGACGGCGGTGCTCCGGCCGCTCGAGGCTTCGCCTCGGATCGCGCCGTCAATATAGACGAACGACGCCTGCGGGTTCTCGTACACCGTGCCGATCAGGACCCCGCAGACTTCGACGCCCGGGTACTCGTCGCCGTGGGCGGTGACCTGTTCGAGGACCGCCTTCTTCATGATCGACTGGAACAGCGGGTGATCGGGATCGAGCTTGGGCGCATCCTTCAGCGGTTTGACGGATATCGATGCCCGCAGCGCGGCTTCGGCCGAATCGCTGCCGGGCGAGATTGCAGGTTTCGGTCCGGCTACGGCGGGGGCATCGGACCCGACGGGATCGTTCTGCGTGGCCGCATCCAGCAGCGCCGCGACAGGATCGCCGGTACCGGTCTGGTGTTCATGGGGACGTGCCTGGGGCGCAGACGTACCTCGCGTCGCTGAGGGCTGGTCGGCCTCGTCGGCGGGTGGCAGCTTGGATGATTTCGGGTCTACGTCCATTCCAGTGCCGGTCCGTCCCAAAGGGGTCCCAGAACGTCTTCGGCGTCCCACGACAGCTCCAATCCTATCGATCGGTTCTCCGAGGCCGTCGCCCCGGAACGCCGCCCGATCAAAATGTCGTAAGGCGGCACGCCGATCTCCGCCGGCGTCTTGCCCAGAAACGACTCATTCCCGCGAATCTTGTAGAAGGTGACCACGTCACGCCGCACATCTTTCCCGCTTTGCTTGCAATGCGGGCACCAGGCGGCGTCGGCGGCAACCCGGCCCAGCGACACGAACATCTCCACCTGCTCGCCGCAGACGGGACATGCAAGCTTGTGCAGCACGTCGCGCGGCAACTCCAGTTCGGCCGTCGGCCCCAGTGCCTTGCGGGCCTCGGCCAATAAATCGGCCAGCGTGATCTCTCCCGCCCGGGCATCCAGTTCCAACACTTCGTCAAGCGTATCGTGGCTCAGACAATCGTCTTTGCGCTGGAACTCGACGGTGTAAGCCTCGGTGGTAAAGCCATCGAACACCCAGCCCTTGCCGGCGATTGTCGGCAGGCCGTGCAGCATCTTGACGGCTTCCTGCGTCTGTACGCCGGCAATAATGCTGCTGATCGTCGGGGTGGTGGGTGTTTTGCCGGTCACCATTTCAGCCCGCGACAAAAGATTGCACGACCGCCGCATCTGCAACAGTCGCCAGTCGGTATCGGACATGGTGCATTCGTAGCACGGGCCGGCGGGGTCGAAAACGCGGGCGGTCCCCTGAATGACTTCGATCGCACCGTCGATCCAGGGCTTGTTCAACTTCATGCAGGCGCGGTTGATCGACAGCCGGGCCTCGCGGTTGTCGAGGCCGCCGATCACCACGTCCGCCCACCGGTAGACGCCAAGCCCCAAGTCGTAAACGGCGTTGGCGACCAGTGCGTGGGTTTTCTGATCGGGATAGATGTCGCGGGCGGCCCGGGCGGCGGCGACAGACTTGGGTGAACCGTTGTCGCTGGCGCGGTACAGCACCGACCGGGAAAGATTCGAGTTCTCGACCTTGTCGAGATCGACCACCAGCACGTTCCCAATCCCCAGCAGGGCAAGATTCTTCAGGATCTCATTACCCAGTGCCCCGGCACCGATCACCAGAACCTTGGCCGCCCGGAGCTTGTTCTGATCCCACCACCCGATGAGCTTAAAGCGATCGAAACGATCGCCGGATTCGTCGCCGACATCAATACGAATCGGAGCGACGGCCGGCGTGGCGGCGTCGATGCCCTGCGTCGGCGACGCATCGGTGGGTCCCACGAGCTTGATCTCATCCTTGAGCGACATGAGCAAAGAAAAACAAAGAACGCGAGAGCACCGAAGCTCGGGGGAGGCAGCGGTACGACAGCCCCGTCAGTCGCCGACCCTTGGAAGCCTAGACAGTACTTCCAGCTGTGATCTCCGGCTGAAGCCGCAACACATCCCCGTCTTTGACGCCGACATCCTTTAAAGTTTGATTGTCGAGCAATTGCTTGCCGCTGGCCTTGTGATGGAACTTGTAACTCAGCGGCTGTCCGTCCGGTGCGTACTGGGGGAAGTTCATTTTATCGAGCAAGACCGCCAGAATCCGGTTCACTGGCGCGTCGTCGGGCATCTCCACCTCTTGGCGCTTTGTCGCGGTGGCGTCCCAGACTTGAACCCTGACCAGACTCATGGATGAAACCTCGAAGTACCGGACATTGCAGCACGGCGGGAACGCGAGAAATCGCAGAACACACTTTCGCGTGACGGACTATGTACTAAATCTTTCCTGTTTTGACCACCTCGCAGGCGTCAGGCAACGATTCTAACCGCCGGATCTTGCCGGGGATTGGACCGATCGTCCAATAATCCGTCCCGAAGGGATTGGAAATCGAGACCGCGCGGGTTGTCCATAACGGGTCTGGCACTGAAAGCCGGAACTCTTGGTGAATGGCGCGCCAGCCGTTAGATTGGGGAACTTGAAGGTCTCGGATGACCATCGGGCGGCAGTTTCGAACCGGCCCGCCCAAAGCCGTTGCTCCTCACAACCGATGCAGATGCATCGGGCCGCGCAGATTTAGTTGGCTCAGTTGGCGTATCGGGACGGGCCCGGTATGTGGATCTGACGCCGGCGGCCGATCTTGAACACCGGGACACAATCTTGGTTACCCCTCCCCAATATCAACTCCCCGGCCCCGGAAGCGGTGAGCCTGTCGAATCGAAGAGCCCCAGCGAATGGCTGCTTCTTCTGTTCTGGCGTCAGAAGTGGGTGCTGATCCTGGCGATGCTGGTCGCCGGCCTGGGAGCGTTTGCGTACCTGCGCGTCGCGACACCACTGTTTACAAGCACCTCCAAGCTCCTAGTGCGCCCGGCATCGACGATCGTGCTGACCCAGTCGCAGGGCGGGCCGTCGGCGTCGAACGCCGGCAACTTCACGAATACGCAGATGGAAGTGATCCGCAGCGATGCGGTGCTCTCGTTGGCCGGGGCGATGCTGACCGAAAACACGCAGACGCGTGGGAAGGTTCCGACCCGGACACAGGCGCTGCGGGAAGTGATCGACGTCGAGCTGGACCGAAACACCGACATCATCGCCGTCACCTCAAAAGACAAGTCCGCCGCCGAAGCCGCCGCCATCACCGACACGGTGGTGAATGCGTACATCAAGTTCGCCACAAGCCGTCGTGACGTCAGCAGCATGCCCGAGATGATGCAGCGGTACGAGGCGGAGCTCGCCGCCGCTGACAAGGAGCTCAAGAAGAAGCAGGAAGAGCTGCAGAAGCTCGAGAGCGAACACGGCCCGTCGATTCGTCAGGACGAGCGTAACAGCCTGGAACAGCGCCGGCTCGATTCGCTTAACTCGCAGTTGATCACGACGGAACTGGAACTGAAGAACGCCGAGCGCGACGCCGGTGCCGCCCGAAGGGCGCTGGGTCGCATGGCATCCTCACGGCCGGCCGGAGCCGCCGACCCGCTTGAGCAGGAAGTCGAACTGGGCATCGCTTCGCCGCAGGAACAGCAGGCCCTTCGCCTTGAGATTCTCCAGGCACAGTCCCAGCTCGGCGAACTGCAGCAGCGGTACGGGCCGGAGCATCCGTCGGTCAAGACGCTGGAGCGTCGGCTCAAGCGGCTGAACACGATCTACCTGCTCAGCATCGAGCGTCGCGAAGATACGCTTCGACGCCAGACCGATCTTCTTCGCACCCAGTACAACGAAGCGAAGCAGGAAATCCTCAAGCTAAACACCCACGCATACGCCTACACCGTGGCCAGGTCCGAAATGGACAAGCTGCGGCAGATCCGCGACCAGTACGACGCCAAGATTCGCGAGATGAAGCTCGAGCGCGACACCGGCGGTATCTCGATCGACGTGATCGATCAGGCCCGCCCGGCCGAGAAGCCCGCGCTTCCGGACCACCGCAAGGTCATGGTCATCGCGATCGCGATGGGCCTGGTCCTTGGCATGGTGCTGGCGGCGCTGCGGGAATGGCTCGACGACCGCATGCGGTCGGCCAACGAAATCCGCAGCAGCCTGGGCATGCCGCTGCTGGCGGTCATCCCCCAGAGCTCGACCAAGCGAAGCTTCTCCGTCAGCGGCCAGCGCGTGCTGCTCGACCCGGCGTCCGATGCGGCCGAGGCCTATCGGGCGCTGCGCTCGGCGATTCAGTTCTCCGCGCCTGCCGGGCTTCGCACGCTGATGATCTCCAGCCCCTGCAGCGGCGACGGCAAGACCACCCTGACGACCAACCTGGGCATCGCCTGGGCGCAGTCGGGCAAGAAGGTCTGCATCGTTGATTGCGACCTCCGCAAGCCTTCCGTGCATGACGTCTTCTCGATGAAAACGACCGCCGGGCTTTCCACGCTCCTGTCGGGACGATCGACGCTGGAGAACACGCTTCAGCACACGAGCGTCGGCGGACTGGACGTGCTGCCGTGCGGTCCCGTCCCGGCCAATCCGGCTGAAATCCTCAACAGCCAGGAGTTCGGCACCACCCTGGAAACCCTCGCCGACAAGTACGATATCGTGCTGCTGGACAGCTCTCCGGTCATGTCGGCGTCGGACGCCCGCGTAATCGCCGCATCCACCGATGCGACGCTGATCGTCCTGACGGCCCAGTCGGCGCATCGTCGCTCGACCGAGCAAACCCGCGACGCGCTGGAAAGCGTCGGCGCGCGGGTGATCGGCCTGGTGGTTAACGACATCCCGCGCAAGGGTGCCGGCAACTACGGCGGACCGCGCTCGATGCGCACGCTCGTGCCCGGCCTGACCAGCCAGGAGTTCGACGTGCTGCAGGCTCGCAAGTAACCACTCCATCCGATTCGAACATTCCGCGAATCAATGCCATCACGCGGCGACTTGCCGGTGCCCGAGTCAGCCGTGTGTTCATTTGGTGTCAAGATTGGGCGTGCCCGGATTACCGGGCACGCCCGAATCGATTCAGGCAACGTCATTCACCTCGATTGCAAAGGGGGTCCGCTCACCCGGGGCAACACTTCGGGGTTCTCCGGACATTTATTAGACGTGCGAGTTGAGCGAGAATCATCGGATTCGCGGCGTGTACCCCCTTCGCTGCTTCGCCGATGAAGGGAACAGCCTACGGCAATGACAATGCTCGCCGAACAACCCCGAACCGTCTCGCCGCCCGCGGCGAACGGTCAACGCCTGCGCGTGCTCGTCGGCGCCTACACGCTTTCGCCGGCCCGCGGCTCTGAACCCGGGGTGGGATGGGGAATCTGCCACGCGCTGGCCCAGCACCACGATCTGACGATCCTGTGCGCCAAGGGGATGCCCGGCGGGCAGGAGACGGCGTTCGAAACCGAGATCAACGCGTACATTGCCAAGCACGGCCCGATCCCCGGGATGACCTTCCACTATGTGCCGCGGCCGAAGCTCAGTCAGTGGTTTCAGAAGGAGCGGGAACTGTTTCGGCGTACGGTCTATTACATGGGTTACAAGCGCTGGCAGAAGTCGGCGCTTGCCGAAGCCCGGCGGCTGCACGCCGAGAAGCCGTTCGACATCGCACACCAGTTGAACATCACCGGGTTTCGCGAGCCGGGTTACCTCTGGAAACTGCCCATCCCGTTTGTCTGGGGTCCGATCGGCGGGGGGGCGAATATACCCTTCGCTTACTTCCCGATCATGGGCTGGATGGATCGGATCTTCTACACGATCCGCAATCTCACCAACGAAGTGCAGAAGCGCACGGTGTTCCGCTGCCGACGTGCCGCCGCCGCCGCAAGGCACCTCTGGACAGTCGGCCACCAGAGCACGCGGATGGTGGAACAGATCTGGGGCTACCCGAGCGAAGTGCTGCTGGAGATGGGTTGCATGCCACGCCCAGACGCCCGCACGCGGGAGCGGGATCCGTCCCGGCCGCTGCGAATCGTCTGGAGCGCGCTGCACATCGGCCGCAAGGCGCTGCCGATCCTGCTGCGGGCGATGCAGACGCTCGGGCCGGACGCCCCGGTCGAACTTGCCGTCCTGGGGAGCGGGCCGCTGACGGACCAGTGGAAGGCCGAGGCCGAACGACTGGGCCTGGGTAAGAAGGTCCGATTTACCGGCGGGCTGCCGTTGCAGGGGGCACTGGACGAAGTCCGCCGGGCCGACGTCATGGCATTTACCAGCATACAGGAGGGCACGCCCGCGGCGGTGCTGGAGGCGCTGTCGCTGGGCGTTCCACTGATCTGCCACGACGCGTGCGGAATGGGCGTGGCCGTCGACCAAAGGTGCGGCATCAAGGTGCCGATGGTGAGCATAAGCGAGAGTGTCGCCGGCTTTGCCGCGGCGCTGCGCCGGCTGATAGACGAGCAGGACCTGCTCGGCCGGCTTTCGGCCGGTGCACTGGTCAGGTCGCAGGAGCTCAACTGGGAGCATATCGGGCGCAGGATCGCCCGTGTCTATCAGGAGATCGCCGCCGGCAAGTCCCGGTAGCGTTCCCTCCCCTGGCGGAGCCCGGCCGATACGCGGGAGCCGCCGTCATGAAGCCTCATGCCATTCACGCCGCACGCGGCGCCAACCTTCGGCTCGCCGCCCCCTCCTGGACCAGCCGGGAGTTTGCCGCCCGTTTCACACGCACCCGCTTCCCCGCCCCCGAACGCCTCTATCTTTTCCTTGCGCTGATGATCAGCGGCACGGTCACGCTCCCCCAGGTGGTGGAGTTTGGCGGCATCTCCGGGCTCGGTTTCTGGACGATCGCCGCCGCCGCCGTGACATGGGGACTTTGGTTCCTCAAGCCTCACGTGCCGACGACGCTTCTGCGGCCGTTGCTGCCGCTGGGTGTGTTCACCCTGCTGGCATGCGTGAGTCCGCTTTGGGGCAGGGGCTTTGACAGCAACGCGATTCAGCTTCTGGCCGTCATCGTCGCGTTCGCCGGGTTCATCCTGCTTTGTGCCCGCGAGACCGCCAATCAACGCGACTTTGCCGAAGCGGTGGGCGTCACGCTCGACTTTGCGGCGGTGACGGCGGGGCTGTTCTACACCTTCACGTTGCTGACGCAGGGCATCGGCGGAGAGCTGATCATCGGCGGCCGTCCGGTGTTCCTCGCCCGCCCGTTCGCGTTGTTTGCGATCATCGCCGTCGCCCGGCAGATCGCCCGCTTCCACGCCGGCCAGAAAGCCGGACTGGCGATCGCGATCTGGCTTACCGTCCTGGTGGTCCTCAGCCACTCGCGGCTCGGCATGGTCACCCTGCTTGCGATGTACCCGGTGTCTTACGCGCTACTGGGCGGGAGAAAAAACCTGGGCTTGGCGGTCCTGATGCTCGTCGGCGGCGGACTGGCGTTCGCCGGCCTGCTGCTGTCGTCCGACGAGATGTACCAGCGTTTCTTCGGCTACGACGCTTCCCTTCAGGTGGGCGGCGTCGCGATCAACGCCTCCGGCCGCACCGCCGCTTGGCAGGCGATGCTCAACGACATCCGCAACCCTCTGCGCCTCTGGTTCGGCGCCGGCGCCGGCGCGGGGTCGGCCTTCTGCCAGGCCAACTTCCAGAACCTGCCACATCCGCACAACGACTACCTCCGCTACCTCTACGACATCGGCATCTTCGGACTGGCGTGGTTCATGGCGTTTCTAGCCGTCGTCGTGGTCATGCTCTGGCGGCGCATCATGGCGGCCCGCTACTGCCACGATCCGGTCGCGTTCTCACTGAACTTCGGCACGCTCCTGTCCGTCGCCGGCGTGGGCATGTCGATGTTCACCGACAACTCCGCGAACTACATCTACGTGATGGCGCCGCTCGGCATCCTGATCGGCGCAACGCTGGGGAAAACCGTCTCCACCCCCAAGCCCGTCAGCGCCGTCAAATTCCAGCAACAGTTCAGGCCCGAGCCGATTCGTCCGATGCCTAGGCAGACGATCCGGCCATCGCTCCGCGCGCTGCCGGCGCCCCGTGTCGAGCAGTAACTCATGCCAACGCCCCGCGTCAGCTTCGTCCTGCCCGTCTACAACGCCGGACCCTACCTGGCGGCGGCGGTCGAAAGCCTGCTGGGCCAGACCTTCGGCGACTTCGAGATTCTCGCGATCAACGACGGCAGCACCGACGGCAGCCGCGAGGTCCTCTCCCGCTACAACGACTGCCGGCTGCGCGTACTCGACCAGACCAATGTCGGACTCGTTCAGACGCTGAACCGTGGAATTCGCGAAGCCCGCGGCGAGTGGATTGCCCGCATGGATGCCGACGACGTCAGCCTGCCCGACCGGCTCGCAAAGCAGACGGCCTACCTGCGGACGCATTCGCAAGTCGCGCTGCTGGGTGCGTGGGTGGCGACCATCGACGAACAGAGCCAGCCCCTTTCTGACGTCGTGCCATTCCCGGTCACCCACGAAGAGCTGTGGTCCAGCATCGGCCGCCGCCCCTGGGTGATGTGCCATCCCGCGGTGATGTTCCGCCGGGACGCGGCGATTGAAGTCGGTCTCTATGACCCGGCCTTCAGGCATGCAGAGGACACCGAGTTCTTCGCCCGATTGATGAGCCGGTTCCGCGCGGCAACGCTCCCGGATGTCGTGTTGCAGTACCGATTGCGGCGTGAAGCCGTCTCCGGGGTGTTCAAGGATCACGGGTACGCCAACGCGCAGCTTGTGAGGCGCATCATGGAGCGGTGGCAGCCCGGCGAGCCGTTCGCCGCGACAGCACAGGAGCGTGCCGAGGCCGACGCGCGGATCGCCGTCAGTTCCCGTCGTCGGAGCGCGCGGCAGGCGATGGGGGCGTACTTCTGCAGGGTCGGACGCGAGTGCCTACGCGGCAGCCGATGGAGTGGGGCGGCGATCGCGTATCTCAAGGCCGCCGCTTACGAGCCAATGAATCTGGACGGTTACCGCGGCCTGGTTGCCGCTGCGCTTCGCATGGGGTCTGCCGTGGTTCCTGCCGGCGTGTCGCCCGCGTTTGGAGCGGCGGCCGCGGCATCAGCAGGGACGCCGTTTGCGGTCGCAGGAGATGCGGCCGCCGCGACGCCGTTCTCCCAATCCTCACCCCCGACGCGGTCCAGGCCCGCCGCCTGACGGTTGGCGATGCGGACTGCAGCCAGGCCTACGCCGAAGACAGACCAGAACCAGATCCCGCCGACCGGGCCTTCCAGGAAGACGTCGAAAGTCGTGTTCACCAGGAACGATGCCCAGTACGCAATCAGCACGGCAAAGACCATGACCCATTCCGCGTGCCCCTGACGCTTGGCCCGCCACCAGGCCATGAGCATGGTGATAAGCCACGACAACTGGACCGCGATCCACAGCCCCAGCGCCGGCACGCCACCTCGCGCCAGGAGCGTCAGGTGGCCGTTGTGCGGACTTCGCAGGGACTCGTCTGCGTTGACCTGAAAGCCGTCGTCGTTGGCAAGGTTGATTCCGAATCCCTTGCCCTTCCAGAAGTAGGGGCCCTGAAAGGTGTAGGTCATGATGCTGTCCCACCATTTCAGACGCCACTTCTTGGTGCCCTCGACCAGATCGCTATTGGAGTTTCCGGCGACACTCATCACATTCGTGACCAATTGGTCGAATGAAATCTCACGGCCGCTCTGGGAATGCCGAATCGAAATGCCACTGGCCCAGAGCAACCCAACGCCGGCGATCGCCAGGCCCGTGAACAAGCCGATGGCCCGGCCGCTGGGTGCCAAAATCGAGATGATCAGTGCCGCCATGCAGAACGCGACCATCCCCGCGCGGCCGGACAGGTTGATCGCCAGCGCCATCGCGATCATGACCACATGCCAGGGTCGCTCGGTGCGTGTCGCGGAGAGGAAGCAGAACACGCCCGCCAGGTGAACGAGGAAGTCGCCGCCCTTCACCGGGTTGACCAGCTTGTCACTGATCATGCCCGGGGCGTTTGGCGCGAGGTAGTTGCAGAAGACGAAGAAGAACAACCCGAACGTGAGAAAGTAGGGGATGTACCGCTTGTACCCCTTCACGACTCGTGCAAAGAGGGCCTCGTCGTCGCCGATCACCCGTGCGATCGCCAATGCCATCAGCCCGTAGCCCCAGATGACGCCATCGCGCAGCGCGTCAACTTTATAGGTCGAGACGTAAGGCAATGTGCGAAGGGCACCCCATGCCATAAACATCATGAGGATCGCGGCGGGGATCGACACCAGCCTCAGTCCCATGAAGGGTGCTGACGCCCAGGCCAGCAGCCCCAGGGCGAGCACGATCTCACCAACGAACACCGGCGGAACCCCAATGTACGCTGTCACCTTGCCCACGAGCGCGTATCCGCACAGAAGCATCAGCAGCGCCTGGGTGAACGACAGACTTAACCGCTGACGAGTCCGACGATTGCGCTCCGAACGCGATGACGGGTCCTTGCCCCGACTGGGGCCGAACGTCGCCGCGACTTCTGTAATCCAAGGGGCTGACATCAAGATCCTGCAAACAGTGGGCGGAACAACTGTTGGCGAGGCTACGCAGACATCGTGATTCACACAACAAAAAAGGCGGGCTGTGTGAACGAAATCACTTGGTTCGAGTGCAAAATGGGACTCCCATTACGGTTGGTTCGGTCAGCCGGCAGTCCTGTCGATACCAACGTCATGGCCATTGGCCCGAAGGCCAAGTGCAACGCGGGCTGAGATCCATATCGATGAACATCCTGGTCGCCCACAACTTCTACCAACGCCCCGGCGGCGAAGACCAAGTCTTCGCGGACGAGACCTCACTTCTGAAGTCCGCCGGCCACCAGGTGACGGAGTTCACCGTCCATAACGACTCGGTCGCCGGGCAGGGGAAACTGGCGCTGGTCGGCAAAACCCTCTGGAACCGCGACACCGCCCGCCAGATCGCCGACCTCGTTCAGCGGCACCGGGTCGACGTCGTCCACTTTCACAACACGTTCCCGCTGATCTCCCCGGCGAGCTACTACGCCGCCCGCAGCGCGGGGGCTGCGGTGGTTCAGACGCTGCACAACTACCGGCTGCTCTGCCCTGGTTCACTTTTCTTGCGCGACGGCAAAGTCTGCGAAGACTGCCTCGGCAAGACCCTCCCCTGGCCGGGCGCGGTTCATAAGTGCTATCGCGGCGACCGCGGGGCATCGACCGTCACAGCGGGCATGCTCGGCGTCCACCGCATGGTGAGGACGTATCACCACGCCGTCGATCGCTACGTCGCCCTCACCGAGTTCGCCCGCGAGAAGTTTTCGCAAGGCGGCTTCCCGCGGCACAAGATCGTCGTCAAGCCCAACTTCATCCTCGACGACCGTGGCGCCGGAAGCGGAGCGGGCGGTTATGCGCTCTACGTCGGCCGACTCGACGAAGGCAAGGGCATCGAAGTGCTGTTGCCCGCCTGGAAGCAGGTTCGTGGCGACTTCAAACTCCGCATCCTCGGCGACGGCATGCAGGCGGACCTGGTCCGCCAGGCGATGGCCGCCGACCCGCGCATCGAATGGCTCGGCCGCCGGCCGATGGACGAGGTCTACGCCAGCATGGGCGACGCCGCGTTCATGGTGCTGTCGTCGGTCTGGTACGAAGGATTGCCCAAGACGGTGTGCGAAGCCTTCAGCAGGGGCACGCCGATCGTGGCGTCGAATCTTGGGGCGCTGTCAGAATTGATTTCGCACGAGAAGACAGGACTGCACTTCACCCCCGGCGATCCGACCGACCTGGCCCGGCAACTGCAATGGGGCTTGGAACACCGTGAGGCACTCGGCGCAATGCGCGTGAACTGCCGCAAGACGTTCGAAGAGCGTTACACCGCGGCGGCGAACATCGGGATGCTCGCAGCGGTGTACGAAGGGGCGATCGCTTCCCGTAGGGTCCGCCTTGGCGGACGCGCCGGGTGATCGTGACGGTAATCGCGTCCGCCAAGGCGGACCCTACGCGAGCACCGGGTACTGTTGCGCGTGATAGCAGTCCGCATGTCGGCCCTCGAAACGAGCCGTCTACCAATCACGCCAACGGTCTGCCAGGTTCTGGTACACGCCTAGCCCGCATGCGTGGACGATTGCGTCAAACTCTTCACATATGTCCTCTCGCTCGACAGTATCGATTGCGTGCCTTGACTGTCGATCGAGACGATTGAATGACTTGATGCAGCCCTTCAAGACCTCCATTTTCGCCTTCTTTGGCGCACTTAACCCGAGTTCAATCAGGCCCTCAACTGTCTGACGCATGATCGCGCGTGATGCCTCGACGAATCGTTCTGACGACATCTCCCAAGTTGGGAAGAAACACCTTTCGGCCAAATCTTCCAGCCGAACTGACTCAAGATATGCCCTCCGACGTTCTTCGTCTCTGTGCCGACGTTCGGCTTCCCGCGCGTCAGACGCAGCATCGTCACGAAGAAGTGCGGATCGATCATGGTCCCACCTCCACTGTATGAGGGCGTGCTGTGTCAGCACACTCCAGTTGCCCGCAAGAGATGTGGAGTCAATGGCCTTGTCATCTGCTGAAGGCTCGAGGTGACCTACCAACTGAAATTCCGGCGGCACTGGCGACATAACCCAGAGCACATTCGGATCGCCGTCCCACGAATGATGCGTTAGGCGTAACACTGTCCTGAGCTCTGGATCGTCAATTGAGGGCACCAAGTTGCCTAACCAAGACGAGGCGGCCGCGAGCACGCAGTTACCACCCCATCTACGTGCTTTCTCGCTCGTCGAATCGTGAATGATGCGGCACACCGAGAGTCGCCCATCACCCACCGGAAACGAGTAGACGTGACCCGCACAGGGCAGGTTACCAATCGTGTGTTCTGCCATGCTTCGTGAATATTGTCACATCGCTGAGTTGATTTC
Source organism: Humisphaera borealis (assembly GCF_015169395.1). Taxonomy (GTDB): domain Bacteria; phylum Planctomycetota; class Phycisphaerae; order Tepidisphaerales; family Tepidisphaeraceae; genus Humisphaera; species Humisphaera borealis. The sequence goes on from NZ_CP063458.1 coordinate 5,788,745, forward strand.
CAATGCGATTGCCTGGCAACGGACGCGCGGGCTTATCGTGACGGTAATCGCGTCCGCCAAGGCGGACCCTACAGGGTGACAAGGGCTCTATCCCCTCTCACCTGTACACTGGGGAGAGGGAGTGGGAATCACGCCAGCATCCCCTTCATTACATGCCCATGCACGTCCGTCAGCCGGTATTGCCGGCCCTGGTATTTGAACGTCAGTGCCTCGTGGTTGATGCCCATCAGGTGAAGGATCGTCGCCTGCATGTCGTGAATGTGGACGGGATCTTTGGTGATGTTCCAGGCGAAGTCGTCGGTCTCGCCGAAGGTGCTGCCGGGTTTCACACCGCCGCCGGCGAGCCACATGCTGTAGGCGCGGCCGAAGTGGTCTCTTCCGGCGGGTTTCGCCGGGTCGCCCTGGCCGAAGGGCGTTCGGCCGAACTCGCCGCCCCAGACGACTAACGTGTCATCGAGCAGACCGCGCTGTTTGAGGTCGGCCACCAGCGCGGCCGACGGTTGATCGGTGTCCTTGCACTGGCCTTCCAGCTGTGTGAAGAGGTTGCCGTGCTGGTCCCAGCCGGCGTGCATCAGCTGCACGAACCGCACGCCGCGCTCGATGAGCCTTCGCGCGATCAGGCAGTTGTTGGCGTACGTGCCCTTGATGAGGGCATCGGGGCCGTACATGTTGATGATGTGCTTCGGCTCGGTCGAGAAATCGAGCAGATCGGGCACGCTGCCCTGCATCTTGAACGCCATCTCATACTGGCTGATGCGGGTATCGATTTCCGGGTCGCCGTAGTCGGCCAGGTGGGCGGCGTTGAGGGCTTGCAGGTCGTCGAGCAGTTCCCGGCGTCCCTGCCGGCTGGTGCCGGGTGGATTGGCGATGTACGGAACCGGATCGCCGACGCCACGGAATCGCACGCCCTGATAGCGCGACGGCAAAAAGCCGCTGCCCCAGTAGTAGTCGAAGAAAAGCTGCCCGCAGGTTTTGCCCTTGTCGGAAGACGTCATCACGACAAAGCCGGGCAGGTCATCGGCCTCGCACCCCAGGCCGTAGGTCGCCCAGGCGCCCATGCTCGGGCGGCCGGGGACCTGTGCGCCGGTCATGAAAAACGTGACGCCGGGCGCGTGGTTGACCGCTTCGGTGTTCATCGACCGCACAACGCAGATGTCGTCGGCGATCTGGCTCGTGTAGGGCAGCAGGGTGCTGATCTCGGTGCCGCTCTGGCCGCACTTTTTGAACGGCTTGATCGCGGGCGTGATCGGCCACTTCTTGTAGCTCGCCGACATCGTCGAGAGACGCGTCGTGCCGCGGACCGACTCGGGGATGTCCTGCCCGGCCATCTTCGTGAGCACCGGCTTGTAGTCGAACAGATCCAGGTGCGACGGCCCGCCGCCTTGCCAAAGGCAGATCACGCTCTTGGCCTTGGCGGGATAGTGCGGGAGGTTCGGCAAGCCGCGCATCGCACCGCCGACGGGGGAGGTCATCCCCGACGTGGCGGCGGGGGCCTGGCCGACCTTCATCATCGACGCCAGCGCCGCCAGGCCGACGCCGTGCAGGCTCTTGCCGAAGAGTTGCCGGCGGGTGACGCGTTGGAGATTGGCGAGGAAGTCTGGGTGCATGGTCAAAACCTTCTCATGCGACGCACGCAGGTGAACCAAATGGATGGCTCAGTCAGTGACACGGGCTTCCAGCCCGTGCGGGGTGCGTTCGATGTCGAGTTCATCTCGTACGAACAGCTTGTCTACTGCGGCGCAACCAGCACGGGCTGGAAGCCCGCGTCACTAATTGAGCCACTCAAATCACTATTCCCGCGTCAACGCCTCGTCGAGATTCAAGATCGCCAGGCACACCGCGCTCATCGCGGCGTGGTCGACGGGGTTGAGCTTTTCGTTCCGCGGCGCTTCGCCAACCTTGATCGCCTCGACCGCCGACTTGGCGTCTTTGCCGTACACCGACTGCTGCCGCTGCAACATGCGGCGGAGCACCGGCATCTCAGTGGCCGACGGCTTTCGGCTCAGCACCTGCCTGAAGGCGAAAGCGAGTTGGCCGTCGGTTGTTTCCGAAGCGCTCATCGCTTTTTCCGCCAGTACGCGGGCCGCCTCGGCCCAGGTAATGTCGTTCATCGTCGTCAGAGCGTGCAACGGCGTGCTGGTGACGCTCGACCGAACGCGACAGGTCTGCCGGTTGGCCGAGTCGAACATATTCGCGGGGCTGACCGTCCGCCTCCAGAAGGTGTAGAGGCTCTTGCGGTACAGGTCTTCGCCTTTGCTGGCGGGATAGGTGAAGTCGCGTTCCTTGGTGATCGCGAGCGATTCCCACACCGCGTCGGGCTGGTACGGGTAAACCGGCTGCCCGCCGACGCGATCGACCAGCAAACCGCTCGTCGCCAACGCGATATCCCGCAGGATCATGGACGGCATCCGGAACCGGCTGGCGCGGGCCATCAGGCGGTTTTCGGGGTCGCGGGCGATCAGTTCCGGCGTGGCTTTGCTGCTCTGGCGATAGGTCGCGCTGGTGACGATCAGCCGGTGCATCGCCTTGACGCGCCAGCCGCTCTCGCGGAACTCGACCGCGAGCCAGTCGAGCAGTTCGGGGTGAATCGGCACTTCGCTCTGCACGCCAAGGTCTTCCGACGTCTTGATCAGCCCCGTGCCGAAGAAGGTCGCCCAGTAGCGATTGACCTGCACGCGGGCCGTCAGCGGATGCTCCGGGGCAAAGAGCCAGCGGGCAAAGCCCAGCCGATTTTTCGGCGCGTCGGCCGGCATGGGCGGGAGGAAGCCGGGCGTCGAAACCGATACCTTGTCCTTCGGCTTGAGGTACTCGCCGCGGTCCAGGATGAAGGTGTCCCGTGGCTGCGTCTCCTGCATCACCATGACCCTGGGAATCTGCTCGTTCTTGTAGGAGGCGATCTTTTTCTTTAGCGCGTCGGCCTTCTTCGCCGACGGGTCTTTTGCCGCGATCGCCGGCCACACCTTGGTCTCAAAGTGCGAACGCAAACCGGACTTGAGCTGCTTTTTGTCCTCGTCCGTGCGTTTGTCGGGCGCGAGCCGAAGCGCCGGCAGCAGGTTTCGGTTGATCTCCGGTGTGTCCGCGGTGACCTTCGGTTCCCACTCGGCCAGGGCCAGCTCGAACTTCTTCTTCGTATCGCCTGCCGACTCGGTCTTCTTCAGGTCGGCTTCCATCGCCGCCAGTTCGGCGGTGTTCTTTTCCGTTGGCAATTCAAGGAACGGTGTCGCGATTCGCATGCGGCCCGGCCCGCCGCCGGGACGGCCGGTCTCCGGGATGTTGTTGAACGCCGCCATCAGGCTGTAGTAGTCGCGCTGCGTGATCGGGTCGTACTTGTGATCGTGGCACTGCGCGCACGCGACCGTGAGCCCGAGCCAGTTGGTGGCCGTGGTGTCGACGCGGTCGAACAGGTTCACGAACCGCTGCTCTTCGGGGATCGCACCGCCTTCGCCGTTCTGCAGGTGATTGCGATTGAACGCGGTGGCGATCTTCTGATCGGTGGTCGCGTTGGGAAGAAGGTCGCCGGCGAGTTGTTCGATTGAGAACTGGTCGAACGGCATGTCGGCGTTCAGCGATTTAACGACCCAGTCCCGCCACATCCATTGCCAGGTGTCGCCGTCCTGCTGGAAGCCGTTGCTGTCTGCATAGCGGGCGGCATCGAGCCATGGAAGGCTCATCCGTTCGCCATACGCCGGCGACGTGAGCAATCGATCGACGAGGTTTTCGTATGCGGCGGGGGAGTTGTCGAGCAGAAACGCATCGACCTCCGCCGACGTCGGGACGCGGCCGGTCAGGTCGAGGGCCAGCCGACGAAGGAGCGTCGTCCGGTCGGCCTCGGGCGATGGCGTCAGCCCCTCGGCCTCCAGGCGGGCCAGCACGAAGCGGTCGATCGGGTTTCGCACCCACGTCGCGTTCCTGACGCGAGGAAGTTCCGCCCGCACTGGCGGAATGAACGTCCAGTGGGGCTTATAGACTGCCCCCTCCGCGATCCAGCGCTTCAGCAGGTCCTTCTGCTTCGCCGACAACTTCCGGTTCGATTTCGGCGGCGGCATCAGCTCTTCGGCGTCGTCGGTGAAAATCCGGTCGACCAGCGACGACTTGGCGGCGTCGCCCGGCACGAACGCCTTGCCCTTGATGGCGTCGTCCCGAACATCCAGCCGCAGATCGGCCTTGCGGTGGTTGGCGTCCTGACCGTGGCAGTAAAAGCAATTCTCGGAAAGGATGGGGCGGATGTCGCGATTGAAGTCCACGTCGGCCGAGACCGTCGGCGTCAGCCAGGCCAGCGCGACCACGAGCGTGACTAATTGCGTTGCCTGTTTCATCGATTCGCTTCCTCGTTGGATCGCATCGCGATCCGCGCATCATGATTGATCTCTGTCGGACCCGACGTCGATCGAGGTGTCCGCAGCCCCCGTCGCCGCAGGGACGGACCCCAATCGGTCTGAGATGCACTTCGTCCTGATAGATACACGTTACCTCCGCCGGCGATTAAAAGTCTTGCACGCCGGGGAAGCCTTCTTGGTATGTTTTGACCATGAGCGCCTCCGCCGGCAGAGCATTCCAGAGCGCGTTCTTCTCCCGCAATCCCTTAGCCCAGAACGTTTTAGAGCTGTTCGACGCGCTGCCCAATGTCGCCTTTTATGCCAAGGATGTTGAAAGTCGCTTCGTTCGGATGAACGGGCTGTTCCTCGAGATTCATGGCTGTCATTCGGACGAGCAGATGCTCGGCAAGAGCGATCGTGACGTGAGCCCGCCCGTCATGGCCGAGGCGTACATTGAGGAAGACCAGCGGGTGATGGCAGCGCGGCAGACGCTCGCGGGGCAGGTGTGGCTCGTGTACCACCCGCGCGAACAGCCCAATTGGTATATTTCTACCAAAACGCCCCTGTTCAACGACGCCGGGGAGGTGATCGGGATCGCCGGTGCGATGTATCTGATCGAGCGATCCGACGACTTGGCGGCGCACACCCGTGAACTGTTGCCGGTTGTGAAGCACATCGAGCAGCACTACACGGAACCGGTCTCCATGACACAAATGGCCAGGCTCGCGGGCCTGTCGGCGACGCACTTCAATCGTCGTTTCCGCCAGATCCTCCGCATGACCCCGTTGGAGTACCTCCGGACGGTGCGCGTCCAGGCGGCGAGGCGGCTTCTGGCCCGGAGCTCGGCCAAACTGGCGGATATCGCGGTGGATACTGGCTTTACAGATCAAAGCCACTTCACCCGCCGGTTCCGAGAGGCCACGGGAATGACCCCGGCGGCCTACCGCATGCGGTTCCGCAGAGCCCCGTAGCTGGGCTTGGAGCCGATATCGATCGGGCGGAGCAATCTGTCGCAACTCGCGCAGAAATTGCACAATGCTGACTGATAGGCAACAAAGCTGGTGATCTAAGTATATGTTTCTGTTGGCTTTGCCTTGTATGTTTGCAGCGTAGAGTCGATTCCAGTAGAATGGCGGCACAATGGGCATCCGAGCCAAAGTGAGGCGTGCTACTCCGCGTCGAGGGTCGTTGGCAACGTCTACCCGATCAGGCCGAAACGGCCGATCGGGTATGTCCGAGCGGACATCATCGGCGGTCAAAACGTCTCCCAATGCGCCGGGACGCAGGGTCGCCACGCGACCGTCTTCTCCGCCCCCCAACGCTTCACACGCACCGGCACCCGGAACGGCGACCGCCGTCCACGCCGTTGCGGGAGTCCCTACTATTCCCGCAACCACCAACTACGGCAAGGCTTTGCGCTTCCTTTCCTCGCTCAGCGACTACGAGCACCTGCGCATCGTGCGCTACAACCCGCAGAACTTCGACCTCGACCGGATGCGCGCTCTACTCAAGAAGCTGGGGAATCCCCACGAGCAGTTCCGCTCCATCCATGTCGCCGGCACCAAGGGCAAGGGCAGCACCTGCGCCATGATCGCCGCGATGCTGCAGGCGAACGGTTACAAGATCGGGCTTTACACCAGCCCGCATCTAAACGACATCCGCGAGCGCATCCAGATCGACGGCGAGATGATCTCGCAGGCCGACTTTGCCCGGCTGGTGAAGCTCGTCGAACCGATCGTCCAGAAGCAAAAGCCGACGCCGACCTACTTCGACGTTCTGACCGCCGTCGCGTTCAAGTATTTTGCCGAACAGAAGGTGGAATTGGCCGTGGTTGAGACGGGCCTGGGTGGCCGCCTCGACAGCACCAACGTCATCAAGCCGGAAGTGACGGCGATCACGAGCATCAGCAAGGACCACATGGCCCAGCTCGGGCCCACGGTCGCCCGCATCGCTGAGGAAAAGGCCGGCATCTTCAAGACCGGTGTTCCGGCCGTCACCGTTCAGCAGGATCCCGACGCCGAGATCGTCCTCAAGCGCATCGCCGAGAGCCGAGGCGTGCAGCTGGCGATTGCCGGCAAGGACATCGAGTTCAGCTACCGGTTCGAAAGCAGCCGGCTGCAGGGCCCGCACAACCGCATCTGCCTCTCGACGCCGCAGAGCAAGTTCGAACACCTGGCCGTTCCCCTTCTGGGCGAACACCAGGCGATCAACTGCGGGCTGGCGTTGTCGGTGCTCGATCGGCTCAAGGGCCGGGGCATCGCCATCTCCGATTCGCGGGCAATGGAAGGCCTGGCCAAGACGGTCATCCCTGGCCGCATGGAGATGGTCAGCCAGCAGCCCCGCGTGCTGGTCGACGGCGCGCACAACGCCGCCAGTGTCGACGCGATGATGCGGGCCATCGGCCAGCACATCCCGTACGACAGCATGGTCGTCATCTTCGGTTGTTGTGCCGACAAGGACGTCAACGGCATGCTGGAACGCATCACCAGCGGCGCCGACAAGGTGATCTTCACCAAGGTCGACAACATCCGCTCGTCCGACCCCAACGAACTGGCCGCCAAGTACATCGAGCAGTACGGCAAAATGGCGCAAGTCGCGCTAACGCTCGAAGATGCACTGGCGATTGCCAACCGGGCGGTCACCAAGGAAGACCTGATCTGCATCACCGGCAGCTTCTACCTCGTCGGCGAAGCCCGTAAGCACTTTGCCACGATCTCGGCGGCGAAGCAGGGCTGAACCAGCCTCGGCATCGCAACGTAAGACTTCTGACGCGGGCGACTCGAAACTTTCGAGTCGCCCGCTCTCGTTAACTGGGAGTGGTCGCGACCGGATATCGGTTTACCTCTGATTCCTCGGGTTGTCTTGAGGTCCTCCCCCGGGTAAACCCGGAGTCGATACCGCCGAGAAACCCGGATGCAAGGAAGATTTTGCGGTGCTTCGGGGACAGAAGATCATGGACCCATGTTTGTGCCGTGTGGAAGCGAGTCAGGAATCCGGGGCATGCTGATGTAGGGATTGCCAATAATCTGGCTGGGTTTTGGCGGCATCATGCCGATCAAGTTGTACTGACGCTCTGTGCGTCGTCTTTGTTCTGCGTCGACTTAGCGTGTGAGGGTAGATCATGCCGTCTGTCATCCGAAGCCGAGCCCGTCGTTCCAGCCGGCTCTTGCCAGTGCCAGCCCCGTCGAACCCCATTGAAGCCCTCGAACGGCGTACCCTACTTTCAGTTGCTGTCGGCTCAACGATTAAGAACACCTTCGGTCTGCCCGGCGGAGCGCCGACCGACATCAATCTCGCCGGCGCATTCGACGACACCGCCGTTCAAGGCGTGGTCGCGCGGCTGAACACCAGCCTGGGCAACGTGGACATCGAGTTGTACGACAAGGCCGTCACCAAGACGGTCCAGAACTTCGTCAACTACATCGCGAACAACCTCTACAACCAGACCGTCCTGCACCGGCTGGTATCCGGCTTCGTGCTTCAGGGCGGCGGGTACATCCAGACCGGGGCCCACATCCAGGAAGGGCCCAAGATCAAGAACGAGTTCTCGACCGCTCGTCCCAACCTGCGTGGAACGATCTCGATGGTCACCGTGCCGGCGACCGATTCGCTGGGCAACCCGGTTCCCGGTGGCGGCCCCAACAGCGCCACCAGCGAGTGGGTCATCAACCTGGCCGACAACCCGTCCCTTGATACCTCCAACGGCGGGTTCACCGTCTTCGGACAGGTCATCAACGGCACGCTCAGCGTGGTCGACCAGATCGCGGCGTTGCCGATCATTGACGCCTCGGCCGTTTCGCCGGTCTTTTCGGAGCTGCCCGTCCGCAATACGCCCGCCGGAAACCCGACCGCCGACGACTTCGTCTTCATCAACTCCGCCGGGATCATCGCCGACACCCAGTTCCTGACCCTGTCTGCAACGAGCGACGACCCGTCGATCGTCAACCCGACCGTTTCGGACGGCATTCTGCGGCTCAACTACGGCAGTCAGCAGGGCTCGGCCCGCATCACCGTCACCGCCCGCGACAGCAGCGGCAATGAATCGAGCCAGACATTCACAGCCGGTGTTGGCGAGTACACCGTCCAGATCGGTTCCGGCGGAATCGGCTCGAAACTCGACTTTGCCGAGTCCGACGGCGGTAAAGGCTCCATTGCACTGTCGAAGTCGGGCTCGGCCTTCGTCCGCCTGGCCGGCGAGGGATTGGGACTGACCAACGACAAGAAACCCAAGCTCACCGGGACCGTGTCGGCGATCGACGATATCACCACCATCGACACCGGCACCGGAACTTCGCTGACGATTAAATCCGCAGGGGGCGACGGCATTGTCGATGTTCGCGGCGTCTCCGTAGACGGCCCGCTCAAGACCTTCTCCGCCAAGACCACCCGGCTAAGCGGCAACACGACCATCGGCGGGACCGTCCGCACCATGTCGCTGGGCGCGGTCAACAGCGCCAATGTCGTCCTCGGCGGTTCGCCGGCCGACGGGATTCAGCTCGGGCTCACGCTGACCACCGCGACCGACAGCAACTTCACCAGTGGGATGCCGATCAAGAGCATCAAGGCCGGTGCGTTCGTCGACACGCTCGGCACACCGGGAACCATCACCGCGCCGGCCCTCTCCAGCATCACCACGTCAGGCCTGCTGCAGGAATCCATCAACGCCCCCGGCGGGATCATCAAGACGTTCAAGGCGGGGGGTGCCCAGAAGGGTGACATCACCGCAACCGCGATGGTCAACTTCTCGGCGCTGGACATCCAGGGCGGCGTCTGGAACTTTAGTCAGCCTTATGCCGCCGGCCGGGATACCATTAAGAAGATGATTGTCACCGGCAGCATGACCGGCACCACGATCCGGACCGCCGGTAGTATTGGCAGCATCAGTGTTTTGAGCGTCGTGAGCGGAAGGATCTACGCCGGCGTCGATGTGACGGATGAGGAGTTCCCGCCGTTCCTGCCGACGCAGCTCTCGCAGTTTACCTCGCCGGCGCGGCTGGGCAGCCTGAAGGTTTCCTTCGGCTCCGAGCAGTTGAGCGTGGCAGCGACGAGCATGGGCCGGGTCGATCTGAGCGAGATCGGTACAGACGCCGCGATCCCGTTTGGCATCGCGGCGACGCAGATTGATCAGCTCACCGGAAAGACCGCCGACACCGAGCTGGGTCTGGGAACGCCGTTCAGTCTCAAGGATCTTGACGATCAAGCCGCGTTTGATGCGGCCGTCGCGGCCCTTCAGTTGCCGACCGGCAACTTCATCGTGAGCCTGTTCTGAAGGATGATCGGTGCCCGCCGAAGTTTTCCGTACATCGCGGCCGGCGTGCCCCATGCACAGCGTTCGAGGAACGATTCTTTCGTAGCGACCGAGCAGCCGAACAAACGAGCGACCGACGTAAGTCCACTAACCACCGCTCCCCGAGCAAGCGCGGAGCGAACCAGGAGAGATTTCGAGATGACCAGCCCCCGCCCCCGACCGATCGTGACCGCCGTCCGTTCCGCGATTGAAACCCTGGAAGACCGCCGCCTGTTCGCGGTCATCGGCAGTCCGCTGGCCGACATTTCCGGCAACCCCGGCGGTACCGGCACGGTCAACGCCGCCGCAGCGTTCAACGACGACACCGCGACGTTCGTTCAGGTGACGACGTCATTGGGAAACTACCGCGTGCAGCTGTTCGACTCCCGCAAGCCGGGCACGGTTCAAAACTTTCTACGGTATGTGAACGCCGACCGCTACGACGGGCTGATCATTCACCGCTCCGATACGCTCGGCGGCAGCACGGTGCTCCCGCCGACGATCCTTCAGGGCGGGGGATATGTGTTCCCCGGCTTCAACCACGTTGCGACCTTCCCCCCCATCGTCAACGAGTTCACCAGCAACGGCATTATCAGCAACACGCGTGGCACTCTCGCCATGGCCAAAAGCAGCAACCCGGACTCTGCCACCAGCGAGTGGTTCCTCAATCTGAGCGACAACAGCGCCGATCTCGACGACACCGGAAACTCCGGCGGGTTCACGGTGTTCGCCAAGGTGGTTGACGCCGACCTGCCGATCGTCGACGCGATCGCGGCGGTGCCGCGATTCGCCTTCGCGTCCCCGTTCAGCACGATTCCGCTTCGGAACTACACCAACACCGACTTCTCCAACTCGGTGACGCCCGGCGCCAACAACGTCATCAGCACCACGACCGACATTATCTCCGACGTGCTCACCTATTCCGTCAGCAGTTCGGATCCCTCGATTGCCGCAGCGTCGGTGGATGCCGCCGGACAGGTCGCGCTCACCTACGGCTCGACCGTGGGCACCGCGACTGTCACGGTAACCGCGACAGGGGTGGACGGAGTCACCACCGGCCAGACGACGTTTGACGTCGGCGTCGGTCAGCTCGACGTGACCATCGGCGGCACCAGCGGCAACAAGTCGGTCAGCTTTACCGACGCCGACGGCACCGTCTCGACCGTCTCGGTCAAGGGTGCGGGCACGGCCACCGTCCGCTTCACCGGAACCGACCTCGCACAGACCGCCAATAAGGGCAAGATCAGCGTGGCAGGTGCTGGCGGGGCGGCGCTGTCTCTGGTCAGCATCGCCGGGTCCGATGCCTCCACTGCCGTGACGATCACCGGCAAAGGCGGCGACGGCGTAACGAGCCTGCAGGTTCTCTCGGCCGACGGCGCGCTCAAGAGCCTGACCGCGAGCAAGACCAACCTGACCGGCGCCATCACCACGGTCGGCGCGGTCGGCACGATCAACCTACTGTCGGCCAACAACGCCGCCCTGAACCTCGGCGGAACGACCAGCGACAAGGGCGTCAAGATCACCGCCGGCGACTTTGTCGATACCGACATCATCTCCGGCGCGCCGCTGGCATCGGTCAAGCTCAGGAGCGACACCGGCACCGACGGCCTCTCGGACGTGATTTCCGCCCCGGGCATTACGTCGCTCACCATTACCGGCAACAGCTCGGCGACCATCACCAGCGTGGGCGAACCGAACATCAATAAGATCACCATCGGCGGAGATTTCTCCGGCTCGATCAGCGGCCATCAGATCGCCTCGCTCACCGTCAAGGGCAACCTTACCGGCGCGACAATCAATGCCATTCACGCCGCCAACGAACACGCCGACGCCCGCGAGGCCAACCTCAAGCAGAACCAGGCGATCGGCAAACTCGCGGTCGGCGGGGCGATCGTGAACTCCGTCGTCGATACCGCCGGCTCGGTCGGGTCAATCACCGCGGGCTCGGTGAGCAGCAGCCGGCTGTTCATCGGTCTGCTCGGACAGACGCTCGTGCCGACGACCGTCTCGCAACTGACGCAGGAAGCCACGCTCAACGTGCTGACCATCAAGGGCACCCTCGCAAGCACCGACATCGCCAGCCGATTCCTCGGCAAGCTAAATATCGGAAGCGTGACGACGGATAACGGCGGAGCCCCGTTCGGCTTGGCCGGCGACTCGCTGACGCTGCTCAACGCCCGCAAGGCCGACGGCACGCGCATCACGATCAAGAACGTGACCACCCAGGCCGAGTTCGACGCCTCGATCGGCGCGATCGGTCTCGGCGACTGGAACGTTGCGATCCTGTAGGGTCCGCCTCGGCGGACGCGTGGACCGTAGGGTCCGCCTCGGCGGACGTAAGAACGAAGCCTGACCAACGAGGGATGAAGCGCGGAAGGCCGAGCGTCAATTTGACGTTTGATCCTTCCGCCTTCATCCTTCGTCGTTTGATCCCATGCCGCTCCTGGCCGACCACGACCTCGCCTCTCTCGCCGCCGAGTTTACTCGGCTCGGTCTCCCGTCCGTTCATGCGCGGAAAGTCCTCCGCGAGTTCTACGCCTCGGCCGGCAATCCGACCTCGCTGAACACGGCGACGGTCGGCAAGGGGGTGGTGGCATGGCTCGCGGCGTCGCCGCTGGTGTCGTCGGTTGTCGATCGGCGCAGCGTAAGCCTCGACGGCACGACCAAGCTTCTGGTCCGCCTGGCCGACGGGGCCGCGGTCGAATGCGTGCTGATGCCCACGGAGCGTCCCGACCGCACGATGGCATGCGTGTCCTCGCAGGTCGGCTGTGCGATGGGGTGTGACTTCTGCGCCAGCACGAAGCAGGGGCTCGAGCGCAACCTGACGGCGGGGGAGATCGCCGAACAATTCATCCACCTCAAGCTCGCCGCCGCTCGGACCAATCGCAAAATCACGTCGCTGGTGTTCATGGGCATGGGCGAGCCGATGCACAACCTAGACGCGGTCATCGGCGGGGTGCGGCGGATTGCCGACCCCGAGATGGGCAGTGTCGGCTGGCGACAGGTCACGGTCTCGACCGTCGGCATCGTGCCCGGGATCGACCGTCTGGCCGACGCCGACCTCAACATCCATCTGGCGCTATCCCTGCACGCTCCCGACGACGCCACCCGCGGCCGGCTCGTGCCCATGAACCGAAAGTTCGCCGTCGCCGACATCGTCGCCGCCGCCAGGCGGTTCTACGACCGAACCGGCCGGATCGTGACGATCGAGTACTGCCTGCTGGCAGGCGTCAACGACAGCGACGGGCAGGCGGCGATGCTGGCCGACCTGCTCGAAGGGTTTCGCGCCCACGTGAACATCATCCCCTATAACCCGATCGGCGCGGGTCTGACGGGCATCGCCTACCAGCGGCCGACCGCCGAACGGGTGCTGCAGTTCCTGACGATCCTCCGTGAGGCCGGCGTCGTCTCGCACGTCCGCCAGACGCGCGGCGACGATGTAGCGGCGGCATGCGGGCAGCTACGCGAGATGGCGACGCAATCGACCGTCAAGTGATGATTGGTTGTCATTTGTCTGTGGTCACTGGACGCTGGTCGCGGGACAAGTGACAAGTGACAAGTGACAAGTGACAAGTGACAAGTGACAAGTGACAAGTGACAAGTGACAAGTGACAAGTGACCAATCCGCGACAAAGTCCCTTGTGCTGGCGTATCATTCCGTCGCCCATGCATGACCGGATCACCACACGCCTGACCGGGTTCCCTTTGCACGATGAGTTGCGTGCCCATGTGTCTGCGGTTTTGCTGACCATGCCCCACGAGGTCATGATCGACCTGATCGATGATCCGACCTTCCTGATGTCCGATTACGACCCGCAGGCTGGCCGAACCCACTCGGTGCCTGTCGCACTGCCAACCCGCTCGAAGGCGGCCCGGGCCGTGGTGCTCAAGCGGACGGTGCTTCGCCGGCCGGTCGAGTTCGTGCGTTGGGTGATTGCGCACGAACTGGCGCACGCTCACCTGCGAAATGCCGGCCGTTTCCCCGGCGATGACCCCGAGCACGCCGCCGACGCGCTGGCCGCCGAATGGGGATGGCCGAAACCCGCTGGTTGGGGATGGTGACCTACTCTTCCGGCTCTCGACTCTAAAGTGATGCATCGAACCGGGTGAATCTGACGGCAGTGAATCGGTGCCGAAACGGGAGTCGTCAATTCGCGCTTATTCGGAGCCTGGGACCGCCGAGCGCTTGCTCGGCATGTCGAAGAGCCGAGCAGGCGCTCGGCGGTCCCAGACTCCTCTCCCCAGACCTGCCGTGCGACATATCTCACCGACCTTTTTGTTTGCCAACCATCCGCCTGAAGGATTACCATGCGGCCGACGTCGCCGGACAAGTGGCACCCCGCGAGGTCATTCACGTCTTTCGAGTCTGTTACGGCCGCCGACTTCAGATCGGCCAGGAGAACTTCGATGGTGTTTCCCAACCGCGCCCGCGTTACAGCTTTTCGCGCCCTCTCGCCACGCCGTTCGGCCTTCACACTCGTCGAACTGCTGGTGGTCATCGGCATCATCGCGTTGCTGATTTCCATCCTGCTGCCCTCCCTCGGCCGGGCCCGGATGGAAGGCCAGCGCGTCAAATGCCTGAGCAACCTGCGGCAGATCGGTGCCGCATTCATGATGTACACCGCCGAGAACCAGGGCAGCTTTCCCCAGCATTCCAACTGGGGCAACTGCTACGGCAAGGCCGGGACGGACACCCGATACGACAAGAACCCCAAGACCGGCTTTCTCGGCGAGACTGGCGTGGTCGAAGAGCGACCGCTCAACAAGTACATCAAGGCACCCGAGGTCTTTGCCTGCCCGAACGACATCGGCGACACGCTTCAGACCAACGTCGTCAGTTGCTTCGAGTCCTACGGCACGAGCTACCTCGTGCAGTGGAGTACAGCGTTTGCCGTCAAGAACGTGACCGGTGCCGGCAAAGGCGCGGCGACCAACGCACCGATGAAAGTGGGGCAGGCCAAGCAGACGTCATCGAAGATCGTAACCGGGGACTGGAACTGGCACGCAAACCGGCCCATGAGCAAGGAAGCCACGCTCTGGCACAACCGCAATCGAACCCAGCGAACGTTCAACATGCTGTTCATGGACGGCCACGCCGAGTTTTACTGGTTCCCCAGCACGTACGAGCAGCCGCCGTTCAGCACCAACGCGGCGCCGGTGAATGTCAACGGCACGTTCTGGTGATACGGCTACGACCCAATCTGGCGAGCCTGAAGAATCACCAAGGAGGCAAGGCGACGCCATTGTCGTTCGGGGGCAAGGTCGCTAGTCTCCCCCTCCCTATGGCCGCGCAGATCATCGACGGAATCGCCTTTGCCAACCAGACCAAGCAGGACGTCGCCGCCCGCGCCGCCGCCTTGAAAGCCGCCGGGAAGCCGGTCCACCTGACCGCGATTCTAGTCGGCGGAGACCATGGCGCGGAGCTGTATGCCGAGCGGCAGGGGGACGGATGCCGGGCCCTGGGCATCGATTACACCCTCCTGAAGTTCCCGGTTTCCATCAGCCAGCGAGAGCTCAAGAACGAAATCCGCCGGCTTAACAAGGATGTCGGCGTGACCGGCATCATGATGCACCTGCCGCTGCCGGATCATCTGGACACCGCCCGACTTCAGTACGAGATCGACGTCGTGAAAGACGTCGAAGGCGTCAACCCCGCCAATATCGGCTACGTCGTCTACAAGCACACCCTGATCGCCCCGTGCACGGCGCTGGCGGCGGTGGAACTGGTCAAGAGCACCGGGGTACAGCTCCGCGGTGCCGAGGTGGTCGTCGTCGGGGCGAGCGTGATCGTCGGCAAGCCGGTGGCACTCCTGCTGATCGAGCAGGAAGCGACTGTCACGCTCTGTCATATCGCGACGCGCGATCTGATGGCCCATACCCGCCGTGCGGACGTCGTCGTCGTCGCCGTGGGCAAGGCCGGGCTGATCACCGGCGATCATCTGAAGGAGGGGGCCGTGGTCGTCGATGTCGGCATCAACCGAATCACGCTGCCGGACGGCACGCGCAAAACGGTCGGCGACGTCGATTTCGAATCGGCGAAGGAAAAGGCGTCCTGGCTCACCCCCGTGCCCGGCGGCGTCGGGCCGGTGACGGTGGCAATGCTTCTCCGGAACTCGGTGCGAAGCGCTGAACTACTGAAGTAAGGTTTACCGCACAGTAAGGGCTACTGCGCAACGCTGAACCAGGCGTCCCCATCGATCACTGCGTGCTCACTTCTGGTCAAGCCGCCACTTGATATCGCGGTTGGAACCGAGGTTCGCGTTCGAGAACACATCCGTCCCCGACGTGTTGGGGCCCATTCCGCCCGGGAGGGTCGCGGTGTCATAGCTGGCCGCGTGTCCGTCGAAGAAAAGGATGTTCGTCGTGCGCTGGTTGTTATGGCGGGCATTGAGGCGATCGGCCTCAAAATGCAGGTGCATGAAGATGCCGTCGAACAGGAAAGGCACGCGCGAGGATTCGCGGATCTGCGCCATCTTCACGATGCGGTAGTCGGTCGTGCCGCCCGATGCCGGTACTCGCCGGACCGGGGCCTGGATGGTGTTGAAGTCGCTGATCACCGCATTGACGCCGTACCAGGTGTCGATGACCAGGCCGCTCGATTTGCTCTTGGTCCGCAGCGGGCGGGCGCCTGTCATGTCCTTACGACCGTTCGGCGTTGGGGCGCCATTGCCCGGGTCGGTAAAGGTGTTCCACAGGAAGTCATCGGTCCCACTTGGGCAGCGAAAGATCGACGACTGGCCGCTGATACCTTCGGTCATCGTCCGCAGTTCCGGGGCGGGCAGGTAACGAAGGTTCACAAACATCGTCGCGTAGTTCTCGGCGTCGGCTTTGTGCGAGCCTGTCATCGTCGCGCCGCTGACATCGGCGTAAGTCGCGACGACATGTCCCTGAAACTCCGCCGCGTAGGACGCCAGCGCAACACCGATCTGCCGCATGTTGCTGAGGCACTGCGTGGTCTTGGCAGATTCTCTGGCACGGCTGAGTGACGGCAGCAGGATGGAAATGAGCAGGGCGATAATGCCGATCACGACCAGCAGTTCGACCAGGGTAAAACCGCGAACACTGCCAACACGCAAGCCTGAACGTACAGCCTTCATGGTTCACATCTCCTCAAACCTGACACTAAGGACATGTTAGCAAACCTGACAGGTCCCTGGAGGTCAATCGCGTCCGCCGTGGCGAAATGGCCCTCTAATCTTAGTGGGCGGCTGCACCCACGCAACTGCTTTTCTGGGCAGTGGATGCACAAATGGTTACCACCAGAGGCCCACCACACCTGACCTGAACAGGTCACCCACTCAGTCCCAACTTGCGGCATATACCTTGTGTCTCGATGAGCATGGCCCGGATGTTCAGGGCCCGGCTCATGCAGACCTGAGGACAGGAGAGATCAAATGCTGCGGATTAAGAAGACCATGAAAACCCAGACCCGGCTCGCGCTGGTGCTCTGCCTTGCCCTGTCGGCGATGGCCACCACCCGGGGCGGCCAGGCCCCCGCGACGGCTTCGACATCGGACGGCGTCGTCGCAGCGGCTTCGGCCAAGCCTGTGACGCTCACTCGCGTCAGCGTCGCACTGGCCGACAGCAAGTAACCTACAATCCAGTTGGCTGCCCCGGCATCCCGCCTGCGTCTGGTTCACAACCCATAGCAAAGGCCGCCCAACCTCATACAGGCAGGGCGGCCTTTATCGTTTACGGGCTGATTTACCCCAGGGACGTCTGATGCCCCTCAGGCCCGCGGGCGCAGGGGTGCACCGCTCGTCGGGGGCGACCGCCGTTCCTTTCGGACCGCCCGGATCGCGAACGGCATGGTGATCGGCCAGATAATGCTCAGCGCCATCAGCGGGAAGAACAGGATCAGCAGTACAAGCCACGCATTGCCACTCCCGTGCCGGACGCGGGCGTTCTTCAAAAACTGGGTCAACAGCACCGTCGCCATCACCGCGGCAATCAGCAGGTAGGCTCCGATGGCCCAGCCCGGAATGGACTCCAGAAATCTTGCGACCGCTACCATCGGCAGGAGATACATAGGTGCGATGGTATCCCCGAGGCACGGCGTTGTCGCAGGGCACCTCTACTTCTGCACCAGATCCACCCGCATGGAAATGACCTTCCCGTCGCGCAACACCTTTAGCTCGGTCAACCCCTGCCGGGCGGCGATCGCGGCGGCGAGCGTCGGAATGTTATGCACCGGATCGCCGGCGAGGGTCAGGATCAGGTCGCCCTTCACCAGGCCACCGCGCTCGGCGACGGAATCCTTCATCACCTGGTCGATCCGCACCGCCGGACGATCGCCCAGATCGGCGTTCTGCCGGGCCGGATCGTTGGCGTCAACCTGACTGATGATCACGCCCAGTGTCGCCCGCCGAACTGCGCCGTGACGGACGATCTGGTCCGCGATCAGCTTGCACGCGCCGCCGGAAAGAAACTGCCCGTGCCGCGCGATCCCGGCAACTTGGCCGTCGATCGTCAGGACAACACCCAGATCACGCGCTCCGCTGCTCCAGACCGCTAGCCTCGCGGCACCGTCGATCGGCGACAGCATCAGTACGACGGACCCTTCCGGCAGTGGCTTATCCGACAGGATCACCGGCTTGCCGAGGCAGGCAAAGGCGTCGGCCGCATTGGCGCCATTCTTGGCTTCGGCCTTGCTCTTGGCGTGCGCGGGGGCATTCAGTTGCAGGACCGTCAACTGGGTCTGCTGATCCGAACCCACGAACCGGGCATAGATCGGTTCCCCGTCGCCGCAGGCCAGCTTGATCGGCTGCTCTCCGACCGCTTCACGCTCCACGTAAACCGGGACCAGGACATGATGATCATTGAGTAACAGACCCAGGCTGTTGGCGGCGAAGGGTTGTTTGTTGGCTACCGCAACGTTGCTGACCGCCTGCTGCTGTGGCTGCTGTTCCATCGCCTGCTGCGGCGGGACGATGATGGTGTATCCCTGCTGACCCTTATTTTGGAGCGTGTTGTCTCCGGCACCGCCGGGAACGCCGCCGGGCGGAGCACCGACCGTGGACTGACTCGCCGACCCCGAGTTCGATCCCACATTCGACCCCGAGTTCGATCCCGGGTTCGACCCCGGCGATGTCGCCGGACCGGCGCGGTTGGCCGAGTCGGCGTCGTAATTCCCGCGCGTCGCCCGCTGCTGCAGGCTCTGGCGGACCTCGGAATTGAGGTTCCACTTCTGGAACCGGGCATCGTTGGCTACGTCGTTGTTCCAGCGCGGCGTCGGCATCTGCACCCGCAGGACGCTCCCCTGCATCCGCTCGAACAGGCTGACGCACTCGAAGTTCAGCCGCTCCAGTTCCGGAAAAGCAGGTCGGGTTGCCGGCCTGGTCGCCGCCTCGCTGCTCTGACCGGACGATCGCGGAGCGATCGTTGCCTGTAAGACCAGGATCGCCAGCAATAGACCGGTCGGTCGGCGGCGGCGGGAATGGGCGATTGGCTGACTCAATTCATCAACTCCGTCAGTGTCGCAGCCGATCCGGCGACGACACTTCAACGTTCGGGGCTACGAACCGCTTCTAAAGTCCGGACTGCATCAGGACCGTCTGCCCATACTTCGCCTGGGCCTGTTCGGCCTCCCACTTGCTAAGTTCCGCGGCGAACGCCTTGGCGTCCTCGAGCGTGTCGAACTTTTGAATCGCGGTGATGTTGCCAGCTTCGTCGGTAAGCGCGACCTGATAAAGGAACGGGGCAGCCGAACCGCCTTCGGCAATCGCTTTGGCACCATCGGGCGACTGGCCCGGCGTCATGGCAGCCGTCGCGGTCGAACCCCGTCCGATCCATCCGGCCGAGAAACAGACCAGGCACGCTGCCACGGCAATCCCGGCGCGAACGTAGTTCCGCGAACGCTCCCAGAAACCGGCGCGACGGATCGATCGCACCACCTGCCGCGACACCGTTCGGCTCTCGGCGACCGAGCCTTCGAGCGACGTCCAGACCGCCTGACGGACGGTGAAATCCTCGCTCAGGCGCGCCAGTGCCGACGACAGATCGGCATCAGCGGCAAGCCTCTGCTGCAACGACTGCAACTGGGCCGACGAAAGCTCGCCGTCGAGGTACGACTCCAGCAAAGCCAGGTCCGGATCGACCGGAAGGTCATCGGAGGATGGGTGGGGGTGATGATTCACGTTTACTCCTCAAAATCGCAGCGTTCACAATCGTATCAATCCGGGTTCGAGCCGCCGATCGCACGGCAACGACTACCGCTCTCGCTCGTCGGTGCCTTCCTTAAGCATCTCCGCCAGCAATCGCCGGCCGCGATGCAGCCAGGTCTTGATCTGCGGAATGCTCGCATTCAGCACCTGGGCGATCTGCACGTAGGCCATGCCTTCGTATTCACACAACACCAGGGCGGCGCGGAAGTTTTCGGGCAGCCGACCGATCGCCTGGCGGACCCGCGCGACAGTCTCACGGTCGATCATCGGATCGGCCGGGGACGCATCCTGACCACGGCGGCCGCGGTCGTCGGGATACTCGTCGGCAACGACCGACATCCGCGGCTGACGCAAAAGCCGCAAGGCCTCGTTGACAACCGCCCGGCGCATCAGTGCACCGGCGGCACCCGGGTTGGCCCAATCATAGCGCGCGCGGTGTTGAAAGAGATTCGTCAGTGCCTGTTGTACAACGTCTTCGGCACTGGCCCGGTTCCCGGCAATCGCCCGGGCGATCGCCAGCAGTCGCCGTGTGTGCAGACCGACTGCCTCTTCGAAGAGACGAATCGTGTGCGGGTCAGGGCGTGCGGCCACCTCGGCGTGACCGTCAGGGAGGCTGCCAGTCACGGCTTCAAGTGCGGATTGCGGTGTCGTCGCGCCCGAAAGATTCATGCGACGGATCTCGTCAGGGCATTCGGCGGCGTCCGGAGACAATGTCCGGCGGCTTCCGCCACCATCCGTTTCGCCGCGGCTCACATTACACAGAACGCGCGACCCCACGAGAAGTTGCAGCGGATCGGGGAATCTCTGAATGCGGCGTAGCCTCCGATCTCCATAAATCGCGAAAATGTGGATTCCTATTCCCTCGATTCATCACCATTTGCGCGAAGCGGATGTATATTGTTCAGATCGCATGAGCACCCAGGCTAAGGTTAGTTCGGGCGCGTCATCGCCTCTTGGCACCGGGAACACGTTGACATGATGGAAACTCGGGAAGGCATGTTTGATCCTGAGTCCCAGATCGGACTTGGCGACAAGGCAGTTCGGCTGGCGGGTCTTGATCCCACCATTGATCCCAACCCCATCACCATCCAGTCGCCAGGACTGGGCGCAGGCGCCGGAATGGGTGCCGCGTTCGAGCTGAAGTTCCACATTGACCCCGATCTGGCGAGTCGCGTCGAACATTGGGCCGCTGGGCACCTCGTCCCGGACTGCCACGGGAATGCCGGCAAATACGCCGTCACCAGCGTCTACTGCGACACCCCGACGTTCGATGTCTTTCACCGCTCGCCGGGCTATCGCCGCGTAAAGTTTCGCCTGCGTCGGTATGATGCCTCGACCGAGGCATTTCTGGAGCGCAAACGGAAGCGCGGGACGCAGGTGATCAAGCGACGGACGTCCATAAACTTCGAAGAGTTGCCGAGGCTCTCAGACCTCGCAGCTGCCCAGCCCTGGGCCGGCAACTGGTTCCACAAGCGGGTTTGCCGTCGCAATCTGCGACCCACCGCGTGCGTGAGCTACACCCGCACCGCATTCTTCGGAATGGCAGACGCCATGCCCGTCCGCATGACGATCGACCGCGACCTGATTGGAGTCCCAACCGATCAGTGGCACATTCCGCATCTGAGCGCCGGAACACCGTTGCTGCCCGACGGCGTCCTGGTGGAACTGAAGTTTCATGTTCAGGTACCGACGATCTTTCGCGAGCTGATGACCATGCTGCCGCCGCAACTGGCGCGGGTATCGAAGTATCGGCGATGCATCACCGCCTGCGGCATCGGACCGGGCGCCTCCACTTCGGCCGCCAGCGGGGAGACTTCCTGATGCCCTGGTGGCTAGAGCAGACGTTACAGGTCGAACAAGAGATCACACCGGCGGTCATCCTCAAACGACTGGGGATCGCGTTCGTCTTCGGGTGCGTGGCGGCGGGGATCCATCGGTTCACTTGCAGACGCACCGTGGACGGCGACCAACCCGCGCTGGCGGCGACGCTGGTGCTGCTGGCCGTCCTGATCGCGTTGGTCATGCTGGTGATCGGTGAGAGTGTGGCGCGGGCCTTCAGCCTCGCCGGCGCACTGGCGATTGTGCGATTCCGAACGGTCGTTGAAGACACGCGCGACACGGCCTTTGTCATGTTCGCCGTGATCTCAGGCATGGCTGCCGGCACGGGCTACTTCATGGGGCCCATCGTATGCACCCCGGTCGTCCTGCTGGCCGCCTGGCTGTTCAGGAAGCGCCCGCACTCGCTGAATAGTCCGCAGTCCCGGCTCACCATCCGGATGGCATCGGGCAAGACGATCCATCCCCGAATCGGCGAGATCCTGACCACCAGCGTCAGCTGGCACCGCCTGTCGGGACTCAGCACGGCCCGCGGCGGCACGGCGCTGGATGCGACTTACGACATCGAACTCCCGCCGGCCGAAGCGGTTTTCACGCTGGTTGACGAGCTGTCAAGAATAGAGGGCGTCCAGGACGTCGAACTCAAGTAGAATACGCCCCGCCCGAAGGAGCATCCCATGGACCGGCAATCCCCCTCGCGTCGCGAGATCCTGACCTTCGCGGTATCGGCCGCAATCGCTTCGGTCCTCCCCGAAATCGCATCGGGCAAGAGCCTCAACGAGCAGCGCAACGAGC
The DNA here is from genome assembly GCF_015169395.1 of Humisphaera borealis. Classification (GTDB taxonomy): domain Bacteria; phylum Planctomycetota; class Phycisphaerae; order Tepidisphaerales; family Tepidisphaeraceae; genus Humisphaera; species Humisphaera borealis. The sequence goes on from NZ_CP063458.1 coordinate 5,811,142, forward strand.
TCTTTGACGGCGGCAAAATTCTTACCCTCGCGATCGAGATCGACAACGACGGCATGAAGTCGCTGCGCGAAGACACCAAAAAGTACGTCAAGGCGCAGATCAAGGAAGACGGCCAGCCCAGGTACAAAAACGTCGGCGTGAAACTCAAGGGGGCAGCCGGAAGCATGCGCGGCGTGGACGACAAGCCCGGCTGGACCCTCAACATGGACAAGTTCGAGGACGGTCAGCGGTTCTGGGGAATGGACAAGCTCCACCTCAACAACTGCGTCCAGGACCCCAGCTACATCTCAGAAGGGCTTTGCGGCGAGATGTACCGAGCCGCCGGCGTTCCCGCCTCGCGACTGACCAACGCCATCGTGAGCCTCAACGGCCGCAAGCTCGGCTTCTATGCCATTAAAGAAGGCTACGACAAGGGATTCCTTAAGAACCACTTCGGCAGCACCGACGGCAACTTCTACGACGGCGGATTCCTCAGAGACCTCGACCAGCCACTCGAAAACAACAACGAAGGCAAGGACCCGGCCAAAGACCATGCCGACCTCAAATCGCTGATGGAAGTGTCGCAGGAAGCGGACCTGCAACGCCGGTTCGACCGGATGAGCCGCCGGCTCGATATCGATAAGTTCGTCAGCTACCTGTCCCTCCAGATGCTCACTTGGGACTGGGACGGCTATCCGATGAACCGAAATAACTATCGCATCTACCACGACCCCAAGACCAACCTCCTGACGTTCCTGCCTTCGGGCATGGACCAGATGTTCGGCGATCCGAACGGGCCTCTGTTCCCCAATGCCCAGGGCGTGATCGCGCAGCGCTTTCTGGAAACGCCCGAAGGCAAGAAGCGTTATTTCGCCCGCACCGAACAATTGCTTGCCGATGTGTTCGTCCCCGATCGCTGGTCCAAGCGCCTCGATGAACTCCTCGCGCGCGTGCAGCCGGCTCTTAAGCAGGTCAGCGAAGGCGCGGCAAAAGACCTTCCCGGCCAATTCGATCGCATCCGCGACGGCATCAAGCAGCGGGCAAAGAAGATCAAGGAAGACCTGGCCAAGTCAAAGGCGAAGAAGTAGGGGGACGACCGCCGGACCATCAACGCCCCAGCGCATCAGGCGTACTCTGCGATGCCGCCCGAGTTGGATCGCTTCAACTCGCGCGCCGCCGCTCCCTACAGGATGAGTTCCGATGCCAACCCCACCGCTGTCGCGCCGTCAGTTCCTGTCCACGTCCGCCGCCGCTGCGGCCGTCACCGCAGTTGGCCCTTCAATCGTACCGTCGTCGGTCTTCGGTGACGCCAAGGCCGCCGCGCCCAGCGAACGGCTCACGCTCGGCTTCATTGGGATGGGTAAACAGAATGGCGGCCATCTCAGCCGGATGCTTGGCAAGCGCGAGACGCAGGTGCTGGCCGTCTGCGATGTCGATACCACCCGCCGGGAAGACGCCCGGCTCAAATCCGTCAAGAAGTACGACGAGCTGAAACGCGCCGGCGGCAACTCGGTCACGCCCTACGTCGATTACCACGAACTGCTCGCCCGCAAAGACATCGATGCCGTCGTCATCGCGCTGCCCGACCACTGGCACGCTGCGGTCTACATCGACGCCGCCAAGGCGAAAAAGCACATCTACGGCGAGAAGCCGCTGACGCTCACCATCAACGAAGCCAAGGCCTGCATCGACGCCGTCCGCAAGCACAAAGTCGTCTTCCAGACCGGCAGCCAACAGCGGTCGAGCAACGAGTTCCGCAAGGCGATCGAGTACGTCCGCAGCGGGCGCATCGGCAAGATCAAGCGCGTGCTCGTCGACGTCGGCGGACCGAGCAAGCCCTGCGATCTGAAGGAAGAGCCGATGGAGCCGGGGCTCGACTGGGAACGCTGGCTAGGCCCGGCACCGCTGCGGCCGTACAACTCGGTCCTGAGCCCGCGCGGCGTGCACAACCACTTCCCCGCCTGGCGTTCCTACCGCGAGTACTCCGGCGGCGGCCTGACCGACTTTGGCGCCCACCACTTCGATATCGCCCAATGGGGCCTTGGCATGGACCGCAGCGGCCCGGTCGAGATCATCCCGCCCGACGACGTCAGCAAAGGTAAAGGCGTCAAGTTCGTCTACGCCAACGGCATCGAGATGATCCACCAGACCTGCGGGTTCATCATCTTCGAAGGCGAATCCGGCAAGATCATGGTCAACCGCGGCAAGCTGCAGAGCGATCCGGAATCCATCCTCCTCGACCCGCTGACCGACAAAGACTGGCGGCTGCCCAAGACACCCGGTCATCACGAAAACTGGATGGAGTGCATCAAGACCGGCGCATTACCCGAGTGCGACATCGAGATCGGCGCCCGCAGTGTCACAATCTGCCATCTGGCCAACCTGGCCTACTGGAACAAACAGAAGATGAAGTGGGACCCGCAGGCGTGGAAGTTCGTCGACGGCCAGGGCGACAACGCCTGGCTCGGCCGCGACCGCCGCGGACCGTACACATTGCCAGAGGCATAAGCGCCGTTGCGGCGGCGGGGGGCCGTGTGCCCCCCAAAGGCATAAGGGCACGGGATGATCAATCTGGGCAGGCCATGCCGGTGGTGGCCGCCGTGTCGGTTCGGATGCCCACCCTACTTCCGTTCCAGCAATCCCAACCGCCAGGGGATCTCGCCGTACTTCTTACCTGCCTTGTCCTTGTCCAAAACACCCTGGATCAGGAACTTCAGGTTGTTCGGATCGATCTCCATCTTCTCGTCTACGCCGGCGCGGAGTAGCTCGCCGTGGCTGACGCTGTCGGTCCAGCGGTTTCCGGCGACGGGTTCGATGTTGTCTAGGCTCGCGAAGGGGTTCTTCACGCTGTCGGCGACGGGTTTCCACTGGCCGTCCAGGCGGTCGGAGTGGTACGCCTTGTAGTATCGCCGGCCGGCGGCCTGGGCTTCGACGATCGTCAGGTACCTGGGCTCGCCTTTGATTTTGTAGGTATGACTGGCTTCGAAGATGTCGGCCTGCAGCACCACCTGCGGCTGACTCCATCCCTTGGGGAAATCGGCCAGCTTGGTATCCGATCGCCACATCCGGCCGTCGTTGGACGTGGCAAAGAGCCGGGCGTGGGTGTCGTCGCAGATGATCCAGAAATCGATCCAACCCTTGAGGCCATCCGGGCCGGTGTCGAAGAGGTAGGTCGGCTTCGACCAGGATGCGGGGTCGGCCAGGTCCGTCGTCGTCGATAGCACCGGCTGCAACTGCGGCTTTCGGTCGGGCTCGCCGACCTGGTAGAGCAGATACCACTTCTTGTGCGGCGTGAAATAGAACACCTGCGGGGCGCAGAAGTAATTGTCGCGCACCGTCAGGATATGCCGCGGAGATTCGTTCGCCTTGCTCCAGTCGGCGAACGCCACGTACTCGATCTGGTGCGTTCGCTTTTGGCTGCGGATGGTCGAGAAGACGTGCCACTTGCCGTCGTGAAAGACGACGGTCGGGTCCTTCACAGCAACGCACGGGTCGGCGGGTCGATCCGCTGGGGCGATCAGCGGTGGCGACAGCGTCCAGCGGAACGGCGGCTGCAACGGTCCCGGGGTGGATCGCGTTGGCGCAGCCGGTGGGCCATCGGCGGCGATCAACGCGAACGGAATCAGAACCAGAACCGACGCAATGACAAAGGTTTGTCGCAAAGCTGGTCCTCCTCGGCCGCCCAGCTTACCGCCAGCGGCATAGACTGTCGCTGGCGTCCCCTTTTGACCGATAACCTTTAAAGGACCTGGCGACCCCTTCGCGCCGATGCCGCGCCAGGGGCCGCTGCGCCCGAACTAACGAGGACCCCGCGTTGGCCGCCACGATCACCGTCTTTCTCAAGCGTCTGCCCGGCGGCCAGGACCTGCCGTTGCCGGTGCGCATGACCGAAGAATCGGCCGGCGTCGATCTGCGCGCCGCAGTCACCCAAACCATGACGCTGCCGCCGGGCGACGTGCTGGTCGTCCCTTGCGGCTTTGCGATGGCGATTCCGAAGGGGTACGAGGCGCAGGTCCGGCCCCGAAGCGGCCTGGCGAGCAAGCACGGCATCACGCTGGTGAACTCCCCCGGCACGATCGATTCCGACTACCGCGGCGAAGTGATGGTCCCACTGATCAACCTTGGCAAGCTGCCGTTCGTGATCGAACGGGGCATGCGCATCGCCCAGATGCTGGTGCTGCCGGTACCGCCGGTGAGCTTCGTCGAGGTCGACGCATTGGAAGCGACAGGCCGAGGCACCGGCGGATTCGGGCACACGGGACATTGAAGAGTAGTCAGTCGTCGGTAGTCAGTCGTCGGTAGTCAGTGGTCAGTGGTCAGTGGTCAGTGGTCAGAGCCGGTGCCGAAACTCGTACCAACCATCGACCGCAGCCTCTGACTGCTGACTCCCAGCTTCCGACTACTGACTACTGACTACTGACTACTGACTACTGACTACTGACTACTGACTACCGACCACTGACCACACTGACTCCTACGACAATGAACAGAGACAACCTCCCCAAGACGCTCGCGTTTTTCGTCGCCGTCGGCCTCTGGGCCTTCCTGGCGTTGAGCTTCTGGAGCTTCAGCCCGACGGACTGGCCGAGCCATGCCGTCGACCCCTATCCGCCGGTGCAGAACCTCTGCGGTGCGGCGGGCGCATTCGTCGCCTACTGGGCGTTTGTCGCGGTGGGTCAGGGCGTCTTCCCGGTACTGTTGTTCACGGCGGTCATGCTGGGGTTGTCGCTGGCGCAATCGAAAGTCCGCGACTTCTGGATGCGCGTCGTCGGCCTGTCGCTGATCGCCGTCGCCTGGGCGACCGTTGTCCACCACTTTTCACCTGGCTCGAACCAGGGCCTGCCGGAAGGGCGCGGCGGCGTGCTGGGCATTGGTGCCGCGGGCTTCCTACACCAGTACTTCGGCAACGTCGGCACGATGCTGGTGTTGATGCTGTCGATCATCGTGGGCCTGCTGCTTGCAGCCGATGACATCCTGCTGGCCGCGCCCAGGGCGATCATCGGCATGCTGACCGTCGCCCGCAGCAAGACCGCACACCTGCGGTTCAACTTCGCCAACCTGCCGAAACTGCCGGCGATGCCGCGGTTCATCACCCGCGATGTCGCGTACCGCGTCGCGCCCGCCGACGAAGACGAAGAGGTCGATGCCGTCGGCACTGTCGCCCGATCGAAACTCGCCGCCCGCGCAGCGACCTTGCCGGCCGCCGGCAAAGGCGGTCAGGTCTTCAAGCCCGATCCGACCAAGGCCGCCGACCGCAACTGGATGCAGCGCATCGGTACCTGGGCAGGCTTCCGGTCCCGCGCCGCCGACGATGCCGTGATCGCCACGATCAACAACGAAGACGACGATGTCGAACTGAACTACCGCGACGACGGCACCCCCGGCGAAGGGGCCGCGCACGATGCGGCGTGGTCAGACGACGACTTTGGCCCCAGTGAAGCCGCCGTCATCCCTCCGCCCGATCAACAGAAGCCGGTCCGCGCCGCGCCGGTCATCCGCCTGCCCGGCATGGGCCGGCCGATGATCGTACCTGCCGTTCCGACGGCCGCAGGCGCAAACGGCCGTGTGCCCGCGACAGGCGGAACAGCGTCCCCAGCCAACCCGGCAAACGATGCCCGCGCACAGAGCCGTGTGCCCCAACAGGACGACGCCGACGACATCGACCAGATGTCCGACGACGACGAGAACCTGGCCGCGCAGACGCACGCGGTCGATTCCGACGATCAGTCGCCGCTCGTCCCCGAGCCGCCGGTGGTGCGGAAGGACATCATCGTCAAGCTTCCGACGATGATTAAGCCGCGGCAGTCGTCGCCGCCGATCGCCCCGAAAGAGCTCGGCGAATACCAGTTGCCCGGCTGGGAATGCCTGGAGGACGCCGAGCAAGGCTACACCGAAAGCCAGGAGTCATTCGTCCGCGAGCAGGCGGCGATGCTGGAACAGGCGCTCAAGGAGTTCAATATCGACGCCCACGTCGTCGAGATCGACACCGGCCCGGTCATCACCATGTACGAGCTGGCGCTGGCCCCGGGCATCAAGGTGAGCACGATCAGCGGGCTGTCCAACGACATCCAGCGGTCGCTCAAGGCCGAAACCGTGCGTATCGTCGCGCCCATTCCGGGCAAGAACACCGTCGGTATCGAAGTGCCCAACGAGCAGAAGGAGAAGGTCCGGTTCAAGGACCTCATGCAGCTCGCCGCGCCCGAGCAACAGGGCAAGATGGACATCCCGCTGTTCCTCGGCAAAGACGCCAGCGGCGAGCCGCTCATCACTGACCTGTCGAAGATGCCGCACTGCCTGATCGCCGGCACCACCGGTTCGGGCAAGTCGGTCTGCATCAACACGATCATCATGTCGATCATGTACAAGCAGCGGCCCGACATGGTGAAGCTGGTACTGTTCGACCCGAAGGTGGTCGAAATGGCGATGTACAAAGACATCCCGCACCTGATGTGCCCCGTCATCAACGACGCCAGCAAGGCCACCAGCGTGCTGGAATGGGCGTGCGAGAAGATGGACGAGCGGTACGAGTTCCTGGCCGAGGCAGGCGTGCGAAACATCAAGGGGTACAACAGCCTGACGCAGGAAGAGCTGATCGAGCGCTTCCAGCCCGGCACGCCGGAGGAAGAGGCGAAGATCCCCAAGAAGATGCCGTACATCGTCATTATCATCGACGAGTTGGCCGACCTGATGATGACCAGCGGCAAGGAAGTCGAAGCGAGCATCGTGCGCATCGCGCAGAAGGCGCGAGCGGTCGGCATCCATCTGATCCTGGCGACACAGCGACCGAGTGCGAACGTCGTCACGGGCCTGATCAAGAGCAACATGCCGACGCGGATTGCGTTCCGCGTGCAGAGCAAGATGGACAGCCGGATCGTGCTTGACCAGAACGGTGCAGACCTGCTGCTAGGCCACGGCGACATGCTGTTCCTGCCGCCGGGCGCGAGCAAACCGACGCGGGCGCAGGGCACGTTCATCGACGACAAGGAAGTCCGCGAGAGCGTGAAGATCGTCAAGGCGATGGCCGAGGCGCAGTACGAGCCGGAACTGGTGCAGATCAAAGCGACTGGCAACGTCGACGAAGAAGCCGCGAAGGACGACCTGTTCGATGCGGCGGTCCGCGTGGTGCTGGAAACCAAGCGAGGCAGCGTGAGCCTGCTTCAGCGGCGGTTGACGATCGGCTACGCCCGCGCCAGCCGCCTGATCGAGGCGATGGCCGCCGCTGGAATCGTCGGCGAATACAAGGGATCGCAGGCCCGTGAGGCGCAAATCACGGTCGAGGAATGGGACGCAATGTGCGCCGCCCGCCAAGCGGATGTGGAGGATGGGATGTCGGTGTGAGAGAAGGGTCGGTCAGGCCGTTAGACGGCGCTTCACTATCTCTCGCAGGAGGGCCAGGACACCTCCGCCGTCCGGCAGACAGTGTCAACCTGAAGAATGCCACCCAACTTCCCGGGGTGGAACACCGTTGTATCGCGATCTTCGATCCGAACGACCTGGGAAGTGCCTGCCCATGAATGCACATGACCTTGGACGACGGCGGTGGGCCGCAACTCTGCAACCAGCCCACGCACGCAGTCGTACCAAACACCGCCATTAGGAACATCTCGCGTCAGTTCACGCATGCCTGGGAATCGAGGCGGGTAGTGCGTGAGCAGGATGAGTGAATCGCTCGGCATCAGTATGCGATTGGCCGCCCGCAGTACCGAGTCACAAGGTCCGCGAAGGTCGCTCTCCAGCGGCAACTCGTAGTACGTCTCTCCACACCAACCGATCCCGGCGAGGACGAGACTTTCGGCGATTCTTACGACGCGACCCGTCACGTCATTGGCGTGCCGGAATGCGTGCACATCGTCGACCGTGTCGTGGTTGCCTTTCACAACGAACACCGGAAGAGGCCTTTCCTTAAACCACCGAGCAACCGGCGCGCGGAGGAAGTCCTGCAACGGGTCCGAATCGTCGCCGACAATTTCCGGTCCCTCGACTACATCGCCGGCATGCAGCCATGCGGTGGCGCTGGCCTCGTCAAGATTTGGTGGCACCTCGGTATGGGTGTCTGAGCAACAAAGAAGGCGATAGATCACGGCGGAATCATACGCACATCGACTGGGACGCTGCTTAGAGTGTGCGAAAGGATCCAGGAACGCCGAGCTCCAGCTCGGCACTTTTGGGCCGAGCTGGAGCTCGGCGTTCCCAGGGTGCTTTGATATCGCCGCGCGTGACGCCCGCCGCGCCGCCGCTACAATCCGCCGCGTGACTGCTGAACGAACCATTCGCGTGTCTCTGCAAGGGCATGCCTACGACATCACTGTCCGTCCGGGGCTGCACGCCGATGCCGGGGCGAAGCTGCGGGCGCTGAGCAAGGCGGCCAAGGCCGTTGTCATTACCGATTCGAACATCCCGGCGGCGACCGTCTCGGCGATGGTGACCTCCCTCGCCGCCGCGGGGTTTGCCGCCACCGTTGCCACCGTGCCGGCGGGTGAGGAACACAAATCGGTCGAGCATGTTCTCAAGCTGTACGACCAGATCCTGCCGCTGCGGATTGACCGGCATACGCCCATCGTCGCGCTCGGCGGCGGTGTGATCGGCGATATGACCGGCTTCGTCGCGGCGACCATCCTTCGCGGCGTGCCTTTCGTGCAGTGCCCGACGACCCTCTTGTCGATGGTCGACGCCAGCGTCGGTGGCAAGACCGGCGTCAATCACACCGTCGGCAAAAACCTCATCGGCGCGTTCCACCAGCCGATCGCGGTGCTGGTCGATCCCAACGTGCTCAAAACGCTGCCGCAGCGCGAACTTCGAGGCGGCCTGGCCGAGTGCATCAAGCATGACCTGATTCGCGACGCCGAGGGGTTCGCGAATCTCGAGAAAGATATCGGCCGGGCCCTGGCTGTCGATATCAAGTACCTGACCGAACTGGTCGCGCATAACGTGGCGATCAAGGCGCGGGTGGTGGAGGCCGACCCGTTCGAACGCGGCGAACGTGCCCACCTCAACTTCGGCCACACCTTCGGCCACGCCATCGAGAGCATCTCGAAATACAGCTATTCCCACGGCGAATCGGTCGCACTGGGCATGGTCGCGGCCACGCGGCTTGGCGTTCTGCTCGACCTGCTTTCCGAGGCCGATGAACGGCGCATCCGCAACGTCATCACCGCCGCCGGATTGCCGATCGACGGCCTGAAGCTCGACCGGAACCAGGTCGTTGATTCGATGGCGTTCGACAAGAAGGTGGCCGGCGGGAAAATCCGCTTCGTCCTGCTCGACGGCATCGGCAAGGCGGTCGTGCGGGATGATGTACCGGTCGCCCTCGTCCGCGAAGCGGTTGAATCGCTCGTGTAGGGCGGGCACCACCGCCGCTGCCCGCGATGCAGGCCCAGGGATCATTACGCCAGGATCTCCTTGATCACGTGCCCGTGCACGTCCGTCAGCCGGCGGTCGATGCCGTTCTGCCTCACCGTCAGTTTCTCGTGATCGATGCCCAGCAGGTGCAGCATCGTCGCGTGGATGTCGTAGACGAGCGTCGGGTGGTCGCGATCCAGCGGCTTGTAGCCCCACTGATCGCTCAGGCCGTGTGTGACGCCCCCCTTGATCCCGCCGCCGCAGAGCCAGTTGGTGAACACGTACGGGTTGTGATCGCGGCCTTTGCCGCCTTGCGTGCTGGGCATGCGGCCGAACTCGGTCGTCCAGAGGATGATCGTGTCGTCGAGCATGCCGCGCTGCTTGAGGTCCTGGATCAGCGCCGCCGCACCTCGGGCCATGCCTGTTGCCAACGGCCCGTGATCGCGCTCGACGTCTTCGTGTGAATCCCAGTTACGGCGGGGGAAGCCGTTGTCGTTGCCGCTCCAGATCTGCACGAACCGCACGCCACGCTCCAGCAGTCGCCGGGCGGCCAGGCACTTCTGCGAGAAGTAGTAACTCTCCTCCTCGGCATTGATGACGGCCGGCCAGTTGGGAGGCCGGGTATCGAGGCCGTAGAGCTTCAGGATATGCGCGGGCTCGGCCTTCAGATCGAGCGCCTCGGGCGCGGCAAGCTGCATCCGCGCCGCCAACTCATAACTGCGGATCCGCGATTCCAGTCGTGGGTCGCCGGCACGACTTTCGGCATGCTGGCGGTTCAGGCTGGCCATCAGCGACTGCGCCTGGGCCTCGCTGGCGGCGTTGATGTACTTGCCCGCCGCGTGCGGGCGAAGGTCGGCGATCGGCATGTCGCTGCCGGGGTAGACGACATTGCCGCTGTGCTGCGCGGGCAGGAACGCCGCGTCCCAGTTCTTGACGCCGTTGCTCGCCATGCCGCGGTGATCAGGCAGAACGACGAACGTCGGCAGGTTCTCGTTCATCGAACCCAGTGCGTAGCTCACCCAGCATCCCGCGCCGGGAAAGCCCGGCAGTTGGAAGCCGGTCGCCTGCAATAGGGTGCCCTGGGAGTGGATTCCCGTCTTGCCGACCACATTGTGAATGAACGCCATGTCGTCCACGCACGCCCCCAGTGGCGACACGACATCGCTGATCATCTTGCCGGACTTCCCGTACGGCTTGAAGTCCCACACCGGCTTAAGCCACGGCCCCAGCCCGTTCTGAAACGCTTCGACCTTCTCCCCGAAATCGCTCGGCTTGCCGTGGTGCTTGATCAGGTCGGGCTTGAAATCCCAGAGGTCGATATGGCTCGCCGCGCCAGCCATGAAGAGTTGGATGACCCGCTTGGCCCTGGGCGGCCGGACGACCGAAGGATGCGGCGCGGGCGCCGCGAGCGCCTCACGACCTAGGAGCGACGCCAGCGCCAGCCCGCCGAACCCACCGCCGGCATTGGCGAGAAAGTCGCGGCGGGACGGGCGGGTCTGTCCGGCTGACGATGGCATGTTCATGGTGGGTCGCCTTTACCCGAAACCGACGGCTGTCCGTGACACGGGTTTCCAACCCGTGCGAGCGATGTCGTCGTACATCGACTTCAAATCCTCTAACTCCGGCGCACCTTGCACGGCTTGGAAAGCCGTATCACGGAACGTCGTTGGATATCATCCACGCTGCTCAATCCACGAACACAAACTCGTTCAGGTTCAACAGCACCCGGCACAAATTGGGCAATCCGCTGGTGCGGACGAACGACTTCATCTGCTCACGCTCGGCGGCCGTCGGGACTCGGGCGAGGGTCAACCGGCAGGCGCGATCGATCTGGGCATCGCCGTCCGCCCCGGCGTCCTGCCACAAGCGCGCCGCCATCGCCTCGGCCTGCGTCACCATGAAGCCGTTGTTGAGCAGCGCCAGCGCCTGCGCCGGCGAAACGCTCTCGTTCCGCTTGTCCACCCGCATCGACGGGTCGGCGCAATCGAGTGACGTCATGAACGGCTGAAGCTGTGACCGCACCGTGAAACGGTAGATCGACCGCCGCCATGTCTTCACATCGTTCGGATCGGCCTTGTCGTAACGGTAGTGGGGCGAATGCTCCGGGTGTTCGACGATGAAGTCCTGCCAGCCGGGCCCGCCCATGGTCAGATCGAGCTTGCCACTGGCGGCGAGGACCGCATCGCGAACGGCCTCGGCCTCCAGCTTGCGGCGGTTCTGCCGCCAGAGCAGGTTGTTGTCCACGTCCACCGCAACGGCGCCGGCATTGTCGGCCGACGAAGACTGCCGGTACGCCGCGCTGGTTACGATCAACTTATGCAGCCGCTTGAGCGATCCGCCGCTGTCGCGGAAGTCGGCGGCGAGCCAGTCGAGCAGTTCCGGGTGCGTCGGCGGCGTGCCCATGCGGCCAAAGTCGTTGGGCGTCAGCACGATGCCCTTGCCGAAGTGGTACTGCCACACTCGATTGACGATGCTCCGCCAGGTCAGCGGGTTCGCCGGGTCGGTCAGCCAGCGGGCCAGCGCCGCCCGGCGGACGCCTTCGCCTTGCTGATCGGGGATCTCGAATCGCGATCGGAGCGACTTCACCGCGCTGAGCGCGCCCGGTCCGACCGGCTTGCCCGGCTGCGTCACCTGCCCGCGGGCGAGCAGGAAAATCGGCCTGGGCTTGCCGCCCTGAGGTCCGGTCCCTGCGAAAGCACCTCGCCCGGTGTGGATCGCACCGGCGAAGACGACCCTGGGCGGCGGAAGTTTCGACAGTTCCTTCGCGGCCGAGGCGATCTCGCCCGCCAACGCCGCCGACCGCGTGCGGATCGCCGCGTCGGTGACGCGGGACATCAGTTTGTCCCGGCGGTCGCGAAGCGCGGCGAGGTCCGCGCCGCCGCCCGTCTTGGCGGGGTAGACATCGTCCGTCAGGTTGCTCCGCCGCCAGCGAACGGGGGCTTCGACACTGTCGATTGATGTGACGGCCGCGCCGAGCGCGGCATTGCGATTCTCGGCGTCGAACGCCTGAAGTTCCGCCAGCGCGAAGATGAAGTCCCCCTTGCGAGGCGCGAGCTTGGTCGCGGTCACACGCACGTAGCGCGCCGACTTCCCGCCGGCGACGAACGTTCGCGGCGTTGTGCCGGGGTTGGCGTAGTCCTCCAGGTCGTGGGCGGCAATAACGGTCGGCGTACCGCCGAAAGCCGGGTCGTCGCTGGCTTCGATCCGGAACCGCACCGGAAAGCCGAACCCGGCACCGATCCCGTTGAAATCATCCCACACGCCGGCGAGCACCACGCGCTGAATCGCGACACTCTTGCCCAGATCGACCTGCACCCACTTGCGCGTTTCCTGGTCCTTGGCGATGCCGCTGTGCCAGCCATACTCGGGACGCCGCCCCTGCGGCGCGGCCGACTCGGCCGATGCAATCTGCTTGTCGAGGTCGGCCAGCTCGGCTCCGCCGGCGGTTTTGATCTTTGCTGCGAGCGCCTTCTGCTCGGCCTCCATCTCGGCTTTGCGTGCGGTCAGGCGTGACCGCGACGCGGCGACGACCGGATCAAGGTCATAGGTCTTGTCCGTCCGGTCGATCGCCGCGAAGACCGCCTGCAGCGCGTAGTAGTCTTCCTGCGAAATCGGGTCGAACTTGTGGCTGTGGCACTGGGCACACTGCACCGTCACGCTCGCCAGGGCGCCGACGGCGGTGCCGACCATGTCGTCGCGATCGAGATGGCGGGCGATCTTGCCGTCGATCTTGCTCTCCGGAACCTCGGCGTGGCCGATGAAGTCCCACGGGCCGGCGGCGAGAAAACCGAGCGCCTCGATCCCGTCCGCCGTGCCGGGGTAGAGCACGTCGCCGGCGATCTGTTCCTGGATGAACCGCGCGTAGGGTTTGTCATCGTTGAGGGCGCGAATGACGTAGTCGCGGTAAGGCCAGGCATTGGGGCGGGGCTTGTCCTTGTCGTAGCCGTGCGTGTCGCCGTAATGGACGACATCGAGCCAATGGCGTGCCCAGCGCTCGCCGTAGCGCGGCGAGGCGAGCAGGCGATCGACCAGGGCTTCGTAAGCTTTGTCGGCGTTCACCGTGAAGTCGGAAACAAACGTGTCGAGCTCTTCGGGCGTCGGCGGAAGGCCGATCAGGTCGAAGTGAACCCGCCGGGCGAGTGTCCGCGCATCGGCCGGCGGCGACATCGCCAGCGACTTCTCGGCCAGCCTGGCCACGATGAAGGTATCGATCGGATTCGCGGATTTCGCGGCGACGGTCGGGCTGGGCACGGCCGGTTTGGCCAGCGGCTTCAAGCTCCACCAGTCCAGCGGATCGGCCGCCGTGGCAGTCGCCTCGTCCGGCCAGATCGCGCCGGCGTCGATCCACTTGCGGATCGTCGATACCTGCTCCGCCGTCAGTCGCGGCTTCCCGCTTTTGGGCGGCGGCATCAGGACGTCGTCGTCGGCGGACGTGATATGACGGACCAGCGTACTCTTGCCCGAATCGCCGGCGACGATCGCCGTCTCGCCGATGTCGCCGCCTTTCATCGCGTAGGGCCGGACGTCGAGCCGGTATCCGCTGCGCTGCTTCTTGGGGCCGTGGCAGTCGATGCAACTGGATTCAAACAGCGGTTTGATGTCCCGCCGGAAGTCGGGCGGCGTGTTGGCAACAGCCACACCGCAGGAAGCGAATGAGAGCGCGACCAGAAAGATGCTGATCCGGCTGCGGCGGTGATACATCATGAATCGACTCCAGTGAGGCACGTCGCCTGTTGTATCACTGGACGCCGATACGCGTTGTCGGCGGTCCAAGCTGGACTCAAAGGGTCCTGGTGCCGTGTCACACCTTGATTCTGGGATAGATCAGGTGCCATGGCCTACGGTACTCCGCTGCCCGTGGTACGACATGCGTCGCGCGAAACCACGGGCAGGCGAGTACGCCAGCCCATGGCACCCAATCCCAAGATCAAGCATTGACGCAGCACCAGGGTCATCCGAAGTCTTCATACGACTTCGCCGAACGAACCCGGCGCGGCGTTGCCGTGGACTACCGCCACTTCCGCCCGTCGAGGATGAACTTCTGGATGCGATCCGCCGGCTCGGCGAGTTTCAGGTCCTTCACCATCGCCTGCGCCCTGGCCAGGGGGACGTGGCCCGCGCCGGTCATGAAGTCGAGTGTGTTCAACGCCGCGAGACTCTCGTAGACGTTGCCGTCGCGGAGGACGCCTTGGAGCGCGGCGACGGCCTTTTCCGTTTCGCCGATGTACCCCAGCGCCTCGGCGGCGACGACGCGGACGTCGGCCATCGGGTCGGCGAGTGCGGCGAGCAGGGCGTCTTTCGCCGGCGCTGCCTTGTCCTTCAGGATGAGGCAGCCGGTCGCGGCCCAGTACCGCATGACCGGGTGCTCGTGCTTCAGAAGCTTAATGAACTCGGGCAGCGCCTCAGGCTGCGCGTCCGACGCGATGTCGGCAAGAGAGATGATGTCGCCGATCGGGTAGGCATTGCTCTGGGCGTAATCGTAGATGGTCTTGTCGCCGGCGAGCCTGGGAACCATCCCTTCGGGGATGAAGCCGGTGTCGCGGGTTTCGGTCATCTGCCGAACCAGGTGTTGGTGCAGCTCCGCGACCTTCGGATTCTGCGGTCCCTTGCTCGCGAGGTTTGCAAGTTCGAACGGATCGGTGGTGATTGCGTAGAGCTCGGATGCGGCCTTGGGCTTCCAGTAGGCGGCCTGGGCCTCGTTGCACCGGCCCGCCTCAAAAGACGCGTACCAAGCCCGCATGCTCGGCTGCACCTGAAACGGATAGGAATAGTTCTGTCCCCATGGCCGGTGCGGGCTGTAGTTGCGAACGTAGCGGAAGTTCTGTGTCCGCACTGATCGGGAGAAGTCGTACCGCTCGTCCATCCGCCCGCGGTGCATGAAGACCTCGTCGCGCGGCGCGGTCCGGCCTTCCCCGAGGAATGGCTTGCCCTGGTAGTTCTTCGGCGTCTCGATGCCGGCCAGGTTGAAGACCGTCGGCGGCAGATCGACGAAGGTCGCCAGATCGTCCACCCACTGACCCGCGGCGACCGGCGATGCCTTGGCCCATTTGCCAGGGATGCGGACGACCAGCGGCACGCGCGTGCCGCGATCCTGGATGCTGCGCTTGCCGCCGGGCATCGCTCCGCCATGGTCGCCGTAGTAAAAGATGAAGGTGTCTTCGGCCAGGCCCGCGCGCTTCAGTTCGTCGATCACCGCGCCGACCTGCCCGTCCATGATCGTCATCTGGTCGTAGTAGTTGGCCCAGTCCCGGCGGATGTCCGGCTCGTCAGGGTGGTAGGGGGGAAGGACGATCTTTTCCGGCGGAATGCGAAACGTCGTCTTGCCCGCCTTGGGTGCGACCTGGCTTTCGTGGCTCGACGTGAAGTTGAACACGGCAAAGAACGGCTGGCCGGGTTTGCGGTTCTTGTAGTGCGCCTTGTTGCTGCTCTCGTCCCAGATCTTGTTTCGACCGACGATGTTGTAGTCCGTCTTCGAGTTGTTCGTGCAGTAATAACCGGCAGCCCGGAGGACCTCCGGATAGGTCTTGAAGCTGTCCGGGATCGCGACCTTGCTGCGATGATTCTGGATGCCGAGCGACGACCCGTACATGCCGGCGATCAGGGTCGATCGTGCCGCCGAGCAGACCGGCGCATTGGCGAAGAAGTTGCGGAAGCGGATGCCCTCGGAAGCGAGCTTGTCGAGGTTCGGCGTTTGCGCCTGCGCATCGCCGTAGCAGCCGAGGTACGGGCTGTTGTCTTCGCTGGTAACCCAGAGAAAGTTGGGCCGGTCGGCGGCGTGGACCGCAGTGGTGAAGGCGATGGAAAGGATGAGGATGAGAATGTGGAGATGTCGCAGCATAGGGTGAGTGTAGATCGCCGAGGTCGCGTGACTATTGCCCGAATGCGTGGAGGACACACATTCTTGTCTGTCACTCGGGACCCAAGGGATGTTTCGAATTACGACCGGCTGCTTTTGGTGGGACGGACAATCTTGTCTGCCCCGCCAGATTATCCCCGAAGAAAGAGCGGTCGTTCGAATGCCCCCTTTGGCCCCGAGTGACAGACAAGAATGTCTATCCTCCACGCCGGACGACTCACTCACGCCAACCACGGCTCGATCACCTTCCCGGCGACATCGGTTAACCGGAAGTCTCGCCCCTGGTACCGGTGCGTCAGCTTTAAGTGATCCAGCCCGAACAGGTGAAGGATCGTCGCGTGGTAGTCGTTGACGTGGACGGGATCGCGGGAGATGCCCCAGCCGATTTCATCGGTCTCGCCCCAGGTCTGGCCGCCCTTGATGCCGCCGCCGGCCATCCAGAGGGTGAACGCAAACGGGTGGTGGTCGCGGCCGGTAACGCCGGGGCGGCCCTTGCGGTTTTCGCCGAGCGGCGTCCGGCCGAACTCGCTACACCAGAGGATGAGCGTTTCATCGAGCAGGCCCCGCTGCTTGAGGTCTTTGATCATCGCCGCGACGGGCTGATCCGCCATGCCGGCATTGAACGGCAGTTCGGAGTCGAGGTTGGAGTGGTGATCCCAGCTCGCGTGGACGATGTTGACGAACCGCACTCCACGCTCGACCAATCGGCGGGCGAGCAGGCAATTGGTGGCAAACGCGCGGTACTGGCCGGGGCCGCCACCACGCGCGGCCTTGATCGGCGGATCGTCCCGCTCCACGCCATACGCAGCCAGCATCTCCTTGCTTTCGCCGGACAGGTCGATCAGTTCGGGTGCCGCCGACTGCATGCGGAACGCGAGCTCGTAGCTTGCGATACGGCTGGCGATCTCCGGATCGTGGATCGCTTCGTACCGCCGCTGGTTCAGCCGGCGGAGGGCGTCAAGGCCGGCCCGCTGCATTTCCGGCGGCAGGCCGTCGGGGTTGGCCAGGTTCAGGATCGGCTCACCCTTGTTGCGGAAGAGGACGCCGGCGTAGGTGCTCGGCAGGAAGCCGCTCTGCCAGAGCGTCGCGCCGCCGCTGGTGCCGCGGCCGCTGTTCAGGACGACGTAACCGGGCAGGTTCTGCGACTCGCTCCCCAATCCGTAGTTGAGCCATGCGCCCATGGTGGGCAGGCCGAAGGTGGACCGGCCACAGCACATGAGCAGCTGGCCGGGGTGGTGGTTGAACTGGTCGGTGTGCATGCTGCGGACCATCAGCATGTCGTCTGCGCAGGTCGCCAGGTGGGGGAGCAGGTCGGAGAAGACCATGCCGGATTGGCCGTGCTGTTTGAAGGTGCGCTTCGAGCCCATCAGCCGGGCCGATTCCTTCTGGATGAAGGCGAAGCGGACGTTCTTGGTCATCGATTCCGGGAGAGGCTGGCCGTCGAGTTCGTTGAGCTTGGGCTTGGGGTCGAACAGGTCCATCTGCGAAGGCGCGCCTTCGAGAAAGATGCAGATGCAGTGCTTGGCCCGCGCGGGGAAGTGCGTTTGCCTGGGCGCCAGTGGATTGAGCAGACCCGGCGATGTCGCCGCTGCCGCTGTTGCCGGCGTCAGGATTCCGTCGGCCGTCAGCATCGCCCCCAGGCCCATCATGCCCAAGCCGCTGGCGGTGGTGGTCAGGTACTCGCGGCGGGTGAGATGAATCTGCTGCTGGATGGAAGTCATGCGATCCGTGCCTTCGTAGCGGCGCTACATCAATCGAGCAATCCCATGATGATCAGGATCGCTTCCTGGCGCGTCGTCAAAAGCTGACGAAGCTCTTCCTGTGCGCGGAGTAGGTTTTGCTTGGCACTTTCCCGCGCCGCCCGGTAAGCCGCGACATGCTCGCGAACCCGCGACGGGCTGGTGAAGGGGTCGAACAACGCGTCGTTCAGCGCCTTGCTCTTGAGATGGACGTCCGTCGTCGCCATGTCGTCGATCTTCTCGGCGCGGGGCTCACGAACGCCCTTGGATTCGCGCCCGGCGTTCACCTCGCGGACCAGGCGAATCACCTTGTCGACGCGCGGCTTGAGCACATCCCACTCGGCCTCGGACGGCTTGATCTGCTCGTGGACGGTCTCCAGCCATCGCTCTTCCGACGACTGCTTGACCTTCGGTTCGTCCTTGCGGGCATCGACAACGTTCTTGTCCTTCGCCGGCTTTTCCTTCAGCGGCTTGTCATCCTTGGCCGCCAGGACTGGCAAACCCAATCCGGCGCAAAGCAAGAGAGCGAAAACGCGACGACGGAGCTTGGCTGGGGATTGCAGGTTCATCGTTCCATCTAAACGTACAACCGCGTCGATTGTTGTCGGCTATTCGCGGGTCAGGAACTCGTCGAGATTCAGGACGACCCGCACCGTAGCCACCCACGCCGCCAATTCGGCCGCGTTGGATGACTTGGTCGTTCCGGCCAGTTTGACGGCTGCTTGCTCGTTCGCCGTGTAGAAGGCCCGCGCCGACGCCAGCAGGGACCGCAATTCCGCCAGTTCCGTCGCATCCGGCGAGCGAGCCAGGCACAGGCGGAACGCATGGCCGACGCGGGCGTCGTCGGCCGGGCCACCCTCGGCCAGTGTCCGCCGGGCCAGGGCCTGTGCCGCCTCGTGAAAGCTCTCGTTGTTCAACGTCGTCAGGGCCTGCAAAGGCGTATTGCTGATCGCCCGCTGGATCTGGGTCGCATTTCCGTCCGGGCAGTCGAAGCTGATCAGGTTCGGGTGCGGCGCCGTCCGCTTGTGGAAGGTGTACATCCCCCGGCGATACCGGTCTTCGCCAGGGCTCGTCGTCCAGCGGAAGTTATTGGCGTAGCTGAGGGCGGCGATGTCCGGCGGCAGGGCGGGGAAGACGCTCGGCCCGCCGATCTTGCGGCTGAGCAATCCGCTGGCGGCGAGCGTGGCGTCGCGGACGATCTCGCCATCCACGCGAAACCGGTTCTGCCGGGCCAGCAGCTTGTTCTCCGGATCGCGCTCGGCCAGGTCGAGCCGGTACGCCGCGGACTGACGGTAGGTGCTGGAGAGGACGATCGTGCGAATCAGCGCCTTTCGGCTCCAGCCGACCCGGCGGTACTCGTCGGCGAGCCAGTCGAGCAGTTCCGGGTGCGTCGGCCGCTCGCCACGAACGCCGAAGTCGTCGGGCGTGCGGACGAGGCCCTTGCCGAACAGTTTCTGCCAGATGTCGTTGGCGGCGACGCGTGGCGTCAGCGGATTGGCCGGCGACGTCAGCCAGTTGGCCAGATCAAGCCGGTCGGGTTTTTGCGGATCGCGCGGCGTGAACGCATGCAGCGTCGCCAGCGAACCCGGTGTCACCTGTTCACCGGGCTGCAGGAAATCGCCACGGTGCAGCATCGTGTTCGGCCGCGGGTTTGCCGTCCGCTGGCCGATGACCCGCACCGCCAGGCCGGGAGCGGCGGGGGCTTTCTTCTTCAGCGCGGCAAGGTCGGCTTCCAGCTTCTTCTTCGCGGCAGGCGTCGCCGGCGTTTTGCCGTCGGCGATCTGCGCCTCGATCGCCTTCACCTGCTTGTTGTGCTCGGCCAGCGCGAGCTTGTACTTCCTGACCTCATCGGTCGACCCGGGAAGCTGCAAGTTCACTTCGTCGCCGTTGTTGAAGTACGCGAACAGCTGGTAGTACTCGCGCTGGGTGATGGCATCGTACTTGTGGTTGTGGCAGCGGGCGCAGCCGACGGTCAGCCCGAGCCAGACGGCACCGGTGGTTTCGGCCCGGTCGAATGTCGCCTCGACCCGGAACTGCTCCTGGTCGGCGCCGCCTTCCTTGTTGGTCAGCGTCTGCCGGTGGAACGCCGTCGCGATGCGCTGCTCGTTCGAGGCCCCCGGCAGAAGGTCGCCGGCGAGTTGCTCGACGGTGAAGCGGTCGAACGGCATGTCGTCGTTGATCGCCTTGATCACCCAATCGCGAAAGACGTAGGCATCGGGGCGGGGAGTGTCTTTCTCGTAACCGTCGGAGTCGGCGTAGCGGGCCTTGTCGAGCCAGTGGCGGCCCCATCGCTCGCCGAAGTGCGGGCTGGCGAGCAGGCGATCGACGAGCTTGGCGTAGGCGTCGGGCGCTGCATCGTTGGTGAACGAGTCGACCTCCGCCGGCGTCGGCGGCAGGCCGGTCAGATCGAGGCTCAGCCGGCGGATCAGCGTGGCCTTGTCGGCCGGGGGAGAAGGAATGACTCCGGCCCCTTCGAGCGATGCCAGCACGAAACGGTCGATATCGTTCGCCGCCCAATCGGCCGTTTTCACTGCCGGCGGATCGACGCGAACGATCGGCCGATACGCCCAGTGCACGCCATACGCCGCCCCTTCGGCGATCCACTGCTTCAGCGTCGCGACCTGCGCCGGCTTCAGCGCCGGCTTTTCCGGCGGCATCCGCTCTTCAACGTCGGTCGTCACCACCCGCGCGATCAGCGCGCTGGCGTCGGGCTTGCCCGGAACGACCGCCACCGCGTCCGACTTCAGCTTCATGATCGCGCCGTCGCGATCGGTGAGCTTCAATCCGGCCTTGGTCTTATCCGTGCCGTGGCACTCGTAGCAGTGCGCCGCGAGGATCGGCTTCACGTCGCGGTCAAAGTCGACCGGCGATGCTGCGCGCACCGCGGGACACAGCGCGAGGAATACTGCGATGGAAGCTATTCGAAACATGGCGTGTCAACCGGTCGGTGACTTGGGCTGCCATACCCTGCGGCGTTTGCGCGGCCCGTGGAACGTTTGGGAAGGGAACACATCCTTTCCTCGTCCGCAACCGGTGGGCTGAAGCCCACCCTACTTTGCCGTCGCTTTCACCTGGGCTCGCGCCTTCTCCAGGACGTCGGCGATGCTCACCGGCTTGCCGCCCTGACGCTTGCTCTCGTCGGCGGCTTCCATGAACGCCATCAGTTCGATCGTCTCGCTCGCGGCGATCGGCGGCTTGCCCGTGCGGAAGAACGTCGCGACGACTTCCAATAGCGGCTTGTACCCTTCATACCCCGGCGCGGCGACGCTTCCCTTGGTGCCGTACACGGTCGCCCCGTAATCGGCCTTGCCCTGGCGAATGCCGCGGAACGTGCCAATCCGGCCATCCTTCCACGTGCCGACGACAAAATCCGTCCCTTCGGTCTGCGTACGGCTGACAGTCTGGCAGCCGGGGCCCATGTAGGTATAGAGCATTTCGCAGCCGTGGATGCCGTACCAGTAAAGGTCGGGGTGGGTCTTTTCGAGCGAGCAGGGGCTCCAGGCCGAAACGCCGGTGATTTCACCCAGCTTGGGATTGGCCTTGGTGAGCGCCACGCCCGGGCCGTATCGCAGTGAAGAACTGCTGAACCAGGGCGTCTTCGACTTCTCGCCCAGCTCGGCGATCGTCAGTGCGTCGACGAGTGAGCCGGCGAGCGGCTTGTCGATAAACACCGGCTTGCCGGCGGCGAACACCGGTCGAACCTGTTCCAGGTGGGGCCGGCCGTCGACGCTTTCGAGCAGCACGCAGTCGACCTTGGTCAGCAGCGCGGGAATGGAATCGACAATCTCCACGCCCATCGCCTTGATATCGGCGGTGTACTTCTCCACCCGGCTGGCGGAGGACTCTATGTCCTTCGACCCGCCCGGGAACGCCGCGACCACCTTCATGTTGGCCAGGTCGCCGGTGTTCTTGGGGTCGTTCATCAGCTTGGTGAACGCGCCGGCGTGCGAGGTATCGAGGCCGATGATGCCGACACGCAACGGCGGCGGGGCGTCGGCGGCAGAACTGGTCTGCACGGCCAGAAGGGATAACGTCAACGCGACCAGAAACGCAAAACTCCGCGACATGCGATGCCTCCGGCAATTCGGGTGAGTTCGAAGCGACTTGTCCTCGTTGCTAGTACCGTGCCGATTGGAAGTTGTGGTCGGCGTCACTCGGCCAATTTCCCGCACACCATCAGCATCCGCGGGAGGTGGAACAGGCCTTTCCACATGTTGCCTTTCAGCCGTGTCGAAACGCTGCCGTCACGATGAAGGTAGCCGTACCATTCGCCGTGCTCAGGGTCGGGAAAGTGCTTGAAAGACCAGTCGTGGACGAGCCTGTGCCAGTCGGCGTACTTCTGACGGCCGGTCAGCTTCCACGCCATGAGCGTGGCGATCTCGGCCTCGTTGTGCGGCCACCAGAACTTCATGTCGTGCCAGTATTCCTGCACGGGCAGATCGCGCAGGTCGCGAAAGTAGAAGATGCCGCCGAACTGCTGGTCCCAGCCGCGCTCCCACATCCAGTCGAGGATCGTTGTGCCCAGTTCGATCAGCCGGGCCGCGCCGCGGTGGCGGCCTTCCTCCATCAGGAACCACGCACACTCCAGCGCATGGCCGGGGTTCAACGTGCGACCGTCGAAGTGATCGATGATGCCGCCGTCGGGGGCGACGACTTCCATCAGGGCGCGATGCTGCGGCTTCATAAACAGCCGCTCGATGCGGTCGATCGCAAAGTCGATCCAGCCGGTCATTGATCGGTCTTCGACAATGACATCGCCCAGATGCCTGCGCAGTTCCTGCGCCGTGGCGATGCCGATCATCAGCGGGCCGATGCCGGTCATCGGGCGGGTTGCCGGGTCCACCTTGGCCGGCATGACGCCGGGCGTGAAGCTGTGCTGTAGGTAGGTGGCAAAGCAGCGGAGTGCGTCGCCGCGGGCCTGTTCCTCGCCGGTCAGCCGGTGCCAGGCGGCGCAGGCGATCGCGGCGAACGATTCGCTGAACACGTATCGCCGCATCCGCAGCGGCCGGCCGTCGCGGGTTACGGTGAAGTACATCTTGCCCGACGGCGAAAAGCAGTATCGCCTCAGGAAATCGATCGCGCCGGCGGCGGCGTCACGCCATTCGGGGCGGTCGCCGTATTTCAGGCAGAGCGTGGCGAAGGTCCAGGCACCGCGGCCCTGAAACCAGACGCTCTTGTCGGTGTCAATCACCGAGCCGTCGCGATCCAGCGCGGTCAGGAATCCGCCGTACTCGCGATCAACGCCATGCCGGAGCCAGAACGGAATGACATCGTCGAGAAGCGTGTGGCGATAGAGGTCGGGGAGGTTCATGGAAAGGTATTGGTGCCACAGTTCGGCGGTATGCCGCAGACCTGTGGCACTACGCCTCGCGTCCGCCAAGGCGGACCCTACGAAATCGGCGAAACGAAAATGTCCAGCGGCGCGAGCTTTCGGCGGATTTCGGCGAGCTCCTCTTTGCCTACGGGCGCGAACGGCGGCCGGATCGGACCGCAGTCGTGCCCGATCAACGACATGATGGCTTTCCCCGTCCGCAGGACGCCATGCTCCAGCAGCACTTCCACCAGGCGAACGGTCTTGAGCTGTTCGCGACGAGCGGTGTCGTGATCGCCACGGGCGACGGCGTCGTAGATTCGGCGGTATACCGGGGAGGCGTAGTTGTAGGTGCTGCCGACGCCGCCTTTGATGCCCAGCGCCAGCGTGGCGAGCAGGATCTCATCTGTGCCGAACAGGACCTCGTACTTGCCACCTTCGAAAGCGAGGCACGATTGCAGCCTCATCAGGTCGGAACTGGTGTACTTGAGCCCGACAAAGTTCGGGATCGCCTCGGCGGCCAGCTTCATCACCCGGTCGGCCGGGAAGACGACGTTGGTCATGCTCGGGATGTCGTAGAAGTAAAATGGCAGCGTGCCCGCGGCGGCGGCGATGGGGCGCAGGAAATCGACCAGGTCTTTCGGCGTCGCCGGCTTGAAGTACGACGGTGCGAGCGCCGAAACCGCCGCCGCGCCAATCTCCTTCGCATGCGCCGCCAGGGCCATTGCCTCCCGCTGGCAGTTGTGGCCGACATGGACGATGACATCGAGGCCGGCCGGCGCGTGCTTCTTCCAGGCGGCGGCCACGGCTTTGCGCTCGTCGGTCGTGAACGAATGCGATTCACCCGTCGACCCGCAGACGAACGCGGCGGGGCACTTCTGCTCGGCGAACATGCGGGCCATCGCCGGGATGGGCGCCAGGTCCAGGTCGCCGTTGGGCAGGCAGGGGGTGTAAGCGGCGGGGATCGTGCCGGTGTAGCGCTTCATGACGCGTGTTCCTTCGAAGTGTCTGCCCGTGAGTCGCTCAGGATCGCGCACCGAGCATACCGGGGTGGTGCGCAAGCCTCTACTTACCGCGATCCTGATTCAGATCGGCGAGCGTGAACATGGTAAAGCGGATCGTCTTGTACCCGTCGCCCTCGTAAATCAGGCCGATGCCGCCTTCGCGCAGCGGAACAAGGCACGAATAGCCAAACCCGCCGGGCACCACCACCTTGCGACGGGTCCAAGTCTGGCCGTCATCCAGGCTGGCCCGAACGGTGCCAATAGCCCGCCGCTGCTGCGAATCGGGACCGCTGTAGAGAATCCAATCCTTCTCCCCGGCAACGGGCGATGCCGCGCGGAGCACGCTGCCCATGCAGCGTGGCTCGGGCAAAGCGCGATCATCGGCGATCGCCGACCAGGTCTTCCCGCCGTCGCCGCTGACGGCGACCTTGCGATACTTGTCGCCCGCCATGCCGCGGGCATTGAGCATGATTCGTCCATCGGACAGTTCGACAAACTGCACCTCATTGGGACGGTGCGTTGCTCCGCCGGGCGCGACATCGCCAAAGGCCCAGCTCTTGCCCTGGTCGTCCGACCACGCCGCGTAGACTTCCCACTTCCCGAACGGGCCCTGGTTGAACGGCAGCATGATCCGGCCCTTGTGCGGTCCGTTCGTCAGGACGATGCCGATGCCGGGTCCGGAGCAGTGACTCGTCACTCCCACCGGGCGTTTGACCTGCACGGTGATGTCGGCGGGCTTGCTCCAGGTCAGGCCGTCGTCGTCCGAACGGACGAGGTAGCTGTGGCTGGTCGTATCGCCTGCGACGCCGTCGCGTGACTTGTGCTCATCGAGCCCCTTAGGGAACCACTGGTAGACGACCAGGATGCCGCCGTCGGGTAACACCACGGCACAAGGATTATTCAGACAGTTCGCGCCGTCCTCCGCAATCACTTGCAGCGCACCCCAGGTCTTGCCGCCATCGGTGCTGCGCTTGAGGACGATGTCGTTCTCGGCATGGTCGGACAGGTTCGCACGGCCCTCGGCGAAGGCGCACAGCGTTCCCTTTTTGGTCACAATGACACTCGGAATCCGGTAGGCGGGGTAGCCGTCGATCCCGCCGGTAAAGACCGCCACCGGCTCAGGGGACGAGGTTTGAAGAAGCGCGGTAAGCAGTGCGAGATAGATCATGATGCCTCGCCATGGATTAAACACCATCTCGGCGCGAATCGCGACTACGTGCTCGGTTCAGGCCTGATCGGAACCCCCAGGTGCGGCTTGCTGAGGCCGGAATCCAGGATCTCGCGCATGACTTCGGCCAGCACCAGCCGTTCGCCGGCCCACATGGTTTCGGCGTCGATCCGGTCGCGGGGAATCCAGCGCAGGGCATCGTGTTCTTCGTTCAGCCGCACCGCGTCTTCGCGATTGATGACCGCAACAAAGCTCGGCACATGCCACACGGTTTCGCCGGGCACGAGGTAGAAGTGCTCCATCAGGCTGAGCTTGTAGAACTCTCGCGGAACCAGGCCCGTTTCCTCTTTCAGCTCACGCAGCGCCGCTTCCCATGCCTTTTCGCCCGTATGGCTCGTCCCCCGAACGATCTGCCAGGTTCCGCCGAGGTAATCATCGGCCGCCCGACGCAGTTGAAGAAACTCGTGCGACGATCCCGACGCGGTCGGGCGTACGACGTGGACGGCGATCATGTCGTAGCGGATGTTCATATGCTTCACGGTCGGCAATGCGGAGCCTACGTGGACCGGTTCCGCCGAACGTAGGTTTGCCCGTCCACCCGCTTCACCAGCCCGCGCAGCGTTAGAAACGTCAACTCCTGAAGCACCACATGCGGCGGAAGGTCGGTCCGCTCGACGATCTTGTCCACACCACAATCCTCCAGGCCGATCGCATCGATGATCAACTGCTGGCGATCCGGCAGTTCCGGCAGATCTCTCGGACTGGGGCGCAACGGCGTGACAGTCGGAGCGTCATCTTCGCCCGCTTGCGGTTTCGCGAAAAGTCCTGGTGCATCGGCAGGGGTCGCCTGCTCCAATATCGGCGCGTGAACGTTCGCCGGCAGCGGGCCGAGGTTGTCGAGCACGTCTTCCACGCGGGCGCACAAAAACGCACCATCGCGGATCAGCTTGTGCGGCCCTTGCGACAGCGGGTTGTCCACCCGCCCGGGCACGGCGAACACCGGCCGGCCGTGCTCGTCACACGCCTGCCGCGCGGTGATCAGCGCGCCGCTGCGCTCGTCGGCCTCGATCACCACGACGCCGCGTGACATACCGCTGACAATCCGGTTGCGCCGGGGAAAGTTCTCGGCCGCCGGGTTGGTGCCCATCGGGTACTCGCTGACGACCGCGCCGCGGCCCTTGGCGATCTCATCGAACAGCGCCCGGTTCTCCGGCGGATACGCCACGTCCACACCGCTGCCGAGGACGGCAATCGTTCGGCCGTTGGGCTGGGCGATCGCGCCACGATGTGCGGCGCTGTCTATTCCGCGTGCGCCGCCGGAGATGACCGATACGCCGGCCCCGGCCAGCAACGCCCCGAATCGCTCGGCCTGCTCGCGGCCGTAGATCGAGCACTTACGGCTGCCGACGATACCGACCGCGTGCAGATCGCGATCCTGAAAATCGCCGCGCATGTAAAGCACCAGCGGCGGATCGGGAATCGATCGCAGCAGAATCGGGTACGCGGCATCGTCGGCAGAAATCACCGTCGCACCGGCAGCGGCGGCTTTGTCCATCTCCGCGGCGACCAGCCCCGACGCCTGCCGCAGCGATGCGGCGATCGAATCGGCCTTGGCTTTGCCGATGCCATCCACCTCGCGCAGCAGCGTTCCACCGGCGTCGCAGGCGGCCTCGGCCGATCCGGCCAGCGCGATCAACCGCGACGTCAGGATCGGCCCCAGGCCGCGGGTGAGCGAGAGTTGAAGCCAGTGGCGGGTGGACACGGTCAGAGACTCGCTTTCATGGGTACGGTGCTCGCGCACGGCAACGATGCCAGCACAACATCGTCCTCGAACTGCTTCGGCGATTGCGCCGCAAGGGTGCCATCGGCGCGATAGATCGTCGACTCGCCCGATCCCTGCCATCGCGTTGCTGCCGGCAGGCAGTGATTCGCGAACACCAGGTTGCACCCCAGCGCCCGCGCCACCAGCGGAAACCGCCGATCGAAATACTTCCCCGGCGGTTCGCGGTCGATCCAAGCGGCGGGGAAAAGCAGGGTCCACAGTTCCCCCCGTGCATACAGCCGGCGGACGCGATGAATGTCGTAGCAGATCGCGACGCCAACGGGCCCGTATTCCGTTGGCACGATCAGCGGCGGCGTATCGCCCGGCGTCGCCCAGGCCGGCTCGATTGCCGGCCACGGCCAGCGCTTGCGGTGCCTGCCGACGATGTCGCCCGTCGGCGACATCAACACGGCGGTGTTGTACGCCTCGCCTTGCCCGCCCAGTTCGACCAATCCGGCCAGCAGATAGACACCGGCCGATCGCGCGACGGCCGCAAGTCGATCCGTCGTCGGCCCGGGAACTGGTTCGGCGACGGCCAGCACATCATGCAACCGAAACCACGGATCGACCGGACGCCCGGCGGCGTGCCAGATCGACCGCAGATCGTCGCCGGCGTAACCCGGGATCGCGCACTCGGGCGTCACGACGACCTTCGCGCCTGCGCCGCCGGCACGATGAACCAGCGATTCCAGCCGATCGAGATTCCTCGCCGTGACGCCCAACTCGCTCCGCATCTGGACCGCGGCGACGATGACGGCTTGCGAGTCTTCCATGCGTTTGCCGGCCACTATCGGCGCTGGCTATTGGACAATCGACCCGACGACCTCGCAGCGGTCTTACTCCTCGTCCGCCTCGGCTTCGGCCAACCCGCCTACGGGAGCCGGCATCGCGCCGGGCTCGGTGAGCATTTTTGTCAGTTCCTCGACGATCTTTCCCGGGTCGCTCATCCGGCCGACGCCGACATTCCGGCAGGCGAGCCAGCCCGCCTCGGGACCAATGAACCGATAGCCAAGGCTCGCGAGCTTGCCGAAGTTCTCCTGGGCCACGGGGTGCTCCCACATCCGGTTGTTCATCGCCGGCGCGAAGACCACCGGGCACGCCGCGGCACAGACCATCAGGCTGACCAGGTCGTCGCACAGGCCGTTGGCGACTTTCGCGATCGTGTTGTTCGTGGCGGGAGCGACGAGCATCAGGTCGGCCCGCTCGGTCAGGCCGATGTGCTGCGGGTCGCTGGTCTCGACAAGGTTGAACGTCCCCGTCCGCACCGGTCGGCCGGACAGTGCTTCGAACGTCAGCGGGGTGATGAACTTCTGCGCCTCGGCGGTCATCGCCACCGTCACGCCCGCACCGAGCTGCACCAGCTTGGAGACGACGTCGGCGACCTTATACGCCGCAATGCCGCCGCACACGGCGACGATCAATTCGCGGCCTTTGAGCAAGGGCTGAATGGGACCGGCGGCGGGGGGTGTCAGGTCTGGGGTGGCCATGGTGGGGATTGTAGCCGGACAGCACGCACTTCTGCAGTTCGCATGGAGGACGGGCGTTCTTGCCGGTCACTCGGGCCGAGGAGGACCGCTCCGAACGAAGCGGGTTTCTTCAATCGATGCTGAAGTTTCAGGCTACTTCCCGAGGTGACACAAATACGCAACCAGATCCTGCAGTTCCTCCCGGCTCAGCCCCGCCGTCAGCCCCTCCGGCATGATCGTGCCGGCGTTCACGCGCTTGGCGATGTTGGCCTTGGCGATCCGCTGGATGGTGTTGGTCGCCACGTCGCGAAGCTGCATTTCCTCGCCGGTCTCCGAGATCGCGTAGCCGCTGAACTCGTCGCCGGACTTGGTGGAGATGCTGATCGACAGGAACCCTTCCTTCACCTGCCGGCGGGGCCAGAGGACGGATTCGACGATGTAGTCGCTCGTCAGGCCCCGGCCGATGCCGGACATGTCAGGGCCGAGATTGCCGCCCTTGCCGTCGATCGAGTGGCACGCAGCGCAGGCCACCAGCTTGGTCTCGTATAGCGTCTTGCCACGCTTGGCGTCGCCGTTCCTGGCTGCATCGGCGGAGAGCTGTCGCACGAAGTCTTCGCTGTACGGCGGCGTGGCGTCGCTAACGCCCATCGCGGACTTGAGCGCGTCAACCAGTGCGGCATCGTCGCGGCCGCGGGCGTGGATCACGTCGAGACATTTCTGCGCCGACTTGGGCGACAGCGACGCCGAAGCAATCGCCTTGCCCAGCGCCGCCGGCCCGCCCTTGCGGCTGAGGAAGATCGCCAGCACCGCGCCGACGTCTTCGTCCTTGTCGGTGCTGCCCAGCAGCCCGACCGCGGCGGAGGCGGCAGCGGGGCGGTCGACGGCGTCCATCGCGCCGATCGCCGCGATGCGCACCGCCATCGGCTGGTCGGGCTTTGTGAGCGGGGCAAACTCACCGGTCTTGAGCGCCTTCCAATCGCCGAGCGCGTCGATCGCGGCCACACGCACGGCGGCGCCGGCGGTGCCATCACCAGCGATCGACTTCAGCCGGTCGGCAACGGAAGCCATCTTCAGTGCGCCCGCCAGCCGAATCGCCGCCGTGCGGACTTCGGGATTGGCATCGTCAAACGCCTTGGCAACCGCCGTCGAAATATCGCCCGCCGGCTTCACCTGCCGTACGCGGGCGGCATTCGCCAGTTCGGAGAGCACGCGCGGCTCAGAACCGAACTTCTCGAGCAGATAGCCCAGATCGTCGGCGGCACCAATATTCGCCAGCACGATCGCGAGGTCCGGCTTGCCCGCCACGGCGACGTCCGGGTCTTCGAGCATCTTCCGCAGCGGTGCGGCCATCTCGGTCGATCCGTCACACCGCAGCACCCACGACAGACGATTGACCTTGTCGCCAAAGTCGAGTTCCCCCTTCAAGAAAGCCGGCCGCCAGAGGTCCTTTTGCGCATCGACCGCACGCAGCATGGCGTGCTCGATCCACTGATCGATGGGTTTGTCGGCCGCCATCGCGGCGACCTCGATCGCGTGCGGGCTGGGAACGAACGTGCTGGCGACGATCGCCTCTACGCGCACACGCGGGTGCTCGTCCTGCGCCAGCTCGGCGAGCTTCACAAGCGGTTCATCCAGGCGATTGTGCCATCGGCCGATCAACCGTGCCGCGTACGCGCGTGCGCCAAAGTCCTTCGCATCCATCAGCTTCGCCAGCAGCTTCGGTCGGGCGACTTCGTGGGCCTCCAGCACGCCTGTCGCGCGGTAGAGCAGGTGTTCGTATTGCGGGTCGGCAGGGTCGAGCTTTGCGATCCAGGCATCGGCAGCTTTGACTGCCTCATCGCTCTTGCCGGTGAACAGCAGCCGATCGACCTGATAGCCGAGCCATCGGTCCGACGATCGCAGTTGGTCCATCAGTTCCGCCGGCAGCATCGCCGCGAGATTGGGCTGCCTCGTCGTCGCTCGCCCCTTCGCCGACAGCCGCCAGATGCGGCCGTGGGTCTTGTCGCGGGCGGGGTCGCGGTAGCTCGCCTGGTAATGGCCAATGACCGGGTTGTACCAGTCGCACAGGTAGAGCGAGCCGTCGGGGCCGTTCTTCACATCGACGATACGGAACGCATTGTTGTCGCAGGTGATGAGCGGCGGCAGCTCGGTGAGCGCGAAGCCCGACGAATCATCCTTGATCGCAAACTGCCGCACGCTGGCGGTGAAATAGTGGCCGAGGATCAGCCGTCCCTGCAACTCGTCCGGCATCGCGGTCGAGCCGACGATGTCGATGCCGCACCCCTTGGGGATCTTCCAGAGATACGGCAACTGAACGTGCCGGTCGCTGCGGATCATCGCCGGCGACGCCCAGCTGAGCCCCTTGTTGCCCGCGGCGTCGTTAAGAAACATCGAGCCCCACTTGTCGAACGCGAAGCCCCACGGGTTGGCCGGCCCGGCCCAAGAGTTGGTCGGGTGCCCGCGGCGGGAATCGAGGAACGGATCGAGCTTCTGCGTCCGCGGCCGCATGCGCCAAACACCGGCGCTGTAGAGCCGCTCGACACCCCAGGGCGTTTCGATGTTCGAAAAGGTGTGCGCCCCCTGCGAGAACCAGAGATCGCCGCCCGGTCCCCACTGGAACGAGTTGATCATCTGGTGGCCGTCGCCGGTGCCGAAACCGGAGAAAAGCACTTCGCGCTTGTCGGCCTTGAGGTCGCCGTCGCTGTCGGTGAACAGCAGCAGTTCGGTGCCGTTGGCGACATAGAGTTGTCCCGGCGCGCCAAGCTCAAGCCCGGTGGGCACGAGCAAACCCTCGGCGAATCTCGTCGCCTTGTCGGCACGGCCGTCGCCGTTGGTGTCTTCGAGAACGAGGATGTAGTCGGCCGGCTTCTTGCCCGGTTCGAGCTGCGGGTAGTTCGGACTGCACGCGACCCAGAGCCGGCCGCGCTCGTCCCACCGCATCTGAATCGGGTTGATGACGCCGTCGGCTTCGGAGGCGAAAAGGGACACCTCGAAGCCGTCGAGGACGTGCATCGCCGCGCGTTCCTGATCGGGCGTCAGCGCCGCAGGCGGCTCGGCGGCGGCGAGGGGGAGGGTCAGCAGAACGGTGATGAGAGTAAGCAAACGCATTTGGAACTCGATGTAGGCGTTCTTTTTCCCTCTCCCCCGTACTCGGGGGAGAGGGCCAGGGTGAGGGGCCGAACGTCGGGCCTCGTTGTCCGCCGAACGGCACCCCAACTGTCATCCTGAGGTACGCCGAAGGACCTGGCATCCCCAAGCGAAAGCCGCCCGAAGGTTGATCGGCCGTCGATCGCTGTCCGATGTCATCCGACGCCGTCCGCAATATTGCCGTCGATTTAAGGTCCTTCGGGGTACCTCATGATGACAATCCGGGGCTGCTCGGCGGGTAATGACGCCGTACGTTCGGCCCCTCACCCCAACCCTCTCCCCCGAGTACGGGGGAGAGGGAGTCAATCACTTCGCGCTCTGCGCTAACTCGTGAATCTTCTCGTCCGCGGTTTTGATCAGCGGCTTGAACTCTTCGTATTCGATCTTCAGCGGCGGGTGCTCGCCGATCGCCTTGCTATACGGCACCTGCTGGCGGTCGCCGTAGGCGAAAGCCCAGTTCATCGGCCGCCAATTGTCGAACCAGAGTTGGTTCTTCTCGACGATCGCCTGTCGCGTCGCATTCATCGCCGCAGACGAGCGTTGTTTGTCCTGAAGCGACGTGGCGATCGTGCCGCCCATGACCATTTGTCCGGTTTCGGTCAGATGAAGTCCGTTCAGCGTGAGCGGGTAGTCCGTTCGGCCATCGCTGAGATCGCTCAGTGCTTTGCGGTCTGCGAAAGGGGTGTAAAGGTCGACGAAGAGCAATCCTCGTGAAGTCGCCAGGGCTCGGATCGCCTCGGCGTACGACTTGAGGTCACTATTCTTCCTGGAATGATCCGGCATGCCTACAGCGGCGGGCTTTTCAAACGGCATCGGCGACACCAGCACGATGCGCTTCGTCCGCCTGCTCCACTCGTCGATCAGTTTCCCGTACGCCGCGATAAAGTCGTCGAGCTTGGCTTTGCCGTCCAGTGCTTCGGTCTGGCCGAACCAGGCGATGACCGCCGTAGCGCCGGCCCAGTCGAACTGCGCCTGCCAGCCGCCGAAGTTGAGATCGCGCCATTGCTGGTAAACCGTGTCACCTTCCCACGCCATGCTGCGGAACCGCGGCTTCTTGTCGGCGAATGCGACGGCGAGCTGCGCCTCCAGTTCGCCCACCTGTTGCTGGCGGACCATGTTGGTCTGGCCGGCGAAGATGATCGTCTCGCCGGGGGCGATGTCGAACTTGCCGTCGGTGTAGCCGGGGACTGGCGTGGCGATCGGAACCGGTGCATCGGCGAAGCGCCGCTGTGGGGGAACATCGGCGAGAGGATCCGACTTCGCCGCGATCGGCGCGGGGCCGGATGCTTTCGAAGCAGTGGGGGCCGTGACCGGGACCACGGCCGAGGCTTTCGACACACCCGCCGGTTGCGCTTTCGCCGACGCGGCCGCGGTTGCTTCACCGGGTGTCTCGCCTGCGGCGGCTGCCTTGGCACGTTTCGTCGTCGGTTTCGTGGACGGTTTTGTTGCCGGTTTCGTCGCAGGTCGCGCGGGTTTGCTGTCGTCGACATCTGGCGCCACCAGCGCCGCGTCCAGCTTCTTTTCGTCCATCCCCGCCAGTTCGACCTTCGGGTTGTGCACCAGCTTGTTGATCTTGTACTGCACCGTCATCGCCGGGCCGGCGTGCATCTGCAGCGCGATGTAGCCCGACTTCTCTCCCTGCGGGTCGCGAACGGCAACGGCGAGCGTGCCGTTGATCGCCGTCCAGATGCGATCGCCGACGGCGAGGATCTCGTAGCGATTCCACTCGCCGACTTTCACCGCATTCTCGCCGCGATCAAGCCAGAAGAGCTTCTTGTGGCCGGACTCGTGGTACAGCCGGCCCCAGACGCCCTTGCCCATGTCGGCCTGGTACCCCAGCGCTTCGAAAGGCGGATGTTTCTGCGAGCGGAACTGGATTCCCGCGTTGCACTCGTTGGGCTCCAGCTTCACGTCGAGCGCGAGGTAGAAATCCTTCACCTCGACCGGCGACCAGATGAACTCGTTCCGCGGAACGGGCTTGTCCGTCTGGCCGACGATCGCGCCGTCCTTCACCGACCAGTATTCGGGAATGGTGGGCGTCCAGCCGGCGAGGTCTTTGCCGTTGAAGAACGTCTGATCGACGGCGGGGCCGTCGGCTGCGTTCGCGACCTGCTGCGTCGTGCAACCGACCGCGACCATCATGCAGAACGCCAAGGCGATTCCGGCGAGACATTTCATGTGCTTACCCTCTACGTGTAGATCCGTACCGCGGAGAAGATAGCCGGTGCGGAGTCTCTCCGCGATGAAGTCCGTTGATGCTCGGCCTTTAACACGCTGTCCGTGACACGGGTTTCCAACCCGTGCTGGCTGCGTCGGAGTTTGGACATTGCAAATCCTCAGTGCCCATCTGCCTCTTCTCCCAAAGAATCCGGGGGATGCCGAAGATTGACATTCACTCGACTCCTACACAGCCAGCACGGGTTGGAAACGTGTCACGGACAGTGCACAGACAAACCTACAAACCCCTGCCCCAAGCGCAAGCGAAAGCAAGACGCGCTCGTCGTGCGAGCGCGTCTTGCGCGGTTTCAATCTTGCTTTGCGGGGCATGGTCGCTGAAGCGACCATGCCTTTACTTACGCAGCTCGGACGGCTCGTACAGGCCGCTGCCGGCGTAGTCGATCGCGATCTTGTCTTCCAGGATCTCCTGGACGACCATCTCCAGATCGGTCATGCCCGGCGTCCGGTCGACCAGCGGACGGGCGCCGTCCATGATCTCCATCATCCGCTTCTGGATCAGGGCCGTCAGCTTGAACCGACCGCCAACCTTGTTCACGATTTCGTCGCTCTTGAGTGCTTCAATCATAATGGTCCTTTCAGGACGAAGTCGGGAGTCGGAAGCTAGAAGCTGGAAGAAAGGCAATTGCGATCGTCTTCCGACTTCTGACTCCTGACTTCTAGCTCCGTATTCAGATTCCTGCCTTCTTGTGATGAATGATCCGGATGATCTCGGCGACCGCCTGGTCGAGGTTGTCGTTGATCACCATGTAGTCGAACGCTCGGCTGCCCTTGGCCATGTGGATCTCGCGCTTGGCGGCGCGGGATCGCTTTTGAATCTCTTCGGCGCTGTCGCGGCCGCGGTCGGTCAGCCGCTGCAGCAGCGTCCGCTCGTCCGGCGGCAGGATGAAGATCATCAGTGCGTCGGCGTACTGGTACCGCACCTGCAACGCGCCCTGAACGTCGATCTCCAGCAGCACGTCCTTACCGGCCCGCATGTTGTCGAGCGCGGCCTTCTTGGGCGTACCATAATAGTCGCCGTAGACCTGCGCGTATTCGAGAAACTCGTCGTTATCGAGCCGCCGGAAGAATTCCAGCTTCTCGATGTGGTCGTAGATCTTGCCCTTCTCGTCGCCGTCCTTCTTGGGCCGCGTGGTCGCCGAGACGATGTAAGTGACACCGTGATTCTCGGCGAGCAATCGCGAGATCGTGCTCTTGCCGACCCCCGAGGGGCCGCAGAGCACGAGCAGGGTACCGGGATGGTCGGAGGTCAGTTCGGCCATTTTCTTTACGCTTCGTCAGTGACACGGGCTTCCAGCCCGTGCGTGCGATGTCGGAGTCAATCTATCGTTCGGAGCGCGTCACTTAGCATTACGCGTACCGCACGGGCTGGAAGCCCGTGTCACTGACAGGGCGACTCCATCACTCGATATTCTGCACCTGTTCCTTGACCCGGTCGATGGCGCCCTTGATCTCGACGATCCGCTTGGCGATCTCGGCGTCGTTGGCCTTGGCGGCGATGGTATTGGCTTCCCGCAGCATTTCCTGCGCGATGAAGTCCAGCTTCCGTCCGCCGTGCTCGGTCTCGCGGCAGCTTTGCTCGAACGAGTTCAGGTGCGCCGTCAGCCGGGTGATTTCCTCGGCGATGTCGGCCCGCTCGGCGAAGACGGCGACCTCTTTGATCAAATCCACCTGGCTCACCTGCACCTCGGCCTGGGCGAGCAGCTTGTTCACCCGCTCGCGGAGCCGCCGGTGATACTCTTCGACCACGCCGGGGGCGAGGTCGGCGATTTCCTTCAGGTTGGCCCGCATGTGCGTGAGCTGTTTCATCAGGTCGACGAAGAGGACTTCGCCTTCCTTCTTGCGCATCGCCGACAGCTTGGCGATCGCCTTGGTCATCAGCTCGCGGACGACCGGGCCGTGCTTTTCGATCTCGTCGCTTTCGTCGCGCGGCTCCTGGCAAACGCCGGGAAGGGCTACCAGGCCCGCCAGGTCGATCCGCACCAGTTCGGTCAGGCCCTTCACCTGCTGGAGCTGCTGCAGGTAGGTCTGCAAAGCAGGGACGTTCAGGTGATACGCCGCCTCGGCCGAATCCGACCGCATCTTCAGGCTGAAGGTGATCGAGCCTCGGCCGAGCTTGTCGCGGAGCATCGATTCCAGTTCCGGCTCAAGCCCGTTGAGCGACTCTGGGAGCTTGATGACCGGCTTATAGAAGCGGTTGTTGAGCGAGCGGATCTCGACGGCGTAATGCGTGCCGTTGCGTTCCGCGGTCGCGTCACCAAAGCCGGTCATCGAAACGATCATCAAGAGTCCCGTAGGGTCCGCCTTGGCGGACGTTTCCATCAACGTGCGGCTTTCGCCAGTGACGACCATCGCGTCCGCCAAGGCGGACCCTACGGTCGTCCGGCCGAAATCAGCCCGCGGGCTTCGTCGCCGGAGCGGTCGTGGGCAGGGCCGCGGGCACGGTTGCCGCCGGAGCAACTGCAGCCGGAACGACGGCGGCCGGAACCGTTGCGGGCGCGATCGCCGCGGGAACGGTTGTCGGCGCCGCAGCCGGGACCGTTGTGGGGACGGCAGGCACGGTTGCCGGCGTCGGCTTGGGTGCCGGCGGCACCGCCGGCTCCAGGTTCGTCACCGCGGGCACGCCGGCGGCTTCCTTGTCGGCAGCCTTCTGGCGGGCGTTGGCCAGCAGGTTCAGCGAGACGGCCAGCACCAGGAAGATGCCGAAGCCGATGCTGGTGATCCAGGTGAGCACGTCGCCGGTCTTGGACCCGAACGCCGTGTTGCCGCCGCCACCGCCGCTGAACGCGCTCGACAGCCCGCCGCCACGACCCTTCTGAATCAGGATCAGCAGGATCAGCATCAGGCTGATGAACGTGAACAGGACGAGAAAGAACCAGAAGAAGAAACCGACCATGTCGCTGCGCTCCAGAAGTTGGGAGCTAGGAGCTAGGAGCTAGGACCAGGAAAGAACGTATGCCTTTCCAGCTCCCAGCTTCCAACTCCCAGCTCCGGCGGGCCTACAGGCCCGCCTTTGCGATCGCCAAGAAACTATCCGCCTTCAACGCCGCGCCACCGATCAGGCCGCCGTCGACGTCTTTCTGACCGAGCAACCCCTTGGCGTTGTCCGGCTTCATGCTGCCGCCGTACTGAATGCGGACGGCGTCCGCGAAATCCTTGTTCCACCGCTTGCCCATAAAGTCGCGAATAAACGCGTGCACTTCCTGGGCCTGCTCGTCGCTCGCCGTCCGGCCGGTGCCGATCGCCCAGACCGGCTCGTACGCGATGACCACGCGCTTGGCATCCGTCAGCGATGTCGCCAGTTCTTCGATCTGCTTCTGACAGACGGCGAAGGTAGTGCCGGCGTCGCGCTCTTCGAGCTTCTCGCCGACGCAGTGCACCACCGTCAGCCCGGCGTCGTAAATCGCCTGGGCCTTCTTGGCGACCAGCTCCGCCGGCTCCTTGATCACATGCCGGCGTTCGCTGTGGCCGGTCAGGACGAACTTCACGCCCAGGTCCTTCAGCATCGCCAGCGAGACTTCGCCGGTGAACGCGCCGTCCTTTTCGAAGTAGACGTCCTGCGCGCCCAGCAGCACCGGCGAGCCGGCGATCGCCGCCGAGACCGCATCCAGGTACACGAACGGCGGGCAGATGCCGACCTCAACGCCAGACTTCGGCGCCCCGTCGGCCACGCCCTTGGCCAGCGCCACGGCGGCGGCCTTGTTCGTGTTCATCTTCCAGTTACCGGCGACAAACTTCGTACGAGCCATTTCTCTTTCCCTAAATCAAGATCACCACGGAGGCACGGTTCATTCACCACGGAGGCACGGAGACACGGAGGTCAACTCTTGGTTCGCAGGATTCAGTTGCGTACTGAGCTGCTCAAAAATGTCGTCTCAATGCCTGACCTCTGAAATCTCAGCTCTCAAATCTCAGATCCAGACGTCAAACCTTAGATTTCAAATCTCTAATCTCAGATTTCAAATCTGCTTCTCTCATCTCCATCCGACTCACCACGCCAATCGCACCGGATCACAAGTTACCCTCCGTGTCTCCGTGCCTCCGTGGTGATCTCCTCTTCTCCGACCGCACTAAGCCGAAACCGCCTCACCAATCTCCGCAAACTCTTTCTTCGTCACCGCCGCGATCTGCCGCAACTGGCCCATCAGTTCGTTGAACATCTCGGGCAGCAACGCCTGCGGGCCGTCGCACTGGGCCTCGGCGGGGTTGTAGTGCACCTCGACGATGATGCCATGCGCCCCGGCGGCCATGCCGGCCAGTGCCAGGCTGCCGACGAGATCGCGCTTGCCCGCCGCGTGGCTGGGGTCGACGATGATCGGCAGGTGGCTCCACTGGCGGGCCACCGGAATGCTGCTGATGTCCATCGTGTAGCGAATGCTGTCTTCGAACGTCTTGATCCCGCGCTCGCACAGGACGACGCCCTTGTTCCCCTGGCTCAGCACGTATTCGGCGCTCAGCAGCCAGTCTTTCACCGTCGCCGCCAGGCCGCGTTTCAGCAGCACCGGCTTGGTGGTCTTGCCGACTTCGCGGAGCAGATCGAAGTTCTGCATGTTCCGCGCGCCGATCTGGAACATGTCCACGAACGGTTCCATGTCGGCGACCTGCCGGGTGTCCATCACTTCAACGCAGATCGGCATGCCCAGGTCGTCGCCGGTCTCGCGCATCCACTTGAGCGCCTGCAGGCCGAGGCCCTGGAACGAGTACGGCGAGGTCCGCGGCTTGTAGACGCCGCCACGAAGGATCGTCGCGCCGCCGTCGCGGACATGGCCGGCGATCCGGCGGAGCATTTGTTCGTTTTCGACCGCGCACGGCCCGGCGATGCACGCGGCGTGCGAACCGCCGATCGGCACCTGCGGCGTTTTGCCGCCGCCGACCATGACCACCGAGTCTTCCTCGTGGAACTCGCGGCTGGCGAGCTTGTACGGCTTCATGATGGGCATCACCTTCTCGACGCCGTCGAGCGAGGCGATATGGCTCTCGTCGATCTTGCCTTCTTCGCCCATGGCCCCGATGACGGTGCGGAACTTGCCCCGCGACAGGTGGGGGCGCGAGCCCATCCGCTCAATTTCCGCCGATACGCGGGCGATCGCCTCATCGGAGGCGTTGGAGGTCATGACGATGATCACAGGCCGTACTCCTACGCGAACTACGCGAAAGTCGGCGTAAAACCAGCAGCGACAGGTTCGTAGGGGCACTCGGCCGAGTGCCCGCAGACCGGTAGCACGGTTCCACGCGGGAAGCCAAGTAATGTAACCCCTTGAGGTTGCGGTAACAAGGGCGCGGCGGGAGCAATGTAAGCCGTGATTAGGGAACGGGTTGTGAATGCCTGGGATTGGGTTCGACGACGGGGGGACAGTTGGTAGAGTATGGACTGCCTTCAGACGCGGGGATTTGCGTGACCTATCGCCGGACAGTCCAGTTATCGCTCATCGGCCTTGCGATCGCGTTCGTCATGGCGGTGCAGCGGGATACGTTCGTGCGGCGGTGGTTGCTCCCGGCTCCACCGGACGCCGAACTACTACCTTCAGAACTCGCGCGGCGACTGCCAGCATTTCGGATTAGAAATGTGTCAATCCAAAGGGCGATGGTTGACCTGTCTAGGGCGATCGAGACGCCGATCGCTGTAGATCCGCCGGTGGTCAAGGCGTTCGAAGGGCGGGTCATCTCCGTCAACCTTCGTGATGTCACGTTGGACGACGTGCTCTGTGCGATCTCACCAGCCTTCGCGGATCGCGAGCACCGTCTGGTCCTGGTGCGGAATCGCGAAGGCTTGACTCTCCGGCGGGCAAGTGACGCGAGTCAGGTGACTTCTGTTCGGGTGCACGATATCGGTGAACTCCTGCCCGCCGACCAATCAATCGATCCACCCTCGCTTTCGCCATTGCCGGCAACCGCTCCGGCAGGAGGGCTTTTTGCAAGCAGCGCGGCGCGGCAAGTGTTCTCAACGAACCGGGACGAGAGGGCGGACTGTGCCGATGGTGTTTCAATGGCCACCGAGTTCTACATCTTTCAGACAACCGGGAACGATCCCAATCGCATCGTCGCGCCGCCTCGCCACACTTTGCCGGTCGTGGTCTGGCGATTTGAAAGACTCATTGTTTTAGCACCACAGATAGACCAGCCGCGTGCCGCTGCGTTCTTGGCAGCACTCAAAGAACGAAGGAGATAATGAAACGCCAACACCTAATCCCGGCGGCTGCGATCTGCGTTGCGGGGGCCCTCGCGATCAACGCGGCAATGACCACTCAGCCTTCGTCCGAATCGCCACCAACAGTCGTCACACTGTTTTCAACGCCGCCATCGCCGGCCGAGGCGAGGCTGACAAAAACGATCAAACAAGTGCGTCTCGACCGTGTCGCCCTGGCTGATGCGCTAGATTGGCTGCGCGACGAAGCAGACGTCAATTTGATCGTCAACTGGGAAGTTTTGGCCACGGTCGAAATCGACCGCAAGACGCCTGTGACCGTCGCACTCAACGACGTTACGGCGGCCGAGGCACTTCACGTGATCTGCACCGCAGCTTCCGACGGAAAGTCCCGCTCGATGGGATTTCTCCAGTATGGGAATCTGGTCTTCGTGAATAGCGAGACCGACCTTGAGTTGCGCGTCATCACCCGCATTTACGATATTGCCGACCTTTTACGTCTGGAGCGTCTACGGCGCGACGCAATATTTCCCGGATCCGACTGGTCGACCGGTGAGATCGTAGAGGCAATCATTCGCGTTATGCAGGAATTTATCGCGCCGGAACTCTGGCGCGAAAACGGCGGGACGCAGGGAGCCGTTAGAGAACTGAATGGTCGCCTGATCATCACGCAAACACCCGCGAACCATCGAAAGATTGCAGAACTTCTCGATGTGTTGCGGGCAGCGACCCTACCAATCCCAATTGCGCCCAAGACGCAACCCTCCACCCGACCTGCGGGGAATACGTGGGGGACCGGACTTTTCCGTTGATAGTTGGGTGAAGAATAACACGCTCCGAGCAGGCGTTACTGTTCATAGAACGTCGCAATCGGCGTTACCTGATTCTCGAGATTGAAGTTGAGTGTTGCGCGAGATGAAGTGGACACCGCGTGCAGGTACTGTTGCGTGTTGTCGCCGGTCTGGCAGCTGACCAACCTCCTCCCGCCCACTTCACTATTGCCCCGACCTTCCCCCTCCGATAAAGTCCCGACATACGGCGATTTCACGCCGTTGGACCCGCGGGCGGGGATATCGCATGTCGCCGGATTTTGATCCTTATCGCATCCTGAGTGTCGGGCGAGCCGTCTCGCCCGAACAACTGAAAACCGCATTCCGCCAGCGGTCGCGGCTGGCCCATCCGGAGTTCGGCGGGTCGGCCGCGAAGCTGGCCGAGGTCGGGCTGGCGTTTGAAGTCCTGGCCGATCCCGGCAAGCGCAACGCTTACGACCAGTACCTGCTGAACCCGGCCGATCCGGCCGTCGCCGCCCGCTGGCAGGAGGCCTGGCTCGCGGCACAGTCCGTCGCGGCCAGCCAGGCCCCGGAGTCGTTCGGATCGGAAGTCGATCAACTGGCGGCCAAGCTCGGGCAGAGCCATGCCGTCCGCGTGACCAGCGGAGCGCTGCTCGGGCTGCTCATCGGCGCGGGCGTCGGACTGCTGGGCGCGTACCTGACCCACGTGGGCATGCCCATGGCGATTGCCATCGGCGGCGGGATCGGCCTGCTGGGCGGCACCTGGGCGGCGGCGTCGAACAGCGCCTGACGGACGAACGGTCCCTTTAAGAGTTCATCAAAACTGAATCCGTCCGAGCACGGAAGCAAGTACACTTTCTATTTTACGACAGGAACCACATCACCTTTCACGGGGATCTCGAACCATGGCACATACGACTACCATCCATCGCCGATTGACCGGACTTCTGGCAGGACTGGCACTCGCGCTCCTGGCGATCCCTTCGGGCGCGCTTGCCCAGTCCGATCGGAAGGAAATCAACGACAGGTTCAAGGCCATCGAATGGGTGACCGGCCCGGGAACCGGCGACCTGGGCAACGCCACGATCAAGGTGCCCGCCGGCTACCGGTTTACCGGTGCCAGCGGTGCCGAGGCCTACTGCCATTACACAGGCAACAACTACGGCGGCGAGGTTGGCGTGCTCGAACCGGTCCCCGGGAAGAATGCCTCGGACTTCTTCATCCTCTTCACCTTCGACGGCACCGGCTACGTGAAGGACGACGAGAAGTCGAAACTGGACGACGAGTTTGCCGAAACCCTGCTCAAGCAGTTCAAGGAAGGCACCGACAAAGGCAACGCCGAGCGGGCCTCGCGCGGTGCCGGGCCGATTCACGTCACCGGCTGGAACCAGAAGCCCTTCTACGACGACCAGACCAAAAACCTGACTTGGGCGGTGATCGTTTCGGGCCAGGGCGGGGCATCCGTTAACTACGAGAGCAAAGTGCTCGGCCGTCGCGGTGTGATGGCCGTCAACATGGTGGTGGACCAACAGGCGGTCGCCAAGACGATCCCCGAATACCGCAAGCTCGTTTCGGGCCTTAACTACAAGGCCGGCGACACCTACTCCGAGTTCCGCGAAGGAGACAAGATCGCCGAGTATGGCCTGATCGGCCTGGCCAGCGGCGGCATCGCGATCGCCGCGATCAAGTGGTGGAAGCCGCTCATGCAGTTCGGCATCTTCATCATCGCCGGTGTTGGTATCGCGATTAAGAAGGTGTTCTCGATGTTCAAGAGCAAGCCGGCGTCGGTCTGATCGCGGTCGTCGCAACGCCGACGTCGCCTTACGTTCGATTTCACCACGAAGGCACGAAGAGCACGAAGGATTATGAAGAAGAAGGAATGCTGAAGCGGCCTTCGCCCCCTTCAACCATCTTCTGATTCTCCTTCGTGGCTCTTCGTGCCCTTCGTGCCTTCGCGGTGAAAACGAACGACAAACATCGTTGATTCGGTGTCTCTCATGTCCCACCGCGCACGAGCGCCAAGGCTTCAAGCATGACTGACCAGCGGATGCTGCTGCTGGTGCTGATCGTCATCTACCTGTCCGAGTGCTTCATTTGGATCGGATTCGGCGCGGTCGCATTCCGCACCGGTTGGCGACGATTCCGACCCGTCGATCCGCCGACCTTTCCGGGGAACGATCGTGGCGGATGGGCGATGCTCAATCCGTTTCCGCCGTTCGGCGAAGTGTTCGTCTGCCACCAGTGGCCGGTCGTCGTGACGCCGGAGCAGGTGGGGCCGCAAACCGGGCAGTCGATCAACTTTCGCGAGCGACCGGCGACCGAATCGCTCGAACTGCCCTGGGTGGCCGCCGGCAAGCTGGAAGGCAACGGCAGCAAGCTGTCGCTGGGCGGCGAACCGATGATGCGGCTTCCCGACGAGGCCGCCGCCGAACACTTCCGCAAGGTCCTGGCCCGGCTGGCAAAGGTTTCGCCCGACCAGCGACCGGAACAAATCTCCCGTGCCATCCGCACGGCGTTCGACACCGCCGCCATCGAAAAACGCCTGGACGAGTACTGGCGGCTGACGTCCCTGCTGCGCACGCTGAGCCTGCTGTTTTTCGGGCTGCTGTTCCTGCTGCTACCGATTTCGATCTACCTCGAACGATTCGCCGACACGGTCTATCGCGTGCTGCCGATGCTGCTGCTGACGTGGGTTGCGGTGATGTTCTTCTACTTCCGCGCCCATCGCCGGCTGATGCCCGCCGATCGGCTGGTGCGGTGGAAGGGCCTGGTCACGATGGTGTTCGCGCCGACGGCGGCGATTCGCGCT
This sequence comes from Humisphaera borealis, assembly GCF_015169395.1. Taxonomy (GTDB): domain Bacteria; phylum Planctomycetota; class Phycisphaerae; order Tepidisphaerales; family Tepidisphaeraceae; genus Humisphaera; species Humisphaera borealis. The sequence continues at coordinate 5,854,953 of NZ_CP063458.1, forward strand.
TCCGACGCCGTCAGCCGGCACCTGCTGACAGGTTTTGACCCGGTCGCCGTCGGCGCGGTGCTGCTGGACGACAAAACCTTCGCCGAGTTCGCGACCCGCATTCTCCAGGATTTGCGTATCCCGCTGCCGGCCCGCAAAAGTGACAACCGCAACGGTGCCGCAGACCCGGCAAAATCCGACGAACTGGCGACCGCGTTTCGCGCGCGGCTGACCGACGAGGTGGTCGTGCTGATGCGGAAGCGCCGGGTGGATATCGATGCACTCCTGGGGCCGCCAACACCGGCCGATCCGGCGCTGCGGTCGTACTGCCCGCGATGCCGGCTGGAGTACCTGGTCGAAACGGGCACCTGCCGCGATTGCGGGGAACGGCCGCTGGTTCAACTCGGCTGACACTCCGTCATTCTTCACCGTTATGTTGCAGCCGTCTCGGTTGCAATGCAGGCGGGACGCCTGCACCACAAGCGGCGGGTCGCCAGTTCGCCTGTAATGCCATCGGGGGTGGCGCATCTTGATTCCCGGCGGGCATGGGTCCGGCCGCGGAGATGTTTGTATCGATGGATGCCGCGGCGGGGCCACTGCGGTCGGTTGTTCCACCCACTTCAAGATGAGGTTGTCCTATGGTCCGTACGCGCTGCGAGGCTGCGGTTGTCCTTTGCGCTATTGTCACCTGGGCCGGCGGCGCGCTCGCCCAGCCGGCACAGCCGCCGAGCACACAACCGGTAGTCACTCCGTCTGCTCCATTCGCACTACCCGCGCTGGGCGGCACCACCGTCGCCATCCCGTGGCCGGAGCTGGCGGCGCTGCTGGAGCGTGCCGGCGATCGGGCGGCCAAACCGCCGGTGGACTTCGTCTTCGCACCGGCGACCTACACTGCCAGGCCCGTGGGTAGCGCCATCGAGGTGATCGCCGAGGTGCAGGCGACGCTGCTTCGCAACGACTTTGCGCTGCTGCCAGTCGCCCCGGCGGACGTGGCGGTGGAATCGGTCACCGTGGACGGCCAGCCCGCGGCGCTGGTGATGCAGGGCAAGACGCTGTCGGCGTTCGTCACCGGCGGAGGCAGGAAGTCGCTCCGGGTCACGCTCACCCGCCCGATCGTCAGCCAGGACGGCTCGCCCCGGTTCGATCTGCCCCTGGCCGATTGGCCGATCAGCAACGTGAAGTTCAGCGTGCCCGGAAGCGTCGAGATTACCGCCAGCGGCGCGGCCAGCGCGATATCCGCCGAGGCCGGCGGCACCACGACGTTGACCGCGACCTATCGCGGCGGGGCGGTGGCGGCGATCGCCTGGAAGCCCCGCGCCGCTCAGGCGGATGTCGCGGCCGCACGAATCTACGGCGACTCCGAAACGCGCATCTCCGTCCGCCGAGGATTGGTGCGATACCAGACGGCCATCCATCTGAACGTCGAGCGTGGCACCATCCCGGCTCTGAAGCTGACCCTCGACCCCAAGGCGGTCGTGCTGTCGGTCGGCGGGAAGGACGTCGCCGGCTACCAGGAAGCGGCGGCGGCCGCCGCGGGCAAGCCGGTAACGATCAACTTCGCCAGGCCAATCGGCGGGAAACAGGACATCGAACTGGTGTACGAAAAAGACGTCGCCGAGGCCGGCGGAGCCGAACGCTTCGTCGCCCCGGCGATCGACGGCGCACGGCGCGACGGCGGCGTGATCGCGATCGACAGCGACGGCGCATACGACGTTCGACCCGCGCCAGCCGGCGGAGCCGCCGAGGCAACCCTCGAGCGCCTCGGCGTCAGCGAGCTGCCGCAGTCGTTCCGCACGCCAGCGACTACGCTCGCCTATCGCTACGGCTCGCCGGCGGCGACGGCTGTTGCTCTCACGCCGATCAAACCGCAGCCGGCCAAAGTCGCCGTCCTGACGCAGACGCGGGTCGCCGTCGATCGCGGCGTCCTCCGCTGCCAGGCCAGCGTGACCTATGAGATCCTGCACGCCGGCGTGGACACCTTCCGCATCAATCTGCCGAAAGGGGCGGAACTGATCGCCGTCGAAGGCGAAGGCGTTCGCGACACGCAGGTGGTTGACGAAAACGGCGCGCGGATCGTCGTCGTCGGCCTGAAGGACGTCGCACGCAAGCAGTACGCGCTGACACTGACTTACGATGTGGCATTCGCCGAGAAGGCGATCGCCGTGGCCGGCCAAGCTATGGTGCCGCCTGCCGCCACTCGACCCGCCACGCAGCCGGCCGGAGATGCCGTAGCCGCCGCAGCCACGATCAGCGCGACTGTCGTCGTCCCCATCCTCTCGCACCCGGATGCGAGCACCGCCCGCGGCTACATCGGCGTTGAAGTCCGCGGCGGGTATGAAGTCACCACCAGCGTCACGGGGGCCGAGCGGATCGACGTTAAAGAGCTCCCACGCCTGCTCTGGTCGATGGCCCGCTCGCCGGTGCTCGAAGGGTATCGCTACGACAGCGGCGTGCCGGCGATGACGCTGGCGATCGCCCGACACCAAGACCTGGACGTGCTGGTCGCGATGGCGGATGTCTGCGAGGCAAGCACCACCGTCACCGCCGACGGCCGCAGCGTCACCAAGCTGATGTACATCGTGCGGAACAACCTCAAGCCGAGCATGACGCTACGGCTGCCAGCGGGCGCGGAGGTCTGGAGCACCTTCGTGGACGACAAGCCCGTCACCCCGGCCAAAACCGCCGACGGCCGCGTGCTGATCCCGCTCAAGCGCAGCGAGGAAGTCGAAGACGGCGACGACGAGAGCTACCAATTCAGGCGAGACCGCCGGCGTCAGGGGGAGGAACATCGGGTCATCAAGGAAATGCAGCAGAAGAGGACCGACGACGAACTGGCCGGCGATCTGAAGCCGTATGACGTGGAGGTGGTGTACGTCATGCCGGCGGTGAAGCTGGCCGATCGCGGGCAGTTGGAGTTGTCGTTGCCGCAATCGGACGTGCCGGTGGGACACCTGGCCTGGGCGGTGTTCCTGCCGAAGCAGTATCGCGTGGTCGATGCGCAGGGGAATGTCAGCGAAGTGTCGCGGTTCACACTGCCGTTCCGGCACTTCGGCGAAGCCGCACTGGCGCGGACGAAGGAAGTCGCCGAGCTTCAGAAGGCGTCGCAGCAACTGGCCCAGGCTCACGACGCCGCCAAGGCGTTCGCCGAGGCGAGCAAGGTCGCTGGGGTGCTGCCAGTGCGGGTGGAGATCCCGATCGCCGGCGAAATCACGCGGTTCGAGAAGCTGCTGCTCGTGGACGAAATGCCGAAGACGACGGTGGGGTACTCGCGGAAGCTCGAGTGAGCGACGAATGAAAACGAACGATGAAGATCAGCGGCTGTCCGTGACACGGCTTTCCAAGCCGTGCGAGCGAGGTCACAACGCAAGTGGATTCCAATCCTCGGTAGGCTCCTGGATTTCTGGGGAAAAGACGTGGCATTGCCGAAGATTTGCATCTTCACGCGTCGTGACCTCGCCCGCACGGCTTGGAAAGCCGTGTCACGGACAGCTTCACCGCTTTTACGGATAACCTTCCTCGGCGTCCGATCGTGGTTTAAACTGCTCGGCGGAGGAACTCCATGAACCAGCCCAAGACGACATCAAACCTTTCCCGCAGGCGTTTTCTGACCGGCGTTGCCGCCACAGCCGCGGCGGCGGTTGCGTTTCCGCATCTCGCTTTCGGCCAGGCGAAGAAACGCAAGCTCGTCATGATCGCCGGCAAGCCGAGCCATCCGGCGGGGATGCACGAGTTCAACGCCGGCGTCTACGTGCTGTCGCAGTGCCTCAAAGCCGTGCCCGATCTTGAAGTTTCCGTCCATCGCAACCATTGGGTTTCCGACGAAAAGGTTCTCGACGACGCCGACGCCCTGTTCATCTACAGCGACGGCCGCCAGGGGCACCCGGCGGTGCAGGGCGACCACAAGGAGAAGGTGGCCAAACTGATGGCACGCGGCGTCGGGCTCATGTGCGCCCACTACGCCGTCGAGGTGGACCCCAAGCAGGCAGGCGACGAGTTCAAGGCCTGGATCGGCGGGCACTACGAGCACGAGTTCTCCGTGAACCCGATCTGGGAACCGAAGTTTGAGACCTTCCCCAATCATCCCATCAGCCGCGGCGTCAAGCCGTTTACGGCCAAAGACGAGTGGTACTTCAACATGCGGTTCCGCCCGGAGATGAAGGGAGTCACGAGCATTCTCACCGCCACGCCGAGCGACGCCGTCCGCGACGGCCCGTACGTCTATCCGAAGGGGCCGTACAAGCACATCCAGGAAGCCAAAGGGCGCGTCGAGACGATGATGTGGGCCGTCGAGCGCGAAGACGGCGGCCGCGGCGTCGGCTTCACCGGCGGGCACTTCCACACCAACTGGGGCATCGACGACTTCCGCAAGGTGGTCCTCAACGCGCTGCTCTGGATCAGCAAGGTCGAAGTGCCGGCGAACGGGTTGGAGAGCAAGTTGCCCGAGGGGGAGTTGCTGAAGAACCTGGATCCGAAGGCGGCGCCGAAGAAGTGAAGGCCGTCCGTGAGAGCTGTCTGTGATCGCTGTCCGTGACACGGACAGTAGTAACCGACAGCGGCCGGTTTGCCGTGTGTCAACCTTCCTGATCCGCAGCGGTAACAACATCGAGGCTCAGCGTCGACTCACTTCTGCACGCGAGGTCCGACATGCTCCTCTTCTGCGATCCCAACGGCCCTTCGAGCCTGCGCCGGCGCGACTTCCTTCGCGTTGGCGGTGCGGCGCTAGGCGGCGCACTGTTCGGCAATGCGCTCTTTCCCGCACTCAGCAGCAACACGGCCTTCGGCAGCGTCAGCGGGTCGGGCGGCGTCAGTCCGCTGTCGGGGAAGTCGGTCATCTTCCTGTTCATGCAGGGCGGCCCGCCGCAGGCTGAGACGTTCGACCCCAAGGAAGGCCTGACCGCCGAGATGGCCCCCGTCGGCGGAACGATCCCCACCAGCATTCCCGGCGTACATTTCGGCTCCAGCCTGCCGAAGCTCGCCAGGCTCGCCGACCGCCTGACCATCGTCCGCAATTTCTCCACCGGCACCGATCACGGCGGGCTCCGGCCGATCGTCAGCGATACCACCGGCGGCGCGAGCCTCGGTTCGGTTTACAGCCGGGTCGCCGGCATCAACAACCCCAGGACCGGCCTGCCGACGTCGATGGCGCTCTGGCCGATTTCCGTCGGCGCCGACCAGCCCGGCCCGCGCGAGCGCTTCGGCAAGTTCGACGCCACCGGCTCGCTCGGCACCGGCTACGCGCCGTTCACGCCCGGTGCCGGCGGGCCGATGCAGGAGAATCTGAAGCTCAATCTGCCGCGCGAAAGGCTCACCGACCGCCGGGAATTGCTGTCGGCGATCGACCGGGCGCGGCGTGATCTCGATGCGCAAGGCGACGCCGTCGACGGCTTCCGCCGGCAGGCGTTCGACATGATCCTCAAGGGCGTCGGGCAGGCGTTCGACCTCTCGAACGAGGATCCGAAACTGCTCGAGCGCTACGACACCAGGCCGTTCCTCGACCCGTCGCTCTGGACGCCCAAGACCGGCAAGATGAAGAACAACGACCCGTACTACCGGGCGAATGCCAACACGCTGGGCAGGCTGCTGGTGCTGGCCCGCCGAATGGCCGAGGCGGGGTGCGGGTTCATCACCGTCAACACCGAGTTCGTCTGGGACTTCCACGCAGACGTCAACAACATCGCCGTCGCCGAGGGGAAGAAGGCCGTCATCGAACCGTTCGACCATGCCGTCTCGGCGTTCATCGAAGACTGCGAAAGCCGCGGGCTGGGCGACAAAATCCTGCTGGTCTGCTGCGGCGAAATGGGCCGCAACCCCAAGCTCAACAAGAACGGCGGCCGCGACCACTGGCCGGCGCTGGCACCACTCATCCTGTACGGCGCGGGCATGCCGCGCGGACAGGTGGTCGGCCGATCCAACCGCACCGGCGCAGAGCCCGACGGTGACGGCCTCAAGCCCGACAACCTGCTGGCGACCATCTTCCGCACCCTCTTCGACATGGGGCAGCTCCGCGTCGAAACCGGCCTGCCGGAAATCATCCGCCAGGCCGTCAATCGAACCCAGGATCTGCCGGGCGTGGTGTAGACAGACGATCGCGTGGTCGTACGTCCGACAAACTTTGGGAACGCGGAGCCCCAGCTCCGCACGAACGACAAAATGAAGAGCGGAGCTGGGGCTCCGCGGTCCAGGGCATCCGTGCGTGCCTTGTCACCACGACCATCCCGGCGATGATCACCGCACCCCATGCCACGCAAGCCTTCCGCCGCTCGTTCTGTCCGCACCGCGAAGTCGAAACTTCATCTGGAGCTCTCCGCGGCCGTCGGCAAGGATCTTGTACCCTTCCTGCGTAAGCACCTCCGCGCTGCCCACGCCGAGTTGCGCAAGCCGCTCGTCGAACTGTCGCTCGCCCTCGTCGGCGACAAGGCAATGGCCGACCTGCACCAGCAGTTCATGGGCATCGCCGGGCCGACCGACGTGCTGACCTTTCCGCTCGACGAAGATTCCCGCGGCCGGGTGATGGCGGGGGAGGTGGTCGTCTGCATTCCCGAGGCCCGCCGTCGCGCCAAAACCGAGGGTACCGAACTTCGTCACGAAGTGCTGCTCTACGCGCTGCACGGCATGCTGCACTTGTGCGGCTACGACGACCTGACGCCCGCGGACTACAAGAAGATGCACCGTACTGAGGATCGCATCCTCGCCGCGATCGGCATCGGGGCGGTGTTCGAGCGCACCGCTGGACCCGCAAAGAAGCGCGTGACGAGATGATGCACGCGAGAGGAACCACGAACGCCCACCGCGCTGCGGTGGGTCCCACCGCGCGCGGTGGGCGTAGGACGAGTTGGTTCGGTCGCGAAACGCAGGATGCGGCAAACGCGCGACAAAAACCTGCGAATTCTCGGACGAAGACGCGCCGAAAAAATCTCGCAAATCATTTCGCATCAACATCTTGCGGAAAAACGGAACATTTGAGGGATGTCCGCGCCGCCGTTCCCGACGTACAATGCGGGATGTCGCCGGTTCGCCGGCGGCTTTGCGGGCGACTGCCGTCCGCGCTCCCGCCGGCTTTCGCCGACGGCTTGTTCGAGCATTGCGATGAACGCCAACCCAAGGCCCACCCTGACATCCGAGGACGACATAGGTCGCGCGCAGACCTTCGCTCTGCCGTTGCATCCGCCAGTACGCAGCGCCGGTTTCCGGCCTGCGGCGGCCGTTCTTACTTTCGGAGCCCTCTAACATGGCCGTCCCCCTGATCGCAGGGGCCCTGGCCGGTTCGGCACTGGGCACCCTGGTCTTTTCCACGCTTACCTACTCGCTCCGCGACCTGTCGCGCGTTCGCCTCGACGAACACCTCGAGCGCAAAGGCATCGGAAGCTGGCTCGACAAGACGATGGAGCACCAGCCCGATCTGGTCTTCGTCACGGCGGTCTGGCGGCTGCTGTTTAACGTCGCGATCCTGCTGCTGTCGCTCGATCTGGTCGAATCGTTTGGCTACAACGCCGCCGTGAGCTACACCGTCGCCGTCGTGCTGGGCACGCTGGTGACGCTGGTCTGCTCGATCATGCTGCCCCAGGCTGTCACTCGCCACATGGGCGACGCCGTCGTCGCCCAGTTCGTCCGCCCGCTGCACGGGCTGTTCTGGCTGATGTGGCCGATCGCCAAGCTGATGCACGTCATCGACCGCATGATCGGCCGGGCGGCGGGCATCCCCACCGAACCCGCCGCCGGCAAGGCCGAGCACGACATCGAACAGGAAATTCTGTCGGTCGTCGAAGAGGGACAAAAAGAAGGCATCGTCGATGACGACGTCCGCCGGATGATCGAGTCGGTGATGGCGTTCCAGGAGACGACCGCCGGCCAGATCATGACGCCGCGCCCGGAGGTCGTCGCGATCGAATCCACTTCCACCCTCGCCGAGATCAAGGAAGTCCTGGAAGAGACCGGCCACAGCCGAATCCCCGTATACGAAGGCACGCTCGACCACATCATCGGTGTGCTCTACGCCCGCGACCTGCTGAAACAGCTCGGCAAGCCGACCGAAACTTTCAGCATGAAGCTGGCGATGCGGCCGGCGTACTTCGTGCCCGAAACCAAGCTCGTCCGCGAGTTGCTCTCCGACTTCCGCCGACAGAAGGTTCACCTGGCGATCGTCCGCGACGAGTACGACGGCACCGCCGGCCTGGTGTCGATCGAAGACGTGCTGGAAGAGCTCGTCGGCGACATCTCCGACGAACACGAGCCGGCCGAGCCGGCGATGTACCGCCAGATCGACGAACAGACGATCGAGGCCGACGCGCGAATCTACCTGGATGAAATCAACCGCCAGACAGGCCTCGAACTGCCCGAAGACGCCGGCTACGACACGCTCGGCGGCTTCGTGGTCACAACCGTCGGCCGCATCCCCGAAGCAGGCACGACGTTCATCTACGGCGGCGCGAAGTTCACGGTCCTGAACGCCGAGCCGCAACGGGTGAACCGCGTGAAGATCGAATTGGGCCAGACGGCAGGGGAAGCACCCGCTGGCGAAAGGGAACCCGTCGCCGAGCGCGCGGCAGTTTGACGCGGCGCCATCATCGGCGGTCGGCGGCAGTGAATACGCGCGATCCAGGTTTTGGGTGGCATGGGCAAGCGTACTCGCTTGCCCGTGAGGGTCGCCGTCCGACGTTCGCCATGGGGCAACGATTCCGACAATACCCGCAGGGGTGCCACCTCATGTCCGGTTTACCACGAAGGCACGAAGGGCACGAAGGTCCACGAAGAATCGACTGCAGGAGAGCCGATACTGCTGACGCTGTGGACCGCTTCCACGTTCAATCTATTTCTTCTTCGTGCCTCTTCGTGCCTTCGTGGTGAAATCGAACGACCGGTGGCTCTGATTTCGCGCAGCCGATAGATCATGGCAAGGGCGACACCGCCGCCACCGGCGTTCCGCATTCCGGGCATCGGTCACTGGGGTTGCCTTGCAAGTCATACCCGCACGCCACGCATCGGCCCTTCTTTCGCCATCGGCGTTCGCGGGTTCGCAGGGTGAACCGCCAGAGGTGCCAGAGCAGGATCAGCGAGCAGAGCGTGATCGCCGCCCAGTGCGGGAAGACGACGGCAGACCAGGTGGCGTCGGCGACGGGCAGGTCGCCGGGCTTGCTCAGGGCGTAGCCGAACTGCCACTGCGATTTCATCGTGCTCGCGTTCGTGTAGGCCCCGTCGAAGAGCCAGTCGCCGTCGGTCACCGGTGCGGCGATGTGCTCGGCGGTCAGCGCCTTGTCGGGCCCGAGGGACAGCGTGCTCATGCCCACCAGCAGGTTGCCGCGGTGCGACAGCACGCCGTTGATGTTCCCCGATCGCGTATAGACCGCGCCCAGGTCGGCGGTCTGGTGGCTGCGCGACCAGAGCCACGAGAGGAACACAATCGCGGCCGCCCAGAAGAGCAGCCCGAACCAGCGGCGCGGGCGGAGGGGCGGGGGTCTGGGGCTGTCCGTCGAAGAAGCGTCAACCATCATTCAGCTCCGCTCGACGACGTGTTGCGTCGCTTCACATCAATGGGACTTTCGATGCAGGCATCGGGATGAGTGGTTGCGCCACCGGATGAGCATTTCCATCCCCAATGATGACCAAGATTGTACGCCGCGGATCGAAATTCACACCCGACTTTCCAAGTGAGACGACGGCGTCGGGATCTGAGCGGGCGATTTTCTGTTTGCATATTGTTAGGTATTTAATAGAATGGGCGTGCGATGGCGCGACGCGCAGGCGTCGCGCAGCTGCGCACTGACAGACCGTGATCCGCGCTGACGGTCCGCGCTCCGCTTCGCGTCGCGGCTAACCGGGTTCGGGGTTCGCTTCAGGGTTAGCCGCGACGCGGAGCGGAGCGCGGGTTTCGACTCGGAGTAATTTCTCCGGTCCATCCGCGGGCAGCGACGCGTGGTCTGACGCTCGTCCTTCTGGCACAATCCGTGCATCACCTCGGAGGATCGCTTGCCATCACTTTCGCTCGGCTACGACTTCGGTACCGAATCCGTCCGCGTCATTGCGGTGGATGTCTCCAATGGTCGCATCGTCGGGAAGGCGGCGGCGGCTTACGCCGTCATCGACGAGCGGTTGCCGGTCTTGGCGGCGGGTGGATCGCATAGGGCCGGGTCGCAGGCACCGCAACCACTGCTCCCGCCGGATTATGCGCTACAGGACCCGGACGAATGGCTGTCGGCGGCGGCATCGGCGACGCGCGCCGTAACATCGAATTTCCCAAATCAAAGCCAAGCCGTCGTGGGCATCGGCGTTGCGTTTACGAGTTGCACCATGCTGCCCTGCAAGGCCGACGGCACGCCGCTGTGCAAGGCCGGCTTTGCCGACCGGCCGCTGGCGTGGCCGAAGCTCTGGAAGCATCACGGAGCCAAGGCCGAGACCGATCGCATCAACTCCGTCGCCCGCGACCGGCGGGAACCCTGGCTCGACCGTTACGGCGGAACGATCGGCCTCGAATGGTTCTTTCCGAAGATCCTCGAAACCTTCAACGGCGACCGTGCCTCGTACGACGCCGCCGACGTCTGGCTGGAGGCCGGCGACTGGTTCGTGTGGCAGCTGACGGGTGCGATGTCATCCGGCACGCCGGTGTCCGGACAGCCCGTCCGCTCGACCTGCCAGGCGGGGTACAAGGCGATGTGGAATGCCGGGACGGGCTTTCCGTCGCGCGAGTATTTTGAGACGGTCGGCCTCGGTTTCGGCGGCGTGCTCGACAAGCTGCCGGGGGAGTTTCGGTCGCCGGGCGAGCGGGCGGGCGTGCTGTCGCCCGCGGCCGCCGAGCGGTTCGGGCTGCCGGCGGGCATTCCGGTGTCGACCGCGATTATCGACGCCCATGCCGGCGTGCCCGGTGCGGGCGTGGCCGACGGCGGCACGATGGTGCTGGTGCTCGGCACCAGCTCCTGCCACATGCTCAACAGCACGCAGGAACACCTGGTGCCCGGCGTCGCCGGCGTGGTGAAAGGGGGCATTCTGCCGGGCTACTACGGCTACGAGACCGGGCAGGCGAGCGTCGGCGATGCCTTCGCCTGGCTGGTTGAGACGTTCAACCTGTCGCACGCCGAGCTGACGGCGCAGGCCGCGAAGCTGCCCCCTGGCGCGGGCGGTGTGCTGGCGCTCGACTGGCTCAACGGCTGCCGCACGCCGCTGATGGACGGCCGGCTCAGCGGGGCGTTCGTCGGCCTGACGCTCGGCACCACGGCGGCCCAGATGTACCGGGCCCTGATCGAGGCGACGGCGTTCGGCTTGCGGTGGATCGTCGATACGCTGCGCGCCGGCGGCGTGCCGGTCGAGCGGTTCGTCGCGTCCGGCGGTCTCCCTGACAAGTCGCCGTTGCTGATGCAGATCTACGCCGACGTCTTGAACGAACCCATCGCGCTGGCCGAGAGCAGCCAGAGCGTGGCGCTTGGGGCGGCGATCCTGGGCGCGCTGGCGGCGGGCAAAGACGCAACAGGACACGCGACGGCAGCAGATGCCATCAAAGCGATGGCGCGGCAGCGGAAGGAACCGGTGTATGTGCCCAATGCCGAAGCGCATCGCCGTTATCAGCCGATCTATCGGCTGTATCGCGAGCTGGCCAACCCGGAGGGGACATTGGCGGAGGTCATGCGGGAGTTGAGAGACAGGGGCGCTCAATGACGAATGGCGAAACGCGAATGAATGATCAATAGCGAATGACCAATCTCAAAGCGTGCGTCCTGGTCATTCGAGCTTGGTTCTTCACTCGTCATTCGTTTTTCGTGATTCGTCATTACCCCCTGTCACCCGTTCCAGCGCCCGCCGGGCGAGCACGGTGATGACGACCAGGACCGCCAGCGTGACGGCGATGGAGATGACGAGCATTTTCCAGCCGCCGGTGTCGGCGGATTCGAGTTTCTCGGCGCGCGACGCCAGCCAGACGTACGCCGCCGTGCGGGGGACGACGCCGATCGCCGTGCCGAGCAGGAAGGGCAGGAACCGCACGCGCAAGGTCGCCAGGGCGACATTGGTCATCGCGAACGGCGGCACCGACGGGATGCGCAGCAGGATGACGATCAGGAACGTGCGCAGCGCGCTGCTGTGCAGCAACGCGATGTGGACGGCTTTCCACCGCGGGCTCTTGTCGATGAGGTCCACAACGGTCGTACCCGAAAACCGCCCGGCGACGGTGAAACCGATCGCCGACGCGATGGTGAACCCGAAGACCGCGACCGGCAGTCCGACCTGAAAGTGGAACGCCCAGCCGGCGAAGATTGCCAGGGCGGCGGTCGGAAGCAGGGCGAATCCGCCGAGCAGTCCGAAGCCGACGGCACTGAGATACGGCCCCCAGGCGTGATCGCGAAGGACCTCTGCAAAAGTCGTATGCGCGGTGAGGTATGCAAGCAGTGCCGCGCCGATCGGCGGGACCGCGAGCGAGATGACGCCCATGAGGCCGGCCGCACCCAGCCGCCGGATGCCGCGAAGGGTCCAGAGGGGTGGCGGCGGTGTTGGGGGTTGGTCGTCCAGCGCGGGCGCGGGAGGTAATGGCTGCGGATCGGGCATCGTCATCGAGCGTAGACGCGCGACACGACTTAGGCCAGCGTCTGCGATGATCCGTCCCGACGGAGTTTCGCAATTATGCATTGCCGCCGGCCCTGCAGTCGCGCTAAGATCACGGCGTCTAATGCCGGCCGACTTTGGTCGTGCTTTGAAAGTCCAGACAGAACTCTTTCATTCCCGGAGGAACGATGATTCGAATGCTACAAATCGCGGCCGCTTCCATGCTCGGCATGAGCCTGATTGCCGCCAACTCGGCTCGCGCCGCGGACGACAAGAAGGATGACGCCAAGCCGGCGGTTATCGTCGCGGTCATCAAGGGCACCGAGGCCCACAAGGACATCAAGGGACGCCTGACGTTCAAGGACGTGGACGGCGGCGGCGTGCATGTGGTCGGCGAAATCAGCGGACTGACCCCCGGCAAGCACGGCTTCCACATCCACCAGAAGGGTGACCTGTCCGATCCCAAGCTGGTCAGCGCCGGCGGGCACTTCAACCCCGGAGGCACCAAGCATGGCGGCCCCGGCTCCGACGAGAAACACGCAGGCGACTGGGGCAATATCGAAGCCAACGACAAAGGCGTCGCGAAGATTGAAGGCACGTTCAAGGGCGTCAGCCTGCACGGCGAGAAGAACGGCATCATGGGCCGCTCGGTGATTGTGCACGCCGGTGCCGACGACCTCAAAACTGATCCCTCCGGCAACAGCGGTGATCGCATCGCCGGCGGCGTGATCGAGGCGAAGAAGCCCATGACGAAGGATGACGCGAAGAAGTCAGTCTCCGACGAAGCGAAGAAGACGGTGGATGACGTGAAGAAGGGGATCGATGACCTGAAGAAGGAAATCAAGTAAGCAGAGCCGGGGCGCGAGTCGTACCAGTAGAGACATCAGCGGGCAGACGCGATCGAGCGTCTGCCCGCTGAGTTGTTTCGCAGGTGTGGTTCCGCTTGCGCAGACTCACAGACCTTCTTGATGGCTTGGGACCGTCGTTTCCAGTCGGTGCCATTGCCATAGCCCTAACGTGACCATGGGCAACCCGGCGCTGACAAGCACCCAGTGCGACGTTCCGCGGCGCATGAGATCGCCTGCATCGCCGACGCGATCGATCCATCCGATGCCGAGGTAGGCGCCGTTGCCGATCAGACATAGTCCCGCGAAAGCTTGGCAATACCTGCGAGTCGTGAACCAGCGTCGGGGGATTACGAGCAACAAGAGCAGAGGTAGAAGGGTTCCCCAGATGACGCCGCCCCATGCGACGAACAGGGGGCTCGGGTTGGAAGCGATGTTCGTTCGTGAAAAGCCAAAGAGCGGAAGGTCGACACGGATGCCCGTCGCGCCCGACCACAACGCGTGCAGCACGTGCCCCAGTTCGTGAACAGCCAGGAACGCGAGCCACGAGGGATACAAGAGCAGCAATGGGAGAAATCGGCGCATCGGATCGACGCCTCACGTTCGGCCCCTCGCCCTGGCACTTACCCCGAGTACAAGCTAGAGAAGAACTACATGTGCACGCGCCGCGTGTAGACCCACCACTCGATCATCAGCACGCCGAGTGCCACCAGTGCCAGCCACCACCACCATTCGAGCCGGCGTTTGCCGGCGGCGTTGCCCTGGTCGGTGGTGTCGGTGGGGACGGCGGCGGGGATCTTGTCGCTGGGCAGCACGTTGCTCTCGACCGGATCGAGGATGTTGACCGCCAGCTTCTCGTACCCGGGGATCGCCGGCTCGGTGCTGTACAGGCCGACCTTCTCCATCACCGGCAGCACGAACTCACCGGCGTCGGTGACCGGCAGTTCCTTCTTGCCGTCGGGGCCGGTGAGGGTGACCGATTTGAGGTTGATGTCGGCCTGCTGGAGCTTGGACCGCGGGATGCGGACGACCTCGCCCGGCCGCAGCGATTGGCGGACGTCCATCGTCTGCCCGACCGCCAGGTACTGCATCGCCTGGTGGAGGAACATCGGGAAGCTGGGTTTGAGCGGCCAGTTCGACTGCATGACGTCGAACGCGACGATCAGATGTGTAGCTTTGGGCGCGCGGTCGAGGACGATCAGCGGGCCCTTGAGGCCGTCGAGCAGCACCTCGCGGTCGAGCGGCACGTTCAGCTTTAGCGCCTTGGCGGTGTAGAGCCGGCCGAGGCCGAGGTTCTCAAGGATCGGGTGGTCGCGCTTCCAGTCGAGCACGCCGACGTCGTCCAGCACGATCGCGTTGCCGCTGCCCGGTGGGGCGGTGGGGCCTTCATCGGTCGCGAGTCGGGTCTTGGTGCCGTCGGGAACCACGCCGAACCAGATGTAGTTGCCGATTTCCGGCAGAAACTTCGGCTTGTAGTTGTCGAAGATGATGACGTCGTAATTCGTCGGCTTCTTGGCCTCGTAGTCGGCCGGCTGGGTGACGTCCGGCGACTTGATCGCCAGGCTCTGCACCGCCCGCTGAAGAAAGTAATTGCCGTCGGTGACGAGCAGCAGCGAGAGTTCCTTCGGCGGTGGGACGACGACGTTGGCAGAGTTGTCGGCGGCGAGGACGTCGTCCTTGGTCTTGAGGTGCTCCAGCCGGATGACCGCGGCGCGGGTCAGGTCGAGCTTGAAGTCGACACTGTCGTCGGCCCGGCGGCTGCCGGGTTTGGCTTCCCAGTCCTGGCGCTGCTTTTCGGTCCAGCGCTCGGGGTAGAGGAAGACCTCATCGGCCCGGGCGGTGCTGATGTCGATCTTCTCGCCGTCGATGCTGAGCTGCACCGGAACGGCCAGCGGTTCGGTACCGTAGTTGGCCAGCCTTGCGAAGACCTGCACCTGCGTCGGCCGTTCGAAATTCCGCTTGGCCGATAGTGCGACGACGGCGATGTTGCCGGACTGGCCGGAGCCGATCTTCTGATAGGTAACGTTGCCCTTCACGGCCGCGTCGTCCGGATTGAGCAGTCGGCCGTCGGTGTAAACGCGGATGTCCGGCGGTTCGACATTCGCCCGCAACTGCTCGGGGTTGAAGTTCACTTGGGCGTCGGCGAGCTGGTAGGCCAGCTTGATGTCCGACGGCCGGTCGGTCTGCTTGATGCGGTCGATCGCCTGCTTGAGTAGGAGCGGGTCGGCAGTGAACGGCTGAACCGGATCGGCCTTGTCGTGAAACGCGATGACCATCGCCGTCCCGCCGCTGGGCATGGAATCGACGAGTTCTTTCGCCTGGCGTTTGGCTTCTTCGAGGCGGGTTTTGCCTTCCTGGTCGAGCGCCGCCATCGACGCCGAGCAATCGATAAGGATGACGGTCGTCTTGCCCGGCGGCGGGGTGTAGTTCGACACCGGCCGCATGTACGCGAGCAGGAGCAGCAGCAGCAGAATAAGCTGAAGCAGCAGGAGCAGGTTCCGGCGGAGCTTCTGAAACGGCGCATTGACCTGAAGATCCTGAATCGCCTTGCGCCAAAGCAACGTAGAGCCGACCGCCACTTCCTTCCGACGAAGCTTGAGGAAGTAGAGAACCAGCAGCGCCGGAATAACCAGCGCCCCGGCAATTAGCCCGGCCTGCCAGGAGGTGAATGTGGGGAACCAGGACATAAACGTTTTCAAACTCGAATGACGAAGCTCGAATGGCGAATGAAGCACCAAATTCGAACTTCCCAAGCCTTTTCGCTACTGGTGATTCGATTTTGGGATTTCACTCGCCATTCGGATTTCGCCATTCGTCATTCCACTTGTCATCCTAAAAGCCCTCGCTCCCGCAGATAATTCAGCACCAGCGTATCGAATGGCACCGCCGTGCTGGTGAACAGGTACGTGCCGCCGCGCCTGGTGACGTATTCTTTCAGCGACAGGCAGTACGCGTTCAGGTTCGCCTTGTACTGCTTGATGAGCGGCTGCGTGATGCTGACCTCGGCCAGGTCGTCGTCTTCCATGTCGCGGAGCTTCAGGTCGCCTTGCAGGTCGGGCTCCAGTTCCTGCGGGGCCAGGCACTGGACGGCGAACAGGTCGTACTTGCCGCCGGCGACGTATCGCAGGCCGCTCTCGAACCCTTCCTTGACGAAGAAGTCGCTCAGCACGACGCAGACGCCTTTTGAACGGTGCTGCAGCGCAAATCGGCGGCAGGCCTCGGCCATGTGGCTGGGGCCCATCGGCTGGAGCTTTTCGATGAAGCTGACGAGCTGCGACACCTTCCGCCGGCCGCGCATCGCGCCGGTGTCGGCGACGAGCCCGTCGGAGACGCCGCAGAGAACCACGCGGTTGTGGTTCACCAGCCCGATGTACCCCAGCGCCGCAGCCACGCGCTGCATGTAGCGGAACTTGTTGGGCTTGCCGTAATCGCTGCTCTTGGAGACGTCGAGCACGATGTACATCGCCAGGTCTTCCTCTTCGAGGAAGAGCTTGAGGAACAGGCGATCCAGGCGGGCGTAGATGTTCCAATCGATAAAGCGAAGGTCGTCGCCGATCGTGTAGTTGCGGTAGTCGGCAAACTCCACGCTTTGCCCACGGCGTTTGCTGCGGCGTTCGCCTTTGAGCTTGCCGGCGAGCATCTTGCGGCTCATGACGTCGAGCTGATCGAGCCGCGCCATCACGGTCGGATCGAGCAGCGGCCCGCTGTCGGGATCGACAGGAGCCGGCGGCGGCGTGCGGCCGGGGGTGGTCGATGGAATCACGGTCATGCGGCCCCTCAGGGGAGACGATGGGTTCGTCGGTTCACGAGCGGGGAGTATACCGCCGGATGCGTTCCAAACCACGTGCGCCCAAAGTAGCAGGCACTCGCACGAGTGCCGTCCGCCGTCGCAAGTTCGGTCACACCTCCCTCCTGGCCTTCCTTTTCCCGTTCTTCGTCGGGCGACTACAATGCGCATGGAAAACTGGTGATGTACGGCCAGCCCAACCCACTGTGGACGGCGCTCGGAGAGTGCCTGCTTTCTTCGATCTCATTGCCGGGAGTCGTGTTGGCCGATTCCGCGTCCAATCCTGCTGCGGTCCGCCTGCGTCGACGACGCCGGGTAGTGTGCTGCATGGGCTTGGGGCTGGTTGCGCTTTGGCTTGTGGGACGCTCGTCACCACCGCGATCGACAGGACCTGCCGCTTCGGAGTACTTCCCGTCGGAACACGCCTTGGAGCGGCGTCTGCCAGAAGTGTGGATGGAAGATGTTGCGCTTGGCGACGCCGTTCAGCAATGGTCGAAGCAGGTTGACATGCCGATCATGCGATCGCAGTACCTGCCGGCGAACACACTCGTTACCGTTCGCCTGCGGAATGCTACGCTTCGCGAGATCGCCACGGAGGTCAGTGGTCGCTACATGACAATGGAGTTCGTCGCGACGCCTGAGAGTCTCGTACTGACTCCGAGCGGATTTGGAGACCCGGCATGTCATGTCGTGCGCGAATATCAAGTCGGAGATATCTTGGCACGAGGCGAAGTGCCCGTGCCAAAAAGCAGAGTCAACTACACGGAGCGAACCAGTTGGCCGAAGGCCAACCTGCTATCACCGGAGCGGCGCAGTCTGGCGCAGACGATCTGGAACGATTGGCGTAGGCAGCCAAGTCAAGCCGCCCTGATTGGCGACCGCCTGATCATCCGTGACACGCTTGCCGGGCAAAGGAAATTCCGGCAACTTCTGGACGACGTGCGTGCCGGAATAGCCGTCGACGAGCGCGGCCATTGGTCCCCACGTGATGCTGAGACCCTGCGTCGGGACACCCAGTTGGAGGGATGGTACTCCATTTCTCACGAAAAGTGCTTCCATCATTTGAACAAGATCGTCGCGGAGTTCGAAGTGAAGAACGTATCGGTAGAGGTCGCACTCTGGGCACTCTTTTCGAAGGCAGACGTGCCCTACGTCATCAACAATGGCGATCGGGATCAGCAAGACATCCTGCGCTGTCCAACAACCGTGTATGCCCAGAACTCCAGGGTCCAGGACATTTGCTATCAGATACTCATGGGGACCGCCTTGCATCGCGACCCACCTTGGCTCGAGGCATCATTCGTGTTCGAGGTTCGCGACGAGGTTGTGCGATTCGGTGTGTCAAAACATCGGGCGGTGATTACTCCATCTGGCATGTTTCCGTAGAGCGGGGCCTACGCAAAAAAACCCACGGACGGCTGTCCGTGGGCGTTCTCGTTGATTCTGGAGATGTCGCGATTCAAACGCTACTTCTTCGCGGGCTCTTCCTTCTTCAGCTTGTCCGCGAACTTCTCCTTGGTCTTTTCGATCTTCGGCGCGGCAACCCCGCGGATGTACGGGTTGTTAGGATTGCACGCCGCGTAATCCTGGTGGTAGTCCTCGGCGACGTAGAAGTCGGCCATCTTCAGCGGCTCGACCGTGGTCACCACTGGCTTGGGGAACGCCTTGGTCTCGTTGAGCTTGGCGATGTACTCCTCGGCGATCTTCTTCTGCTCGTCGTCGAGCGGGAAGACGGCCGAGCGGTACTGCGTGCCGACGTCGGCACCCTGGCGGTTTTTGCTCGTCGGGTCGTGGGTGGTGAAGAAGACCTGAAGCAGTTCGCCGAAGGTGATTTTCGACGGGTCGTAGGTCACGGCGACAGCCTCGGCGTGCCCGGTTTCGCCGGTACAGACGGCTTTGTAGTTGGCGGTGGCCTTGGTGCCGCCGGCGTAGCCGCTGACGGCTCCCTTAACGCCGTCGAGCTGCTCGAAGACGCCTTCGACGCACCAGAAACAGCCGCCGGCGACGACCAGCGTCCGGGTTTCGCCGGCTTTGGTCGCCTTGTCGGGCGCGTATTCGGTGGCGGGTAATGGAAGCATCTTGATCTCCTCTTTGCCTTCCACGGCGGCGTAACCCGCCCAGGCGAGTAGGGCGACGACCGGGACGGCGATCAGCATTCGTAAGCGATTGGGCACGTTTGCCTCCGATTGGATGTCAGAAACCATACGGGCGTGACAGACGGCATCGAATGACGTCGCCACGAACGTATGTAGTCTACGCACTCGACAGGCGTTTTATTCGAGTTTTCAGCGTTCTGCGATTTGGGGCTCTGGGAATGCCCCGTCCACATCGGCAACTTCGGCAACTTCGGCAAAAGCCGACGAGGACGTCGGCGTTCCCGGGGCGCAAATCGCGGTCGGGTATTCAGCATCCTGTGGCTACTTTTCGACAGGCAGGCCGGCTTCGGTCCAGCCGCGGAAACCGCCGTCCATTGAGATGACGTTCGTGTAGCCCATCTTCTGCAGGTTGTCGGCCGCCAGTGCCGATCGAAACCCACCGCCGCAATACAGCACCATTTCGGTGCCGGTATCGGGGACCTTGACCTCGATATCGCGCTCGATCACACCCTTGCCGATATGAACCGCCCCCGGCAAATGGCCGTTGGCCCATTCGCCGTCTTCGCGAACGTCGACGAGCAGGAACTTCTCGCCGCGGGCAAGCCGGGCTTTGATATCGTCGATCGTGCATTCTTTAACACGAGATTTGGCGTCGTTGACGATTGCGAGGAACTGCGGGGTGTGCTTGGCCATGGTGAATCCTCCGGTTGTGGCTTTACGGCAGTGTACAAAACCCGCGGGTCGTGTGCGCCCGCCGGACAGCCGGTTGCTACAATCTCTGTTGAGATGACGCGAATCGCACTACCGCCGAAGGGTCGAGCGCACGAGAAGGTCTCGTACGAGAGCTTCCTGCACACCTACAGCAACGGCGAACGACTCGAGTGGGTTGATGGGGAGGTTGTTCCGACGCCACCGATTTCCGGCGCACACAGCGAGGCCCACAACTATCTGATCCGATGGGTGGGCGAATGGGTCGAGCATTTTGAGCTGGGCGTCGTCCGATCCGACCCCTTCCAGATGAAGACGTCGCCGACCCTCCCCGGCCGCGCGCCAGACCTGATCTTCGTCGCCAGGCGAAACCTGAAGCGACTTCGATCCACCCACCTTAAAGGCCCTGCGGATGTCGCGATTGAGATCATCAGCCCGGGTACCAAGACCATCGATCGCGTCGATAAGTTTCGGGAGTATGAGTCGGGCGGCGTGAAAGAGTACTGGCTGATCGACCCTGTGACGCGTCAAGCGGAGTTCTACAAGCTGGGCAGGGACGGCAAGTACCAGCTTATTCATCCAGACGAAAAGGGCGTCATTCGCAGTTCGGCATTGCGAGGCTTCTGGATTGAAGTCCGATGGTTGTGGCATCCGCCTACGCTGCGCGAAATCCGCTCGCAGTGGGAGATCGGCTGACCTGAGGTGTACGGGCGGTGACGCCGTCCTGAGACTTTGCATTCGCCTTGTTGCTTACGCCCCCGCTTAAAGCCGTCACCCATGCCCATTCGCGTCCTTTCCACCGAGTTGTACGTTCTTCCCATGCGGACGCGGATGCCGTTCCGGTACGGCATCATCACCGTGACGGAACTTCCCCACCTGTTCCTCAAGGCCGAGGTCGAAGTGGACGGCCGACGGCAGACGGGATTTGCCGCGGACCACCTGGCCCTGAAGTGGTTCACCAAGAACCCCGACAGCTCACACCTGCGCGACACGCTGGAACTGGTTGAGGTCATCGAGTCGGCGTGCACCATCGCCCGGGCGGTGCCCAAGGTGCCGACGGTCTTTGCGTTCTGGAAATATCTCTACGAGATGCAGAGCGCCTGGGGCGGCGGATGGGGCAAACCGCCGTTGCTGTCGCACTTCGGCACGTCGCTGGTCGAGCGGGCGGTGATCGATGCCTTCTGCAAGGCCCGCAGCGTACCGTTCTGGAAAGCAATCCGGCACAACACGCTGGGTGTGGAACTGGGAACACTGCAGCCGGAACTGGAAGGCACACAGCCGGCCGACTGGCTGCCGCCCGCGCCGCTGGGTGAAGTGATCGCGCGCCACACCATCGGCCTGATCGACCCGCTGACCGATTCGCAGATCGCCGACGCCGACCGCATTCAGGACGGCCTGCCGCAATCGCTCGAAGCGTGCATTCGCGCCTACGGGCTGACGCACTTCAAGATCAAGCTGTGCGGCGAAGCGCCGAAGGACATCGACCGCATTCGCAACATCGCCGCCGTGCTGCAATGCACCGTCGCCGACGGCGACTATCGCTACACGCTCGACGCGAACGAGAACTTCAAATCGGCAGGGGGCTTTCGCGAGTTCTGGTCGAAGCTGTCGGAAGAGCCGTCACTTTCCGACTTCCTGACACGGCTCTTGTTCGTCGAACAGCCGCTGCACCGCGACGTTGCCCTGTCGGCGGCGGTGGGGCACGAGTTCGTCGCGTGGCCGGACCGCCCGCCGATGATCATTGACGAATCCGACGGCTCGGTGCCTTCGGCGCGCGAGGCGCTGGCGCTCGGGTATGTCGGGACGAGCCATAAGAATTGCAAGGGCGTCATCAAGGGCCTGGGCAATGCGTGCCTGATCGCCAGCCGGAACAAGACCAGCCCGGCGGCGCAGTTCCGCATCAGCGGCGAAGACTTGCTGAACGTCGGCCCGATCGCACTGCTGCAGGATCTGGCCGTCGTCAGCGCACTGGGCATTGCCGATGTGGAACGCAATGGGCACCACTACTTCAGAGGACTGGCGGCGATCCCGGAAGGGGTCCAGGCGGCCGTGCTGAAGAATCATGGCGATCTGTATCGACTGGCCAACGGCGGGTATCCGTCCGTCCGCCCGGTTGGGGGGCGGCTGCGCATTGGCTCGGTGAATGCCGCTCCGTTCGGGACGGCTTTCGACTTCGACCCGACCGCGTTCATCCCGTTTTCCACCTGGTCGAAAGGCCTGTCGTAACCGTGCGACTTTCGCGCCCGGCTTAGCATGTCGTTGCCGGGAAGGGTGATGTTTCAAGTCTGCCTTGGTGGGGCCTCTCAAGAGCCACGGTCTCTCCGTCGATAGGACCGCTAGGGGTGGGTCGCGGTGCACTGGATCGGATAGGCACCGCCCCCGGGGAGCAATTGCCCATGGCACAATCGAACGTTCCCGCTGCCAAGGCCCTGGGCTTTGGACTACTGGCGCTCGCATGCCTCGCTCCCGTCGCGACAGCCATGGCGATGGATTGCCAGGACGCTCTGTGCATGTCGGCGCCGGTCCACGAGGCTGCGCAGGAAGCCGGCTCATTCCAGTCTGAATGGGATATCTTCACGAACTTCGGCCAGTACATGAGCCGCCTGCATTGCATGCGCAAGGCCGACGGCTCTCCCGACTGGCCCTGGGTTATCGGACTCATCACGCTGACGGCCGGCGTGGTCGTCAGCTACCTGAAGATTTTCGTGTTCTGGCGCAGCGCCTACCTGGAAGTGCCCGAACGTGACCGCAATACCAAGCTGATGGACCTGGCGTATGTGTTTCTCTGGTGTGCGGTCTGTGGTTATGGCATGTCGATCCTGATGTTCGTCTGGCCGGCGTATCGACTGCTGGCGATCTTTCTCCTGGTGCTCAACTTCTTTTCCTGGCGATTCGCGTCAAGTCTCGGCGACTTTAAGGTGTCGCTGTCGGCCAAGGCCTTGCAGCGGAAGCTGGACGACGAGACGAGATCTCGAAACCGCGAGCTCGAACGACTCGTCGCCGAGAAAACCGCGGCGCTGGTCGCCAGCGAACGGCAGGCCCAGAAGCTCGCGCTGGTCGCCAGCCGTACGGACAATGCGGTCGTCATCACCGACACCGCCGGACGCATCGAGTGGGTGAACGACGGCTTCACGCGGATGACCGGCTATCAGTTGGATGAAGTCCTGGGGCGCAAGCCCGGCGAGGTGCTGCAGGGACCGGAAACCGACCCGGCAACGGTCGAGCGGATCCGCCGGTGCATGCATAACGCCGAGCCTGTGGAAGCCGAGATTCGCAACTATTCCAAATCGGGCAGGTGCTACTGGCTTTCGATGGAGATCCAGCCGGTCCGCGACGCCAGCGGCAAGCTCACACAATTCGTCGCGATCGAACGGGACATCAGCGAGCGCAAGCAGATGGAGCAGGAGCTCCGCGAGGCCGCCCGAACCGACCGCCTGACAGGTCTTCCTAATCGCGAGATGCTGCTGGACCGGCTTCAGCAGGCCATCCTGCGCGCCCGCCGCATGCCGACGTATCACTATGCGGTGCTGTTCATCGACTTTGACCGGTTCAAGATCGTCAACGACAGCCTGGGGCACCAGATGGGAGACCGACTCTTGCGGGAGACGTCGCGCCGGCTCGTGGAGTGCCTGCGGGCCAACGATACCCTGGCCGCCGATCGCGACCCGTCCGTTGCGGCTCGAATGGGCGGCGATGAGTTCGTCATCCTCCTCGACGGGCTTGCCAGCCCGCAGGACGCATGCATTGTCGCCGAGCGTGTGTTGGGCGTGCTCTCGCGCGTCTATCGCCTGGGCGAACATGAAGTGTTCTCGACTGCAAGCATCGGCGTGGTGACCAGCGACCTCGCGGCCGACAACGCCGACGCCGTGCTACGCGACGCCGACACTGCGATGTATGAGGCCAAGGCGCGCGGGAAAGGGCGGTATGTGCTGTTCGACGCCTCGATGCGTGACCGTGCTCTCGACCGGCTGCAGCTTGAGAACGACCTGCGCCATGCCCAGGCATTGGGGCAGCTCCGCCTTCATTACCAGCCAATCGTCTCGCTGACGACAGGAGAGCTCGAGAGTGTCGAAGCGCTGATCCGCTGGGAACATCCGAAGCGGGGACTGGTGTCGCCGATCCACTTCATTCCGATTACCGAAGAAACCGGGATGATCGTTCCCATTGGGGAATGGGTGCTGCGCGAGGCCTGCCGCCAGCTCGGCGAGTGGCGACGGGAGCTGGGCGATCGGGCGCCCAGGAGCATCAGCGTCAACGTGGCGCGAAAGCAGCTGATGGTGCCGTCGTTCCCGGCGACCGTCCGTAAGGTGTTGTCAGAGTCCGGCATGGCGCCCAGCAGCCTGCACCTGGAGATCACCGAGTCCGAGATGATGGCCGACGCCAAGGCCGCGATCGAGGTGCTGCGGTCGCTGAAGGAGATTGGCGTCAAGATCGACATGGACGACTTTGGCACCGGCTACTCGTCGTTGTCGTGCCTGCGACAGTTCCCGATCGACGTGCTGAAGATCGATCGATCGTTCGTCGCCAATATCGACGAGGGCCGCGACCTGGCTGCGCTGGTTCACGCCGTGACGCAGCTCGCGAGGAACATGGGGATCAGTGTTGTCGCAGAAGGTATCGAGCGGGCCGATCAGGTGGTGCTGCTGCAGTCGTTGGAGTGTACGTTCGGGCAGGGGTATTACTTCGCCAAACCCATGCCCGCCGACAAGTTTGCCGAGTATGCCGGCCGCGATCGCCGTACATCAAACGCCGAGGCACTGGCCTGCCTGACCCATTGAGTTTCAATAGCAACCGAGGCTTTCCCCCGCCCGGCGGCCGCGGGGCACGTGTGCCGAAGCGGGTGCAACACATCTGGCGCGGCCGAAGAATCACCACGGAGCGGCTGTGTGCTTTTTCAAGTGAACGCTCCAGAAAAGTTATGACGCGAACTTCGAGTCCCAATGGGTCTTGTTCTTCACCATCTCGTTCAGGATGACCAGCAGCTTACGCATGCAGGCGGTCATCGCGACTTGGTAATGCTTGCCACGCCCGACAAGACCATCGAAGAAACGCCGGAACTTGTCGCAGCGTTGCCGGGCATTGAACGTCGCCATGTACAGGCAGTTTCGAACGTGATCCCGCCCCCCGCGGATATGCCGCTGGCCGCGTTGCGTGCCCGAGTCGCAGTTGAGCGGCGCCAGGCCGACGAGCTTGGCGATCTCCTGGCGGTTGAGTTTACCCAGCTCCGGCAGGCTGGAGACCAGCTGGTTAGCCGTTTCGGGCCCGATGCCGGGCACCGAGTCGATGATCTTCGACGTATTGTGCCAGTCGTCGTCGCCTTCGATCAGCTTGGCGATCGCGCGGTCCAGATCCTCGATCTGCTGGTTGACCAGCCGCAGCAGCTTCGTGGACTGGGTGGCCGCCAGCGTGGGCAGTTGTCCCTGGCCGCGGTTGCGTTCGGCGACCCGGACCTGCACCAGGCCGCGACGCCGGGAGACCAGGTCGGCCAGAACCGTCTGTTTCTCCGGCGTTTTGGCGGTAATCCGCGGGTTGAGCGCCCGTCCGAACGAGGCGATGACCTGGGCGTCGATCGCGTCGGTCTTCTCGAGCCTGCCGTCGGCGACGGCGAAGGCGCGGACGTTCTTGGGGTTGACGACCGAGACGTTGACGCCGGCCTGAAGCAACGCGGCGGCCGCGGCGCGGTGGTACCGGCCGGTGGACTCCAGGACAACCAGGCGAACCTTGTGCTGACGCAGCGTGGCGACGAGGCGTGCGACCCCCTCGTCGTTGTTGCTGACTCGCAGCCGCTGGGCGACGACATCAATGAAGACGTCGAGCTGATCCTTGGCGACGTCGATGCCGGCGACCGGCAACGAGACATCGGACACCGCGGCGGACGGAACGGCGTTGCTGTTGGCTTCGTGCTGCATGGTGGCTTCCCTGCCTTGCGAATACGAACTCCGCCGCCGGGGCGACGGGTTCAGTCGGCTGTTCGGGTTAGTCGCACGCGACGAACGACGATCAGGCTCCGTGACGACGTCCATGACGGCGTCTGGGCACGAACGATCTGTCGTCCGCCGCCGCTTCGCGGGCTTCTCGCTACGCTTCGAAGCCCGCGAAGCGGCATGCGGCATTGAACCATCAGACGGTACGGAATCCAACATACAAGGCACGGAGACACGGAGGGATGCCAGGCAACCCGAGATGCCCGCGAGATAAGAGGCCTTGTTTTCAGAAGAGCCCTTCTCCTTGAGTTCGCCCTGACCTTTGCCGTAGCCGGTGAAACGCAGAGGATTCAAGTTGCCCTCCGTGTCTCCGTGCCTCCGTGGCGCTCTCGCTCTTTCGGCTGCGCGGAACGTGTTGCACCCTGCCGAAGCTTCGCGAAAGAATTCTGTTTGACTTACGCGGTTTGCGTGGTGACACTTCTGGCGTGACGCAAATCAGCGCGAGCTTTCCGTTTTACTTTGGCTGGTGGTTTTACCCGCCCGGAAATACCGCGTACTGAGCTTGCCGATCTACTTTCGGACAAATAACCAAGCCTCAGGACGCGGTCCTGGGGCTTTTTCTTTTGGCGTGGAAGAGTAGTCAGTGGTCGGTCGTCAGTGGTCAGAAAATAGAAGAGGTTCCCGCTTCTTCCGACTACTGACTACCGACCACTGACTACTCCCTCTGAGGAGCTCCAGATGATCGTGGTAATGAAGCAAGGTTCTACCCCGCAACAGGTCGAGCACGTCGTTCAACTGGTGAGAGAGATGGGACTGAAAGAAAACGTCATCGTCGGCGAGGAACGAACGGTCGTCGCGGTCATCGGCAACGACCGCTTCAAGGACCGCACCGCGATGGAATCGGTCGCGGGCGTGGAGAAGGTCGTGCCGATCCTGGCGCCTTACAAGATGGCCAGCCGCGAGATCAAGAAGGAACGCAGCGTCGTGCAGATGGGCAGCGACCCGCTGGCGACGGT
Source organism: Humisphaera borealis (assembly GCF_015169395.1). Lineage (GTDB taxonomy): Bacteria > Planctomycetota > Phycisphaerae > Tepidisphaerales > Tepidisphaeraceae > Humisphaera > Humisphaera borealis. Next base: position 5,881,830 of record NZ_CP063458.1, read on the forward strand.
CGGCGGGAAGAAGATCGGCATCATTGCCGGGCCGTGCAGCGTCGAGAACAAGACGCAGCTCTTGGAGATCGCCCATGCGGTAAAGGAACATGGCGCGGTCGGCCTGCGCGGCGGGGCGTTCAAGCCGCGTACCAACCCCTACAGCTTCCAGGGCATGGGCGAAAAGGGCCTTGAACTGCTGGCACTCGCCCGGCAGGAAACGGGCCTGGCAGTCGTCACCGAGGTGATGGCGGTCGATCAGGTCGAACTGGTGGTCAAATACGCCGACGTGCTGCAGGTGGGCGCGCGGAACATGCAGAACTTCAACCTGCTCAACGCCGTCGGCGACCAGCGCAAGCCGGTTCTGCTGAAGCGGGGATTGAGCGCGACGCTGGAAGAGTTCCTGCTCGCCGCCGAGTACATCATGAGCCGTGGGAACCATCAGGTCATGCTGTGTGAGCGTGGGATTCGCACGTATGAAGAGTATGTCCGCAACACGCTGGCTCTAGCCGCCGTCCCCGCGCTACAGCGGGCGAGCCACCTGCCGGTGGTCGTCGACCCCAGCCAGGGCACGGGCAAGAACTACCTGGTGGACAGCATGTGCCGTGCGTCGGTCGCGGCGGGTGCCGACGGTTTGATCATCGAAGTGCACAACGACCCCGAACATGCCCTGACGGACGGTGCCCAGAGCATCACGCCGGAACAGTTCGCCAGCATGATGAAGGCGATCAAGCGGATCGCGGCGGCGGTGGATCGGGAGGTGTGAACTACCGCTTCCGCGCAATCAGCTATTCTCCGACATCTGCTCTGAGCATTATGGACAGCCCGTT